>CAZJCG010000017.1:0-71615 GCA_964544545.1 uncultured Lentimicrobiaceae bacterium | reverse complement strand
ACACTTCCCGGATCATGCCAAACCTTCATGGCCCGACAACCGGTCAATAGTCAATTTTAATGCTGTGAACCCGGAACTACGGCAGATTCCCTGAAATTCTATTTTACCTCAAACCTTCCCGTCTTTCGGATGATCGATCCTTTGCTGCTGATTGTCCTGGCAACTATAAGGTAATGCCCGGGTGTATCGGGGGCTTTAAAAGAACCAGCTTCATTCCCATGCATTTTGGTATCATGCATCGCCTGCCAGTACACGGTGTTCCGGCTATCGGGCAGGTTCCGGGTGGTATCCTGAAGGATATCCATACTTTCCGGCTCGTGATAGAACATATAATTCAGGAAAATGCCCGATGATGGCAGATGGATATTCCCCATATCTCCCCGTTTGGAGAATATGCTTACAATTCCGCCATAGGTCTGATTACCTTTTACATACGGCGCATTCACGACTTCAATCCGGTCGAGAGATTGAGGGGATATGGCCAGCACAAGCTCAGGATCATCAACGGCAACCATATCAACCAGGACAAGCGGGTCGTATACTTCCAGTTCGCTTTCCGGACCGGTAGCCCTGAACTTTCGTTCTCCTTTGATCTTACGAACTTTCATCAGCATCGGAAGCTCATTGAAGTACTCCTCCAGGGTGGGCAGGGCAACAAAATCGTCGATATGAATGATATCGGATGGTGTACCATAAAAAGGTACGCTTGTTTGCTTTTGTTTCCCGATGGTATCAGTCCGGAGTGGAGAAAATGCGGAGGTCACCTGCCAGTTGATGGCCATATTGAGAGCGGTCTTTTCCTCAGATTCGGAAAGATGGAAAGGAGGGGCAGGCAGTTTGACAGGTAAAGTGCAAAAGTCGTTGTCGATCTGTAGTTTAAGTCCATTGAGATTCGTGCCGGCAGGCGAAACAAACAGGTCAAGGTTCCCGTAATAGGAGGGCAGGGCAAAAAAGAAACGGCCTGTTGAATCGGTAAAACCAGGCATGAAATCTTTCCCTTGCCCCAGGATTGAAAGGTCGATTAGAGCACCGGCGACCGGGATGTTCCCGCCATTCCGGACCAGCCTGCCGGTCAGCGAAATTCCCCGGTTTTCAGGGTAGAATGGCACTTCTGCCTCTGCAGAAGAATTGGGCGCAGGATGATCGTCGGAGGGAGCAGCTGCTTCAGGAACCACTGCCAGACTGTATTCAGCCAATGCAGGGTCATCCGGGTTTCTGCCTGCGACTTGAAAGGTGATAGGATCGTTTGGGGAGTAAACCTCCAGATTTGTCAGGATGCCACCTGATTCAGGTTGTATGGAATCCCGCCCTGATCCTGGTTCCCCTGTTTCAGATGGCTGGAGCTCTTTCAGATTCGGATTAATGATTTTGAGTGCAGAATAACAGTATCCGGAAGGGCCGTTTGAACGCATCATCTTCGTGTACGCCCTGAAGTAATAGGTCCCGGTTACCAGATCGGAAGGAATCCGGAGGTCACCTTTCACAAAGTTTTCAGCAACAGGATATTTAGCTCCGGCAGTTCTGATGCCATCAGGTGTGATCAACTCGCAGTAGAGGACAGTGCTGCCCGCCGTTGGTCCATCCTTCAGAATTTTCGCAGAAAACTGTATAGTTTCTCCTGAAATATACATGGATCTGTCGAGCAAAACGATCACACGCTCATCTGCAGCTGTTGCACCATGCCTGTGGCCGGCAGCAACATTAAGAGTGAGAGTGAAAATCAGACAGATTACGGATAATCGTTTCATGCTATTCAGGCCAGAAATCAGGTTTTACATTTGTTCCGCCTCGCAGCAGACAGTTTACACACTCTTTATTTAACAAAACAGCCTGATAACCGTCGCCGTCGCCTAAAAGGTATGCCGGGTACTGGGATCTTGGGATCGAAGGAAGCCCTTTGATGAGCGTCATTGGTGTGCAGGCATTGTAAAAATCAAGCTCGAGCCCTTCCACCTTCCTGATAAAGATTCTCTTTACCTTTACTGAAGAACAGCTGAAAAAACCCAGCACACTGTTATCGGGATCAGTCAGGCAGTGCATATTTCCTTGTACAGCAAGAGGCTGTTGTTCATAGAGCCCTCCGACTTCCACCCCATTGACCCTGAGTTGGTCGTAGTAATTGAAGGCTGCCTCGCTGAGAGCATACTGGCGTAAGAGCAGGCTGTAACCGTATGCCAGACGGGTGGTTGTATTGTCGACAAAATGCAATGGAATCCCTTTGGACTTATTTTCAGCCAGATTACTTGTCGTGAGCGTATAAATGTTCTTGATCAGTGTCGTTCTCCAGCAGATCATCCTGGAATAATCAGGCGGGACAACATGATGGACCCTGCCGTCGTACCACCATTCCAGGGGATACTCTGAATGGTATTCATAGGTCTCAATTGCTTCCCACCGGAAGTTCCTGCTTTGATCCAATGTACCGTCGAGATCTGTGTAAAACTGGATTCCCTGGATGAATATCCCTTCATCACCGGTTGCCAGGTCTTTCCGGATATAATAGACAGAATCAATTTCTGGACAGGATGGCATGCTGTCGTAGTCGGATTGGATATCGGTGCCGTCGGGTATATGCACATTGACCCTGAACGAGATCCCGGGCTTTATGATAGCAGAATCCAATACTATGGTATATTTCCCGCCTCCATCATCGTTAAGTTGAAATGTATTTCCCGCCTTGTCCGACAAAGTCACCATACAATTACTGATTCCAAGAAAGCCCGGGTATTCAAGCGAAGAAGTCCTGGAGACATAAACAGTCTGGACTTTGCCGTCGTCGGTCAGTGTGCCGGAAACCACATACTTGCTTTTTTCGGAACTCTCAATATCAGGTTCGTATGGTGTGATGCATGAACCCAACACCGTCAGCAGAAAAAACAATCCTGGTATGAATTTATTCCGAAGCATAGTTTCCAAGTTTGAATTGCCAGGTGACAGTGAAGATCGGAACACCGACTACAGAATACTTGTAGCTCTTGATACTGCCGTTTTCGGTGGAGAAATAGACCGAATAGGCATTCTTTCGTCCCGTTGCATTATACAGACTGAAAACGACTGAATTATGGATCAGCTTATGCTTTTTCAGGTTTCCTTCCAGAGTGAGTGACAGGTCAGTCCTGAAATAGTCGGGTATGCGGTATGCATTCCGCGAGGAGTAATCCAGGAAGGGAACCGTATTGATAAAGTAAACCGAAACGGGATAGGTAATGGGTTTCCCTTTTTGATAAACAATGACTGATGAAAGTGTGAGCCTGCGTTTTAAATGGTAGTTCAATACCATATTCACAGCATGCGGGATGTCGAAATTGGCAGGATAACGCATCCCGTCGTTGATCCGGTTCCACTTTTCTGCAGCATCTACTGTGACGACTGAACGGGAGTAAGTATAAGATATCCAGCCTTCCAGTTTTTGTCCGGTCCGTTTGATGAATAATTCCACTCCGTAAGCCTGTTGAACGCCTTGCAGAACCGAGATCTCCACCTGAGGTTCATTGAGAAAATCTGCACCGTCACGGAATTCCGGATACCCATCCGTTTTCTTGTAGTAAGCTTCTATCGATGTTTCCAGTCCATACCCCGGAAGATCGCGAAACACTCCCAGCGATACTTGCCTGCTGGCAGAAGGTCTGATGTAATAGTCAGCCAGTTTCCACTGTGTATTGGGCGCAATGGCAACCGTGGTATTCAGCATAAACAGGTTTTGATGCATCTGGTTATATGCCAGTTTGATCGTCCCGTTTGGATCGGTGTTGACCGAAACTGACAAGCGGATATCAGGCTCATGATACCAGGTTATTGGTGCATTGTCAGCATAGGTAAGCGTATCAGTAATATATCGTTTATCCCTCGGAAGTCCGTCATGATACAGATAGACAGATCTGGCTCCTAACGGAGAAAATGCAGCATACCTGAGGCCTGCCAGGAGCTTCAGCCACGAAAACGGTTCCCATGAATCAGAGATATAGATATACGGTTCAACCCCTTTTTCTTCTCCCAGATCTGAAACCGACCGGAGAGATGCGGAACCATAAGGCGTCACTTTTCCTCTTGAAAGACGGTACAGCACTAATCCTGTTCCGTATTCGAGCGAGTGCTTTTCACCGGCATGCTTGAAATCTGCCCTGGCCTCATAATGATCCATATTGTAGGTATGCTTATAGGCGGACGATTCCTGCTGCATATCGATAGTGGAAAAATCATATCTGGAGGCAACAAGCGTGAATTCACCCCTGAGCAGATTCGTAAAGTTATGATTGTATCCGGCAGAAAGACCGTTGTTGGAATAACTGTATTCATTCAGATCCGAAAACCGGAAGTGATCATTGCTGTGATAGGCAAATACCGCAAGCTGCGATTTACGAAGGTCATAATTGACGGCTGCCGACAGATCATAGAAGTTAGCTGAACTCGACCGGATATCCGGATCCTTGATCCTGCCGAGTAACCAGTCGGAATAAGTGGAACGGGCACTTATCAGGAACGAACAGGTATCCTTCTTTAAAGGGCCTTCCAGTACAATGTTTCCGGCAATAGGGCTGATCCCGCCGCGGGCCATGAACTTTTTCCGGTTTCCCTGCCTCGAGAGGATATTGAAAACTGATGACAGCCTTCCGCCATACTGTGCAGGGATATATCCCTTGTAAATCGAAAAATCACGGATAATATCAGAATTGAAGGCAGGAAAGAAACCAAACAGATGGGAGGTGTTATAAATGGGTATCTTGTTAATATAAAATGCATTCTGGTCGGAACTGCCGCCCCGGACATTTAATCCGGCTGAACCTTCCCCAGTGTTCACAATTCCGGGCATCAGGCTGGAGACCTTCAGAATATCCCGTTCACCCATCATCATGGGCAGCTCTTTTATGGATTTGATGGCTATCTTATCAAGTCCGGGGTCCTTTGTCCTCATGCCTGCCTGACGGTCGCCATAAACCACCACTTCTTTGATCTGGACCACCGCTTTCTTCATCCGGATCTGGAAACTGCCATCTGATATCACTTCCAGCAGATATTTCTGCTTCTCATACCCGAGGTACTCAAAACTGGCATTGTAGTTTCCCGGTTTCAACGTAATAGAAAGGAAACCATACGCGTCAGTCACTGCTCCGGTAGCTGTCTCTGTGATGTATAGCGTTGCCCCTGCAACAGGTTCACCCGTCTCTTCGTCCAGCAGCCTTCCGAGAAGTTTGGCCTTTGTTCTGCCTGCTGCACCACCGTTTTTGCCAATGCGCAACGTTTTCAGGGCATCTGATGATCTTCCTGTGAGGTACTGATCTTCATTCTCGGTCTTACCTGCTCCAACTGCTCCCGTTTTACCTGTCAGGTCTGTTGAGGATGTGTATGCCGGAAGACTGTTTATTAACTTAACACCCGGAATAATAACAAGATCACCATGCCAGGGTGAAACCTCAAGACCGCTTCCTTTCAGAGCCCGGGCAACGGCATTCAGAACACTGATGCTGTCTGAATCTATGGTAACACTCAAGCTGTCAGTCCATTCCGGCTTATAATATATCCTGACACCGGTTTTTTTTGTAATCGAATCACTGAACGCAGAAAAAGGGATGGCCGAATAATGACAATCGGTCACCTGCAATGCATTCTGGGCAAAAGAACTGCCCCAGAGCAGCAACATGAATCCGATCAGCAGTCCTTTATGCACCATCAAAGAGTGTTACAGTAATTGATCAATTCAGAAAGTTTGCCGTCAGGACTCTTATTCACCTTTATTTTGTGCTGACGGAGGAATTTTTTAATCGGTATCTGTTTCCCGGTATCGAACAGGGCAATAAAACTGCGGTTATTGTAAAACCTTTGACGGTTTCCGGCGAGTAACAGGTAACGTTTCGTGTCCGTGTGTTTGAACCGGTAATTCTGAGTCCCGAGGCGATAATCAAGAATTTTTTCTTTGCTGTGATAGAAACAGAACCGCATTGGACCTGAGCCAAGAACCTGGTAGAAACGCTTCAGGGTATCAGCATCCTGAATTACTTCAAACTTCATATCACCAATCGTAAAGGCCTCCAGCCATGCATCGGAAATGGAAAGCAGGTTGGTGGCACCCAACTGATTAGTGTACTTAAGAATAAGCTGTTGATTGTGAATGTCATAATTCAACAGTACGCTCTCATACAGGGTTCCCCGTATGGTTACCGTGCCTGACCGGAATTCATTATCCTGCATAAATGGATTGCCAATAGTCCCTTCCGGAAGAAAGAAAGAATAGAATTTTCCGTTGTACAGGACAGGATCCAATCCGTACGGATCTTTGTCGCCTGACTGCATAGATTGCGCCCTGCCTGCCATTGGCATGCAGAAAGATACTGCGAAAATGAAGCAAATAAAACAGCGGGCCCGGGAAGACATTTAGCGATGTAGGATGAAACAAATGTAATACTATGCCTAAAAGAATCTGAAAAAGTAATGTATTTTTTTATTGCGTAATACGAAATACTTATCAGCTTGAATTGAAATCGAAAATGCAGGAAATGAATCAGGTTTGTAAAGATGCAATTCCTTAAGCTTTCTTTCTTCCTAAAATGCAGAAGATATCAGTGCTTTTAAAATAATGTTTTAAGATCCTCAACAGTTATCCTCCATTCCGGATGGAAGGCATCAGACTTCATGTATTGAACGAGAGAGCCGTATAACTGCCTGGCTTCAGGCATTTCAATGATTTTAGGCAACTGCGACATGCAGACAAGTAAATTTCCGTTGCCAACTTTGAATTCGAAAATGAGACCCAGTTTGTGGTTCCGCTCAGGATTGTCAATCACTTGAACAATAGGCCGGTAGGCTGCAGGCAGGCTGTCAAGGATAAGGGGATTGCTTTGTTTTATGATGGAGAACCATTGCCAGTTTGTATGGAAATCGGTAGGGAAGTTGCTGAATGCCGGGTGGCCGGGATTCGTCAGTATGCCCAGTGTTCCGGGTGAAACAGGCTTTTTGACCCATTCGCTGATCCCTTTGAACATTCTATAATTCCAGAAATCGGGAGGGAATAAGCCCTCAACGCTTTTTTCCCTGACATCTTCCCTCGCCGGGAAAAAGAGAACGGTCGCGCCATTCTCCAATGCCTTGATCGTTGAATCATTCAACTGACGGGTTATCAGTATGGCTTTGACATCCGGGACATCTGATTCATGCGGGTATACCCATACAGGGTATGTGTTGGAGTAATTGCTTCCAGGTACAGAAACCGTGAGGGTAAATTTTTCAGCATCACGGACAAATGAAAGATCAATATCCAGCTTGCCTGCTGATTGGATTCCTCCGTTCCGGAATAACTGTCTGCCGAGTTTGCCATTTTTTATAACCACGCCATCCTGATTTTTTAACTCCCATTGCACATTTTTCCGGATGGATCCGGATGAGTAATTTGCGACTTCAACGGTTGTCAGGAAGTGTTCGTTGTTCCACAGGCAATATCGGGGAAAACGAAGCAACAGGACAATGTCGTTACACGAATGCAGCCATTCCTCAGGGCTGATGATCCCTTTGCTGTCCATGAAGGCATCAAGCATTCCTACCAGAGCGGTTCCCTGTCCGGGATAATCCTGCAGGTCGAGCAACTGAAATCCGGCCATTCCGGGAGTCCGCAAAGCAGCTTCCATCTCTGCCTTGTAACAGATAGCCGCCCAGGCCCCCGAAGCCTTGTGAAAAGTAATATCCTGATCTGACATACCTGCTGTTTCCAGCCTTCTCCGGAATACTTCCAGGTTCCGGGGTTTCAATACACCTTTGTACTTGTCTATTTCCCTGAAATCCGGATAAACCTGATATTGACCGATTTCATGGCTTATCAGCGGAATGTGAATTTGTGCGACCGGATAACTGTAATCGATGTCAGAAGAAGGATAGCAATAATTGATAATCCCGCCCTCCCGTGAATCGGCAAAAGAGTGACTCAACCGTGTATGGGTCAGGATCGTGTCATGCTCATAAGGCGTTCGCGCTGCCACGAAGAAATCGGAACATGGCGGGGGAGGTACAAAACCTATGTTGTTGTTTGACCCGGTAGTATAAAGAAGCCTGTTGTTCAGCTTTTTCAGGGTATTGATATTCTTTTCAACCCGGTCGTGACCGCTCCAGATTTCGTTTCCATGTGAGAACATTACGAAGGAGGGGTGGTTCGCATAGGCTTTCAACATGCCAATCCCTTCTTCGAGCAGCATCTGAGCCACGGTATCCGAATCCAACCCGCCCCAGAAGGGCAACTCTGGTTCCAGGTAAATACCCGTGCGGTCGGCAGCCGTAAAAGCCGCTTCAGGCGGACAATACGAATGGAAACGGTAATGATTGATGCCGTATGATCGGGCAATTCGAAAGACTTTCTCCCAATCCCCGGTTTCCATCGGCGGATGACCGGTCAATGGGAAAACGCAGGCATCATGCTTACCTCTTAAAAAGGTCGTTCGTCCGTTGATGGAGAATTGAGTTCCATTGATTTTGAATTCCCTCATTCCAAAAGTTGATGACCTCGAGTCCATGAATCCTTTCCCGGAAATAACAGCGGTCAGTGCGTAAATCGGCTGACTGAATTCATCCCACTGACTGCATTCCTTCCCTAACAGAATATCGAGTTGAATGACAGGTTCACTGACCCGGGTGAATGATCTGGAATTCAGTATTTTTATCTTTCCATCAACGATTTTTTTCAGGAACAGGTCTATCGACACAGTGCCGGCTTCAGGTGGATTGCTGATGGTGAGCAGGATGTTGGCTTTATTAGCTGCAATATCAGGATATACTTGTAAATCTGAAATATAGGTTTTGGAAGAAGCCTCCAGGAGTATTCTGCCGATGATTCCGTTCCAGTTGGTTTGTGTATCATCCGAATAAATATGAACATTCCCGTAGGGAGTGTTATTCAGGGTGTTATCAACCCGGATGGTGATACAGTGCTTCCCAGGCGTACACAAGCCGGTAATGTCAAATATCTGAGGCGATTGCAATATCCTGGAGCCACCGACGAATACACTGTCGATCCATACCATTGTGCACTTTGTCCGCTCCAGAAAAAGAGAAATCTGCAAATCCCTGAACTCTTCCGGGATCAGTATCATTTTCCGGTACCAGGCCGGACCTTCATACTTGAAAGCCCGGTTCAGGTGCAGGGTAGTCGTATCGTTATTGGGAAAGCCTTTTTGATTCAGGTCAGTAGTTCCGGGCAGACTAACCGTCTGGTCAAGGTCAGTCAGGTACCAGCGTTGCTGTATGCCGACATTTGCCGTATCTGTATTAAACTGCCAGATCCCTGTCAGATCAAGGTACTTCCGGTATTCTGAAAAGGCATCCTGACTGGTTGCGTTGAGAGTGATAGCCAACAGTAATAGTATCAGGCTTCCTTTGCGCAGCATTTCTTTGAATTTTTTAAATGAAAGCAGTGGCTGATACTACCGGACACAGTTGCTTAAAACCATTTTTCAGGCCGGCACCAATATCATGCGGTTACTGTAGAACGCCCCAGGTGAATAAAATCCGCTATATTTTCAGGAATTCCACTCTGCGGTTCTTGGCTTTTCCTTCAGTGCTGGTATTAGGGGCAACAGGCTGTGATTCTCCTGCGCCATCTGATTCCAAACGTGAAGCATCGATCCCGAAATCGGTGGTAAGACTCTTCTTTACTGCTGCTGCTCTTCTTTTCGACAGATCCAGGTTCAACTGATCGGAACCGTCGCTGTCGGTATGGCCTACAATCTTCACCCTTACATCCGGGTTTTCTTTCAGGACAGTAGCGATATCATTCAGGGCGCCGTATGATTCAGGCTTAACGACGTCTTTACCGGAGTCGAAATAGATGCCATAGCTAATCAGTTTCCCTTCGGTGAGTAATTTACTGCGGGTATCGGGAGCAGCAGTGGTGATCCGGATATTCGAGAAATAAGGGAATCCCTGGTGACCCCATTTGGAGAATCTGAATCTGTTGTATTGAGCATTGGCCGGCAGGGTAGTGGGGCCATCGACGATCTTTTTCTGTTCCGAGTAAATGCGTATCCTGCGTTTCTGGACCCAAACAATGATATGATTCAGTTCATTGAGTTTAACAGGATTTATCTCGCTTTGCGATTTGCCAATATACTCGCCATTCCCAAATCCATCTACAGTCCATCCATAATCATCGGCGCTAACGTGGAAGCCTTCCGATCCCGGTACAAGTCCGTCATTCAGAAAGTCCTCCTGCGAGTTGTAGAACGAAAGGTAAAAGCCTGCGTGCTGATCGTTTTCAGGATCCTGGGGTTCGAGAATGACATCAAATTCCAGGATGAAGTTCTCCGGTAATTTGAGATCTTTCATCAGACAGTAAACGCTGCTTTCAGAACTGCAGTACAGCCACTTGCCCGGATATTTATTCAGGGTCCTGACTTCTCCACTGCCATCGGTTGTCCATAGTGCGGGAAAATCGCCAACAGCATCTTGCGAAAAATCCTCGTACAGGATCACCTGGTCTCCGGGGACAAAATCGTACTTGGAGTAGGATTGTAGCTTTTCCTGAGGCTGTTTGCTGGGGCTTTGCTCTTTTTCTTCATTTACGCCCTCCTGTTCCTGCTCATCCGCCGGCTCTTCCGGAGAAGCCTCCTGATCTTCCCCGTTGCTTTCTTCATCGTTATTATTGACCTTCTCTTTTACCTTCTCCTTCACTTTATCCTTGATAATGCTGCCTACCTGAGCATTGGCATTTCCTGCCGGAATGAGGATTATCATCAGGGAAATCAGAATCGCAGTGAGCAGGGTACTGATACCCGCCGACGTCAGATGGTAGTTGTTACTGTTAATTTTCATAGCATTTTTAGTTTTGTTGGATTCCATGAACAGGAGAAAGAACATATAACGTGGATTCTAATACAAAAGTCCAAAAAATGTTTCAAAATGGCTATGATTTCCTTGAAAAAGTTATGAGCATGGCAATATGGGCGGAATCACGCTCCTGACGGAAAACGCACAGCTAAGTAAGCAAGCATTCTGAACCACGAAACCCGGAATTGAAAACTACCGGATCCTTAGAAATTGTCGGTTGGTGAACAGGCTGGTACAGAGGCTTGTTTGTAAGAATTTCATTTTCATTTAAAAAGGAAGCCTAATTTTGGAAAACCTTTGAAGACCTGAAATAATGTCAATCAGATCCCTGCCAACTAAATTCAAGGATATATTCAAATCGTTGCATTCGCGCAATTACCGGATCTATTTCATCGGTCAGGGTGTATCGCTCATCGGGACATGGATGCAGAACATTGCCTTGAGCTGGTTGGTATACAGGCTTACCGGTTCTGTTTTTCTGTTGGGATTAATAGGCTTTACAAGCCAGATCCCGACATTCTTCATATCACCTTTCACCGGGGTTATCACCGACCGGTATAACCGGCTTGGTATCATGAAACTGACACAGGTATTGTTTCTGATCCAGGCCCTGATCATGGCGATCCTGGTACTGTTCAATCTGGTTGACTTCTGGCATATCATCGTGTTAAGCATCCTGTTCGGCATCATAACCGCATTTGATGCTCCTGCCCGGCAATCGCTGGTGATCGACCTGATCGATGACCCGGCGGAACTGGGCAATGCCATAGCATTGAATTCTGCCATCTTTAACGGCGCCAGACTCATAGGGCCGGCCATTGCAGGTATTGTTATCGCGATAGTGGGCGAGGGGATCTGCTTCCTGCTGAATGCCCTGAGCTTTGCCGCGGTCATCCTTGCACTTACGCTCATTAAAATCCCGAAAAGGACAACTCACCGGGAGAAAAGCAATTTCAAGGAAAGCTTTACCGAAGGTTTCAACTATACCTTCCATTCAATGCCAATCCGGACTATGATCATCATGCTGGCTGTATTAAGCCTGACCGGATTATCGTATATCGTCCTGCTTCCGGCCTATGCCAAAGAAAATCTGCAAGGCAGTTCCGATACCCTGGGATATCTCATGTCGGCCATGGGGGCAGGCGCTCTGACAGGAGCTCTGTACATGGCTTCACGGAGAACGGTTCTGGGGCTGATACGGCTGATAACCTTCAGCGTGGTCATTCTTGGGATTGCCATTATTCTGGCATCCTTCTCCAGCCGCCTGGAAGTCTCGGCGTTAATCCTGTTCGTCGGCGGACTGGTGATGATATTGTCTCTTTCGTCGATCAATACAATGCTTCAGACCATCGCTGATGAAGATAAACGGGGGCGGGTAATGAGCTTTTATGCCATGGCCCTGATGGGTACGACCCCGATCGGGAATCTCCTTGCAGGAACGGTGGCCAGCGGGATCGGGCTTTCGTGGGCGCTGGCACTGTTGGGAGTTATAACTGTAGTAGCCGGAATCTGGTTTGGATGGAAGAAAAAATCGATCCGGAAAGAAATCCGGCCAATCTATATCACAAAAGGCATTCTGCAGCCCGTGCAGGATGGGACATCCTGATGATAGGACATGGTCGGCAGTAAAATGTGCCTTAATTTGTGAATGTATCGAACCATCCACGCGATAACCGTCGGCGATAAGATGGGCGTCCAGCGAACCCTGCATCACCTGAAGGACCATGCAGACGAGAGGAGCATTGGAGGGATTCCACCAGGTTCGTTTACCAGCAGATGCCACACGGACCAGTGAGCCTTCCTGCACATCCATTACCACGTCATCGACCTGGAATTTTCCGTTCCCTTTCAGAAAAATGTAAACTTCCTCATGCAGGCGGTGGCAATGCAAAAATCCAATCGCTCCGCCCGGCTTAAGAACCTGAAGGGAAATCTCAACTCCGGTCGTTTTTAGTAATTCGCCGGTGAAGATCTTTCCGGGGACCTCCACGTTCAATTTTGGATGAAGGAATGAGTAGTCATTCAGCCTGTCAAGCGAACCGATATGTAATGAGGTGAAGTTTTGCCCATTCTGTTGCGGGATTGATTTCATGATGCAGAATTTGTTTGTTTGATATGCTTGCTTCCCTTATGATAAGGTGTATCTATACTGAATCTTAACAGGTTTGAGAAGCAGAGCTGTTTAGATTCAATTATACTGAGCGTGTTCCCCAATAAACATTTTTGAAACCTCTTCAGCCGCAGTATAACGATAATAATATGTTATTTGTATTCATGAGATATGATAAGCCGAAAAAAAAGAAAACATATGTCTTTTATCCTTATATTCGCTAAAGAAATTATACTGAATCTTAACAGGTTTGCCCCAAAGGCACGAAGTGCTCCTTCGGAGGGAGCCTGCCGGCTCGAAACAAAGCTGATTAGATTCAGTAATACTGAGCAAGTTCCGAAAAACATATTTCACGACCTGTTCAGCCGAAGTATATAAGCAGATCTTTATCTTTAACGATGCCGTTATTTTTACCACAAAATATATTCTAATCTCATCCGGGGTTATTTTTTCTCTGCTCGGGACGAGTAGAATCAACTAAAGCTAAACTTCACTGCTTGCAGGGGAGTTATTCAACTGATCTTATCATTATTCCGCTAACTCGTACCTATTAAACCAGCATTATTATGAATATCAAGGCGTATTTTATCCATTTCTATCATTTTAATACACGGAAAATCAATTACATAGAAAGATTTTGTTTTTCCGCTTCCATGCTGATATTAGCCATTTTATTTCCCTCGTTTATTCAGGCGCAGCAGGTTTGGAAAAAGAACTACCATATGCCCGATGCCTGTATAATGGGCTTTGATGCGTTTGAAAGTTACGATAAAGGATATATGATTGTCTCTACCTTGGAGAATCTAAATACGAATCAAACCTATGGTTGGATCATAAAGACTGATATCAATGGGGACAAACTATGGCACAGATGTGTTGGGCAGGATGGTGGGAGCGATCTGGATTGTATGGTTAAAACAAGTGATGGAGGAGAAATAGTCGGTGGTATTTATCGTGGCTATAATCAATATGGTGATGGTTATGTTATGAAATTCAATGCTTGTGCTGAATCTGAGTGGTGCGTCATTCTTCCTGATAAGATAAATCAGGCTAATGGCTCTATTATCCGTGTCGGAATCGTACAACTGCCTGATGGAAGCTATATCTGTGAACGTATCCGAATGAGCCTTGACACATATTCAAAGATTAGCTTGATAAAACTAAGTCCTGACGGTGATGTTCAATGGATTAATTATTATGATACAAACCATGATTACCTGAATCAGGCTGACAATGACCTGATTCTGACTTCTGACAATTGCGTAATGATTGCCGGAATAGTTGATGACACCATTTATCCGGGTTACCCATATTATTCCTCTTTTCCGCATTTCTATAAAGTCGATCCGGATGGTAACCTGTTGTGGGAACGAAAATGGTATATTGATCCTTTCCAGATATATGGAGAGCCATATGATGCTGTTGAAGGTAGTTTTGGTAATTATTATTGCGGTGGATCAAAACTTCAATATCAGCTTCCGTTTGTATATAAAATGTCAACATCTGGAGATACGCTGGATAGTTATCGGGTTATTGGCGATCCTCAATCAATTGGAGGAATTGTTGCTTCGGTGGATCCATTAGATGATACTTCCTTAATCATCAGCACAGGTTGTTGGAGAGATCTTGGGGAAGATTGGCGGTGGTCACTGAATCTGACCGATACTCTCTGCAATCAGCGGAAAAGCATCTGTGAAGAGGAACTTATCTGGGATATGCAAACATTTGTTACGAATGATCATAAGATAGTAATGAAGTCAAATGCTTATGAGGGCTACCCAGATTATCCCTTCAATGTGCTGCTGTATAAATTCAATACCAACCTGGAATATGACAGTATTTACACTATACCGCTAACATACGACAGCCTTTGTCCGCATCCCATTGTGAGTGATACCATCTTGCTGCCTACTGCCTGCAGATTGTATACCTGCTTACCTGAAATTCCCGCTAATAGTGATATTCTCAGATTAAATCTATTTCCGAATCCGGCTAACCAATATTTGAATGTTGAAACACCCGAATATTCAGTTGATTCAAGAAGTAATGATCTAGGGGTACAACAACACTATGAACCCCTGGTCGGCGAACTTGAACTGAATTTAATTGACCTGGGAGGTCACAAAGTGATGGAATATAGCTTTGATGCTATAGAGAAGAACCAGTTATTAAACGTTCAGTCACTGCCAGTTGGTCCATATATGGTTGTTATTATGCAGAAAGGAAAAAGAGTAGCCTCAGCTAAATTTGTAATTTCCCGGTAAAAAGAGATTAACAATGAATATTAAATATATTGTGCACTTTCGAAGAATAAATTTTTTGATTGTATTGATCATTGATGTCCTTATCAGTTCGAGTAACTGCTGGTCGCAGCCAATCTGGAAAATTGATTTGCAGGGCGATTGTAAAGGAACCGGAGTGATTCAGGATTATGATCCGGGTTACCTTGTTTCAGCCAGTACATCACACTTGTCTTATAATCCTGGAAAAGGGAAAATATTTAAGACTGATATCAATGGTGGCATTCGTTATTTCATCGAACTTAAGGCTGAATCGGATTTTCCTCTGGTTCTCAATACTATTGCCCCGGCAAGCGGTAATTGCTTTGTTGTAGGTGGCGGTATTACAACTGATTACACAACCACTCAACCTTTTATCATCAGGTTCAATGCTTGTAAAGAAATTGAATGGTGCCGGCGATTCAAGTTTCCTTATCAAGAAATCCAATGTACTGATATAGTAATGGATTCAACCGGAAACTTCCTGAGCTTGTTTACACCGACATCAGGTACTTCTTCCATCTATGTTGCAAAAATATCAGAACAAGGAGGTTTGATATGGATGAATCAGTACTGCAATGGACTTACTTACAGAAATCCTGTAATTACCTCTATTGTTCCTACTCATGATGGGGGTTGTGTTCTTTCCGGCTCAAACGAAATAATTCCTCCCGGATCAACCAAATACATGCCGCAGCCTTTATGGATAAAGGTAGACAGCTCAGGAATTGAAGGATGGAATGCTTCCTACATTCCAACTGTTCCTTATTATATTTGGAGTGGTGGAACCAGTACCAGGGGATTTGAAGCTGCGAACGGAATGTTATACTTTGCTGGTAGTGGTGGATGGGGTGCTTATGATGCAGGATGTTTCTATAAGTTATCTCAGGATGGCACCCAATCAGTATGGCATCTGGTTTCTCCTACCTTATATACTACTTCTGATATATCAACTACCATACTCCCACTCAGTGAAAATCATCTTGTTTTATCTAATGCTTATTCACCTAGCTCGTCCCTGCCAACATTTGTGATTTCCAAGGTTGATACAAACGGGAGTCTTCTTAAAAGATATTCTTATTGGAACGATAGGTTTTTCGCAAATGATGCAATAAAGACTGCTGACGGAAAAATATTGTATTGCGGATACAGAATAACAGAGCTCCAACCGTTTGAATGGTATTATCTTGTCAGCCTTGAGAAATATGACCAATCATTGCATGGTGGGGATTATGATATTATTCCCAGATTATATGATAGCCTCTGCTCTGTTCCAATAACTAATACAACTATCAGTATTTCAGATTTTTGCAGCACGTTGTCACTTCCTGATGAAAATGTTGTTAAGTATTTATCCCGTCTTCTCGTTTTTCCTGACCCGGCAGACGAAACCATTAGTGTCGCAATACCAGAATATAAGATATCCACTAACTCCTGGTTGTATGTCGATCAATACCATTATGAGCCAATTGAAGGTATTCTGACCATTAATCTTTATAATTTGAATGGGGAATTGGTGACTACAGATTCATTTGATGCTGACAATATAAATCATGTCATGAATGTGCAGGAATTCCCTTCTGGAATTTATTTCCTCCAATTACTGGCTAATGGTAAACCAATAGCCTCATCGAAATTTGTCATTCTTCACAGGTAATGATATTGCTGTATTAAGGAAAAGTCCTAAAGGGCTGAGTATTATTTAACTTGATAATGGACAAAAAACTATAAAAACCAAGTTTTTGAAAATGTGAGAAAATCAACTCTTACAAGATCCATGGCAATTTTAATCTTGATCCTTGTTACTTCCATCAGCAGTAAGAGCCAAAGTGTTTTTAATATTGGCGGGGCTGTTGGGTTCAGTGCGGCAAAATTGTCAAACGATCCACTCGATTTCAGATGGAAAAATAATGTTCTTCCCAAGATAGTATGTCAGTTACCATTAAGAAAGAAATTTTGGTTGCAGACTGAAATAGGATACTATGATAAAGGGTACAAAACCGGATGGATGATTCTCTCCGATACAAGTACGCAACTGATTAACGAAAGCAGAATGTATCTTCAGGTTTCCGAACTTGCCGGTTATTCTATCGATTTTGAGAAACTTACTGGCTATAGCTTGTCCTTTGTCTTTGGTATTTATTATTCACAATACTTGAGATCAATCATAAAAGAATACATAAAGTATAGTAATACTATTGTCGATCAACCGAATGTGTTTCAAAGAAGCACTGGCAATTTTTTGCAAGATGATGAACATCTAAGACAAAATGACATAGGAGTGAGCATGGGTTTAAATGTGAAAAAAAAATATAAATGGGGAGGTGTGTTCTTTGAATTGAGATACGACAACTCTGTCTTTTCTTTTATCAGAAGGGAACACCGGTCAACCGGTACACCAGCTAATTTATTTCAGGTTCTATCGACCTCTGTCGGAGGCTACTATACAATTCGCCACTAGTCTTTTAATATTATGCAGATGTAAACCAACAGCTGCTCAATATTAATTTTTATAGGTTTGTTACTGATATATCTGGTAGAATTTACTTCCCGATACAGAACTTGCTGAAGATATTCCCCAGCAATTCCTCAGTAGTCACTTCGCCCGTGATCTCGCCCAGGTGGTACAGCGCCGAACGGATATCGATCGCGATCAGGTCGGTGGAAAGATGGTTATCAAACCCTTCACGGGCACTTTCCAGCGCTGCCAATGTCCGGGTGATGGCTTCATGATGCCTGATGTTACTGATGATGGTCCGGTCCGACACCTGGCTTGCCTTTACCGTCCTGATCAGACTGTCGATGATCAGGTTAATGTTCTCTTTGCGCTTTGCGGAAATGAATATCGTTTCAAGGTCGAACAGGGCAGTGATATGAGGCGGCGCTTCCAGCATCAGGTCCGTTTTGTTGCCGATGAGGATAAATTGCTTATCCGGATTGTCAATATGTTCACGGAAGGTTTCCTTTAACTCGTCGATCTCTTCACTGGTGATGCTGCTGATATCAAAGACATACAGGATGATGGTGGCTTCACGTATCTTATCATATGTCCGGCCAATGCCCATGTTTTCGATCGTGTCGCTGCTGTGCGACCGCAAACCGGCTGTATCAATGAAACGGAATTTGAGCCCTTTAATAGTAAGTGTATCTTCAACAGTATCGCGGGTGGTGCCGGGGATATCGCTCACTATTGCACGCTCCTCATTCAGTATGGCATTCAGCAGGGTGGATTTCCCGACATTGGGTTTACCGATAATTGCAACAGGGATTCCTTCCTTGATCACATTCCCTAAAGAGAAGGAATCAGCTAAAAGTGTCAGTTCCGACCTGAGCTCATCCATCAGCTTTAACAACTTCTCCCTGTCGGCAAATTCAACATCCTCCTCACTGAAATCGAGTTCCAGTTCAAGTAATGAAGCCAGATCAAGTAATTGCTTCCGCATCTCTTTGATCTTCAACGAAAAACCACCGCGCATCTGGCTCAGGGCAAGATCATGGGCTCCTTTTGAATTGGAAGCAATAAGGTCGGCAACAGCTTCCGCCTGCGAGAGGTCAAACTTCCCGTTCATAAAAGCCCGGAACGTGAATTCTCCGGGTTTGGCCATGCGTGCTCCTGCCTGTATCAGTGTTTCAAGTATCCTCTGTTGAATGAACAGGGAACCGTGGCAGGAGATCTCAATCACATCTTCACCGGTATAGGAATGAGGTGCCTTAAAGAATGTCAGCAACACTTCATCAATCAGATCATCACCTTCCCGGATCATCCCCAGATGAACCGTATGCGATGCTATAGTCGGCAGGGTGACCTGCTTGCCGGCAGGAGTAAAAACCGATTCCGCTATGGCAATTGAACGGGGACCTGATAAACGTATCACGGCTATCGCTCCGGAGCCCGGAGGAGTTGATAAGGCACAGATGGTATCATCGCCCGACTTGAACAGACCAGTTGCATTCATGGCTTCAGGGTGTTGATTAAAAACAAAGATACGAAACAGAAGGGTGAAACCCTAAAGAAGGTTATAAAAATAGCTTTAAGACGTTGAATATTGTTTGAATAAATCTGAAATACAATTAGTTACAAGGAATCGGAAATGCCGTCTTCTTCCTTGGATTTAGTTGATTTTCCGTCTTCGAGAATATCCAGTATGGGCCTGATCTCATAGGCCGCATTGCTCTTTTTGTTGCTGAGAATAATGATCACAAATTCTTCTTCAGGATCAGACCAGAACATGGTTGAGTAACCGGCCCACCATCCGCCATGGTAGACATATTCCACTTTTTTCATGTCAGTGGGTGAGCACATAAGCCGGAATCCGAGTCCGTAATTATGTCTGCTGTGTTTCTCAAAGCTGCGGGGGGTAAAGGCCTGCTTCAGCCAGTGTCGGTTCAGGATGCATTCATTCATGAGTCCGAAATACCAACGGGAAAGATCAGCGGCAGAAGAGAAAATTCCTTTATCGCCGTATACTCCGTCGAAAAACTCCCTTTCACGAATGCGATTTCCCTGATGACCTGTGGTTTGGTTGATCCTTAGAGAGTCGGGTGCTAAAGTATCAACAAAGGTGTGGAACATCCTCAGCGGCAGGAAGATCCTTTTCCGGAGAAATTCAGGATAACTCATGCCACTTACCTTTTCAATGATGGAAGCAAGTATTATGAAGTTGGAATTGTTGTAGCTAAAGAAACATCCGGGCTTGTTATAGGGCGGAACAGGAGGATCAGCCTGACAGAACCATGCCATGACCGAATCGTTCGTCGGCAGGGCAGCGTTAAGCTTCCGTTTTTCTTCAAATGCATACAGATAATTCGGCAGTCCGCTGCGGTGACTTAACAGATCGAGAATTGTCACCCCCGGATAGGGGAATTTGGGAAAGAACTGACGCACAGTATCGGAAAGCGACAGTTTACCTTCCTGCACCAGCAACAGAGTCGCAACGCCCGTAAAGGTCTTGCTGATGGAAGCCAGCTGAAATGCACTGTTAAGGGTCAAAGGCGTCTTGTCTTTCAGATTGCTGTACCCCTGTGCGTTTTCGTACAAGATGATCCCTTTCTGGGCTACCAGTACAGCTCCATTGAACCCCTGTCTCCCGAACTTCTTTTTGAAAAGGGTATCAAGCCGGTACGATTTCTCATCAGCATGAATGGCTTTCCGGATCTCTTTTTCCTGTTCTGCTGTTAGTTGGTGCTTCTCAGCACAAAGTTCTGTTTCTGCAGCAGTCTTAGGATTACGGGAACAGGAAAACGCAACAATCAACCCGGGAAGGATCAGTGCCGGTAAAAGAATTCGTTTGAGAAGCCTGTGCATTGCCAAGGATAAGTAGTAGCTGCAAAACAAAGTATAAAGATCCTGTCTCAAAACTTATCTCTGCCTGATTTGTTAACAATTTGTTGTCAATTTCATGCCCGCGACATGAAAACCGGTACAAATAAACACTTTATGGTTTTTATGCTTGTCGTCTTCATGCAATAAAAGAAAATGAAACCCGGACATTCGCGGGTTGTTGACAGCAAAAAAGGGAACCGGGAAGGTTTTTAATGTCAGCTTTCATTTGAAGCTCTGATGATAGTTGTACGTGATCAGGCAACAGATTGTGCAGCATATAAAATGTGGAAATCGGTTCCATTTTATTATCTTTGGTGAAAAATAATCATAAATCTACCTATGAGCATTCTTGTTAATAAGGATTCGCGCATACTTGTTCAGGGATTTACAGGCGGTGAAGGAACATTTCATGCCTCCCAGATGATTGAATACGGTACCAACGTGGTGGGTGGAATTACGCCCGGAAAAGGCGGACAAACACATTTGGGGCGTCCCGTATTCAATACGGTGAAGGAAGGTGTTGCTGCTACCGGTGCCAATGTATCGATCATTTTCGTTCCGCCTGCTTTTGCTGCTGATGCCGTCATGGAGGCTGCTGCCGCCGGTATCCGGGTGATTGTTTGTATTACCGAAGGGATCCCGGTCAAAGATATGTTGATGGTTAAGGAATACGTCGATGCGCGCGATTGCCGGCTTATCGGCCCTAATTGTCCGGGTGTTATCACTCCCGGTGAAGCCAAAGTCGGCATCATGCCCGGTTTTATTCATAAAAGGGGAGTGGTAGGCATTGTTTCCCGTTCAGGGACCTTGACCTATGAAGCTGTTGATCAGCTAACAAAGGCCGGGCTCGGTCAAACTACAGGGATCGGCATCGGAGGAGATCCCATTATAGGAACTACCACACGCGATGCCATTGAATTATTCATGCAGGATGATGAAACCATGGGAATTGTTATGATTGGTGAGATTGGCGGATCGATGGAAGCTGATGCTGCATACTACATCAAAGAACATGGTACCAAACCGGTAGTTGGATTCATAGCCGGGGCCACCGCACCCAAAGGAAGGACCATGGGCCATGCCGGCGCCATAGTGGGAGGGAAGAGCGATACAGCTGAAGCCAAGAAGGCTATTATGCGCGAATGCGGGATCACTGTCGTTGATTCACCTGCAGATATCGGATCTGCCATGCTAAGACTGTTGCATGGAAAAGTTAACCTGGTAAGTCCGGATTAGATTTCATCTTTAAAAATGAGCCGGTCGAAATGGCTGATTGCGGAAAGTTCTAAGGGATCGATACAGCCAGGTGATCTGAATATCCACAGGGCATAGCTATTAAGTACAGATTCTGAAAATAAAAGGGGAAATCATCTGTTCTCTACCCGTTCATAGCTGCCCAGATCGGGTCCGGCATCCGAAATGCGTGATTGCCCTTTCAGATCAAGGGTGATATCGAGAGACGACGACTGAATAACGGGCAGATACCCTGCATCTTTGGCAAGGGATAACGTATCCAGTTCAAAATACCCGTTCCAGGGATCCTTGAACTTGGGATCCTGATTGATGATGCAATTCACGAATGAAGACTGGTGCTTGCCGGCCAGGTCGGTTTGTACCAGGCAGTGATCAAAGGTAAAGGTGAAATCAGCTCCCTTTATACTATCCTGAATGATCTCATTATCGCTGTTCCCATTAACAATGCAATTCCCGAAATAGGCCTCCTCAAGTGCAGCCGGAATCCGTATTCCGTTGACATAAGAGTTGTTGCTCAGAAACAGGGCCTGGAATTGCTTGCTCGATGAACTCCAGTAATTGGATATGGTGCAATGCCTGAATTCACATTTTCCGCCACCGTCGATGGCAACCGTATATCCCCCGCAATTGCTGATACGGCAGTTCAGGGCGCGAATATTTGAATGGACTGATAAAATACCATAATTCACCATGTTGTGGATGATGCAGTTATAGAGGATCACCCTTGGCTCAGTCCCGATGGCTGAACTGTCGAGTTGGATGCCCACCCGGCCATTCTGAATATCAGCATAAGTTAACCGGTTACCGGTGCTTCCCCCTTCAAACTCTAGCCCGAGCCACTGCCCGGGTATAGTCGCATACTCCTGGTCCAGCCTGTCGCCTCTGAAGAGCACCGGATTGTTTAAAGTTCCGTTTACCTGCAGCGAAGCTCCATTCCGGATCAGCATGCCGCTGTTGGAATGAAAATGAAGCCTGGCACCTTCCGTTAGTGTTAGCGTGGACAGAGAATCGACAACCAGGTTGCCATAAATCACATAGGGCTTGTCGGCATTGAAAACCACATTCCCGGTCAGCGTGTCATTGGCATAAAAGACAGCATCCTGGCCCCAGGCAACCAGTTTTACATCCTGAAGGGCGCCATTGGTGAGAAACAGAATGGAATCTGTCTGGATAAAAGGTGCATTCTGATCGGCAGGATCAATAGTGACCTTTACAAAGATATAAGCGCTGTCGTGCGCGGCAATTTCCAGGTCTTTTACTTCGGTTGAAGCCTCGCCGTCGATATTGATCCGGAAAGGAGAAGAGCTGCCCCTTGCAAGTCTTACAGATTCAATGTTAATACGTTTGTTGCTTGTGTTGTGCACCAACAGTTGCCTGGTAACTGAGCCAACAGAAGTGAAGACTGTATCGAAGAGAACGGTATCACTGCTAAAGCCGAGCCGGAACTCCGGATTTGTGTTCCATTCCTCCTTACTGCAACTGATTGTTAATAGAACCGCTGCAAGGAATGAGAGTAGAAAAAGATAGCCTTCAGGCCTTATACGCACGTAGGAACTGTTGAACATATGTGCAAAAATAGACTTTCCTCCGGTAAGTACGTTGGAAGGACTTTTTTATTATAAAACGGATGTACAATAAGAATTTATTAATATTTTTATAGAGCTAAGAGAGGATTTAATATGAAGATAACAGCAAAGTATGTAAAAATCTGAATATCTTAGCAAGCTTTGGATGGCACTTATTAGTTAAGGATTAAAAGCTTGTTTTATTATGAGTTACCTTGAATTTGAAAAGGATAAACTGGTTAATCTTCAATACTCATTATCCCGTGAACTCCTGAGATCGAACCGTGCGGGTTCCTATTCAAGCACGACGATCATCGGGTGCAACACCCGAAAATACCATGGTTTGCTTATCATGCCTCAATATCAGCTGGATGGCGGGATGCATGTGTTATTGTCCTCGCTCGACGAGACGGTTATCCAGCAAAATGCCGAATTTAACCTTGCCATCCACCGCTTTAAAGGCGGGGTTTACAGCCCGGGAGGTCACAAGTATATTACCGATTTTGTTTCCGAACCCATTCCGACCCTTACCTACCGGGTAGGAGGGGTCGTACTGACCAAGGAAATGCTGTTCGTCAGTAATTCGGATCAGGTTATCATAAAATATACGCTGAAGGAAGCTCACTCTCCAACCCGGCTTCGGTTCCGTCCGTTTCTGGCCTTCAGAAACATACACACTCTCACCAGGGCCAATAACGATATCGACAGGAGGTACGACCCGGTTCCGAACGGCATCAAAGTACGTATGTATGAAGGTTACCCATACCTATACCTGCAGTTTTCCAAGGATTCCGAATACATCCATGTGCCTGATACTTACTACAATTTTACCTACACCCGTGAACGTGCCCGTGGATATGATTATGTAGAAGACCTTTATACGCCTGGTTACTTTGAGATGCCTGTTTCTGTTGGCGAGAGCATTTATTTTATTGCAGGCGTTGAAGATGCAAATCCTGCTCAGCTCGGAAGAATGTTTTCGGCAGAAGTTAAGAGGAGAACGCCTCGCAACAGCTTCGAAAATTGTCTTGAAAATGCTGCCCAGCAATTCATTGTTACACGAGGTAAACATGTTGAGATTATAGCAGGATTTCCCTGGTTTGGGCGTGTAGCGCGCGACGCATTCATCGCCCTGCCTGATCTCGCCATGGTGAAAAAGGACTTCAAGACCGTAAAGGCAGTAATCGATACCCTTATATCCGAAATGAATGGCCCGCTTTTCCCCAATTACGGAATGGGGAACAAGGTGGAATACAATGCTGCGGATGCTTCCTTATGGTTGTTCTGGACGCTTCAGCAATACAAATTGTTTACAGGTGATCAGACCATCTGGAAGCATTACGGAACTGTCCTTAAAAACATCCTGTACAGCTTCCGTGAAGGTACTTCCTATAATATCCATATGTTGGGGAATGGCCTGCTCTATGCTGGAATACCCGGAGTTCCTGTTACCTGGATGGATGCAATAGTCGATGGCATACCGGTTACCCCCCGGACGGGTCTGGCAGTAGAGGTAAATGCTCTCTGGTACAACGCAATCCGTTTTGCTCTTGAACTTGCAGAGATAAGTTCTGATAAAGAGTTTATTGGTGATTGGCAACCGATAGCTGACAGGATTCCTGCTGCTTTCGTTGATACATTCTGGATTGCAAACAGTAACTACCTGGCCGATTATGTAGATGGCGACTATGTAAACAAGAGTGTCAGACCAAACCAGATACTTGCGGCTTCGTTGCCCTACTCTCCTCTGAGTGAAGAACAACGAAAGGATGTTGTCGACAGAGTTAAAAATGAATTATTGACACCCAGGGGATTACGGACATTGTCTCCCATCGACCCGGCTTACAAACCCGAGTATGCCGGCAATCAAACTGAACGTGACCTGGCATATCACCAGGGATCGGTATTCCCCTGGCTGTTAGGTCCATTCTCAGAAGCTTACCTGAAACTACACAAAAAGTCAGGAGTAGCATTTATCGGGAAGATTTATTCGGGATTTGAGGAAGTTATGTCGGAGCATGGAATCGGGACTGTTTCGGAACTCTACGACGGAGACCCTCCTCACAGGCCCTCCGGAGCCATCTCGCAGGCTTGGAGCGTTGCCGCTTTGCTCCGTATGAGATACCTGATTGATACGACCAAAGAATCAGATTGATACGTTTACCGGAAGTGATACTTAAAATTGCTTTTAAATGAAAGTACTGATGTTTGGATGGGAATTTCCGCCACATATAACCGGTGGCTTAGGAACGGCGTGTTTTGGAATGACCAGGGGGCTTATGAAACATGATGTGGAAGTAATCTTTGTCGTTCCCAAGGCATATGGTGATGAAAGTCAGGAGGCAGTAAGGATAGTTAATGCCAGTGATGTCCCGATATGGATGGATGACCCGGTTTACAAAGAATACTGGGATCAGATCACCTTTCTTGAAATCGGTTCCAACCTGATTCCTTATGTCGGGCCGGCTGAGTTTGAAGAAATTGTTAAGAATGAAATCAAATCCTCCGAGACTTACACCAATTCTATCTTCGCTGAGAAATTCCAGTTTTCGGGGAAATACGGGCACGACCTGATGACAGAAGTGTCACGATATGCCTTGGTTGGAGCCTCCATTGCTGCCTCAAATCAATTTGACGTCATTCATGCCCACGACTGGCTCACCTATCCTGCCGGTATAGCGGCCAAACAGATAAGTAAAAAGCCATTGGTTGTGCACATGCATGCAACGGAGTTCGACAGGTCAGGTCTGAATATCAACACCAATGTTTACGACATCGAGCGTAAGGGTATGGAAGAAGCCGATCGCGTTATTACAGTCAGCAACCTGACGCGGAACATTGTGATAGAACGATACGGAATCAATCCCGATAAAGTCATCACTGTGCACAATGCGGTTGAACCTTCCGAAAAGGCTGAACTTGCAGATGTTCAGAAACATGTGAAGGAGAAGGTCGTTACTTTCCTCGGCCGTATCACCTTCCAGAAGGGACCTGAATATTTTGTGGAAGCCGCCAGAATGGTGATCGAACGCGATCCGAACGTCCGTTTTGTTATGGCCGGTACCGGTGACCTGATGGAAAAAATGATCCATCGGGTTGCAAAGCTCGGGATAGCTACAAAATTCCATTTTACCGGATTTCTGAAAGGAGAAAATGTGGACCGTATGTTTGCCCTGAGTGATGTGTATGTGATGCCCTCCGTATCGGAACCTTTTGGCATTTCTCCTCTCGAGGCTATGCGATCCCAGGTCCCTGTCGTGATCTCAAAACAATCGGGTGTCGCCGAAGTGCTGGACTACGCCCTTAAAGTCGATTTCTGGGATATTGAAGCAATGGCGGATGCAATCTATGGACTGCTTCATTACAAATCGCTCACCTCCATGTTTCAAACGCATGGCTCTCAGGAAGTCGACAACCTGAAATGGGAAGAAGCAGCCGGAAAGATCAGTAAAGTGTATGCCTCTCTGCTTAACTAGTGTCATCGAACAATCATTAATGCCCTCGTCATGAAAGCAATTTGTCTTTATTTCCAGATTCATCAGCCTTTCAGGCTTCGCACATACCGTTTTTTTGATATAGGAGATAATCATTATTATTATGATGATTACTCGAACAGCACCATAGCCAAACGAATCGCCAGTCATTGTTATTTGCCGGCTAACCAGGTACTGATGAATCTGATAAAGCAATATGGCTCTGCTTTTAAAGTCTCGTTCAGCATCTCGGGTACCGCTCTGGAGCAATTCCGC
The DNA here is from genome assembly GCA_964544545.1 of uncultured Lentimicrobiaceae bacterium. Lineage (GTDB taxonomy): Bacteria > Bacteroidota > Bacteroidia > Bacteroidales > UBA4417 > UBA4417. Next base: position 44,535 of record CAZJCG010000017.1, on the reverse strand, counting down.
AAATACACACCAGAGGTGATTGAAAGTTTCAAGAAATTAGCCAGTGCAGGTAATGTCGAGTTTTTGGGCGAAACCTATTCGCATTCTCTGGCTTCCGTGACGAATGCAGAAGAGTTCCGCAGGCAGGTAAAAGCGCATTCCGACGCTATTGAAGAACTCTTCGGGCAGAGGCCTGTCACCTTTCGAAACACCGAGTTGATTTTTTCCAATGATATTGCAGGACAGGTACATGAGATGGGCTTTACAACCATGCTCACGGAAGGTGCCAAACAGGTGCTGGGCTGGAAAAGCCCTAACTATCTGTACTGTAGTGCTGCTCACAATCGTCTGAAGATATTGCTGCGCAACTATCAGCTTAGCGACGACATCGCCTTCCGGTTTTCGCAGCGCGACTGGGGTGAATGGCCACTGACACCCGAAAAATATCTGGGCTGGCTGAATAAAGTGGATAAAAAGCAGGAGATAGTCAATCTCTTCATGGATTACGAAACCTTTGGAGAACATCAAAAGGCCGATACCAACATCTTCGGATTTATGCACGCATTTCCTGCCTTGGCAATCCGGTCAGGGAAGTGGAGATTTGTTACCCCTTCGGAAGCATCAGCTGAACTTCAACCGGTGGCAGGATTAAATGTGCCTTATACGATATCCTGGGCCGATGAAGAGCGTGACCTGACGGCATGGATCGGCAACGACCTGCAGGATGAAGCAATCAGAAGCCTGTACGCACTGTCGTCGTCAGTTGCCAGCTGTACCGATCCCGGGATATTGTCCGACTGGCACTACCTTCAGGCCAGTGACCACTTCTATTATATGTGTACCAAATGGTTCAGCGATGGAGCAGTGCATCATTACTTTAATCCTTATGCCTCTCCATATGAAGCCTTTATCAATTACATGAATGTGTTGTCTGACTTTATTGTCAGGGTTGAAGAGCACACAAAGAAAAGCGTAAAGCCGGAACAAACCGCTGTACCCGTTAGCCGGCAGGCCGGTATTCCGGATTCAATTGTCAAGGCCAGGACAGTGAAAAAGAAATCCCTGGTGAAACCAGAACCCATCGAGAAAGCATCCGCTAAATCTGCTGCAAAATCTACTGCAAAATTGAAGGTAAAGAGGGAAAAGAAATAGAAAACAATTGCTTGTTTATTTACAGGGATAAGGAATTGATGGCTGTCGGGAGGTGCCGGGTGCCTCCTTCAGGCAGGTGGGATTCAGATATGCAACTATTTCGTAATTTTGCCGCCCGTTTTAAGGAACGATCACAGGCATTCATGATGACTGATTGGTTGCCGTGTTAATTTGCAGACTAACTGAAACATATGAGCGAAAAGAAACTGATAAGACCTGATTATATATTTGAAGTAAGCTGGGAAGTGTGCAACAAGGTCGGGGGGATTTATACAGTCATCTCGACCAAAGCATCACGCATTCAGAACGAGTACGACAATAACTACATACTGATCGGACCGGATGTTTGGAAAGAAACCAGCCTGAATCCGGATTTCACTGAAGACAGGTCTCTGTTGAAATCCTGGCGCGAAAGAGCAGAATCGGAAGGATTGCGGTTCAAGATTGGCCGGTGGAATATCAAAGGCAATCCCATTGTTATCCTGATTGATTTTACCAACTTCTTCGGGATGAAGGACAAAATCCTGTCCAATTTCTGGGAGACCTATAAACTTGATAGTATCACCGGAAGTTGGGATTACCTGGAACCCCTCTTTTTTGGATACGCCGCCGGAAGGCTCATCGAGAGCTTTTACAATTTCCGCATCGCAGCAGATGAAAAGATTATCGCCCATTTCCATGAATGGATGACGGGGAGTGGGATATTATACCTGAAGAACAAGGTGCCTCAGATTGGTTGCGTATTTACCACGCATGCCACGGTAGTGGGAAGATGCATCGCCGGCAATAACCTGCCGCTTTACAGCCATTTCAAAGAGTATTCTGGTGATGCGATGGCAAACCGGTTTAATGTCAGGGCCAAGCACTCCCTCGAAGCCCTGGCTTCCCGCGAAAGTGACGCTTTCACCACCGTAAGCAGGCTTACCGCTGATGAATGCAAACAATTCATAGGCAGGGATGCAGATGTTATTACTCCGAATGGATTTGATGAAGCTTTAATTCCCGACCTCGCCGAACTAAGTGAAAGGCGCTCCTTTGCCAGGGAAAAACTGCTTGCCGTAGCCCAGGCAGTTACAGGGCAGGTATTGCCATCCGATTCGCTGTTGCTTCTAAACAGCGGACGTTATGAATTCAGGAATAAAGGCATCGACCTGTTCATTGATGCACTGGCAGAGCTGAATACAGATGAAAGGCTCACCTATTCGGTCATTGCGTTCATAGCCATACCAGCCCATCACTCCGGACCGGTTCCTTCTGTTTTGGAAAACCTGAATGAGCCCAAAGAAATTTCTGCTCCAAAAGATAATTGCCTTACTCATGGACTTTTTGAAGCTGAGTATGATCAGATCCTGAAGCGACTGAAGCAAAAACACCTGACAAACAGTCCTAAACACAATGTCAAAGTCATTTATGTTCCCAGTTACCTGAACGGGAACGATGGCGTTTTCAACCTTTCTTACTACGACCTGCTGCCGGGATTTGACCTTTCTGTCTTCCCATCATACTATGAGCCCTGGGGCTATACCCCTCTTGAAAGCCTGGCCTTTGGCGTTCCGACGCTGACCACTTCACTGGCTGGTTTCGGTGTGTGGATTAAAAATACTGCCCGCGACGAGAGTGTTACCGTGCTGGAGAGAAATGACGACAACCAGGAGACTGTGGCAAGCCAGATCACCCAGCTAATAGTAAAACTGGAGAAGATGTCAGAAAGCCGGAGGGCGGAATTAGCCTCAAAAGCAATAATGACAGCTCGTTCGGCTTTATGGAGCAACTTATTGTCTGATTATTTTAAGGCTTACGACATTGCCTTGCGTAAAGTTCAGACCAGGGAACCCCTGTTCCGGAATAAACGGCAGGTAGAGGTCGTAAGAATTGCAGACAGCAAGAAGTATTCTCGTCCCGAATGGAAAACGGTACTCGTTCACCAGGCCTATCCGGACGCTTTGAAGCGGTTGGTAGAAATTGCCAGGAACCTCTGGTGGTGCTGGAATACGGAGGCGGAGGATCTTTTCAGGATGATAGATTCGGTGAGCAAAGAAACCGGACTGCAAAATCCGATATCACTGTTGGAGTCACTCAGCCTGCAACAGATGAAACGACTTGAACGGAACAGCGTCTTCATGTCGAAACTGGATACAGTGTACTCCAAATTCCGTGAGTACATGGATCAGACTGACAAGCCCAAGCCACAGATTGCCTATTTCAGCATGGAATATGGTTTACATGACTCGCTTCAGATCTATTCAGGAGGGTTGGGCGTACTTGCCGGAGATTATCTGAAACAAGCATCCGATTCCAACATTGATATGATTGGCATCGGATTGCTCTATAAGTATGGTTATTTCAAGCAATCGCTATCCATGTATGGCGAACAGATACCGGAATACTTCCCGCAGCAGTTCAGCCAGCTTCCGGTTACTCCGGTGAAGGATGAGAATGGTACCTGGCTTCATGTAAGTATAGCGCTTCCGGGAAGAACTCTGTTTGCCAAAATCTGGCGTGTCGACGTTGGCAGGGTTCCGCTCTATCTGCTGGATACGGATATTGAAGAGAACAGGGAATCCGACCGGATGATCACCCACCAACTCTACGGAGGGGATAATGAATTGCGATTCAAACAGGAGTTGCTGCTGGGCGTAGGAGGGATCAGAATGTTGTATCAGTTGGGCCTCGAACCTGACATATACCATTGTAACGAAGGACATGCGGCTTTTATCGGTATTGAAAGGCTCCGCAATTTTGTAGAGCAAAATCAATTCTCCTTCTGGCAGGCATACGAGATCGTAAGATCGACCACGCTGTTTACTACGCATACTCCGGTCCCTGCCGGTCACGATGCATTCCCGGAGGATATGCTGCGTACTTATATCCCGCACTATGCCGATCGCCTGAATATTACCTGGAATTCATTCATGAATTTCGGGCGCTTTATTGTGAATAAATCCGATGAGAAATTCTCGATGAGTGTTCTCGCTACAAAGCTGTCACAGGAAGTAAACGGAGTCAGCCGGATTCATGGGAGGGTCACGCGCGAGATGTTCAGAGAAATGTACCAGGGATTTTTCGATAATGAATTGCATATCGGGCATGTAACCAATGGCGTCCATTATCCTACCTGGGCATCATACAAATGGAGAGCTTTGTACGAGGAGAACTTTGGCCCCGGCTTCCTCCAGGATCAGTCAAACCCCAAGTACTGGCAAAAGATTCATGATGTCCAGGATGAAAAGATCTGGCAGATACGGCAGGAACTGCGGGGAAATCTGATCGACTTTATCAGTCAGCGCTTGCTGGAATCAATGGGCTCACGGCAGGAGAATCCCCAGAATATTATCCATACGGTTGAAGCCCTCGATAAGAATGCACTTACCATAGGGTTTGCAAGGCGTTTTGCCACATACAAACGTGCTCATCTCATTTTTTCTGACCTGAATCGTCTGAGTGAAATCCTGAATAAACCAGGATTCCCGGTGCAACTTGTATTTGCCGGGAAAGCTCACCCTGCCGACAAGGCCGGTGCCGATCTGATAAAGCGCATAATTGAGATATCACGGATGCCCCAGTTCCTTGGAAAGGTGATCTTCCTGGAAAACTACGGAATGGAAATGGCTAAGAAACTGGTACAGGGAGTGGATATCTGGCTCAATACACCTACACGCCCTCTCGAAGCCTCCGGTACAAGCGGAGAAAAGGCAATCATGAATGGTGTGATCAATTTCAGTGTTCTCGATGGTTGGTGGGCCGAAGGCTATCAGGCAAACGCAGGTTGGGCATTAAAAGAAAAATGTACCTATGCAAACCAGCAATTCCAGGATGAACTGGATGCTGCCACGATCTATAATCTCCTGGAGGATGAAATTGTACCCTTGTTTTATGCAAAAAATGAGAACGGAATTTCTCCCCAATGGATTGCCTATATCAAGAACACCATCTCCGGCATCGCTCCCTACTTTACCATGAAGCGACAGCTCGATGACTATATCCATCAGTATTACATGAAACTGTATGATCGTTCATCGGTTCTCAAACAGGATAACTTTGCTGCAGTGAGGAAACTGGCAGCCTGGAAGACCCGGGTTGTCAGAAATTGGGATACCATAGAAATAGTTGAAGTAAAAGTCCCTCATTCCTCCACAAATCCATTGTACATGGGCGCCAAATTCTACACGGAAGTGATTCTTAACCTGGGTGAATTTAAGCCTGATGAGATCATGGTGGAACTGATCTCCGGTCAGAAGGTAAATGACCAGATGCTGGAACCTCAAATCATCGACGAAATAAAGCTTGACCATATGGATGGGGAACTGGCGGTATATACCTATGAAGTCACTACAATCCGCTCAGGCGTATTCGACATTGCATTCCGTATCACACCGAAACATCCGCTCCTGCCTCATCGTCAGGACTTTAATCTGGTTAAATGGGCTTAAATAGTAAATAAAACAATCAATATGAAGCTTTTAGAAGGTAAAACTGCACTCATCACCGGCGGTTCCCGTGGAATCGGGAAGGCCATAGCCATCACCTTTGCTCAAAACGGTGCCAATGTGGCATTCTCCGATTTAAGGCGTGATGAACTCATGGAAGAGACTGAAAATGAACTGAAGTCACTGGGGGTGAAAGCCCTTGGTTATGCGTCAGATGCCAGTTCCTTTGAGGATAGTGAGAGGATGGTGGATGAGGTGGTCAGGGAATTCGGCAGGATCGATATCCTTATCAACAATGCTGGAATTACCCGTGATAACCTGTTGATGCGTATGAGCGAGCAGGACTGGGATCTGGTAATTAAAGTCAACCTGAAATCGGCATTCAATCTTACCAAATCAGTACAAAAATATATGCTGAAGCAGCGCTCCGGCTCTATCGTGAACATGAGCTCGGTAGTCGGTGTTAACGGGAATGCCGGACAGGCTAACTATTCCGCATCCAAAGCGGGCTTGATCGGATTCACCAAGTCGATTGCCCAGGAACTTGGATCCAGGAATATCCGTTGCAATGCCGTTGCTCCCGGTTTTATTGAGACAGAGATGACAGCCAAACTTTCGGAAGAAGTCAGGAAAGCATGGGCTGAACAAATACCACTCCGCAGAGGCGGAAAGCCGGAAGATGTGGCAAAGGCATGCGTATTCCTTGGCAGCGATCTTTCAGACTATATTACCGGCCAGGTGATCAGTGTCTGTGGCGGAATGAATACCTAGTTCATTTTCTGAGGCACGGAAAGCAAAATCAGTCTTTATCTCAACTTGTATCCGACTATTCATCCATTGAACCATACGATGGAATGAACGGGTTGCCGGATTCCTTTCCTTGCTTACCAGCATCGGGGTTAAACTAAATCCCGGAAAGATCGGATGCTTACTTCTTCAGGAAGTAGGTTCGGACTTCGTTCCCGGATACCTGACGCATAAAGCTCTCAAGTCCCATCGCCTTTACTTTCTCAATCAGAGGCATAGGGGGAAAAGAAGTGACCAGTTCAAGGATCTTGCCTTGCTCTAACCTGTGCGCTTTTTCGAGAACGATGGAAAGAGGGTGTTCCCCTCTTTCCAGCATCTCCCGCGCGTCAAGACTGTCAGTAATATTTTGTTCATCCAGCCAGGCCGGAACTTGTGTGTTTGCATTCTGGTCGTCCATAGTGTCGTTGTACCGGCTTTGGCCGGCTGCTTCCCTTAAAGTGTTAATGATCTTTTCCAATGGAATATTTCCAACTGCAGCTATCTGCTGAAGAGTGGCCACACGTGCAATTGTCCTGCGCAGAATTGGATTGCGCAGTTTCTCAAAAGCAGGCGACAGACTGATAAGCGTTTCCTCAAGTTCAGGATAGTTCTCCAACAAGTCCCCGACTTTTGTTTTTGGAGTGATTGGTGTTTCATTCATGGGATACAGGTTTGATCAAAGTCCGTTTTTGCCATACGATAATAAACGTTGTTCGCCTTCAAGAGCCCTTAAAGGCGCAATGTCCTGCGAAAATTCTATCGTCCCCAGATAGTTGCCTTCCTTGTCGCGAAGGGGGAAATAGTTGATGTATATGAACTTTCCGCCCATCTGAATCCAGAAAGGGGCGCTGCTTTCTTTACCGTTTTTAAAATCAGCGAGTATTTGGTCGACTACATGGACACTCTGCGGGGGATGGCACATCCGGACATCGCGGCCTAAAATAGCCCGGTTCCGGTCGAAAATACGGTGAGAGCCCTGAGTGAAGTACCTCACTTTATCATTCCGGTCAACAAATGTGATGTCGACAGGAAGTGTGTTCAGCAAAACAGTCAGTTCCTCAACGGTGAAACTTCCGCTTGGAAGTTTGATGGATACACCGTTAAACTCTTCTTCCATTCTCTTCAGGGTGGCGTTTTCTAACGAAGGTTGCCATTCTGCCGACGGATCATACAGGCAATAGCCTATCTCGTTGGTCTGTAAATAGATTTCGTACCATTCCGAATCATTTAGCTCATCCATGGTCATAGGGAACAGAATCTCTTCCTCCTTCATGATCATATCGGTAATGGATTTTGTGGCGGGCGCCAACACAAGGGCTACCACTTCTTTCAGCTCTCCGGAAGTGGCATCCAGTGAAGCTTTCAGACTATCGATTGAGTTTCTGAGCATTTCTCTCACCTCATCATGCTTCCCCCACATTACAGTAGGAGGGCCCGTAATGCCTTTTTTCTCCAGATAGGGAAACAGCAGGTTTTCCTTCCTCCGGTAATGTTTATCAACATCCATCAATGCGTTGAAGTGGGTGAGGGCTTTGATGACAAATCCTCTTGCCGGACTTTCATCATTTTCATTGTTTAGTTCAAGCCAAAGCTTTTGCAGCTGGTCGATGACTGATTCCAGTTCACGGTTTTCTTTTTTAAAGGTATCCACAGGATGTCCGTCCGGAATACTTTTCGCCATCGACTGATCGATATGCCCTTCGAGAACGGCGGTATGGATATCACAAAACTGCAGGACCTCTTCAGCAGGTAAGCCTCCGTTGATAAGTTCCTGCTCAACCTCAACCACCTCGTCGTAGGGGATTCCTTTCAGCAGACTTATGAGTTGCGCCCTTACCGCTTCAGGTGCTTCGCCTTTGTGGAGCTGAAGGATCATGTGCTTCAGCAATTCTTTTCTGTTTTTAGAATTATTGATCAGTTCACTCATGGCTGTATTTTATTTAGTTGGTTATCAGTATATAATCGGAATATCAGTTTGCAATTCTTATTTAGATTAATTCCATGCAAAATTAAATAATAATTTAAGAGTTCAAATACCTAAATAATTTTTTTTGAAAATAAAGTATGGAATCCATAAAGGTCACTCTTGATTTATTCGTATGTTTGTTCAAACCAAATATCAGTGTCATGACCAGAAACCTATTGAAATGTTTTCTTTTGATCAGTACTCTGTTGCTGACAAACATCGCGTTTTCGCAGGAGTGCGGCTATTATCCCGGCAGCAGTGGTGCTGTGCTGGGCTATCAGACGCTCGACGGGAAAGGTAAAATCACCGGAACATCCAGGGTGACTCTGCTGGATATTCAAAAGTCGGGATCAGCGATCATATACAAGGTAAAGTCCGAGTCGTGGGACGATAAGAACAAACCCCAACAAACGGGAGAATACTCCATGAAATGTGAGAATGGAGAGTTTACGATGGATATGAAGAGTTTTGTTGATCCAAAATCGATGGAAGGCTTCAAGGATATGGAGGTGACATTCAGCGGAACAGATATGGTTTATCCTTCGCGTATGCAGCCGGGTGATGTTCTGCCTGATGCAAATATTACGATCGGTGCGGCTTCCGGAGGCCTTGCACTGATGAAGCTGACAGTTAGTATTACAAATCGTAAAGTAGAAAGTATCGAGACTATCACTGTACCGGCAGGTACTTTTGAATGTTATAAGATTACTTACGATGTGGAAACCAAGATGGGGCTCAAGATAAGTTCTGTTGCAGCACAATGGATGAATAAGGGTGCAGGGAACATCAAAACCGAGACCTACGATAAGAAAGGGAAATTACTGGGGAGTACCTTGCTTACCGAGTTTAAACCCTGAGTTGCTGCATACTTTCTGCAATGTATACTGAGCGTGTTCCCTAAAAACATTTTTGACCCGAAGGATCCCTCCAAAGGAGTTACCGAAGGAGCACTTTGTGCCTTTGGACCCTGGGGGCAAATCTGTTCAGCAGCAGTATAGCAGAAATCACAGCGGGGTAAAGGCCGGAGGGAAAAAATTCCGACCTTTGCCCCGTTTTTATTCATATTGGCAGTGTCATTTTCAATAGTAACGGCTTTCCCTTTCTGGCTCATCCTTGTCTGTATTGCAGCAGGTGCAGGTTATGCCGCCCTGCTCTACTTCCGGAATTCCGGCAATGGATTCAGCAGACAGATGAATTGGACACTGGCAGTTGTCAGGGCCGTTACCGTATTCTTAATTTCTTTCCTGTTGCTGTCACCGCTTGTAAAAAGCTCAAGACGCCATACTGAGAAACCGGTGGTCATATTGGCAATGGATAATTCAGAATCACTTCGGCTGGGGAAGGACTCGGCATTTCATAAAAAGGAGCTTGTACATTCATTAAAGGCTCTTCAGGATAAGTTAAGCGGGAAGTTTGAGGTAGTTACATACAGTTTTGCCGATAAAGTAGAGAACGGAATCAGGGGCGACCTGAATGGAAAACAGACCAACTTCGGCAATCTTTTCAAAGAACTTCAATCAAAGTATGCTAACCGTAACCTGGCAGCCTTGGTAATTGCAAGCGATGGGATAGTGACTCAAGGCCCCGATCCGGTATATGCTGCCGAAAAAGAGCCTTACAGCATCTATACGGTTGCTCTGGGAGACACATCCCAACAAAAGGACCTTTTGGTAGCACATGTGAACTATAACCAGATCGCCTACCTTGGAAATACTTTTCCAGTCGAAATTACTGTTGCAGGTTATAACAGCGCAGGGACCAAGAGCCGTCTCACGGTAAGTTCAGGTAAAAAGGAGATTGTATCGAAAGAGGTTTTGATCCGGGGTAATAGCTTCATGACAACAATTCCGGTTACGCTGAATGCAGACGTATCGGGTATACAGCGCTACCGCATAAGCCTGGCCGGAACTTCCGGTGAAATAAGCTATGTCAATAATGTAAAGGAGATCTTTGTTGAAGTGATTGACGGACGGAGGAAGATACTGATGGTTTCTGCATCCCCGCATCCTGATATCGCTGCCTTCAAAGCGGCTGTGGAACGAAATAAAAACTATGTCGTTGAAGACTATGTTATTGGAGATTTTAACGGCAATATCGATGCCTATGACTTGGTAATCCTTCATCAGGTGCCATCGCTTACTGATGCCGGTTCGCTGCTGCTCACGAAGGTGAAAAGCAGTAAGGTGCCGGTTATGTACATACTGGGTGCACAATCCAATTTGCAGGCATTTAATGCGCTGCAAACAGGCCTGGTCATTCCTCCTGTTACAGCATCCTTTTCTTCAGCCTACTCGCTACTGAATCAGAACTTCTCACAGTTTGCGCTCAATCCGGAAGTTGCCGGCATGTTTGCGGAGTATCCGCCGTTATCAGTCCCGTTCGGGAAATACACTACCGGAACGACGCTGGATGCCTTGGTATATCAAAAGATTGGTTCAGTAAGTACAACGATGCCATTGATTGCTTTTAACCAGGGGCTCGACAGCCGGACTGCCATTATTGCCGGTGAAGGGATCTGGCGCTGGCGGTTGACCGATTATTTGAAAACGGGTAACCATGATGCATTCGATGAGCTGATTTCTAAAATGATCCAGTATCTGGCAGCCCATGATGATAAAAGCAGGTTCCGGTTACGGCTGAAAAACTGTTTTAATGAAACAGAGCCGATAGAGATGGATGCTGAAGTATATAATGAGAGTTATGAACTGGTAAATGAACCCGAGGTATCAGTTACCATCACCGATCAGGAGGGGAAGAATTTTCCTTATACATTCACTCGCACTGTTAATGCATACTACCTTAATGCCGGCAGCCTTCCGCCTGGAGATTACCGGTACGCTGCAACAGTCAGTCAGGGCGGAAAGAGAATGGAGAAAAAGGGTTCCTTTGTTGTTCTTGCACTGAACGAGGAAATGCTGCATACTGTTGCTGATTTCAATGTACTGGTGACGCTTGCGAAACAACACAATGGCGAAATGGTTTACGGCAGGGAGATTGACAAACTTTCCAGCCTGCTGACCGGGCGACCCGACTTCAAACCTGTGATCTTCACCCGTAAACAATTCACTGAACTCTCCGGCATATTTCCAGTCTTCCTGTTAATCACAGCCCTCCTGACTCTGGAGTGGGTCCTGCGCAGAAGAAATGGCGGATACTGAAAAGCTGCTTAGAATTAAAGTATATTTGCAGGCTTGCCTTTGTAAGCATTCATAGAGCTAATGGCAGAAATCAAGCTAAAAAACATCCTTCGCCGATTCGTCGAATTACTTGTTCGATGGTTCTATCGGTCCAAATACTTTCTTAAAAGCTGGATACATATTCCCCGGGAAGCCCCTTTCTGGATGAAGGGTATGCTGGTAACCATCTATGCTCTTGCATTCTTTCTGATAATCCTGCTTGCAGTTGATATCAACCTCTTCTGGTTGTTTGGCAGTTCTCCCAGGATCAGGGAGATTAAAAATCCTGAAATCAACCTGACATCCGAACTCTATTCGGCCGATGGTAAGCTGATCGGAACTTTATTCGTCGAGAACCGCACTCCTGTTGAGTATAAAGATTTACCCCAGAACCTTGTGGATGCCTTGATCGCAACGGAAGATGTTAGGTTTTATCAGCATCACGGAATTGATCTGCGTGCCACTGTTGCAGCAGTATGGTCTACAATCAGAGGTGAAAAGAGGGGCGGTAGTACCATCACACAACAACTGGTCAAGAATCTGTTCAAAACCCGGACTGATTATTCTACGGGTCTGCTTGGCGGTATCCCTTTTGTCTCGACAATGATCAGTAAGACCAAAGAGTGGATCAATGCGCTGAAAATTGAACTTTACTATTCCAAGGAGGATATCATTACCATGTATTTCAACACGGTTGATTTCGGCAGTCATTCCTTTGGAATAAACTCAGCTGCTTCAACTTTCTTTTCCTGCGCTCCCGTTCAGCTGAACGTGCAGCAATCGGCAACGCTGGTTGGTATCTTGAAGGCTCCTTCATACTATAGCCCGGTGTCCAATCCAAAGAATTCCATTGCGCGCAGGAACCAGGTACTCAGCCAGATGGCCAAGTATGGATATATAGAATCTGTTGTTGCTGATTCCTTGTCCCGCTTGCCTCTGGGACTTAATTACAAACGGAAGGGGAAAACTACAGGCGACGCATCTTACCTCCGCGAAGCAGTGGCCCGTTATCTCCAGAAATGGTCAAAAGAAACAGATCATGATATCTGGACGGAAGGTCTGAAAATCTATACGGCAATTGACAGCAGGGTACAGAAACATGCCGAAGATGCGATGGCTGAACACATGAAACGACTCCAGCAGGCTTTTAACTCAGGAGGAGGTAATGTTGTTGTTCCCTGGAAGGATGAGAGCGGTAACCAGATCCCGGACTATTTCATCAAGCTTGCAGCCGAACTGCCCTATTACAGAGATTTTGTCAAGAGATACGGGATCGACAACGACACGGTGCTGGAGGCTTTCAACCAAAAGCATCCTATGCGTGTCTTTACCTGGAACGGCGAAAGGGATACGCTGCTGAGCACGATTGATTCTCTGAAGCATTATAAAAAGTATTTTCAGAACGGTTTTGTTGCGATTGAGCCTTCAACCGGTCAGATTAAAGCCTGGGTAGGAGGGATCAACTACAACTACTTCAAGTATGATCATGTGAACCAGTCGAAACGTCAACCCGGATCACTCTTCAAGGCATTTGTATATGCCGCTGCATTCGATCAGGGCTATGGTCCCTGCGATGTAATGACCGACAAGCCCGTTTCAATCAAATATGTGGAGAAAGGAGTTGATAAAGTCTGGGAGCCTCACAATGTCGATTTCAGTCATACCGGCACAATGACGCTTAAACATGCCTTTGCCCGGTCGGTGAACTCAATTGCGGTACAACTCACCGAAAAGATCGGCTGGCTGAAAGTGATGCAGTATGCCAGGTTACTCGGTATCCAGTCACAACTTGACAGTGTGCCCTCCATATGCCTGGGATCCAGCGATGTTTCGCTGCTCGAAATAGTAAATGCCTATACGGTATTTGTGAATCAGGGGGTTCTGAATGAACCGGTTCTGGTCACAAAGATCGTCGATAAAAACGGGGTGGTCATCTATGAGCACAAACCTGTAAGGAAAAAGGTCCTTTCGGAGGAAACTGCTTTCCTCATGAGTGTGTTGCTGCGTTCCGGACTGACGGAGCCGGGCGGTACCCCTCAGGGTCTGTTTGAATATGATCTGTTCCGTTACAACACTGATTTTGGCGGGAAAACCGGTACCTCATCCGATTATACCGACGGCTGGTTTATTGGGGTAACACCCGGATTGGTAGCAGGAAGCTGGGTGGGAAACGATGACCGGTCCATCCATTTCAAATCGTCGCATATAGGGGAGGGGCTCAGAACGGCACTTCCGGTTTACGGGAAATTCATGGAGAAAGTGTTGAAAGATGAAAGCCTGAAGCAATACAGGCAACGATTCCCGAAAACTTCCATCAAAACAAGTAAGAACTACTCCTGTCAGACCCCTTACCCCAAGGCGGATTCGCTTGAGTTGGCAGGAGATTCTATTCCTGAGGAATAATCAGTAAATGTAACTTACTGGCACTACAGTTACCTGCCAGGAGTTTAGTATTGTATGAAGTATTAACAAATCTAAACCATTGCTATGCAAATCTCAAAGGACAAAGTCGTATCCCTTAGCTATACGTTGAAGGAAGACCATGCTGAAGGCAACATCATTGAAGTTACCAAGGATTCAGAACCACTGGTGTTCATATATGGAATCGGAAGCATGATCCCGAAGTTTGAGGAGAACCTGAACGCTTTAAAGACAGGCGATACATTTGAATTTACGCTGCAAAGCGAGGATGCTTACGGAGCATTTGAAGAAGAAGCCATTATCCATCTGGATAAGAACATCTTTAAGATGGATGGTGTGATCAACGAAGAACTGCTTACCATCGGGAATATCATTCCCATGAAAGATAATCAGGGCCATATCCTTCAGGGTAAGGTGATGAGTGTCACCGATACGGCTGTTCAGATGGATTTCAATCATCCGATGGCAGGTAAGAACCTTCACTTTACGGGCAAGATACTGGATGTCCGCGAAGCTACTGCCGATGAGCTCAGCCACGGCCATGTTCATGGCGAAGGCGGCCATCACCACTGATTCTGATAAAATCCCTTCTTATAAAGTCTTAAGGCTTACCAGCCCAGGATAAATACTGTCGGATGCTTCTGAATGGGTGGGGGCGGAAGCCTTTTCCATTCTGCAATCCGGAGCGTGCGGATGAATTCTGAATCCAGGGTCAGATCCGCGGCGATACAGAGCAGCGTTTCATCGCTGCATGTTTTGGTCAGGCTTTCGAGCAGTGATAGATTTCTGTATGGAGCTTCAATGAAGATGCGGCTCTTTCTGTCGGATCGGCCGGAACGGTCAAGTGAGCGTATCATCTGCACCCGCTCATGCGTTTTCACCGGAAGATAACCAAGAAATTCAAATTGCTGCCCGTTAAGACCTGAAGCCATCAGGGCCAACAAGAATGACGATGGCCCGACCAGTGGTATGACCCGGACTCCCAGTTGATGTGCAATCATCACCATGGCATTTCCGGGATCAGCTATGCAAGGCAAGCCGGCTTCACTTATCAATCCTATATCTTTTCCAGAGGATGCACCGTCGAGGTAAGATGTAATCTGCGTCAGGTCGGTATGCTCATTGAGTTCCAGGAAGGTGACATCCTCAAACGGCTTGTTATAACCTGATTTCCTCAGGAACCTGCGTGCTGTCCGGACTTCTTCAACAATGAAGATTTCGATTGACGCAAGGATGGGGAAAGCTGAGTGGGGCATTACTTCTTCCGGTGCATTATCGCCCAGGGGCGATGGGATAAGGTATAAACTTCCTTTTTTCATAACAGGGTCATTGCCAGGGAAGTGACGAAAGGTCAACGTTGCCGCCGGATAATATGATGCCGACTGTTTTCCCTTCAAAGAGTTCCCGGTTTCGCATCACAGCAGCAAGAGGAACAGCTGATGAGGGCTCGATAATGATTTTCATTCTTTCCCACACAAGTCTCATGGCGAATACAATCTCCTCTTCCGAAACCCGCAATATGTCTGTTACGTGCTCACGGATAATGGGGAATGTAAGCGATCCCAATGAGGTCCGTAGTCCGTCGGCAATCGTAAGGGGGGCAACGGAAGGTATTATTGTTCCGGAATGAAAGGAGCGGAATGCGTCATCGGCTCCCAACGGCTCTGCACCGTACGTCTTTATTCCCCGGGCGAAGTAATAAGCTGAAAGTGAGGTGCCGCTCAATAATCCGCCACCACCTACAGGCGCTATCAGGGCATTCATTCCGGGCGCATCCTGAATCAGCTCAAGGGCAGCCGTAGCCTGACCTGCAATGATCCTGAGGTTATTGTATGGATGGATCTCCACGGCATTTACATCCTGAAGCACCTGCTGCAGCGTACTTTCCCGCGATTCCAGATTCGGTTCGCAAAAAGTGATCTGTCCTCCATACGACCTTACTGCATCCACTTTTACGGGGGAAGAATTGGATGGCATGACAATATATGCCGGAATGCCGCGGTTTTTTGCAGCCAAAGATAAAGCTGCCGCATGGTTTCCGGAAGAGTGGGTTGCCACGCCATTACGACATTCATTCTCCGGAAGGCTCAGAACCGCATTGGCAGCGCCGCGGGCTTTGAATGCCCCGACTTTCTGGAAGTTTTCGCACTTAAAAAAGAGCGTTGCTCCCGTCAATGCATCCAGCGCCTTACATGTCAGCACCGGAGTCCTGTGGATATATTCCCTGATACTACTGGAGGCCTCGAGTATGTCGTTTTTACTGATACTGCTCATGCTGATTGTTGTTCATGATTTCATTTGCGATGGCTTCAGTCGCAGCATCCAGAAGGGCATACACTTTCTCAAATCCGTCAGTTCCGCCATAATACGGATCGGGAACAAGGCGGTCCTGTCCAGGATAAACTACATTCAGGATCAGGTCTACTTTGGCAGCATCCTCTTCGTTGCGGGCCATCGACAATACGTCCTGATAATTGTACCTGTCCATCACATATATACGGTCGTAGAGGTCGAAATCTGCTTCCCGGAAGAGGCGCATTTTATGTTGTGAGATATCGATCCCGTGAGTCTTCATGGTTCTGATTGCCCTGTGGTCAGGAGGATCATCCAGATGAAATGGTTCGAAACCGGCAGAATCAGCATTGATATTCAGTTTGTTAATTCTCGCTTTATGCCGGAGAAGCCCTTCAGCCATAGGTGAACGGCAAATATTTCCAAGACAGATCATCAGGATGTTCATGATCATGAAATTTATTCAAAAATACGCAATTCAGATAGTCGGACGGTATGGGTTTTCAGCATGAAAAAAATAAGCCGGGATTACCCGGCTTAGATCATTATAAAGAATGGAATCAGAATTTTATCCGCTTTTCAAGCTCTTCAACGTATAGTCTGAATTGCTTATCGGTTTCGATGAGGTTTGAAACAGTACGGCAGGCGTGCAGCACGGTTGCATGGTCTTTGTTTCCGCAGTGGTGACCAATGGTTGCAAGTGAGGCTTTGGTGTGTTTCTTTGAAAAATACATCGAAAGCTGCCTGGCCTGCACGATATCGCGTTTACGCGTCTTGGAATTCAGGGCATCAACCTGGATGCTGAAATAATCACATACGATCTTCTGGATGAAGTCGATGGATATTTCGCGCGTGGTGTTTTTCACGAATTTGTCGATCATCTGCCGCGCAAGGTCAAGGGTGATGGCCTTCTTATTCAGCGACGACTGGGCCATGAGGGATATCAGGGCGCCTTCCAGTTCCCGGATATTGGTGGTTATGCAGTATGCAAGGTATTCAATGACCTCGTCAGGCATTTCGATTCCATCCTTATATATCCTCTTTTTCAGGATGGCTATCCTGGTTTCCAGATCCGGGACCTGCAGGTCAGCAGCCAATCCCCATTTAAAACGGGAGAGCAGACGCGGTTCAACGCCTTTCATCTCCACCGGAGCCTTATCGCTGGTGATGATGAGTTGTTTCCCTTTTTGATGGAGATGGTTGAATATGTGGAAAAACACGTCCTGTGTCTTCTCCTTTCCGGAGATGAACTGAATATCATCAATGATAAGCACATCGATCATCTGGTAGAAATGAACGAAGTCATTCTGGTTGTTATTCCTGACCGAATCGATGAATTGCTGAAGGAACTGCTCGGCGGCAACGTACAATACCGTTTTCTCCGGGAAATTATTCTTCACCTGTAAGCCGATAGCATTGGCCAGATGGGTTTTGCCCAGCCCGACAGCGCTGTATATAAACAAAGGATTGAAGGCTGTTTTCCCGGGGTTGCAGGCGACGGCATAGCCGGCAGAACGCGCCAGGCGGTTACAATCTCCTTCAACAAAATTTTCAAACGAATAAGATTCATTCAGTTGCGAATGCACCTGAATCTTCTTCAATCCCGGGATCACGAATGGATTGGGGATTTCTTTTGAAGATCCTGAATTCAGATCAATGGGCATTGCTACTGATGGATTGGTTGTTGCTTTCCGGTTGCTTGTGGGGACTTTGATAGTGAATGGTTCGTTGGTATACGCTCCGTCCATCACAATACTATATTCGAGCCTTCCGTTTGGCCCCAGCTCATTCCGTATCGTTTTCTTCAGTAAAGTTATATAATGTTCCTCAAGCCATTCATAAAAAAATTGACTGGGAACCTGGATCGTCAGAACATTGTTTTCAAGTTTAATGGGTTTTATGGGCGCAAACCACGTTTTGTAACTTTGGTAGGTTAGATTGTCACGGATCACTTTAAGGCAATTGGCCCAAACTTCTTCGTACAATTCAATCATTCCTTCGGATTCGTTGGTTGTCATAATTCGACAGATGCAAATAAGGTTTTAAATGTGAGCAAGATAACCTAGAGATTATGAGTAATAATAAATGATCTTCACTTTCAGCTTCACGCTTGTTCAAAAGTCAGCCGATCAAAGTGAAAAAAAAAATTTAATGCCTATTGATTATTAATAAAGTTATTTGTATATGGGCAAATATCTTAAAAAAAATCTCTGATATCAACAAAAACTATCAGATTGTTTTTAAGTGGCTAATTTTTAAGTTGCTGATGCGTTCCAGACGTTCGCAAACCCTTGCTGCTTCTTTGCTCCGAAGGGCGAATTCGATAACACACTTCATGCCAAAGTCGGTATGCAGAACGTCCGCTTCCTCGTCTTTCAGGATTCTCATCACCTCATTCATCGCACCATATTCATACTCTAAACGGTTCACTTCCTTTACGATACAGTTTGCAATCCTGGCTGTGGACAAAGCTTCACGGGCAGCAGTCTTGTATGCATTAATCAGTCCCGGCACCCCAAGCTTTGTTCCCCCGTAATAGCGTATTACCACGATCAGCACATTGGTCAGGTCAGCTGAGAGTATTTGTCCGTATATAGGCCGTCCGGCAGTACCGGAAGGTTCACCGTCGTCATTTATTCTGTATGCTGAACGGTCGGGCCCCAGCGTATACGCATAACAATGATGAGTAGCATCGAAGTACTGCTTCCGTAAAGCCTCCAGTGCCTCTTTCACCTGCTGTTCTGTCGATACCGGGATGGCAATACCTATAAACCGGCTCCCTCTGTCCCTGAACTGACCCTGGGCAGGTTCTGCTATTGTTTGGTACTCATCACTGAACAACATGGAATCGATAACTGAAAGAGTGCTGTAAGATTCATTTATTAATGAGGGCAAAGGTACAATTCAGTATCCGGTCTCAAAATGACAAGTGCAATAATATTTCCGGATTCGTAATTTTGCAGCTCCATAATGTTAAATAACCGGGGATTGACCTTCTCCGGCGACTGTTCTATCCGTTACACTTACATCCTGACCTTGGGAGCACACACTGGCGAAATTGCCGCTATCATTACCACGGTGTTCTGGACGATAACTGCGTTATCGTTCGAAACCGCCAGTAAACAGATTGGATCTCTCCACCTGAATCTTTTACGCCTGGGCCTTGCAGTCTGTTTCCTGTCGGTTTTTTCCTGGATACGAAGAGACATGCCCGCTCCGTTGGATACATCATCCCATCAGTGGACCTGGCTGTCGCTTTCCGGCCTGGTAGGGTTTGTGATCGGGGATTTCTGCCTGTTTCAGGCATTTATCCTGATTGGAGCCCGGGTTTCCATGCTGATAATGACCCTGGCTCCGCTCATCGCGGCATTTACAGGATGGTACTTCCTGGGTGACACCTTCTCAGCTAACAGCATCATAGGTATGCTCATCGTGATGCTGGGCATCGGTATGGTGATATTTGTGAGGGTGCCGGAGAGCCAGTCGCGCAACACGAAACCGGGCCGGTTAAAAATGGCTTATCCGTTAAAGGGATTGATCCTGGGTCTCATTGCTGCCATCGGGCAAGGTGTGGGACTGGTTATCAGCAAGTATGGAATGGGTTCTTATGATCCTTTCTCTTCGTCCCAGATAAGGGTGCTGGCCGGATTTGCCGGATTCGCACTACTTTTTACAGTCCTTGGCAAATGGAAGGAGCTGCCATCTTCCTTCAGGAATAAAAAGGCGATGCTCTGGCTCACCGTCGGTTCTGTTTTCGGACCCTTCCTCGGAGTCTCCTTTTCGCTGATATCCGTGCAACATACCAGCGCCGGAATTGCCCAGACGATTATGTCCTTGGTGCCGGTATTTATCATTCCGCCTACCATTCTGATAACCGGCGTAAAACCTAAGGCCAGAGAAGTTATAGGTGCCCTGGTAGCCGTTGCAGGTATTTCCCTTTTCTTCTTTTAACCTTTGAAGTAGATTTCGGACTTGGCCCTGAGAAGCTCTGTGTAGTAATTATATTCCTCCGGAGATAGTTTCTTCCTGCTGGCACTGTCGAGGAAAGCTGATTCATTCTCACGGATTTTCGGGTACCAGTCCTGGTTTTCAGGTATATCCTGAGCATGACGGATAATAATGTGCAGGTGCAGATGCGGGATCGTCTGCCCGGCAGCTTCTCCCGATTGTATCGACCAATCGTATCCTTCTCCGTGAAAAGTATCGAGCAGAAAATGGGTTACTCTGGTTGAGAAAAGGATGAACTCATTTAAACTGTCGGGCTGCAATTCTAACAGGTCGCTGATATGATCCCTGGGGATAACCAGTGAATGTCCTTCCAGGATGGGAGCGATATTGTATACTGCCACGAAATTGCGCGATTGCATAAATGCATTTGTCCCGATTTCCCTGTCACAGAAAGGGCAGTCCTGAATATGCATGAGTGAAAGGTTTATTCAAACACAATGTTCATCTCGACCCTGCGGTTGCGTTGCCTTCCTTCGGGAGTAGAGTTGTCAGCAATAGGTTTTGTTTGTCCGAACCATTCGGTGCGGATTTGTGAATCCGGAACACCTTTCGTGATCAGGTATTTTTTGACGGCAAGCGTGCGATTCTTCGAAAGGGTCATGTTGGATTCGGGTTTGCCGACATTGTCGGTATGCCCGGAAAGAAGGAGCTTGAATTCCGGCTTCTTTTTGAGCAGGGATGCCAACTCTTCAAGCGATGACAGAGACGAACTCTTAATAATTGACTTTCCGGATTCAAATTCCAGATTGCTGAATGCCTTATTGATAACTTCCTGCTCTTCTTTCTTGATCTCCGGACATCCATTGTTCTGTGCGGCACCTGCTATGGTGGGGCAGAGATCGTATTTATCCGAAATACCGTCGCCGTCAGTATCAGGGCATCCTCTGAATGCAGGTTTACCCGGGATGCTGGGGCACTCATCGTCTTTGTCTGCAATACCGTCCTGATCACTATCAGTATAAGGACAGCCGTTGTTCTCAATAGGACCGGCCACACCCGGACAGTGATCCTGTTCATCCTTCACTCCGTCACCATCGCTGTCGATAAACGGACAACCTTTATTATCAACAGTTCCCTGGACTGTCGGGCAGTTATCATCCTTATCCGGGATTCCGTCTCCGTCCTGGTCGGGGCATCCGTTTAACTGAGCAAGTCCGCTATTGAAAGGACAATCATCCCTTGAATCAATGATCCCGTCACCATCGCTGTCAGGACAACCTTCGAACTGCGGAAGGCCTTTTACATCAGGGCATGCATCTTTGCTATCAGTAATTCCGTCACCATCTTTGTCGGGGCAACCATTCAGTTCTTTGAGACCGGCTTCATCAGGACACTGATCGTTTGCATCGGTAACACCGTCGAAGTCGGCATCGGGACATCCTTCCAGTTCGATTACACCAGCCAGATCAGGGCATTTATCCTTTTTATCCGACACCTTATCTTTATCTTTATCATGCACTCTGCCGAAATAGATCGGAAATTTAAACTGGAGGCTGGCATTGGCGCCATAGATATCCTTTTTTCCGGCGAGAACGCTGATGATATTGGTTGAGCCTATCCAGAGAGGTCCTAACCGCACTCCTGCACCGACATTCATCTGCTTGTAACTGGTGTACTGAAGTGGCAGGGATATTCCGAGGTACTTTCCTTCAAAACGGGGAACAAAATTCCAGGTAGTCAGATAGTGCATTTTGTTCACATCCCTGCTTCCCCTGTTCAGAGCAATGTATGGTGAAACGTTAAAATACAATCCGTTGGATATCCTTACATCAGCTTGAAGACTGATAGCTGTAGGAAGATTCATTTTATAAAGATCAGCGACTGAATTATCGAACAGAAAATCAAGCGTATCCCTCAAAGTCGTCATCCAGTCGGTATAGTTTGAACCAAAATCCTGTTTGGCGAAATTCCAGTTTGAAATATCAGCAGTAAAGTCGTTGCTCAGAGGCCCTCTTTTGTACCTCACGCTGCCAATATCCAGTATGCTTAAGCCGATACGGAACAGGTATTTGTTCTGATCCTGGCGCCAAAGGTTTGTTTTCCCGTCAAGGTCATACTTGTAAGATTCCCAGGAAGGTCTGTACTCATAAACGAATCCCAGATCAAGTCCAAGTGAAGGATTGGCGGCAAATCTGTAATTCAATTTATCCATCGAGAAGTCGCCGTCTTCAAAGAGTCCGTCGAAGTTCTCGGATGCTCCGTAATTGATTTTTGAATGAAAGATGGATACCGAATCGTTAGCCAGAAAGTTGTATGACAGTTCTTTAGCAAAGAAATAAGCTGAGCCAAGGCCTTGAACTAATTTTACTGTTGCACCGGCCTTCAGGAAATGCTCCCCCTTATCAACCAACACACGGGCATAGGTAATTCCATAATCGACCCAGGCATTAGCCTGTATACTGAAATTGGCATCGCTGACCGGTTTATTCAGATAGTCCTGATAGCTGTCGCCCTCGTAAATGATCTTTGCAAATCCGGTACTGACATCATCCACATTCAGCATCACACGGGTACTGGATGAGAACGCCAGAGCATCCTTATCCGAAAGATTGAACATGAAACTGATGGGAACAAGCCGAAAGTTCATGAAAGCGCTTTGAGCTGCATCGTCGGAGTTCTCATGTATATACTTTTCCTTGAATCCGTCCTCATCGGCTACTCCCGGATGCCACAACAGGTATGGATCTGCACCCAGGTAACTGTTCCCGAAGGAAAAATCAACTCCGGCGATAGTCATGTCGAACTTGTAACGGCTGTCGGCGATAGAAGCAGGTTGTTGATGCACCCCGGTGATCCCGGCATAATTGGATGTAGTGAAAGGAAGGAAATCCTGGCTGTAAGAAATAAGAGCAATGCCGAAAAAAAGAAATGCGGCAACAAAGTACTTCTTCATGATGGTTCGTTTAGAAAGGAGAACAATCTATCTCCTTGTTAATTCAAAATTAGGATTAAGGTTATAATAAAAGCAAAAAAAATATTTGCAGGTATTACCTAATCACTTGAGGTATTAAGTGATGCAAACTTTGAAAAGTTGATACCAGGAAATTGGATATATTCTATTTTTGTAACCTCTTTTTCAATTTATCGAGTCATTAACCAGTAAATTTGATCTAATTGACTATCGGTCAGGTTTATACGTATCTGCTTTCTGAACTGAAAGCAAGTTTTACTTACGAAGAGGCTAAAACAATGGTGTTTAGCCTGCTTGAACATCATTTGCAGATCAGCAAAGCAAGGGTGATGATTCAGTTCAACAGGGAGGTGCCCGACATTTCACTTCCGGCAATCTCCAGATCGCTTGATGAACTGATGGCTCATAAACCTTTGCAATATGTTCTGGGCAGAGCCTGGTTCATGAACCTTGAATTCAAGGTCAATGAGCATGTGCTGATCCCACGCCCTGAAACAGAAGAGCTTGTCCAATCGATAATCCAGGATTTGAATACGGTTGTTGTGGATGCCAATTTTCCGCTGAAGATTCTGGATATCGGTACAGGAAGCGGCTGTATTGCCGTAACACTGAAAAATCTTTTTCCCGAGCTCATGGTCTTTGGAATGGATAACTCAGAGGAGGCGTTGCAACTTGCCAGGGTAAATGCAATGAATCACAGGGCTGATGTAATATTCGTTAATTCCGATATATTGGTGGAAGAAACCTGGGATGGCCTCCCTGCCTTTGATGTAATTGTGAGCAATCCTCCTTATGTTTTGGAAAATGAAAAGAAGCTGATGCAGCGGAATGTGCTCGACTTTGAGCCGGCTGAAGCAC
This sequence comes from uncultured Lentimicrobiaceae bacterium, assembly GCA_964544545.1. Classification (GTDB taxonomy): domain Bacteria; phylum Bacteroidota; class Bacteroidia; order Bacteroidales; family UBA4417; genus UBA4417. Next base: position 20,559 of record CAZJCG010000017.1, on the reverse strand, counting down.
TTTACGTTCCGGATGAAGATCCATTGCTGTATTACAAGGCAATTGCCCGCTTTGCATCATTCAATATGCGGCCCAAAGGATTCCTTTACCTTGAAATTAATGAAAATTTCGGTGATGAGGTTAAATCGTTATATTTGGCTCACCAATTTGAAGATGTCAGAGTGGTGAAAGATATGTCGGATAAAGATCGTTTCGTACACTGCAGAAACAATTAACAGAATACTCCCTATAAATTTAATCCACTAACAAATGACGGAAACTATCAGAAAAACCTTGCGCGATTCGAAGACTGCGCGTTGGACTGCGTTGGCCGTGGTAGCCTTTACCATGCTATGCGGTTATTACCTTGCCGATGTTATGGCACCGCTCAAACCTTTGCTTGAAAGCCAGAAAGGATGGTCAAGTACTGAATACGGCCTCTTTACCAGCGCCTACGGATGGTTCAATGTATTCCTGCTTATGCTCATCCTTGGCGGGATCATCCTTGACAAGATGGGTGTCCGGTTTACGGGATTAATGGCTGCCTCTATTATGGTAGTGGGTACCGCAGTCAAATACTGGGCTATTTCGACCCATTCTCTCGATAATGCTGTACTTTTTGGCTGGAAAGCACAGGTAGTGGTAGCGGCACTTGGTTATGCCACCTTTGGAGTGGGTGTTGAAATTGCAGGTATTACGGTCTCAAAGATCATTGTAAAATGGTTCAAGGGTAAAGAAATGGCATTGGCGATGGGGCTCGAAATGGCTACTGCCCGTATGGGAACAACCCTGGCACTTGCCACGTCTGCTCCTATTGCAAAAGCTGTGGGTGATGTTTCTGTGCCTATCCTCATCTGCCTGATTATGCTCTGCATCGGTTTGATATCCTTCTTCTTGTATACATTCATGGATAAAAAACTGGATGCTTCCATTGCCGAGGATAACAATGGTAATGCTGAACCGGAAGAAGAATTCAAACTGGCGGATATAAAATTCATTTTCACCAATAAAGGCTGGTGGTATATCGCCATCCTCTGTGTTCTGTTCTATTCGGCCGTTTTCCCGTTCCTTAAATATGCCGCCGATCTGATGGTCAATAAATTTGGAGTGGATGAATCATTTGCAGGATTGATCCCAAGCCTGCTTCCTCTGGGCACGATGGTCCTGACCCCGACATTTGGTAATCTATACGATCGCAAAGGAAAAGGGGCTACCATCATGATCCTGGGCGCTATTCTGCTCATCTTTGTTCATGCTATGTTCACCATTCCATTCCTTAACAATTATATCATAGCGATCATTCTGGTTATTATCCTGGGTATTGGATTCTCGCTGGTTCCATCAGCCATGTGGCCTTCAGTTCCCAAGATCATCCCCGAAAAGCAACTCGGCACGGCTTATGCCATGATCTTCTGGGTGCAGAACTGGGGATTAATGGGCGTACCTGCTCTCATTGGCTGGGTGTTGGATAAATATTGCATTACCGGTACCAAGATAGTGGAAGGAGTAACTGTTCATCAGTACAATTACACGATTCCAATGATGATCTTCATGTCGTTGGGAGTGCTGGCACTTATTTTTGCTTTCCTGCTTAAAGCTGAAGACAAAAAGAAAGGCTACGGTCTGGAATTGCCGAATATTCAAAAATAATCCGAACATCTTCAACGTTCCCCTGTTCTGGTTTTACCAGACAGGGGAATGTATTTTATCAGTTGGTGGGAAGTTGTATCAGATCAAAAAAATTACCCTCTTAAATAATTTACTTGTTATGCTTAGAATCAACCTTTTCTTGTTACTATTTGCGCTGGTTATACAGGGTACTGCAAGCAGCAGCATTGAAACAAAAAAGCCGGATGGCAGAAAAAAGAAGCAGCCCCGTAACATCGTTCTGATGATTGGCGACGGGATGGGCACAGCTCAGGTGTATACAGCTCTTACAGCCAAACATGGTCAGTTGAATATGGCCCGTTTTCCGTATAGCGGATTTGTGAAGACCTATTCAGCTGACAGCTATATCACCGATTCTGGTGCAGGAGCCACTGCCTATTCAACAGGTCAGAAGACCAACAATGGCTATATTGGCGTTGGCCCTTCCGGCGAAAAGCTGGAAACAATTCTGGAATCAGCCGAAGCCAACAATCTCGCTACCGGTCTTGTCGCTACTTCGGCAATTACAGATGCTACACCGGCCAGCTTTATAGCCCATACGAGCAACCGCGGGAAGATGGAAGGCATTGCACTGGATTTTCTAAAGACAGATATTGATGTCTTCATTGGCGGAGGCTATAGCTACTTTGCCCGTCGCTCCGACAGCCTCAACCTGCTGGATAGCTTGCGCAACAGAGGATATTTTGTCGCCAGGGACCTAAAGGATGTCGATATTCCCACGGTCACCAGACTGGCTGCTCTCCTGGCTGACGGACCGCTTCCCAGGATGGCTGCCGGCAGGAAAGAAACGCTTGGAGAATCAGCTGATATTGCAATCAAGATGTTGAAAAGAAATAAGAAGGGATTTTTCCTGATGATTGAGGGATCGCAAATCGACTGGGGCGGACATGATAACATCATCGACTATGTAACAGAAGAAGCCGTTGATTTTGATAACGTGGTAGGTAGAGTGCTTGACTTTGCCATGAAGGATAAAGAAACACTGGTTATCGTTACTGCCGATCACGAAACCGGAGGCATTGCCATTACGGATGGAGATATGGCAACCGGTAAAGTAACTGCATCCTTCGCAGTAAAGGACCATACCGCCGTGATGGTCCCGCTCTTCGCCTATGGCCCGGGTGCGGAAAGGTTTACCGGGATCATGGAAAATACAGATGTAAATAAGCGGTGCATGGAACTGCTGAAGCTCAGATAACCCTCTGGTTCGAATTCTAAGATCATCACCCGTGAAAGTATGCACATTCTGATTGTATCTGCGACAAAAGCTGAGATTGAACCTGCCATCAGGTTACTTGGTGCAGGTATATCAGTAGAAACGGGATTGACCCGTTTTGTGCAAGGTATGAATACTGTTGATATACTGATCACAGGAGTGGGCATGGTTGCTACTGCTTTCCGGTTGGGGCAGGTGCTGAAGCAATACCGCTATGATCTTTCTATAAACTGCGGTATCTGTGGTAGCTACAATCGTTCATACAGAATAGGGGAGGTGGTTCGGGTAGTTGAAGATTGCTTCCCTGAAATGGGCGCTGAAACAAATGATCACTTTATTCCACTGCCGGATCTCAATTTATCCAATCCGGAGGAACCACCATTCAGGCAAGGTAAATTGAAAAGTAACTTCGGGCGGAGCCTGTCTGTTCTGGCTGAACTGCCAATGGTCAAAGCTGCTACGGTCAATACCGTTCATGGAAACACGGAAAGCATTACGCGTTTCCGCAGCTACATTGATAGTGATATTGAAACGATGGAAGGCGCAGCATTCCATTATGCCGCCCTGCTGGAAAATGTTCCGGACCTCCAACTCAGGGCCGTTTCAAATTATGTGGAGCAGCGTGATACATCAACCTGGAATATCCCTTTGGCTATCAGCAATCTGAATAAAACCCTGCTCCTCATTCTGGAAGAATTCAGCCAGGAATCAAACGCCTGAGTTATTCAGGTTTTGCAAACGGGAGGGTCTCCCGGCAATATAAATTCTTTATCAACCACCGTCGTTCCAATGAAACTAACCCTTGGTTTTAGTCCCTGTCCGAATGATACATTCATTTTTGACGCCCTGGTTCATCATAAAGTTGATACTGAAGGGCTGGAATTTGAATACATCCTTGCTGATGTGGAAGAGTTGAATAACAAGGCTCTTGAAGGTAAACTTGACATTTCAAAGGTTAGTTTTCACGCATTCCTGTTCCTTACCGGTGCTTACCGTTTATTAAATTCCGGTGCCGCATTGGGTTTCGGAGCAGGTCCGCTGCTGATAGCCCGGCAGGAGATGCCTATCGCCGAACTTGCTCATAAAAGGGTGGCGATTCCGGGAAGGTATACAACTGCAAATCTCCTTTTTTCACTGGCAGCCCCGGATACGGTGGTTAAAAAAGAAATGATCTTTTCGGATATCGAAAAGGCTGTACTGAACGGGCAGGTCGATGCAGGCGTAATTATTCATGAAGGCCGGTTTACATACAAAGAAAAGGGACTGTGTAAAATAGCCGATCTGGGAGAGTTCTGGGAAGGTTTGACTGCGAAGCCTATACCTCTGGGCGGAATCGTCGCCAGGAAAGACCTTAGTTTAGATACGATCTGCCTGATCAATCGCTGCCTTCGCAGGAGTGTTGCCTTTGCATTACAAAGCAAACGCCTGACAGATTTTGTACGCTGTAACGCCCAGGAAATGAGCGAAGAGGTCATGATGAAACATATTGGCCTCTATGTAAATAATTATTCCCTGGATCTGGGTAAATCCGGACAGTCCGCTGTAGAAGAATTGTTTAAAATGGCATGTGCGAAAGGCATTATCAGCGAGATTCCTCCGGATCTGTTCCTGAAGGATATAGCTGGTATCTGACGATACACACTGCCGGTAAATGAGTATTTAGTTACTTTTGTGTAGAGTTATTATTTGACCCCATTGACCTTGCGGATACTCAAATTGCATATCCCGATTGTTCTCCTGTTGTTGGGATTATACGGGACATTGAATGCCCAGATCGAAGTTAAAGGAAAGCCCCGCAGCCAGCAGCTCGGCGTTGCTGTTACAGAACTTGCATCCGTTATCGTAGCTGCTCCTGACCGGGTAGTTTTGGATCGTCAGGATTTCTCGGATGCTATGCAGGAAAAGCCATACAGGATCGGGGTAACTCTTCCCGTCAATCTTACGTTGTCCAATTGCGGTGACTGGAGACAACTACCGGATGGAGGTTCTTTATGGATGTTGAAATTGCGATGTGAAGGTGCTGCTGCACTCGGTCTGGATTATAAAAGGTTTTATCTTCCTAACGGTGCAGACCTGTACATTAGCAATAGCGATTACAGTCATTGCATCGGGGGATTTACCCGTTCAAGCTGCGTAACCGGAAATTCATTTTCAACCAGGCCTGTATCAGGGCAGGAAATAGTGGTTGAACTTTATCTGCCTGCAGGATGTTACGATTCTCCTGAAATAGAGATATCCGGTATAAATTACATTTATCGGGGATGGGACTTCGATAACAAGCGCTCGTCTTTCAATTTCGGGGGATCTGGCCCCTGCGAGATCAATGTCAGTTGCGACGAAGGGACGAACTGGCAACTACAGGCAAATGGTGTTGTCAGGATATTGTCCAGAGTGAAAAATCAGTCTTTCTGGTGTACGGGATCTTTGATGAATAATACAAACCTCGACTTCAGTCCGCTCATTCTGACTGCTGACCATTGTTCCCGTTATATTGGATACACTTCATCAGAAGATGATCTGGATAAATGGATATTTTACTTCAATTATGCTTCCGTTTCCTGCGACAACCCGATCTATGAACCTGTTGAGCATTCCATTGTCGGAGCTGTCAAACTGGCATCCTCACAGAACCCTGATGATATTGGCTCAGATTTCTTCCTGATTCAACTAAACCAGATTATTCCTCCTGCTTACAATGCCTATTACAATGGCTGGAGTCATGAAGGGATTGCCTCTCCCAGTGGAGTGTGCTTGCATCACCCTCAGGGAGATATCATGAAGATTTCTACCTACATAAGTCCGCTTACCTCAGCCACCTGGCAGGCGATTCCCGGTACACACTGGGGCGTTGCCTGGGCTCCGACCCCGAATGGATATGGTGTTACCGAGCCGGGCTCTTCCGGATCCCCCATTTTCGACGCAAACGGATTGGTGGTAGGACAACTCACAGGAGGAGAGTCCGGATGCTCAAACACTTCAGGTAATGATTATTTTGGGAAATTATCTTATTCATGGATCTCGAATGGCCAGCCTGATTCGATGCAATTGCGTCCCTGGCTGGATCCGCTCGGTGATGGTCGTCTTACCCTGGAGGGTGCCTTTAATGACCGCATCGTTATATCCGACTTCCGGGCTGACACAACAACGATAGTAGTAGGAGGGACTTTGGATTTCAATGACCTTTCTCTGCGGAATCCGACTGCATGGGAATGGTATTTTGAAGGTGCCACCCCTTCATTCTCCATTGCACAAAACCCGCACGGGATACGATATGATACATGCGGGGTTTATTCGGTCAGGCTGACAGTAAGTAACCAGTATGGTTCCGATTCACTGGTAAAGAACGGTTATATACAGGTCAAGGCAAACGTGTATCCCAATCCGACAAATGGTCGTGTTACCATTTTTACCAATAATGTTAACGCGGGAAATGTTAAAGTGTCAGTTTTTAACGAGCAGGGACAGTTGGTAAAATCAATGGAGTGGAACCAGAACCCGGGAGCATCCATCAGTTTTGAACTTCCCGGGGCCGGAAAACTTTTTTTGATCCGGATGGTTGAAGGAGATCATATTCAAACGTATAAGGTTCTTCTTATGCGGGAGGTGCCGGAATAATTTAAACCGGACAGGATTTAGGAATGCCGGAAACATTCAGTACGGAAAATGAGCAAAAGTCAGTTTATGTTGGAGTTGATAAATAATGCAGTGATCCCGGAAACAATCAGGGAAATTTCTATAAAAGTCCTGAACGGGGAAAGGATAGATTTTCAGGAAGGTGTAAGTCTTTATCGTGAAGCTGAGCTTCCTTTACTTGCCCTGTTGGCCGACTTCATAAGGCAAAAAAAGAATGGTGGCAATACCTACTACAACCGGAATGTGCATATTGAACCTACCAATATCTGTTTGTACAATTGTCGTTTCTGTTCGTATTCGAACCATCAGAGCCCTCATTCATGGGAACTGACAATCGACGAAATGGTTAAGACGGTGCAGGATCTTGGAGATGAGATAACAGAGGTTCATATTGTCGGAGCCGTGCATCCGCATCGCGACATTCACTATTATTCCGATTTGATCCGCAGAGTCAGGGAAGTTAAACCATCTGTTCATATTAAGGCATTTACGGCCATTGAGCTCGAATATATGATCAACAAGGCCGGTCTCAGCCTTGAAGATGGATTGCAGTTACTGAAGGATGCCGGGCTCGATTCCATTCCCGGAGGAGGTGCAGAAATATTCGACGAAGAGATACGCTCAGTGATCTGCGGACAAAAATCCACTTCCGAAGCCTGGCTCCAGGTACATGAAGCTGCTCACCGCCTGGGCATCCCCAGCAATGCCACTATCCTTTATGGTCATATTGAACAATATGAAAACCGGATTGAACACCTTGAACGGTTACGGCAACTGCAGGATCGCACTGGCGGTTTCAATGCATTTATACCACTGAAATTCAGGAATAAACACAATGAACTTTCCTGGATTGAGGAAGTCCCGGTTACAGAAGATCTGCGCAATTATGCCGTTTCCAGGATTTATCTGGATAATATTCCTCATATCAAGGCATATTGGCCGATGATAGGCAAACAAATGGCGGCTTTATCCTTGTCTTTCGGCGTGGATGATCTGGATGGAACAATTAACGATTCAACGAAGATCTATTCGATGGCCGGCGCCGAAGATATGAATCCCTCATGTACTTCAGAGGAGTTAAAGGAACTCATCAAAAAGGCAGGCCGGATACCGGTCGAACGGGATTCACTTTATAATGCTCTTTATATCGGATAGGATGATCATTCTTTGTGAATGATTAATAAATCCACATCTTTGCAATTAATAAAAGGAAGTAAAGATTTTCTTGTTAATACAGTCGAAACCAGAAACATTGTCCCACAACAAGATAGATCGCATAGCAAAAACTCATTCAACTTTTTCAGTTCGGAAATGTTATTAGTAAATCTAACCAAAACCTTACCACTATGAAACTTAGAATCCTGACAGTAGTAATGCTTATGTTTGCCTTTATCACTTTGAGCCAGGCTCAGGACTATAAATCGGCTATAGGTGGCAAAACCGGATATGGTTTAATTGCTACTTACAAGACTTTCCTGAATACTAGTTCTGCCATTGATGTATTTGGAGGGATTCGCTGGGGCGGATTTGTTGCCGGAGCTTATTATCTTAAACATCATCCAGTTGAATCCATCGATCACCTTAAATGGTACTGGGGAGTCGGGGGATCTTTTACAACATGGGATTACGGATATGTGGGGTATGACAACTACTATGAGCTAGGTGTATCGGGAGTCTTGGGCTTAGACTATGCTTTTGATGATCTTCCATTGAATCTCAGCGTCGACTGGGCTCCAACACTTGTTCTTCTTGACTCATACGATTATCCGGGCAAATCTTTGAACAGGTTCAGAAGTGTATATGGATCGGTATCAATAAGATATATTTTAAACAGGTAATTGATATTTACCTTTTTAGAACAATCTTTACCATTTGATCTTTCTTCAGTAACGCGATCAGAAGTTCCTTCTGGCTGCCATTGCTCAACACAACCTTGATTGTGTTGGGCGGGGAGAATCCTTCATTACATGCGATGATCGTAAAGACAACAACCGGATCATTCTTATCAGCGAGAAACATAAGGTTGTGTACCTTATTGGTTGTGGTTAATTCTGAAACTACCTTGGTTTTGTTTTGATAGATGGAAATCTTATCGCCATCTTCAAGCTTATCATCCAGTATTTCAAGCCGGATGGTATCAGATAATAATGGATACTCGGTCAGACTTCCCGCTTCAAGGGATTTTATCTTACTTACCCCGTTTATAGGCCCCAAACTTTCAAGTAGGGCATTCTCAGACTTATTTTGAGGCTCTGTTTTCTTTTTCTGCTTCTCGACCTTGTTCAGTGCTTTATCAAGATCCCTGGAAGGTGTGAGTAATACTGAGCCCGACTGACAGATGATTTTATTATTGGGTGAGGAAGAAACAAATGTGCCTGAAAATAAGGTTTTACCGTTTTTTTTCGAAAAAGAGCCTTCTACTTTCATCAGACAAAATTCGTCCGGAGGTAATTTGGCTTTTGAACTGCTGATCTTTTTTTCCTCGAACCTCAGAAATCTTTTCCTGGAGTCATACTGACCTGAAATGATCGCTCTTGTTTCTCCGGATCCATTAAGGTCGGATATGGAGTAACCGGATATGATATTGTTTGTTTTGATCTCATATACAACCTTGTAACTCATCATTTCTGAGTTGCCTATCAGGATGCCCCCGGTAAGTTCCGTGACCTGACCCTGGCAGAAAGAAAATATTAGTAAAAAAAAGCAGCAGAACAAGTATTTCAATCCGGCCATGCGTAGTATATTTGACAACGAAATTAACATTATTATTAACCAAATTTTTTAACCTTATGAAAAGTTTGTACCTGAAAGTAGCCGCATCTCTGATGGTGCTTTTCCTCGTTGTTGGAGTTACGCAGTATTCCCATGCAGCTTTCCCTGGTAAACAGCAACCAACAAAAGAAGTTACTGTAAAAGCTGACCAGGTCACTTCTGATGAAAGCCAGAATACTACAGCCCCTAAACCAATAGATGACAACACCCTGCTTTTGGTTATCCTGGCTCTCATTCTTCCTCCACTTGCGGTTTACCTCAAATACGACGAGGCAGGAAAACCATTCATTATCAATATTATACTTACGTTACTATGCGGACTGCCTGGTGTGATCCATGCCTTGTACCACGTTCTGAAAGACTAATCAGATACTGAATGGGAAAGATATTGTTGCTTAAATAGTATCCTTCATCTTACTAAAAATATAGAAACGCAAAAGAATTATTCTTTTGCGTTTCTTTTTTAATGCATTCTGAAAATGTAAAGGTTTCAACCTGTTGGTCAATGAGAGCTTTTCTGGTGAATGTACTGTTCCCATTTTTCAACAAGGGAAGACATGTCAGCTGGCAAATCCGATTCGAATCGCATTTCTTCACCCGATGAAGGGTGGGTGAATCCTAGTGTCTGAGCATGTAAGGCCTGCCGGGGACAAAGCTCGAAGCAATTGATTATAAATTGCTTGTATTTTGAGAATGTTGTTCCCCTCAAGATTTGGTCTCCACCGTATTTGGCGTCATTAAAAAGAGGGTGGCCTGTATGTTTCATGTGAGCCCTGATCTGATGCGTGCGACCGGTCTCGAGGATACACTCAATCAGTGTGACATAATGGAAGCGCCTTAATACCCGGTAGTGCGTAATGGCTTCTTTACCATGACTACCGTCTTCAAAAACATCCATCATTTGCCTGTCGCGAAGACTTCGGCCAATATTCCCCTTGATCGTGCCTTCATTTTCTTTAAAATCACCCCAAACCAGTGCAATGTATTTCCGGTCAACTTTATGTTCAAAGAACTTTCTGGCAAGTATCGATTGAGACAACTCATCTTTTGCTACCAGTAACAAACCGGAGGTATCCTTATCAATCCGATGGACAAGGTATGGCCCTTTGTCGGATGCTAATCCTTCCTGCCGGAACCGATATACTAATGCATTCACCAGTGTGCCGGTATAATTGCCGTGGGCAGGGTGTACAACCATTCCTGCAGCCTTATTGACGACCATTAGTACGTCATCCTCATAAACAACGTCCAGTGGAATGTTTTCCGGGAGGATTTCTGTCTCTCTTGGAGGATAGGTGAGGACAATGGTGATAATATCCGATGGGTGTACTTTATGATTGGGCTTGACCGGAAAGTCGTTTACCAAGATGTTGCCGGAATGGGCTGCGTTTTGAATTTTGTTTCTGGAGATGTTCGGGATTCTTCCCATCAGGAATTTATCGATTCGGAGCAGGGCTTGCCCTTTATCGACAACAAACCTGAAATGTTCAAAAAGATCGCTTTCTTCTTCTTGATAACCCGGATCGTCAAGTTCTTCCAATTCATTAACCATACTGGCAGAATATGCTTATTGTATGATCAACTTGCCGGTAGCGGTTTCCCCGGTCGTAGTGTTATTCACACGCAGGATGTAAAAACCTGCAGGATAATTCTCTAAGGAAAGATCAGCGGTAAATGGCCCCGAATGGATTTGTCGCCCCTGATTATCGAACAATGAAACCAGAAAATAATTATTGGGCAACCTCTCCCAGTAGACAGGAAGATCAATTCGTACTTTGCCGGCTGCCTGGACAGGATTGGGGTAGATAACTAAACCACCTGAGGTTTCTGGTTTTTTTACTGACACCGGATTGACCTTCCCTACAATAGGCCTGAGCATGACCGAACCGGCGTGTAATTCATCGCTCATTTGCCAGGTGCCGTCAATATTATAAAATCGGTATTCATGAGTGTCATTGTACCGGTCAAGTCCTACATTCAGATTGTCAATGCTGTTTTGTTGCCATCCTGCATAAAAAATCAGGCCGGGGAAAGTTGCTGCATCCATTACCAGCGGACTGTCAAACCAGTAGGTTTGAAATTGGTTCAGGCTGTCAGCATAAATAGGAGTAACATCGGTCATCTGGCGGATGATGGCTCCTGGTTTGCCATAGGAATCATTCCAGATAGTCAGGTCGATATATTGCTCCTCACTCCCGGAAAGTACCTGGTTGAAATATACCTGGATGCCTCTCAGGGTATCAGCCTTGTTCAGGTCAAACCTTACTGCATAGGCTCCGGATGCGCCATTCAGGCCAATACCTGCTTCGGCTGTTCCGTCATCATAAGCATAGTAGTTACTGAAAACCTGCGCATAACGGATTGTGTCATTTTCCGGCAATATCATGGCCGGATCAGTGATAAGAAAATGTTTTGTGTGAAAAACAACCAGATCATACTGCTCAAAGGGAGAGTACAGGAAGTTTACAGGCGGACGAGCAAAGGGCTGGTAGGTGGAATATCCGGAAGAGAGAAAAGGGAAAATGGAATAACTTCCTCCGTCGTATGTTTCGAAAGGAGCCTGAGAGTCGCGCTGGACAGTATATTTATAGGCAATATTTTGAGGAAGATTATCAAGATTCGCAATCTGGATTGAGATAGTGTCTTTCATTTCTTCAACGAAGTTCTCCCCGTATTGTGCATAGGGCATTGCTTCATATCGTTTGAGCATAGAAGGAGCCCTGTCGGCAAATGCAACATCCTTAATGATCGTGTCATGATACGATCGGCCTGTATTCAAAAGCACCGCATCAATATTCCACTGGTCCCCGTTGCTCTGCCAGTCCGGAACATAATTGTTGGCTAAACTCGCATAATTCCTGAACCGGAACTGGAAACCTTTTTTAAAATAGATGGCACTGTCGGTGACAGGGATTAGAACCTGCCGGAAATAATGCCCATTCTGCAGGGCAAATGTATCAACCTGAACGCCTCCGGCACTTGACCATATATAGTTCCAGTGCGGAGAGATTGTAGTATCGGATACGCCCGGGATCGTGTCAAATTGGATTGGCGAATGGAACTCCAGCACAAGAGAATCTTTTTTTGCCGGCATTGAACCTCGTCCTTGTGGCTGGTAATAAAAGCTTAGATAAACAGAGTCGCTTTTAAAGATTGCCCGTTGAACCGGAGTGAAGACCGAATCGAGCCGTATCGGCTGAGAGGTCAGGTAGTCAGCTTCAAACTGATAAGGTCCTGCAACACTATACAAAGCTCCTGTTGCATCAATTGCATCAAGTGTCGCAACTCCTATAGTCGGTGAGTACTTGCCATAGTCTGTATTGATGTATGCAAAGTTATCCATCCATCTGGCAGAAGAAGGCCACACGGAGAGATCAGAGAAATCATCAAAAAAAGGTAGCCTGACATAACTCGTGTCAGAATCCCTCTTTCCGGCATCAACAATAGAACTGTTAAATTTTTTAATTACCGTGGCATTGTATTGCAACGGGTACATCTTTTCCTGCGAGAATGTCAGGTTTGTAATGAGCAGGAAAAGTAAAATTATGGGGAAGCTGCGGATCATTCACGTTCAGATTATTCAGGGATGCTGTCGACCCTGAGTGTGTCAATTTCAAGCGATTCAATATACGAGTCGAAATCGAAAGTGGCGCCGGAACGGTAGGAAAGGTTTATAGTGCTGCCTATCGGGATTTTCTTTCCATATACATATACCGGTGTTTGTGTATATACTCTGCCATTCAGGGAATCTGCGTCATTACTGTACGATTCTTCACCCAACATCATTCCGAGCCTGACGATCACTGAAATAGCTTCGGTCCTCGACTTGCCAATCAGGAAAGGTATTTGGGCATCACTACCGCCTGTTCCGGACCCGACATAAATATCGATAATGGAACCCTTTGGAATCATTGTTCCGGGTGCTATATTTCTCCCCCTGCAGCTAACCTGAAGGACGGCATTCTTAGCAGGATCAGGAATCATCTTAACAAAGCCAAGTTTCATCCCGTAGGTCTGCAATAATGCCTTTGCCTGCCTAAGTGACAAATCGACCAATGAAGGCATCTTTACCTGCTCAGGAAGATATGCGATCACAGAAATGTAGATTGTTCTTCCCGGTTTTACCTTTGAACCTGGTTGAGGATCCTGTGAAACTATCAGTCCGCCTTTTTTATTGTAATCATATACAGAGTCAACAACCAGTATGTCAAATTCGTCGACAGATTCCAGTTTTCCTAACTGCTCGATCGGAAGTCCTACCAATGCCGGAACTTCTAAGGATGATCCGTGCCTGGTATATTGTTTAAGTAAGGTGAGTGTTATCCAAACAAGTACCAGGGTAATGAGCAGGGATAAGGCAAAATGCTTCAGGAACCGCCTGGTAGTGATAAATTGTATAAAATTCATGAACCTGGGTTGACAAGCTTGGTTTTGGTCTACATCCCTTTTCTGAGATAACTGACGATAAACCGAATTATTGTTTAACTGCTACAAAGATATAAATTTCCACTAGTCGGCATTGAGTTTACTCCCTACCTTTGCGGCAGCATATTATTCTACAAACATGTCTCAAAAAACAACTGTAGCCCTTTTCATGGGTGGTGACTCTGGAGAATATGAAGTATCTATTGGTTCTGCCGGTGTAGTTTCCAGGTTCCTGGATAAAGAAAAGTTTGAAGTGTTCCCGATACTTGTCAGGAAACAGCATTGGGTATGCCATCTGGATGATAATCTTAAGGTTCCGGTCGACAAGAATGATTTTAGTATCATCCTGAATGGGAGAAAGGTGTTTTTTGATGTGGCATTTATTGCAATTCATGGTACACCCGGAGAAGATGGTAAATTGCAGGGGTATCTGGATATGATGGAGGTCCCTTATACTTCATGCGATCTGACTACTTCCTCTGTCACCTTCAATAAATACTTCTGCAATAGTTTGGCTATCCAGTATGGTATGCTGGTGGCACAAACGATATTCATAAGGGAAACAGATAGTTGGGATGCTGAATCACTCATCAATAAAGTCGGACTGCCCTGCTTCGTTAAACCCAATAAAGCAGGTTCCAGTGTCGGGATTACAAAGGTTTACCAGCTGTCGGAATTATCTGAGGCTATCCGGAAAGCATTCGGTGAGGATGATGAGGTTCTTGTTCAGCAGTTTATTAGTGGCCGCGAAATGGCTTGCGGAGTATTCCGGTCAGATGGAAAGATCATCGTTCTTCCGGTAACGGAGATTATTCCAAAGAATGACTTCTTCGATTATGAAGCAAAATATACGGAAGGAAAAGCAGAAGAAGTCACCCCGGCAAGCATCACTCCTGAAGAAGAAGATGAGTGTAGAAAGATTACAGCATATTTATATGATAAGTTCAACTGTAAAGGAGTTGTTCGTTTCGATTATTTTCTTGAGGATGGGAAATGGTGGTTCCTGGAAGTCAATACAGTGCCGGGTTTTTCCGAAGGAAGCATTGTGCCCAAGCAGGCAAAAGCTGCCGGCTACGATTTAAGAGATTTCTTTACGCTGATCCTGAACGAGTGTATGACTGCTAGTAGAAAAAAGTAAGAACTCAGCGAATTATAATTTGAAGTGATCAGTCAGAAAACCAACCAGTTTTTCGACTGCAATTGCACGGTGACTGATGCGATTTTTATCGGTTAGTGTCATTTCCGCGAAGGTGCAATTGTATCCGTCGGGAATAAATACCGGGTCATAACCAAAGCCTTCATGCCCTCTTTTTGCATGGGTAATAGATCCATTGATCACACCTTCAAAATATTGCAGGTTATTATCCAGGTAAAGTGCAATTACGGTCCTGAAGCGTGCTTTCCTGTGGTTGACGCCGTTCATTTCCATTAGGAGTTTTTGAATATTGTTATCAGCATTGAATGGCTCACCTGCATAACGCGCGGAAAAAACACCCGGCCGCCCGTCAAGTGCATCAACCTCTAAGCCTGTATCATCGGCAAAACAATCAATGTGATAAAGGTTGTAGATATGTGAGGCTTTCAGCCGTGCATTCCCTTCAAGTGTATTCTCTGTTTCGGGGATATCTTCAATAAAACCAATATCAGAAAGACTGCTTATCACGATCTGATTGTGTGTCAACGCCCTGATCTCTTTGATTTTATGTTCGTTGTTCGTGACGAAAACAATTCGGTTCTGCATTTGGTCAACTATTATGGTAGGGCTCGTTTTTGAGTATGGTCATTGATCGGTAGAGCTGTTCGGCTAGAATGAGTCTTACAAACTGATGTGTGAATGTCATTTTGGAAAGTGAAAGCACAGAACCTGGTCGTTCACTTACTGATCTGTCGACGCCATAGGCTCCGCCGATAATAAATACCAACTCCTTAATACCGGAATTCATATGTTTCTGCAGCAGCGTGGAAAACCCAACCGATGTGTATTCAGTGCCCGATTCATCCAATAATATTGTATAAGCATTATCCGGGATTTTGTCAAGGATCAAAGCGGCTTCTTTAGTTTTAATCTGCTCCGGAGAATAGTTTTTACGGTCTTTTATATCGGGAATGATAATTTCTTTGCATGCTATATAATGGCGGAGCCTGTCAAGATACATCCTTACACCGGTTCTTACGAAATCCTCGTTGGTTTTACCGATCATAATCAATGTAATATTCATTATCAGGCACTATTATGGTATCCGGGCGACAAAGATAGGTATTCATTTCATGCTTTAAATGCCACTTAGGCTTTACCGGAATCCCTTTGGATTGATTTTTGTATATTTGTCCAAATTCATTCAGCCGATATGAAGTCAAAACCTTTTCTTCTCCTTGGTGTACTGGTTCTGATCTGTTACGCATTTGTTTCCTTTTCTTTGAACAATGTTCCCGGAATTCATGAGAATATCGCTTCTGCCATCAGAGCTGGCAATGCAAAACAATTAGCCACATACTTTAATTCTGCAGTTGAGATAACGTTACCCGGGAAGGAGGGGACATTTAGTAAGGGGCAGGCCGAACTAGTCATGAAGGATTTTTTTACCAAGACTCCACCGTCTTCTTTCATTCTGGAACAAAAGGGTGGATCTTCAGGTGGCTCTCAATTTTTAATTGGGACATATAAAAGCCAAAACAAGGTATTCAAAGCTTACATTCTGATGAAACCTGTTGAAGGCCAACTGCTTATTCAGCAGATTCAGTTCGAATGCGATTAATATTGATATAATAAGGTACTAGCTGTGACGATTGACGAGATAATCAAAAACGCTTTAGCTGAAGATATCGGAGAAGGCGATCACACCTCACAATCCATTATTCCTCCCGGGAGAATAGGGAAAGCAAAGTTGCTGGTCAAGGAAGCAGGTATCATTGCTGGTGTTGACATTGCCCGTAAAGTGTTTCTTCAGGTTGATCCCCGCATCGTGATGAGGGTGAAAATTGAAGATGGGGCGAGAGTAGAACCAGGAGATGTTGTTTTTGAAGTTGAGGGACCCTCTATCAGTCTGTTAATGGCGGAAAGGACTATGCTCAATTTTATTCAGCGGATGAGTGGAATAGCGACGCAAACCCGCAGGATAGTAGACGAATTGAAAGGGCTTCCGACCGTGGTTCTTGATACCAGAAAAACAACGCCACTTTTAAGAGAATTGGAAAAGTTAGCAGTCAGAATTGGTGGAGGGCAGAACCATCGTTTTGGATTATATGACATGGTGCTGATCAAAGATAACCATGTTGATTTTGCCGGAGGGATAAGTAAAGCCATTGGAGCTGCCCGGAGCTATCTTGAGCAGAAAAACTTGCATCTGAAAATTGAAGTTGAAGTCCGAAATCTTGAAGAATTGGATGAAGTCCTTAAGGTTGGAGGAGTTGACAGAATCATGCTTGATAATTTTGAATTTGCTGCCCTTCGAGAGGCTGTTCAAAGGATAAATCACCAGTATGAAACTGAGGCGTCCGGCGGAATAAATATTAATACTGTAAGGGACTATGCTGAATGCGGTGTGGATTTTGTCTCGGTAGGATCTTTGACTCATCATATCAGCAGCCTTGATTTGAGTTTTAAGGCTGTGAATTAATCCGGTAGAACTGATGCGGATTTCAGTGAAGGGATTGAACAGCCAAATTCGGGACGGGTATGAAGGTATTCGGCACAGCAGGCTTGTAACTTCACTGAAAAGGTTTTCCAGCAGATTGGTACTCCCTGGATTTGATGGGATGCCTCTGTATGACGTGGCAGAATTTTTTGTCAAAGGGTTGCGGAAAGGATCTCTGAGTATGAGGGCGGCAGCTTTCTCTTATAATTTCTTTCTGGCTCTTTTTCCTGCCATCATTTTCTTTTTTACCATTATACCCTATATTCCTGTTCAGGGCTTTCAAGACTCTCTGCTGGAGCTTATGAAGAATTTTATTCCCAAGAAAGCCTACGATGCGGTTGAGGAAACATTGTTTGATATTGTAAAGCGTCCAAGGGGCGGATTGTTATCCGTTGGCTTTATCATGGCTCTTTATTTTTCGACAAATGGGATTCATAGTCTGATAGAGGCATTTAATCAAACGCACCACTCGATAGAGACTCGTAACTGGATGTTGATAAGGTTGATTTCCATATTGCTGGTAATCATTATCTCTACGCTTCTGGTGATGGCCATTGTATTAATTACGATAGGACCAGTTGTCATTGATTTTCTTGCAGCGAAAAATATCATTACTGATAACTTTGTTTATTATCTCATTTTTATCGGGAAGTGGCTGATAACACTTGCCATGCTCTTTTTTGCTTTTTCTTTTCTGTACTATCTGGCGCCGGCGAGGAAAAGCAGGTACCGTTTTGTTTCTGCTGGATCTACGCTTGCCACATTACTAACTGCCGCCAGTTCTGTTGGTTTTAATTACTATGTCAATAACCTGTCAAGGTACAATTCACTATATGGCTCTATCGGTACGCTGATTATTGTAATGATCTGGATTTATTTCAATGCGATGATAGTATTGATAGGATTTGAGCTCAATGTAAGTATTCAGAATGTAAAGAAGAGGAGAGGGAATTCTGGAGTATCCTGACTCTCCATTCATCAGGTTAAATCTTTTCATCAAGCTAGACTTTTGGGCTTGACTAAATGAACCGTTCATTCATCCAAAAAGTGAGTATCCATTACTTCTATCACTATTTGATGGATAGGGTAAATTTAAAAGGAATACATTCTCAATATAAGAATTTGATTATCAACTATTAATAACAGTAGTGAAATTTATTTTAAACAGCACTGTATCAGATTAAAACTTGTTATTGTATATTAGCTGATAGTTTTAGTTGAATTATTTAGGAGTAAGTGTTTTTTATCAATAGATTTATTTTCTTAGTAATACTCAAATTCTTTTATTATGAAAATCAACTCTATGAGAATATCTTTTCTACTTCTTATTTTCATTATTTTTATGAAAACTGAGATTGTCGCTATCAATCCGGGCTCTTATGGCTTCTTTATGAGAAATTCTGGGCAATTTGATTCAAGGTTTGGGTATTGTTTAAAGTCAAAAACTTCAAATTCCTATTTTAATAGCACAGAGGTATATCACCAATTCCAATACCATAACTCATATTTTGGTTCTGAGATAGAGACAATTTGTTTGCATTTAAGTTTTATTAATGCCAATCATGATGTTTCCTTTTCCGAATGCAACCCTTTGGTGGGGAGTTTTAATTATCTCATAGGCAGAGATACTTCAAAATGGATCACTAATCAGAGAATATTTGGAGAATTATTATACCATAATTTGTATGAATCGACAGATGTGATTTTTCATGTAAATGGAAATTCCATTGAAAATGACTTTATTATTCATCCAGATGGGAATATAGATGACATTGGATTACGATACAACAACGTTGAATGCATGAGCATTAATAATAATGGTGAACTAATATACAAAATTGGATCTGCAAAATTCAAAGAAATAATACCTGAAGCATTTCAGATCATTCATGGAAGAAAAATAAATGTTGAATTAAAATATGTACTGATGAGTGGTAATCTCGTCAAATTTAAAGCTGCTAAGTATAATCATGATTTTGATTTGATAATTGATCCTCAACTTTTCTATTTATCATATTTTGGAGGATCTGGTGATGATTTTCTTTATCAAAGTAACATAGAAAAAGATATTGAAGGCAATATCTATTTTTGTGGAAGAACGACCAGTGATGATTTACCAATAATTAGCGGTGGCTCTGCAAATATAAATCATGGTGCTATGGATGCTTTTATCATAAAAATGGATCCGACTGCTACTCAGATAATTTTTTGCACATATATCGGCGGGAGCAATAGCGATTATGCAACTTGCATAAAAGTCGTTCCTGGATCAAATGAAATACTCCTATCTGGCTTTACCCAGAGTGGGAATTTCCCCACCACAGCAAATGCCTATCAACCTCTTTTTGGGGGAGATAAGGATGGGTTTATTATGAGATTAAACGCATCTGGTAATGAGATACAATTTTCAACCTACTTGGGAAGTTATGGCTATTTTGAAGATTATATAGTTAGTATTGAATTAAGTCCTACTCAGGACATATATTTCGTTGGTTATTCTTCTGGTAACTTTCCTACTACGCAAAATGCCTATCAGTCTGCTAATTCAGATTTAGGATCTTATGATATGATAATTGGCCTGATTAGCGATGATCTGGATAGTTTGATTCTTTCAACAATGATAGGTGGTAATTATCATGATAGAGGCTATAATCTTAAACTCGATTATTCTGGTAATCTTTGTGTTTATGGAACAAGCGGTGGGAATTTCCCAATGACTGCAGGAGCATTTGATATTCAGTTCAATGGAGGGACCAATGATATTGCTCTATTTAAAATGAACTCTGCTCTATCAACACTTTTACATTCTACATACCTTGGTAGTGTAGCAGATGAAATTCCAAGAGGATACGGAGGCCTATGGATCAATGCTCAGAATCAAATGATTGTTACGGGGAATTGTGGTTCTGGATTCCCAACGACTAATGGTGCATTCATTCAGACATATAGTGGTGGATCATATGATGCATTTGTGTCAATTTTATCGGAGAACTTGAGTAATTTAATAGCATCTACATACATAGGTGGTCCTGGTGAAGATTGTGGCTATTATATTAGTGGTGATAGCAATAACAACATAATAATATCAGGCTATGCAGCAAACGGGTTTCCTACAACAGCATGCAGTTATGATCAGACGTTTAATGGGGGAACATCTGATGCATTTATATCGAAATTTAACTAAAGTTTCGCATGTCATTTCAGGCTGCATATAGCAACGTTCTTTGAAAT
>CAZJCG010000016.1:0-72206 GCA_964544545.1 uncultured Lentimicrobiaceae bacterium | reverse complement strand
TGAGCAAAAATATTCCGGAATTTACTCTCATTCAATCCACCCTGCAAACTAAAGGAAACACAGAGAAAGTTTGGTGTATTGATGAACATTAATGACGGCATCGTACAATGGATAACCTGACCTCCGTGCCCCTCCGTGCTCTCTGTGGTAAAAAATATCAGATTTCTTCGGCAAAGCAGGAGGTTTCCGGCGGTCGTAAAAAAGTAAATAACATCTAACACGGGCGAATGAGAGAATTTCTAATTTAGATCATTCTTAACGGATCTGTCATCATTCAATTACAGCCCCATGAAAAAACTGTTTCTTCTTCTATTGCCCCTGGCAATCCTGATGGCCTGCAACCATTCAAAAACGGGAAAGGCAGTCAGCCAATCCGGCAATTCCATTATCCAGGCAAACAACCAGGGCAATCCGGAATATGCATCCTTCTTTGCCCCCAATACGATGCGTGTTGATTATTTTCATACCGGCAACGCGAAGGAAGAACGTTTTGCGATCGACCAGGTGGTTTCTGACGGCGCCTGGCCGGGGAGTACAACAGCTTTAATCGATAAGCTGGAATTAGGACTGTATTTGTTTAAAGTTGCCGACAAGAAAACACACCGGTTGCTTTATTCCAGAGGCTTTGCCAGCGTTTTCGGGGAGTGGCAGACCACTCCGGAAGCCGACAGTGTATGGGGCACTTTTCATGAATCCATCCGCTTCCCCTGGCCTTTGAATCCGGTCATCGTCATCCTGGAAAAGCGGGATGCCGACAACACCTTCAAGCAGGTCTGGTCCGCCGAAATAGATCCTTCTTCGCGACAGGTGACAAAGGCAGAGAATCCGGAGAAACTGAAGACCGATGTGATATTTGAAAATGGCCCGGCCAGCCGGAAAGTGGATCTGGTAATCCTTGGCGACGGTTATACCGCTGCCGAGATGGGTAAATTCCGCGACGATGCAAGGCGGTTAACAGATGTCCTTTTCAGCGCCGAACCATTCAAATCACGGAAAGTTGATTTTAATGTCCGGGCGGTGGAGACACCATCAGCCGTTTCGGGCGTGTGCAAGCCCCATCACAATGTCTATAAGCGCACTCCTTTATCGGTCCATTACAGCAGCTTTGATTCCGAGCGTTATGCACTGACATACGACAACCGGGCCGTCAGGGATGCTGCCGCCAATGTTCCTTATGACTTTACGGTGATCCTGGTCAACGAACAGACTTATGGAGGTGGCGGAATCTATAACCTTTACACGACTGTTTCGGCAGATAACAAGTTTGCCGGCTATATCATGATCCATGAGTTGGGTCATCATATCGCGGCCCTGGCAGATGAATATTATACCTCATCGGTGGCTTATGAGGTTCCCGAGATCAAGGTGGAGCCCTGGGAAACGAATATAACCGCGATGTTCGACAAGGGTAAGCTGAAATGGAAAGACCTGGTGGAGCCCGGCACACCACTTCCCACACCGTGGAACAAGGAGGCTTTCGATAAATTCGGTTATGCGATTCAAAAAACCCGCGACAGTATCCGGGCGGCTCAACTCCCCGAAAGCGTTATGGAGGATTTATTTATGAAGCAAAAAGCCGGGGAGGATGCCTATTTTGCCAAAGAGACTTATCGGGATAAGGTTGGAGCCTTCGAAGGGGCCGGCTATACGCCAAAAGGACTATACCGCCCGCAGATCGACTGCATCATGTACACCCGCCACATGGAATTTTGCAAGGTCTGCCGCCGAAGCCTGAGCGATGTCTTCGACCAGTATGTGAAATGATTTGCTGATCCGGTTGTTGATTTCAGGGAAAATCGTTTAGGAACGTTCCGGGAAATAGCATTGCGGCCTTTTCATTCGTTGTCAACAGGGGTCATAACGCCAGTTACCTGTTACTGCCTAGTGCCTCATTGTTTTAGGTTTACACTAAACTTTAAGTGTCCGCCAAGTCCATCCTTTATTATTCTCATCAAAGTGGAAAGCCTAATATCACTTGCATTATTTTCTATTCTTGAAATATATGTTTTGGTGGTTCCACATTTTTCTGCCAGCTGTTCCTGAGTCAGACCTTGTTCTTTTCTAAGTTCTTGTAACATTGCGCCGAGCTTAAAAGCTTCGTATTCTTGTTCATAAGACTCTCTTTCAGGAGTACCGCGCTTCCCATATTGATCATCCAAATGATCTGAGAAAGAAGTGAGGTTATTATTTTTCTTTTTCATCGAAGTATTGTTTTTTTAGTTCTTCAGCTAACTGGATTTCATTTTTAGGTGTTTTCTGTGTTTTCTTCTGAAAGCCATTTACCAGAATTATTAGGTTTCCTTCATCAAAGAAAGAAAATACCCTATAAATATTGGATCCAACTTCAACTCTGATTTCAAATAATCCAGAAGATTCAGTGATGTGAGAGAAGTACTTTTTAGGGACCCGATCAAATTCGGAAATCAATTGCAGAGTCCAGTTGAACTTTTTCCTGACCTCTGGATTCAAGGTTTTAAAGAAATCAAGATAGTAGTTCTTGTAATAAAATAGTTCCCTCATAATCACAACGTTCTGTGTGCAAAGTTAGCTAAATAGTGAACTTGTTATGTTTCTTAATGAGAATATTTTTAAGCTTCCAATAATGAGGCATTTGCAGTTACTCAAATATATGTGCCATGCCTCCTGAAACCAGATATAAAATTATCTGCTGACTAGAGTTCCTAATCCCTGATCATTCCCCTTTTCAGCGATAAAACAAGTATAAATGTATTAGATTTTTGTAAAACTCATCCTAAAGGTCTGCCTTAGAATAATCCAACAATCAGACAGTCCGCAGTTCATTCTTTAGAACATTTAAACGATTGTGCCCCGGAATTATTCAGACAAACCAGCTGCCCCGGGAAAAAGGCAACGCCAGGCTTTTATTCAATCACCGGCCTAAGAAACACATGTGAAAGCCTTGTGGCGGTGCAGGTGCTGTTAGGGGCTGTTGTTCTTTCCTTATCTGGCAAATGCCTGAATTTCATCTATTCGTCCTTCTTTAAATGCCCGTAGCACAAGGTCGTAATCCAGCCTTCTGTTAAAAAACAGTGAAGAATAGTTACGTTGTATAAGAGTACCATTAAATAAGTAGTGTTCCAGGCGTTTAATACCATTTGGATTTTCTACAAGACTTAGAGCATAGTCAACATACCGCGTCATAGCCAAAGAAGATTCTTTCGTTAAATGGCTCATAATGTAATCCACATTTGATTCGCTTCCCTCTTCAGCTTTTTCAATCAACTCTCCTAATTTCCCTGTAAACTTATAGTTTGCCATTATGAGATTTTCGTTTATCACACCTGACCCTAACGCTGGTGGTATGAAAAGTTGCCGATTGCGGGTGATTCCCAATCAAGCCGTTAAGAGCTTGATTCAGGGTACAATTCTTGAATAACTTAATGTTCCAGCAATTTTTATACTACATGTCAGGCGTATGGTGTTTATTCCGTCTATCATTCATGTTATAAAATGTTCTCTTTCTATTGTTCTATAAAAAGTTAATCTGCTTTATCCAAATTAATAATTATTCATTTTTCACAATTGCAATTTTTCTTTACAATAGAATTGCTTCTATTTATTTCAGGATTCGACTCAAGGAAAACAACCACTATTGTATCACCAATTAACAAATCATCCTCAGTTAAAAAGAAATTGTCTGTTTCTCTGTACTTATCATCAGATGTCGATAAACCGTTGTATGAATTGTTTTTCCATTCAAAACGATATTTTGTTTCAACTGTTCCTTTCCCTCCTACCTTGTTTCTCCCATATACTATCGCTTTTGTGCATTTTCCATTATTTTTTAATCTATAATTGATAATGGTCTGTTTACCACCAAAAAATAGAATAAATCCTAAAAATAAAATCAGAAACCACCATTTTGACAGTCTTTGAAGCATGCTTCGCTTTGGTTTTATTTCTTTATTCTTTTTCATCTATTATCTCTGTCCTTTCAGTAAACACATCTAATATTCGGGTTCTCTCTTACACTTACGCCTAACACCTATTATATGCAGCATTTCTTCCGGAACCAGATATAGTTATTTGCTGTTTAAATTTCAGAATCCCGGATTATACCCCTTTTGAACTATAAAGCAAGCATAAATGTAAGAGATTTTTATAAAACTCGTCCCAGAGGTCGCCTTAGAATAATCCAGCAATCAAACAGCATGCAGTTCCTTTTATAGAACATTCAGGCGATTGTGCCCCGGAATTATAAAGACAAACCCGCTTTCCCGGGAAAAAGGTAACGCCAGGCTTTTATTCAATCACCGGCCTAAGAAACACATGTGAAAGCCTGGTGGCGGGTTGGTACTGTCAGCAGTTGTTGCTTTTATCTTAATAGTTGAAGGTTTAAAGTCCAAAGTAATAGTTGAGATTTAGTCCGCCACTATACAAATAACCTGTCACCGGTGCGTCAATGATTTTTAAAACACCGTATCTGAAAGTCGGCTCAACTCTCAGGTTCATTCTGTTGTTTATTTTATAGTCAATCCCAACACTAACTGTCGGTGAGATATTCACTTTGTTGTAGTCAGAGTTTGTTTGGTTTATTTTTCTGTCTGTGTGGTCGGGATAGACCAAAACACTTGTTGATGCTGCCTTGATCAAAATATTTGTCGTCAATCCAACACTTGTGAAAAACCGAATTTTCTTTTCCCCAATTGTGAAGTTTGCCTTTATTGGAATGTCAATGCAATGAAAATTATAAATGAATTTTGCTTTGTCAGGTAGACTTGAATTTTCTGGTTGTTCGAAGATTAAATCTGTAAACTTAGTCTGGTAGCCCTTGTTTGAGAATTGAATACCAGTTTCTAAGCCAAAAAACTTATTAATACTGAAGCAGACATTCAGTCCGGCAGTGTAACCAACTTTTGCTGTTTGGTTTTCATTGTCCAGTTTCATAATAAGGTCACTTGTTGAACTTCCGTCATTGTTTTTAAGTGTCCGATAGCAAATGTCGGGCGAAACATTTATTCCGATCTGAACTTTCCTGAAGTCGGATGTCTGTGTTTCTTTGGGCCGGTCCTGTCCTTTTGAACTGAACGCTGCAATTGTTAAAATAAATAGCAAAAGATGTTTCATTGTTGTTTTCATATAATTTCCTTTTATCAACATTTTTGTATCATGAAAGTATGACTGATAGCGGTCGAGGTGTAGGTCTGGGCTAGTGTTTTTTGCCCTTTGCTTCGTAACAAGCCCTGGTGCGAAGCCTTTATTACCAACAGGCCTTTTTATTCCTTGACCTTTATATAATAGTTTGTTTTAATGCACTTATTCTTTTTAATTGAGAAATCAAAAAGTTTATCAGCTTTTATTAATAATTCTTTATTAGTAAGGTATTCATAATCATCTCTTTCAGGAAGTAATGTAAATGTAAAGAAATTATATGATCTATCATCATTTTGATAGACGCATGGTTTCATTCCGACAAAGGATGCTTGTATTTTCTCTATTTCCGAATGATTGATAATTATCTTCCCATTGAAATCAGAGAATAGATGATAATTTGTATCCTTACAAGCAATTATACAATAAACCTCAGGGAGCGGCATTAAGCACTGATCTTGAAATTGTATTGTGATTGAATCGTTTAGTAGAGCTAAAAATGACTTTTTCAGAGTATATCCAAATGTATCTTTTCGTGGTTGTAATTCACTATTAAGAATAACCTTGTTACCTTCAACTCTCCAGTTTCCTTTTGTTTGGCCAAAAAGGAGTCCAACTTGCCAATTCAAAGTAAATGTTGAATCCTTATTGACTTCGAGATATTTCCCTAATTCAAAAAATCCATCCCATCTATATTTACCAGAAATGTCATTTATTACAGGAAGTTTATGGACAGAAGAGCAGCCTAAAGCAGTTATTGTTAAAAAAATGAATATTCCAAATTGAGTTCTCATATTATCTTTGCATTTTGAGCTTGTTGGTAATGGTGACGATATGTTGCGGGGGGCATTAGAAATTACGTTCCTTTCTGCCGTTACAAACTTAATAGGAACTGTGAACCTTTCAAGTTGTGCTTTCCTGCCGCCTGAAATATACCATATGTTGTAGGCCGTATTTATATCTACTATAAATCTATTCTTTCCTTACTCAATAATATCAAATTTGATAGGCACAATGTAACTAACCGTTTTTTCGATTCTTACGCTGTCAGAAGGATTCCATTGCGGAGAAGTTTCAACAGCTTTGATAGCCTCTTTTTTGTAATGCTCAATTGTCTCTTTATTGCACTTCTTGCATTTTACTTTTTGAGCTTTTGCATTTTGAACCTTCCCATCTGTGTTTATTTCAAAATACACGAAAACCGTAATCGGTTCTGATTGTGGTTTTTCCTTAACCTTATTTGAGTCTTGTTTTTTGATGCTTAAACTATCTTGATTTCGTTGTGCTTTTAATGAAAAGGATCCTATTAGAATCAGAGTAAAGATCAATAATATCAACTTTTTCATTTGACCAATCTTATGTTAGTTTTTTCTTTTAATATGGCTCACAACTCATAAATATGTTCTATTCCTCCCAGAACCAGATATAAAAATATCTGCTGATTGAAGTCCCTAATCCCGGATCATCCCCCATTTCAGCGATAAAACAAGTATAAATGTAAGAGATTTTTGTAAAACTCTTCAAATAGGTCTGTCGCATGAGAATACAACAACCAGGCAACCCGCTGTTCATTCTATAAAACATTCAGGCGATTGTGCCCCGGCACTATAAAGACAAACCAGCTGTCCCGGGAAAAAGGCGCCGCACATACCCAGAAAGAAATAATCTTCGACTGAACAGTATAAATGCCAATCCGCAGAGGATCTATTTTGTGAGATCTTCGAAATCCACCGAATTCCCCCACTTCTTATTGGGCTTTGGACCCATGGTGAAGACCAGTTCTCCCCCGTTCTTCAGATCATCATACAGAAAATAGGGTTTATTCCAAGGCTTTCCGTTCAGCAACACCTTTTGGATGTAAACATTCTGTTCCGAGAGGTTTTCAGCCTTCATAACGAATGTTTTGTTATCAGCCAGGTGAATAGTTGCTTTAGAGATCACCGGGCTTCCAATGGCGTAATAGTTCGTTCCGGGGCATACCGGGTAAAAGCCCATGGCATTGAACAGGTACCAGGCCGACATCTGTCCGCAATCGTCATTTCCCGAAAGGGAATTGGGCTTATTCCCATACTGCGAACGGATTATCCTGTGGACCAGCTCCTGGGTTTTCCATGGCTGACCGGCGAAATCGTACAGGAAGATGATATGATGACTGGGCTCATTACCATGCCAATACTCTCCCAGCCTTCCCTGGATATCGTCAATGTTCTCGCTGGCGTTATCCGTAAACGTGAAGAGGGAATCCAGCTTTTGCACAAACGGCTTGTTCCCGCCATAAAGGCCAATAAGTCCCTCAATGTCCTGCGGAACATACCAGGAGTACTGCCAGCTTGTACCCTCGGTGAAATCTCCTCCATCCACGTATTCATGGGAGTTGAAAGGCGTCCGCCAGTTCCCTTTCGAATCACGTCCTCGCATCAGCATGGTGGACCGGTCAAACAGATTCTTGTATGCCTGCGACCTGTTGAAGAAATATTCATAATCGGCCGTCTTACTCATTGCTTTGGCCATCCGGGCAATGCAATAATCATCGTGCCCATATTCCAGTGTCTTCGACACCGATTCATTTTCCTTGTCGAACGGCACCCAACCGAGTTTGGCATAGGTCATCACATTGTCATAATCCGGATTCATGGCCGTGGTTTTGACGGCGGTATAGGCCCGCTCGGCATCGAATCCTTTGATCCCTTTCAGATAGGCGTCGGCAATCACCGGAACAGCATGGTAGCCGATCATACACCAGGTTTCATTCCCGCACAGCGACCATACCGGCAGCAGATGGTCCACACTCTGATCGTAATGCGCCAGCATGGAGTTGATCATATCGGCATTCCTCTCAGGCTGGACAAGGCAGAACAGCGGATGTGTAGCCCGGTAGGTATCCCAGAGCGAGAAAATGGCATAGTTGGTGAAATCCTTCGCTTCATGGATGTTCTGATCCAGGCCGCGATAGCGGTTATCCGCATCCTGATAGAGTACCGGTGTTAAAAAGGCGTGATACAGAGCAGTATAGAATGTCTCCTTTTCCTGCTGCGTCCCTTCAATCTCGATTTTTGCCAGTTCCCGATCCCACTTCTGCTTTGTTTCTTTCACCACCTGCTCAAAATTCCAGTGCGGAACAGAGGATTGCAGGTTTAGCATAGCATTGTCGGTGCTGATGGCCGAAACAGCCACTTTGACCAGTATGGGGTCGTTCCTGTGGGTCTTATACCCGGCAACGAACTGCAGGTTCTTCCCGGCGCATTCGGCGGAACTGCGGAAGCGGTATCCGTTGTAATACACCCGTTTCCCGTCGTTGTAAATATCGAACGAATTAAAAGGCTTTGAAAAGACGGCCGTGAAGAAAACATAGCGTTCTTTTGCCCAGCCGTTTACCACATGAAAGCCGGTTATAGTGGAGTCGTTGACCACCCGGACGTTGGACCAGATCACGTTCCAGCGCAGGTTTTTAGCCAGGTCAACCAGCAAAGAGGCGCTGTCGCTTTCCGGAAAGGTGAAACGGAACATCCCGGCCCGGTCGGCAGCCGTACATTCCACTTTCACGTCA
Source organism: uncultured Lentimicrobiaceae bacterium (assembly GCA_964544545.1). Lineage (GTDB taxonomy): Bacteria > Bacteroidota > Bacteroidia > Bacteroidales > UBA4417 > UBA4417. Next base: position 63,547 of record CAZJCG010000016.1, on the reverse strand, counting down.
TTATCCTGCAATTTCACGGAATAATAACCAGCCTCCGCGATTTCATCCGAATGAAGGTAACGGGCGCGATATCCGGAATCGGGATTGGATTTGGGGCCCTGCACCAGCCAGGGCTTGCCCGTCTGCGGCATGAAACGGATATCACCCAGATCGGGAATGCCTGTGCCGCTGAAATGGGTTAAACTGAATGCAATAATGGAATTATCGGAATACTCATAACCCGAAGCAGTTTCCCAGAGAAAGTCTTCCGTATCAGGCGACAACTGGATCATCCCGAAAGGCGCCACCGCTCCGGGATAGGTGTTTCCTTCGCCCTGCGTCCCGATCAAGGGTCGCACATAGGATGATAATGGCTGTGCAAAAAGCGGTTGCGCAAAAAGGAATACCAGCATGACCCCGGCTATCCGGAGCAAACAGGAAAAAGATCTCATGGGTTCAGCGTATTATTCAGTTCAGACTACTATTTTGCGGCAAATCTACTCTTTTTGCCGGAAGGCCGGCCATCGGGCCCGTCCGATAACGCATCCCTGATAAGAAATTACTCTTCAGCCCATTCACTTATCCCGAACGGCGGTTCAGTTCGGTGCAGTTATCCACAATACCGAATTGTCGGTATCGTACTCATTTTCTTCCCACAGTTCATTAGCGGGATCCAGGATCCAGTTGCCGTCGACGATAAATTTGTAGGTGTATTTCCCGGGATTCAGGTAAAGCGGAAAAACCCATTTCCCATTCTGATGGCTCATGCAGTACTTCCCCTCATCCCATCCGTTAAAACTCCCTGTAACCACCACCCTTTTTGCATCCGGGAAACTTTCCAGCTGAAATACGTGGTTCGGTTTGAATGCCACAAAAGAGTTATCCTTGCCCAATTGACCGGTGGAATAAGGATTCAGCGGATCCGGCATCCAGTTGCCATCCACAATGAACTTATATTCATAGTTGCCCTTTGCGAGCACGTAGGGCAGATACCAGCCTGTACTGTCGCGCAGCATCTTCAGCTCTCCCCAGCTCCAGTTGTTGAAACTTCCGGAGAGAATGACCTGGCGGGCCTCCTTATAGCCATCCAGCCTGAAGATCAATGTATCACCCAGAGCGACAAACGAGTTTATGTTTCCATTGCCGTCGTCTCTTTTTAACGGATTTTCCGGGTCAAAGATCCATTGCCTGTCGACGATGAATTTATAGGAATGGGTTCCTTCCCGGAGATATACGGGCAGTTGCCAACCGCTTGCGGTGCGCAGCATCTTGAGTTTTTTTTCATTCCAGTTATTGAAACTGCCGGTCAGAACGACATTCCTGGCATCGGTATGACCCTCCAGCCTGAACAGGTAATTAGAGCAATAAACGATGGAGTTGTAACCTCCATAAGTGTCATCTTCTTTTTGTCTGTTACCGGGATCTGCGCTCCATTTCCCGTCGATGATATACTTGTAGCTGTAACGGCCCGGAGGCAGCTTAATGTGGATGATCCATCCGGAATCATTTTTTTGCATGGGCAACTGCATGGTGCTCCATGCATTGAACGATCCGCTCAGGTAAATCTTCTGATTTTCAGAGTAGCGGGGAAGGAAGAATGTGGCTGTTCCGTCCTGATAACTGAAAGCCCCGGGATCGGTGAACTGGTTAATACCAAAAGCGTCCTGAACATCCTGATTAAAGGACGGAGGCGCCATCCAGAAATTATCAAACAGGATAAAATCCTGATGACCGGTAGTGAATTGCGGGGGCTCCGGTGCAAGCATTTTCGAAATTTCAACCATTCCCGGACTAAGCAGGTTCACCTGCCAGGTCACGCTATCGACCCGGATAAACGGTTTTCCGTTGAAAACATTTGTAAGCAGAACGCTGTCCAGGTCATACAGCCTGGAAACTTCTTTCCGCAGCGAATCATTCCACCGCTGGTCAATTTTGAAGACCAGATTACCATTCTCGATCCGGCAGATCACGCCGGGATCTGTCTGGGCAACCACTGCCGTCTGCAGCAGCAGTCCCAGGAGGGAACTGAGATATACCGGATGAACTTTCATGACTCGTTGGTATTATGGTACCTGATTCCAAATTGTTTTTTTACCAGGTTGATGGTGACAATCCCCTGCTCAAGAAAATTAAAGCCGAGCATCCCGTCGATCTTTGTTCCGTAAGCCTCATTCAGTGGATCAAGGTTTACGATGATTGTTTCCATACCCTTCATCGGGTACCCTTCGAACTGGAAGTCGTTCATGGTTCCGTAAAGAACTTCACTTTTCCCGTTTCCTGCACCCTGAAGGTCCGAACGACGGGTGATCTGAATGGTATTGAGAGCATCTTTCGGAGCGTGGATAGTAATGGCATTGGTTTCGGCCCCTGTATCCAGGCAAAACGACAGGCTCTTCCCTCCTACTTTCCCTTTTAGCACCAGTACCGGGTACCAGGGATCAATCTTCTGTATGCAGTCAGGCTTAAGGGATGATTCTGTTTCCGCCACCCTTTCACCGCGCCGGTCGATCCGGTACAGGTAGAGTTCATTGTGTGCCACATCTATTACGGTCTCCAGTTCGCGTATCATTCCGAATCCCAAAAGACCGATCACTTTTATTCCCCGCCGGTTTTCGATATGCCCCAGTTCACTCACATCCGCCTTTACATTTTCATAATAAAGATCCCCGATCTGAAGTTTTTCGGCTATAACACAACCCAGGTTACCGGCGGAGCCGGTAATACCCATACTATGTTCGCCTTCCATCAACACGCGATTTCTGAAATACGTTCTGTTCAGCACCAATCCGGTTGCCCCGGTATCGAAGATCAGGTTGCCTTCTATCCCGTCGATTACCGCTTCGATCAACAGGAGCCTTCCTGCGCGCTTCAGCGGTATTGCCATCGAAGTGAACTCTCCCTGTGGCTCGGGAAAGTTAGACGGTATCGTGATTGCGGATGGAAAATCAAGGTTGATGAAAAGAGGCGGATCAAACTCCCGGCTGACATACGCAGACTGAAATCCCATTGTCATCCCTGAGGCAAGAATGATGACAACCATCAGATATCTGGATAAGCCTCTCGTACGGGACCTCATACTCAGGTATTTCTGCAAAGATATAATGAATCTCTGTGAAAATGTGAAGCAATTAAAGCTAATACTCTGCTGCACAGGTTATCCTCCTCCTGGCAGGTTCATAATACATTATTAGATTTTTAGACAATCTAAAATTATTAACCGGGAATGCTGACGATGAAAGTACTTCCCTCGCCGGGGGTGCTCTCAACCCGGATAGTACCGTTGTGCAGGTGTATGAATTCACTGCAGAGCATGAGCCCCAGTCCTGAACCTTTTTCCTGTCGCGTACCCGGTTTGGAACTGCCTGATTGCAACAGGAACAGTTTTTCAATTTCTTCGGGAGTCATTCCGATTCCTGAATCCTGAACGGCAATCGTGATAACCGATCCTTTCCGGCATGCGGAAATGGAGATCTTCCCGCCCGGATGGGTATATTTGAGGGCATTCCCGCATAGGTTTCGCAACACGGTTTTCAGCATATTGCCGTCGGCATGCACCATTAATCCGGCCGGTATGTTTATTTCGACAACGATATCCTTTTGTTGCGCAATATTCCTGAATGTGTTGACCTCATCTTCCACAAGAGGCAACAATTCTAATTCTGTCGGATTGCACTGCATGGCCTCCCGCTTCAGCATTGACCATTCCAGCAGGTTCTGAAGCAGGTTGTAAGTGCTTTGCGAACTTTTCTGTAAAAGCTCTAACATTCTCAGCGCTTCTTCGTTCTCGCCTTTCCGGATATGCTCTTCAATGAAATCCGAAAGGGAAATGATGGCATTGAACGGATTGCGCAGGTCATGGGCGATGATGGAGAAGAGCTTATCCTTAGTAGCATTCAGCTCTCCTAATTCAACGGCGGTAGCCTTCAATTGTTCTTCCAGGTACTGCTTTTCGCGCAACGAGCTGATCAGGGTATTGAAAGAATCGGAAAAATCGCCAAGGAAATCGATACGCTGACAGTAATCCCCTTCTGCAATGCGATGGGTTTGCCAAACCAGGTGGCGCAGGTTCGACTGGAGTTCCTCAAATGGAGAAATCAACTGGTTGGTTGGAGGAACCGGCGCATCCAACACCCCTTTGGAAAGGTTCAGTACAAAGGTATCGGCATCATTGAACTTTTCAATCAGGCAATTTACAGCCTGATTCAAACGACGGAGTTCATTCTCATTGACGGAGTCGATACCACCCTGCGGAAATGACCGTGGCTTAACCCGGCGATCCCCGTTTAACAGGTCGAAGATGGTATGTGTAACTTGCCTTATAAATTCCGGTTCGGTCATGGATTCATCAATGCTTCAACAACGGAAATCCCTTAATAATCTTGTTCGTTCAGTGCATTTTTAGCAGCTTCGTCGTAATAACTTCCCCCGACCGGATGGCTTTAAGGATATATATTCCATCAGGCAGGTCCTCAACCGTAAGCCGGTCATTGCAATGAAACCTCTTCACCTGCTTTCCGGAAAGATCGAAAATCCGGATATCCCATGAATTAAGGCCCCCCGGAACAAAAAGCCTGAATATTCCGGTCGTAGGGTTGGGGAAAAGTATCAACTTCGGTTTTTCTCTGTCCAAAACATCCTGACTGCTTGTACATCCTGAATATCCGGCAGCCATATCCCAAAGATCACATTTTTCTGTTCGTAAGCCGCATTGGGTGCCGTCAGGCGTAGCTTTCAATTCGCAATAGCAGTCGGTATCCGGATTGTTTACCGGCCAAACGGGCACATTGCTTCCATTGGGATCACCTGTAGCGGCAAAATTGACCCAGTAATGAAGCAGATTAGTCTGGGTGCTGTCGTCCTGAGGCGAAAACCAGGGACCAACAGCATAGTTTGTATTTTCCCAGTTGTTGAATACATAAAAAAGTTCCATTCCGTGATATGAACCATAGACCTCCAGCGGACCTGCATGTTTATGTGTGAAAAAATAGCGGTAAACAGGTTCTGTCTGGTTAAGACCTGTACATTGGGCTGTCCGCCTGACAGGAGTAGTGAATTGTGCATCGGTGAGCAATTGAATATAGGATTGCCGGGCTTCTTCAGCGGTAGTCCCGGGCGGATACAAAGCCAGCGCCTGATCCCGGAGAGATGCCGGCAAATATGCATTGATAAGTGCTGTTACCATGAACGGATAGACGACAGCCGGGGCTGTGAGGCTAACCTCATCGGCATTGGATCCGATCATCAGCGGCATGTGATTGAAGTTGCCCGATTGAATGATATCTTCCGGGAAGCCGGAAAAGATCTGTCCATCCACCACCGGTCTCCAGCTAAGTTGAACAAATCCTCCGTTCAGGGGCGGTTGTTCGCCTGCAACCAGACTGTCGGCAGGCAGACTTCTCAAACAGGCAATTTTTACCGAATCGCTGCCTGACGGGGCCAGTCCGTCGACAAAATCTATCCCTTTTTCCCTTTCTGTTTCATACGAACCGATAGCCGGTGCTGCCGATTCAATGCATGCCCGCTGGAACAGGCCCGCTGCCAGCGGCGTGACGAGGAGGTTGCCGGTATTTACACCGCCGGCACTTTCGCCGAAAACCATCACTTTAGTAGTGTCACCACCAAAACTGGAAATATTGCTCTTAATCCAATGCAACGCCAGAAGCTGATCCATCACTCCGTAATTGCCGGACGTCCGGCTTGCCGTTTCGGCCTCAAGACCCGGATGCACCAGGTACCCAAGCGGACCAAGCCGGTACTGGATCGTTACAACAACGGCATTCCCCCGTTGAGCCAGATTTTTTCCGTCATACATTTCCGTGCCCATGCTGACCTGCCCGGCTGACCCCTGCTGATTTCCTCCTCCATGAATGAAAACCAGCACCGGTAACGTCGATGAAGCCGTATCCGGAGTCCAGACATTCAGGTAGAGACAATCTTCCTCCCCGATAACAACCCCAACCGTATCTCCCTGCTGGAAGAGTTTTTGGGGGCAGGCAGGTTTGAACTCCTGCGCTGAAAGTGGATCTGTCCAGGATTCCGGTGCCAGGGGCAATTTCCATCTGTATTCCCCGACAGGGGGCGTTGCAAAAGGGATACCCCGGAATTCAAAAATACCGGAAACACAGTTTCCCGCAACAGGGCCGAAGGAGGTCGAAACAACTGCCGTTTGTCCTGAAACGTATATTTCTGAAAAGGAAAAGAGAGCCAGAAAGAAAAAAGCCGATAGCGATTGCCAGCAGGAAAGGAAGGGAATCGCACGGGTATTGGTCATGGTTTCACCAGGCAGTTTGATTCATCGCAACCAACCATGGTGTTGACTCCTTTCTGGTATTTGGACACTGAAGTTGAATATGGGAGTCTGGAAAAACTAAATCTGAGTCCTTCCGGCTTGTCAGGAAAAGGCTGTGTATTTTCCAGCTTGACCGTGCAAACACGGGTGCCGGGCTCTGTTGAAGAGATAACCGTTCCCCTGCGAACCACTTTCGCATCCTTCGGCAGGGGGCGCAAGGTTCTGGATGGAAGTTTAATAATATTCGATTCTTTGGCAAACAGGATTGTCAGGGGCTGTTGTTCCGGGGTGAGTTGAGAACTTCCCGGTACAAGGGATGCGGTCACATTGCCAACCGCAAAATCAGGGTTCACATAAATTCCGGCCTGGACAAGCGCAAGTTCGAGGGTATCGCTGGTAAGGTTGTTCCGGAGGTAAAGGTCAAATACCAGCGTATTTGGCGATGGACGGGAAATATTCCGGATCGTTAAATAAAATTCCGGGGCCTCTTTCCCGGCAGGCTGACAAAAAGCCGATTCAGATAGGATCAGGATTGAGAACAGGAATACCAACGGAAGTACCCTGCCGAGTGTCGTCTTTTTCATTGGGTGAAGCTTTGTAAATTTCTTTTTGCTGCGATAGTTGAAAAGGGATGGCTAAAGATAACATAATTTCTTTTTGAACATCCTGTTGATCCGGTTTGGTCGCCTCGTCGTTTCTGCGGATTCACCAAATACAATTTCATGCAGATCTTGACAGGTTAGCCCTTCAGTGATTCTTTTACAGGGATCCTGCCGGCTCCAAGCGGGGCTGTTTAGAGTCAATAATACTCATTAATTTCTAAAATCACGTTTTACAAAACTGTTCAGCCGCAATATATTACCGGCTGCGTCTTCCTTGGCACTTGATAATTTAATCCGCATTTGATAACAATAAATTTTGAGCCATATAAATGAAATAGATATAATTGTTTATTATATTTGACACGTTTACTGATTGCCGATTCGGCAACATGGGGTTTTTGGTTTCACGACAGCATTGATTTTGTCCTGTGATATACTGAGTACACACTTCTGAAGTATTGAATATCAATTCGTTCCCTAAGGAGTATTTTATTATCTCATCTATCCACTTGTAAGACTGCCTTCAGACAAAATTGATGCAGGATTCTCCGGTAATAAACCGGAGGATGTTATTTTATGCTTTGACCGGCTTGCTTTGCCGGTCGGTTGTATGTGAATAATAATCAAAAACCCAAATACCATGAACCATTTTACTTTTACCATCCTGTTTGGATTATTATGCCTGTTGTCTGTCAGGGCTCAATCGCAGGAGTATACCTATGCAGATTCCTGGGATCAGCAGGGATTTATTCTACAAAAAAATCAACCGGATGGAGTGGAAATCAATTTCTCGATTTCCCGTTTCGCACTGGAGGATATTGTCATCAATGGAGAGGCAATGAAGAACATCAATCTTCCGGGCAATTTCCTTTTCAACGATGCCGGTTGCCCGAATCTTCCCGGAAATGGAAAGATCATCGCACTGCCGCAGGGAAGTACTCCTCTGCTTGAAGTGATCGCCATACGCACGGAGGTGATCAACAACATCGACATCGCACCCGCACCCCGTATCCCGAAAGATGACGAGAGCGGCCCGCTGGAATACTGGAAAGAGGAGCGGATTTACTCGCAGGATGCCCCCTACCCTGCCGAACCGGTTAAGGTGTCTTCCCTCATGAAAATCCGGGGACTGGATGCCGTGATGCTCGGGATCACACCATTCCAGTATAATCCTGTTAGCCGGCAATTAACGATTTACCGGGATTTGAAAGTACGGATACGGTTTCAGGGCGGAAACGGTCATTTCGGCGACGATCGCCTGCGGAGCCGCTGGTGGGACCCAATCCTGGAAGATGCAATTTTCAATTATCCGGCTCTTCCAAAGATCAACTATGATCTGCGGTATCAAAAAGCCAATACCGAGGATGACGGGGCTGAATACCTTATCATTACCCCCGATGGCGCCAGTTTTGTCCAGTATGCCGACTCCATCAAGAAATTCAGGACTGAGCAGGGTATCCTCACCCTGGTGAAAACACTCACCCAGGTTGGCGGAAACACAACTACTGCCATCGAATCATACATCAACAATGCATATTCTACCTGGACTATTCCGCCTGCGGCTATCCTGTTGCTGGGTGACTACGGTACGGATATCAACAGCACTGTCATAAGCCCCATCTACAACAGCTATTGTGCTTCCGACAATATTTACGGGGATTACGACGGCGATCAGCTTCCCGATATCGTTATGGCCAGGATTACAGCAAACAACCAGAGCCAGCTTCAGGTAATGGTATCCAAATTCCTGAATTACGAACGAAACCCACCAACAAGCGCCTCGTTTTACAACCATCCCATTACAGCGCTTGGCTGGCAAACGGAACGCTGGTTCCAGATATGCTCCGAAACCGTCGGCGGTTTCTGGAAGAATGCCCTGGGTAAAGATCCCGTCCGCATCAATGCAGTATATTCAGGCACTCCGGGATCATCCTGGTCGACGGCCACCAATACCAGCACTGTTGTCAGCTATTTCGGCGCAAGCGGATTGGGCTATATCCCCGACAATCCTTCAACCCTGGGAGGATGGACCGGTGGTACTGCAACGGGTGTAAACAATGCCATCAATGCCGGGGCATTCATGCTGCAACATCGCGATCACGGTGGTGAAACAGGCTGGGGTGAGCCGAGCTACTCATCCTCGAACATCGACGGACTGACAAACACGGATCTTACATACGTCATGTCAATAAACTGCCTTACCGGTAAGTACAATTATTCCAGTGAGGTGTTTGCAGAGAAATTCCACCGGTACACATACAACGGGCAAAACTCCGGGGCTCTTGGAATCATGGCAGCCACTGAAGTTTCCTATTCTTTCGTAAATGATACTTATGTATGGGGGCTGTTCGACAATATGTGGCCCAACTTCATGCCGGCCTATGGCACGACCCCCGCTTCCCGCGGCATCCTGCCGGCATTTGGCAATGCGGCCGGTAAAATCTTCCTGCAACAGTCATCATGGCCTTACAATACCGGCGATAAAGAGGTGACGTACCATCTTTTCCATGCTCACGGCGACGCCTTCCTTACTGTGTATTCCGAGGTGCCGCAGCCACTTACCGTTTCTCACAGCCCGGTGCTGTATGCCGGAACGACGAGTTTCTCAGTGACAGCTAATGCAGGATCCCTCATCGCCCTCACTGTGAACGGTGTCATCATCGGTACCGCAACAGGGACCGGTTCTCCGGTTGCCGTTGCCATCACGGCACAGATACCGCCTTCGCAGGTGATCGTAACCGTGACCAAACAGAATTATTTCCGTTATCGCTCAGTGGTGGATGTCGTCCCGCCTTCAGGGCCCTATGTGGTATATTCTGCCAACACCGTGAGCGATCCGGCCCCCGGCGGAAATGGCAATGCTGCCGTTGATTTTGCAGAACTTGATTTCCTGAACCTTGCCGTTACCAATGTGGGTATCGATACTGCCATGAATCTGAATGCAACCCTCAACAGCACGGATACATATATCACACTAACCGACAATACGGAAAATTACGGCAACATCAATCCCGATCAGATACTTACCATTCCTGAAGGTTTCTCATTCAACGTGGCCAATAATATTCCCGACCAGCATGGGATATCTTTCACCCTGTCGGCTACCAGCGGAACCGATACCTGGACCTCCGATTTCAGCCTTATCGCCAATGCTCCCGTGTTGAATGTGGGCACACTGACCATCCAGGATAATTGCGCTGCGTGCGATTATGATGGGTTCCTGGATCCCGGCGAAACAGCCGATCTGCTCTTTTCATGCTCCAATACCGGTCACAGCGCTTCACCCGCTGTTACGGGCATTCTCACCGTAGTTGGAGGAAGCAGTCCATATCTGACTATCAACTCAGGCTCTTTCGCCGCAGGGAGTATAGCACCCGGAGGCACTGCAAATGCGGTATTCAGCGTTACTGCCGATGCTTCTACACCCCTGGGCACTGCAGTAAGCCTGCAACTGGATCTTTCAGGCGGAGCCTATACGGCCCAGGGAACCAAACAGGTCGTCATAGGCTTTGTACCCACCTACTGCACTCCCACCTATTCGTCGGGAACAGGCTACGGTGACTACATCAGCCTGGTGCAGCTGGGGAACATCAACAATTCTACCGGAGCGTCCGCCAGCCCTTACTATACCTATTACAGCAGCATGTCGGCCGACCTGTATCCGGGAAACAGCTATACCATAACCCTGAGCCCCGGGACCTATTCCAGCGGAAATTATGTTGCAGTGTGGATCGACTTCAACCGCAACGGTACGTGGGATGCAGATGAAAAACTCGGAACCATCAGCATCTCCCCCACTCCGGCTACCGGAACCATCACATTTGTTGTTCCTTCAACGGCTACTATCGGAACAACCCGGATGAGGGTCAGGGAAGTATGGAATAACAGCTCTTTCGATGCCTGCTCATCCTATTCATACGGTGAAACGGAAGATTATAACATCAACATCCTGAGCCAGAACAAGAACCTAAACCTCTCCGTGTTATTTGAAGGACTTTACAATGGTTCCGGTACGATGAGAAAAGCCCAGAACAGCGCCGGAGATCAGTATACCGGTAATACGGCCGACCAGATCAGCATTGAACTTCATAATGCCGGCAATTATGCTACGGTAGCTTATGCAGCGAACAATATCAACCTGAGCACTACCGGTGCGGCAAACCTTACTATCCCGGGTACCCTTAGCGGATCCTACTATATCACCATAAAACACCGCAATGGAATTGAGACCACCACGGCCAGTCCGGTATCATTTACCGGCAGCAGCATCAGCTGTAATTTCAATTCTTCCGCCATGGCATACGGTAACAACCTGAAACAGACCGGCGACGGTTACTGGGTGATTTACGGAGGAGATGTAAACCAGGATGGTATTGTAGATTCGGGAGATATGATACCTGTCGACAATCTCTCTTCATCCTTTGGGAACGGTTACCTGCCGGAGGATGCCAACGGAGACGGTCTGATCGATTCGGGCGACATGATCCTCATCGACAACAATGCTACCGGTTTCATTTCCAGGATCACTCCCTGACCCTGACCAGCTTTTTAATTAGCGAATATCAGTCAGAAACTTAATATCCAAAGGATCATGAAGACTTTCTTTCTGCCCGCAATTACCGGTTTGCTTTTGCTGCTTTGCGGCCTCACTGTGACGGCTGCACCCGGCAATATACAACTGGGGGGATCTGCAACACAGGTCAAACTCATTGGAAACTCACCTCAGCGGTTGGTTTATCAGATTACCATCTCCGATTTATCAACCATGGAAGTTTCGACTCCGCTGGGAAATTTTACCATGCTGTCGGCTGAGGGTTTCGGTCAGCGTAACACCTTCGGGGAGCCGGCTTTGCCGGTTTACCGCCGTTTAATCGAGTTCCCGTTTGATGCTTCCGTCAGGATCAATATCATACGACAGCATTACCAGGAGATTGATCTGCAGGCATCCGGAGTTACTTCCCGTATTTTCCCCGCCCAGCCGCCCCTCTCAAAAAGCGATGATCCGGCCAAAGTGCCTTTTCAGTTCAATGAAAATGCATACGGTCAAAACCGGTTCACCGAAGATCCGTTTTGCCTGGTAAGTCCCGTTGGGGTCATGCGTGCGTTGAACATGGCACGCGTGGATATCTCACCGGTACAATACAATCCGGTTGAGAACAAACTCCGGGTCTATGATGTGCTGGAGATTGAGATCCTTTTCGAAAACGCCAATCTGGCTAAAACCCTTGAACTAAAACAATCAAAAGCTTCTCCTTACTTCAATAGCACTTACCAGCTGGTTGAGAATTACAGGCCAATGGATCCGACCGAAGAGTTGATCACATCGGCGCCGGTTACCTATGTAATCGTCTCTGACCCGATGTTCCAGACAGCTTTACAGCCCTTTATCGCATGGAAAAAGAAGAAAGGGTTCAATGTGATTGAAGGGTATACAAATAATGCCGCGGTAGGAACCACAACAACCTCGATCAAAAGCTACCTGCAGGGCTTGTACAATTCACCACCGACGGGATATAATGCACCCAGTTTTGTCCTTTTCGTGGGCGATGTGGCGCAGATCCCTGCATGGGCGGGTTCAGCCGGCTCGCATGTTACCGATCTTCGTTACTGTGAATATACGGGCGACAATCTCCCTGAAGTCTATTACGGGCGTTTCTCGGCTACCAATCTGGAAGAGTTACAGCCTCAGATCGATAAAACGCTGGAGTATGAACAATATACCATGCCTGATCCGGCTTTCCTGGGCGAAGCAGTCATGGCCGCCGGGGCGGATGGCAGTCACCAGACATACAGCAACGGCCAGATCAACTATGGCACGGAAACCTATTTCAACGCCGCACATAACATTCTGTCCCACACTTACCTGCAACCAGAACCCAGCGGAGGGAACTACGCATCAAACATTCACACGAACGTTTCGAACGGGGTTGGCTATGCTAACTATACAGCCCATTGCAGTGAAAGCGGATGGGCCGATCCCAGCTTCCTGATCTCCGATATCCCGAACCTCTCCAATGCTCACAAGTATTGCCTGATGGTAGGAAATTGCTGCCTGTCGTCAAAATTCGATTCTGATTGTTTTGCCGAGGAGATGCTGCGTGCGGCCAACAAAGGTTCTGTCGGATACATCGGCGGGAGTAATTCCACTTACTGGGATGAGGACTATTACTGGGGATGCGGTTTTAAATCCGTGGTGCTGCATCCTGCTTATAACGCCTCACATCTGGGAGCCTATGATGGGACATTTCATGAAAACGGAGAGCCTGTTTCCGATTGGTTCGTCACCCAGGGGCAAATGATGGTTTGTGGCAATTATGCCGTCGAGGAATCAAGCTCAAGTCGTAAAACCTATTACTGGGAAATTTACCACCTGATGGGAGATCCTTCGCTGATGATCTATTATGCGGTGCCTCCGACATTATCGGCTACTTACCAGAATACCCTGATGATCGGTATGTCGACGCTGGCAGTTACAACCGAACCTTATGCCTACGTTGCCCTTTCATTTAACGGTACACTGCTGGACGCGGTATGCGCAGATGCAGCCGGAGCGGCTGACCTGAGTTTTTCAGCTCTCACTTCCGTTGGGAATCTCGATATCGTGATCACCAAACAGAACCGTCAGCCCCACATCTCCACCATCGCAGTGATCCCTGCCAGTGGTCCTTATGTAGTCTATAATTCCGGAAGCATAAACGATCCGGTGCCTGCAGGAAACGGCAACGGACAAATGGATTTCGGCGAAACCGATCTGCTGAACATTACAGTGAAAAATGTCGGTGTTGAAACGGCTGCGAACGTTACCGGGATCCTTACAGCTTCGGATGCATATATCACCATAACCGATGCCTCCGAGGACTTTGGCAATATCGATCCCAACCAGCTTGTTACCCGTTCAGATGCATTTGCTGTCAATATATCCGATGCCATCCCGGATCAACACACAGTACCCTTCACTTTTACGGCCTCCGACGGAACGAATAGCTGGGTCTCACATTTCAATTTGGTTGCCAATGCGCCGGTATTGACTGTCGGAACCATGACGGTACAGGATAATTGCAGCAGCTGCAACAACGATGGCATACTGGACGCAGGTGAAACAGCTAACCTGCTTATAAGCACCTCCAATACGGGACACAGCAGCCTGGCCGATGTAAACGGCACCCTGGCAATTTCCGGGGGAACCAGTCCGTACCTTACGCTGAACACAACGGGCAGCAGTCTGGGAACGCTGGCGGCCGGCAGTTCGGCCACTGCCATTTTCAGTGTAACAGCAGATCCGGCCACACCGGTCGGTACACCGGTTGACCTGATATATTCAACATCCGGCGCAGGTTACACGGTCGCTGCCGATAAACAGGTAGTGATCGGCCTGATCCCGACCTATGTTATGACTAGCGGATCGGTGACCACCTGCCCCGGGAACTTTTTTGATTCGGGTGGGGCTTCGGGAACCTATCAGAGTAGTGAAAGTATCACTGAAACCTTCTATCCTTCAACTCCCGGCGCCATGATCCGGTTTGCATTCAGCTCTTTTGAAACCGAATCGGGCTATGATTACCTGTACATCTATAACGGTACCGACATTTCTGCCCCGCTGATAGGCACTTATCACGGCACAAACGGCCCGGGAACCGTTACCGCTTCCAATGCTTCCGGAGCACTCACTTTCCGGTTTACTTCCGACGGGAGTGTAACCCGCTCCGGATGGGAGGCAAGCATCAGCTGCTACAGTTCCACCCAGCCCCCGGTTGCCGCATTCACTGCCTCCACAACATCAACAACCATCAATACCACCGTCACACTGACCGATCAAAGCACCAATATTCCCACATCCTGGCTTTGGAGTATAACACCAGGCACTTTCGTATATACTAACGGGACGGGTGAAACCTCTCAGAATCCCCAGGTACAGTTCACTGAACTCGGGTCTTACTCTGTCACCCTGGTTGCCGGCAATGCTTACGGCACGGACACTGAATCAAAACCCGCCTATATCAACGTGATAACTTGCTTCTATTGCGCCACCTCCTTCTCCAACCTCACTGACGATTATATCAGTAATGTCAGCCTCGGAAGCATTAACAACACAAGCGGTTCGACCAGTTATTCCGACTTTACTGCCCTTTCCACCTCCCTCACTTATGGAAGTACAGCATCCATTTCAGTAAACGTGACTGTTAACGGTTCATGGGCGCAACATTGCTTTGCCTGGATCGACTGGAACCAGAATTGTAGTTTTACCGATACCGGAGAAGCTATTGATCTTGGCGCTACTCCGGGAACATCAGGCACTCACACGCTTACAGGAACGGTTACAGTGCCCGAAGGAGCCATTCCGGGATTAACGCGCATGAGGGTGTCCGAACGTTTCTCACAGGATCCGGGGTCTTGTGACGCAGCAACCTATGGAGAGGCAGAAGACTATACCATCGTTGTAGAAGAAGCAACACATCAACTTAACCTCAGCCTCCTCCTCGAAAGCCTTTACGAAGATGCCGGTGTAATGCGAAAAGCCCAGAATGAAAGCGGGGACATGTTCAGCGGAAACGTTGCCGACCAGATCGATGTTGAACTGCACGATGCTTCTCATTATGCCACTATTGTTTACACGGCCGCTAATGCGGATCTCAGCATCAATGGCCAGGCATCGGTTCTTATTCCTGCAACGCATAGCGGATCATATTATATCACTGTTAAACACCGGAACGGGATTGCAACCGTCAGCAGCTATCCCGTGAATTTCAACACGGGAACGATCAATTATTCCTTCAACAATGCCGATCAGGCTTATGGCGGGAACTTGCGTCAGATTTCGGATTCATACTGGTTGATCTTTGGCGGAGATGTGAACCAGGATGGTATTGTTGATTCGGGTGATATGATACCTGTGGACAATTCTGCGTCCGGATTCGGAACCGGCTATATCCCTGAAGATGCCAATGGCGATGGATTGGTTGACTCGGGTGATATGATCCTCATTGATAACAATGCTTCCGGATTTGTTTCGGCTATTACACCCCTTTAATGAATTACGGATCTTGAGTGACCCTGTCAGAGATTCGAACTCTGACAGGGTTTTTTATATCTGCCCACCTCTTTTATACCTGTACGTGTCCCACATATTCAATTATTTCTTATATTAGAAGCATACTACAGCCCATGTAGGTTCCGCTTGGATACGACGATCTTCGTATTCTTCCCTGATTTTTCGGCACATCTTTCCCCGACTTGGTGATGTCAATCTGTTCCGTCAGCATGCAGACGCAATGATCGATTTATTTCGATTCATCAGACAATCCATTCCTCATTAACCATAAAACCCAAACGCCATGAAAACAATCCTGCGTATCCAACTGCTCCTGTTCATTTCCCTCCTGGGATCGAATTATCTTATGGCCCAGCCAAAGATCACCCTCAGCCACCTGGGAACGCCGTCGTTTTATACCAACCTGAATACTGCGATAACAGCTGCTACAAATGGCGACACGATCTATCTTCCCGGCGGAGCTATTTCGCCCACTTCCCAGATCAATGTAAGCAAATCCCTCCATTTTGTGGGTGCCGGGCACTATCCTGACAGCACACTGGCAACCGGCGCCACCTGGATTAATGATATGCGTTTTACCACAGGCGCCAGCGGAGGAAGTGTAGAGGGGATCGACTTCGATGTATTGACGATCGCATATTCAAGCAACCAGATCATTAATGGTTTTACCGTAAAACGCTGTGCAATAGACAACTTTTACATTGGCAATGATGCCGTTTCCACCATCGAAGGCATTATCGTTACCGATAATCTGTTCAGGACCTCGGTCACTATAAAGTCTGGTTACCCGAATATCCTTGTGTCCAGGAATATATTTTCCTATATGGGCTCTGCATCTGCTGCCTGCGCGGGATTGCTGCTGAAAAACAACATATTCTATGTTTATTATGGAAATGGCTTATCGGATATGAGCGGTTGTACGCTGGAAAACAATATCATCATAAGCGTATCCGGAAGCGCCGTCTCCAATCTCTCTTTAGGTTCATATAACTGCCAGTATATCAATAACCTGTTTATTCCAAATGTAACAAGCTGGAATACAAACACCAATACAAACAACCTGCTTGGACAAACATTGGCTACGACCTTTGTCAACGTTACGGGACTGACCTTTTCATATGCCAACAATTACCATCTTCTTGGCACAAGCCCCGGGGTAAACTACGGGACCGACGGTACCGATGTGGGCATCTATGGAACCTCAACCCCGTTTAAGGATGGCGCTGTTCCTTTCAATCCGCATATCATGTCGAAGAGTATCAGCAGCAATTTAACTCCGGCCGGTATTCTTAATGTGAATGTAACTGTGTCGGCTCAGGATTACTAAAAAGCCGGTGCCATGAAACAGATATCTCTGATTCTGATTCTGCTGGCGGCGTGCTATTACGCACGATCGCAAAATCTGATCACCCGGTGCGAATATTGGGTGGATAATAATTACAGCAGCAGGGTGCAACCTTCGGTCACTCCATCCGCGAATTATACCTTCAGTTCTGCCATTGACTATAGCAGTCTGGCTGATGGCGTGCATAGTTTTAACATCCGGTTCCGGCAAACAGATGGCAAATGGAGCCATACCTTATCGAAACTGTTTGTTAAAGCACCGGTCTCCGGTGGTGATTTCTCAATCACAGGACTTGAACATTGGTACGACAACGCATATGCTTCCCGGACACAGCAATCCATAACTCCAAGTTCCACTTACAGCTTTATTTCAGGCATCGATTGCAACAGCCTTTCAACCGGAGCACATACATTCAACGTCCGGTTCCGGCAAAGCAATGGTTGCTGGAGCAGCGTATTAAGCCAATTGTTCTTCAAACTCCCGGCGGTTTCGACAACCGATAATAAAATCACAGACTGTGAATACTGGATGGACAATGCATGGACAGGAAGGGTCCACCAATCCGTGTCACCTGCCGATACGTATGCATTTGTTAACTCGATCGATTGCAGCAGTCTATCGGTTGGAGCACATATTTTCAACATCCGGTTCAGGCAGACAGATGGTAAATGGAGTTGCACCCAGTCTGCCATTTTCTATAAACAGCCACCTTCCTCTACAACCGACAATTCAATCACTGCTTATGAATACTGGATGGATGATGGTTATGCGTCCAGGATAATCCAACCGGTGACTCCAAACTCCACTTATAGTTTTATTTCCGGGATTGACTGCAACAGTTTGTCGTATGGCGTCCATACATTCAACATCCGTTTCAGGCAAACGGATGGCAAGTGGAGTCAGACCCTGAGCCGTCTGTTTGCAAAGCCAACAGTTTCTCCATCCGGACCGAATTTCATCACTGCCTATGAATACTGGTTTAATGATGGATTTTCGGGGAGAGTCAAAATTAATACGCCGCCTTCCTCCATCCTGTCCATCGGCGATGTGCTTTCCGCCGACACCCTCAGCCGGTTTGCCAATGTCTTCCATGAGCGGTACCGCGATAGTTATGGAAACTGGAATTATGCAGATCATTCCTTTTATATCCTGAAGCTCACCACGACCGTTTTCCTGCAGGGATTGTATGAGGCCGGAACCGCACAGATGCGAAAGGCTCAGAATGAATATGGGGACAATTTCGCAGGAACTGTTGCTGATACGATCACTGTGGAAATTTTCGACGGGGTATCACCATACCGGAAGTTGCTGACCTTTAACGGAGTTGAACTTCACACCAACGGGACATGCCAGGTAGCCTGGACCGGAACCAGTCTGATAAATACTTCGCTTACTACGAAAAATCAGTACTATATCTCTGTAAGGCATCGGAACAGCATAGAAACCTGGAGTCAGAAAACGGCGTTGGGAGCCCAGGCGGTATACAATTTCACGACTGCTGCTTCCAAGGCTTTCGGTAATAACCAGAAACCGGTTGGAACGGCCTATGTCATATTTGGTGCCGATGTGAACCTTGACGGTATCGTGGATTCGGGAGACATGTTACCGGTGGATAACCTTTCGTCGAACTTTGCTGCCGGTTATCTCTATGAAGATGCCAATGGCGACGGGCTCATCGACTCAGGCGATATGATCATGGTTGAGAACAATGCCTCGGACTTTGTCTCTTCCATTTTGCCTTAGGAAATTTATTTTACCAGTTTCGTAAGCAGATGCCGGGCTTCCCTACGATGGAAGTTCTCGGGATTATTGGCTACCAGCGAAAGTTGCTGCCGTGCTTTATTTAACTGATCACTTTTCAGGTAGCACAATGCCAGATACCATTCCGCATGTTCGATGTAAAGGTTGTCCTGATCCGTGATAACCAGCTTGAAGGCTTTTTCTGCTTCGGGATAGTTTTTGGTTTCAATATTGGATATCCCATAATAGAACCAGCCAGCGTAATTCGCAGTATCATGCTTTAATATCTGTGAAAACAGAAACGACGCCTTTGAATAATCTTTCTCCTGGAATTTAATGATAGCCTCAACAATGTTAGCATCAGCCGAACGGGTAACCTGGATCAGGTTCTCGGGAGTGTAATACTGCCTGAAAAGCGCTTCATTGGAGGAATGTGAAGAAATATTCCAGTACAGGGTTGTTCCAAGAACTGCCAGAATGATCACCGAAGCTGCAGCATACCAGTACCGTTTCCGGTGCAGTGATACAACCTTAACCGACTGACCATGTTGCGAAGAACCATACCTGCCGGCAAGCAATTTAGCCCGGAAATCAAGGATGTCTTCCCTCTTCATGGCCTCATCAATGCTCCTGCTCAGCCGTAACTCGGCAGCAAGTTCCGGATTCATGGCCACCTCTTTTTCAAATACTTTTTGCTCGGCAGAATTCATTACACCGGAAAGGTATCGTTCAACAGATTCTGAATGCTTTAAATTTCTGCTCATATGAAAATATGATTATCTAATTTGCTTGCTTTGTTTCCAGATTTGAAATTGATAACGGAGTTTTTGCATGAAAGGGAGATTCATCAACCAAAGGTATGCCAAAATCCGGATGAATCCCTGGGCGCAATCGAAAAATCAGTTTATTTCGCTGTATATTAATTTGTTATGTTTTCAACACCTGTTAATATTACTTACTGCAGGATTGCTTTTACTCAATAAATCTTAAATAATTTTTACGCCCTGTAAAAACTTTTTCGGGAATGACACAGTGCCGGGCAACTTTATACTGCGGCTGGATGGGTTTGCCCCTAGGGGGACCCTTCGGGTCAAAATTTGTTCTTCGGAACTTGCTCAGTGTTACTGAATCTAATCAGCTGTGCTTCGACCTGATGGGTCCCTCCCAAGGAGTGCTTTGTGCCTATGGGGCAAACCTGTCAAGATTCAGTATACTCCGGTAATCCTCCTGGTCCGCCCTGAATACAAAAGCCTTATGGTTATTGACCTTTTTACAGCATCACCATATCAAGCTTCTTTGATGAGATTACTAACGGCAAAATTCCCGCATAAAAGGAGAATCTTTACCCAAGGTCATTAATCTAACTGGCATACAGATCAGTAATTACATGATAGAACGCGGGGGTTGAAATATTCTCTCCGGGTTAAGAGTCTTCTTTAACTATTGCCATTTGACCTGTTTATATAGGGGAATTAAGCCTTTTTAAAATATCATTCATCATCTCTATCTGAACTTTCTGAATTTCAAGTAATTCCTGTTGCTGATCCATAACAAAATGGTCAAGTTTTTCATGTAATGTCCTGATCTCCAACTCCGATTTCAGGTTGATCATATAATCATTTTTAGCCCGTGTACGGTCTTTTTCTTCCTGTCTGTTCTGGCTCATCATAATCACCGGGGCTTGTAATGAGGCGATGCACGAAAGGATAAGATTAAGGAGGATAAAAGGGTAAGGATCAAAGCCCTGGTTCGAAAGCCAGTAAATATTGAGACCGATCCATATAAGAATGAAAATCATGAACGAAATGATGAACGTCCAGCTTCCTCCGAATGTAGCCACCCTGTCGGCAATTCTCTGTCCGAAGGTCAGGTTTTGTTGCTCGTCGCCGTCCAGTTTGTCGGTAATGGTTCCGTTCGCTGATAAAGAATCCAGCACGGTTTTTTCAAGCTCATTCAACTCTCCGACTTCCCGGGTAAGATAATCAGTAATATATCGATGTCTATACTCGTTCAGTTCACTCAGCGAAACCGAACTATTATGATTAATGTTCGGATTCTCTTTTTGCATAAGGTGCAATACCGAATGGCGGATTGTCCTGGCCGGTACCCGTTCCGAAACGGGATATTGTCGTTGCGACAAGTCACTGATGAATGATTCCATATCTGCTATATATCTGTTTCAAAAACTATTGTTTTTCATTTTCAATTACGCTTTCGCGCAGATCAAAAAGTTCCCATTTCTTTGACAGCACTTCCTGCTGATGTTGGCGGAGTAATTCGATAAAATCTTTTATTCCGACCGGCTCATTGCCATTGGCATGAATGAGCACAATGCTTCCGTTTCCGGGTTCCTGACCTTTTGCAAGCCAGGCATCCGTACCAACAGGTATTAGCCCGAAAGAAAGAATTTTATCATAAACGGATTTATCAGAAACAAGCCCGGGGAAACGAAAGAATACGGAAGGAAGCAGTCCGTGCTCAAGCAGGGCAACCTCCGTCCTGAATACTTCACTATTGATATCAGTTCCAGGTTCGAGTATGAAATTCTCCCTAAGGGGACTATTTTTTGAAACAAAATGGTTGAAGGTATGGTTGATCCAGGTGATATTAAGTATCCCGGCTTTCTGAAGGCTGTCGAGCCAAATCAGATCAATCGGATGAGCCAGCATCCACCGCCCGGTGATTGAGATAGCCAGCGGAACAGGTTTCTCCACATTTCCAAGTTCGGTGATCAGGTCGGTAAAAACTACCCTGTCAAGTGGCCGCCGGGAAGGACACAGGTCTATTGTAAGGTCAATACCTTTCTGGGAACGGGTGAAAGAAGTAATTCCCGCATCCTGCAATGGAAGATCATGTTTAGCGGCTTGTTCCAATGCACGAACATAGGCCGAAAGCCTGAATTCTGACTGTACCTCCTGCCACGAAGCCCTGACGAGATGCAATGAGGTCGAATTCAATATGCTGGTTTTTAGTGTTTTTGGTGAAACAGAAAGATAATAAGTATGTCCATCCTTAATGAATCGCCTCAATACTATAACTTCCTCTGAAGTACCTTTAACCTCAGCCCTTCCGCAATATAACCGGTAATCGGAGATGGTCTGTGCTACATCAATCTGAATGAATGAAAGCAGCGAAATTATGAGAACGGTGATCTTCTTCATTTTACTGTAACCTGCTCTGATAAATAAATTTACTGATTAATCGGCTTGATAAAAGCCATTTCATTATAAACACAACAAGCCGGTGCAATATGAAATATTTTGAGACTGTAATGAGACATTTATAATGTTTTAACATCTTGAGATACGATAAAATGGGAATTGATCTGTTATACCGAAGTTATTCCATCGTTCATTCCGCCTGCTGGCTGATTACATGGACCGAAAGGAATAACTGAAGAAATAATGTTCGCATTCATTTGCCTGTAAACCGCTGTTAACCGTTTAAACATTACAATCAAAGACTCATTCAACAGGCTAACTCATCTGCGATCTTTTACATACTGATTATCTGCTGGTTTGTCCCATCAGTCTGAAGGCACGAAGTGTTCCTTCGAGGGAGACTACCAGTTCAAAACAAAGCCGGTTGGAATCAGGAATAGGAGCATGTTCCGATGCACATTTTGTAAATCTGTCCAGCCGCAGTATGAATGCTCTTCGTAAAAATAAAGGAACGTAATTCACTATATTTGTTAAAGCAGTCTGAAACTGAATCAGGTAAATCTTATTAAAGGGTATGTTTAACCGGGTTTTTCAAGGGAAGATTGTTGCTTTAAATGAGAACCAGAAATTCATCGCGCAGTTTTTGCTGGCATCGCTGTTTATTTTCCTGGGCGCTTGGTTTGTAAGGCATGAACAATCTGAACTGGGTAAGGTAAAAAATGTACTGCTGGCGTCAAATTGGCTGTATGTGCTTGCCGGAATAGCGGTAACAGCTTTATATATTGTATTGCAGGGACTGATGTATAAGATGGCCTTTGCATCTTTAAGAAACGACATTCCGTTACCAACCACCATCCTGCTGTTCCTCAAGCGCAACTTTATCAGCATATTTATGCCTGCGGGAGGCATTGCTTCACTGGCCTTCTTTACGGGCGATCTTCAAAAAAAAGGGATTAACGGAACAAGGATCCATTTCGCATCAACCATCTATGCTTTTACGGGCATAGTATCAGTGATCCTGGTCGCGATCCCGGTGCTCATCTTTGCGCTTATTGAGGGCCTTTCGGGGTCGGCGGAGTGGATTGCTTTCACAAGTGTGGTTCTTCTGATCGTAACAATCCTGGGGGCTTACAGGGCGATAATCCATAAAAAGCGGTTGTTTAAACTCATTGTGAGGATATTCCCTTCTTCAGAAGTGTTTCTTGAAGATCTTGCAGGGCATAGTGTCGATATCAGGTACCTTGCAATAACATTATTCATCTCTGTAATTATCGATCTCACCGGTATCCTTCATTTGTTTATTGCTATGAAGGCATTGGGGTATCATGCTTCCCTGTTTGTTGCTATGCTGGGATATATTACGGCAGTGCTTGCCCTCATCGTATCGCCGTTTATGAGAGGTCTTGGAACTGTAGAGGTTTCCCTGTCATTTATCTTGATCAGGCTGGGTTATTCCACAGTTGAAGCAGTCGCTTTAGCATTTCTATATCGCTTTTTCGAGTTCTGGCTTCCTTTGCTTTCCGGTGCATGCGCTTTTCTTTTGAAAGTCAATAAGTTGCTCATGAGAATCTTGCCGGCGCTGTTACTATTCGCCTTGGGTGTGCTGAATATAGTGTCGGTACTGACACCGGCAATCCACGACAGGTTAAAACATCTCGAGGAATTTATACCGGTTGATGCCATCAATACTTCTAACTACTTTGTTCTGTTTGCCGGGATGCTTATGCTCTTTACAGCCATCTTTATGCTGAAAGGTTTTCGGAGTTCCTGGTGGATTGCTCTGATCCTGACATCAGTATCGGTGGTTGGACACCTGACAAAAGCAATTGATTACGAAGAGGCTGTTGCAGCCGTTTTTGTGCTGCTTATGCTCGTTGTGTCCAGGAAGGAGTATACAATCCGGGCTAATCCCCGGCTTTATTCCATCGGCATCCGGTCAGCCCTGTTAAGCATTTTAATAGTGATAATCTATGGTACAGTAGGGTTTTACTTTCTTGACAAAAAACATTTCGGAATTGATTTTACCACCTTGCAGAGTATAAAGTTTACGATCCAGAACTATTTCCTGTATAGCAATCCGGGACTTGTCCCACATAGCCGGTTTGCCAGGGAGTTCCTGCTCAGCATCAACCTGAGCGGAGTTCTTTCCACCCTATTCCTGTTTTATACCATCATCAGGCCCTATATTTTTAAGGGCGAAAGTAGTCCGGAACTGCTGTCAAGAGCAAAAATGCTTGTTACCAACTGTGGGAAATCAGGTTTGGATTATTTTAAAACATACAGCGATAAATTGCTATTCATGCCGGAAGGGATACGGGGGTTTGTTGCGTATCGTGTAGCAGGCAATTTTGCTATTGCTCTCGAAGACCCGGTTGCTGATAATGCTCAAGATATGCAACAGTGTATCAGGCTGTTCGATAAATATTGTTATGACAACGGACTGAAATCGGTTTACTATCGGGTACCCGAACGCAGCCTCCAGATTTATCAGGGTTTATCAAAAAAAAGCCTGCTGATAGGACAGGAAGGTGTTGTATTCCTTGAAAATTTCTCTCTTGAAGGCGGAAAGAACAAGGCGCTGCGTAACGCTATTAACAAGATGATCGATCGTGGATTCCATTGTTCTGTCTGTACTCCCCCGTTAAAAGACGGACTGATGCAAAAGCTCAAGGCTGTATCAGACGAATGGCTTCATTCCAACAACAGGAAGGAGATCCTCTTTTCGCAGGGCATGTTTGTCTGGGAAGAGCTAAAAAAGCAAACGATCATCACCGTTGAGAATTCCGAAGAAAAAGTAATTGCTTTTCTTAACATCATTCCGGATTATGCTCCGGGAGAAGGCACCTATGATCTGATCCGTAAAACTGATGACGCCCCGAACGGTGTGCTCGATTTCCTTTTAGTGGAATTGTTTCAATACCTGAAGTCGAAAGGTTATACGAGCGTAAACCTGGGATTTGCACCCATGAGTGGCCTGGCTGAATCAACCAAGCTCACTGAAAAATCCATGAAATTCGCTTATGAAAAGATACGGTCTTTCGCTCACTACAAGGGCCTGCGTAACTTCAAGGAAAAGTTTTTCCCCAGATGGAGTAACCAGTATCTTATTTATTCGAATGATTATGACCTGGTTCAACTGCCGTCTGCATTGATAAAAGTTATCAAAGTTCCATGAAACGTTTCAGGAAAATACTGATTATAACCGGGATCATAGCATGCTTTATTGCTTGTTTCGGCGATTTTGCCGTGACCTTCATTTGCGGAAGTCGTTATCCGGGTTACAGCCAGTTTCATGATACCATGAGTGCCCTGGGGGCATCCGCAAGCCCTGTTTCAGGAATAGTATCTGCGTGGTGGATGATGATGGGTGCACTTTTTATATTATTTGCAATAGCATTCAGGCTGTCATTCAGGCCTGACAGTTATGTAAAAACGGCATCCCTGCTGATTGTTCTTTATGGTTTGGGAGAGGGCTTAGGATCAGGGATATTTAAGGCAGATCCATCCGGAAGGACAGTTATCAGTTCATACATGGTTCATAATTTCGTCGGAGGCATTGGCGTGATCGCGATTATGGCACTGCCTCTCATCATGAACAAGATCATCCACCGTACCGTGGATCCACTATTCTGCCATTTTTCCAATCTGACATTTGCTGCAGGAATCCTGTTTGTTACGCTTTTTCTGTTCCGTTTCAATGGCAGCGGAGAGCTGGCAGCATTTAAAGGTCTGTGGCAAAGGTTGTTTGTCCTGAACTATTATATCTATCTTTTAATCATCAATGTGATGATGATTCGGCATTTATTCCTGAAAGACAATGATAAATGGCAGGATTCCATGATATTCCGGAAATAATTTTCTGATCATATCATCTGAACAAAATCAGGTTTCTCTGTCAGATGATTTTCTTCTTTTAGCGGTATCTGGCTTTCCTGCCGTCAGCTACATAAAAAAAACGATCTGTAAATTTATGGTTTACAGATCGTTCTCGTGGAGCGTAGGGGAGTCGAACCCCTGACCTTTAGACTGCCAGTCTAACGCTCTAGCCAACTGAGCTAACGCCCCGGAAAGAGGCTGCAAATTTAAACTAATTTTGCAAATATCAGCCTGCTGCCTTTTATTTTCTGCTCTTTCCATACCAATACCCTTACACCTTCATCACTTTGCCATGAAACGCCTTTTCGCTGCATTAAAAATTGAAGCCTCACCGGTTTTTATCCGGACCTTCCAGGACCTTTCCACAGGTCTCCGCCACGAAAGCATCAAATGGGTGGAACCACAAAATATCCATATTACACTGAAATTCTTCGGGGAGACTGACGAAAAGAAAATTCCGGTGATAAACCAGGCTCTTCAGGAAGCTGCCGGACAATCGGAAAGTTTCGTACTAAAGATTAATAGGACCGGTATCTTCGGGAGCCGCTATGATCCGCGTGTCATCTGGTTCGGAATTGATCCGGAACCGCAATTATCCCGGCTGGCCGAAAATACAGCCCGTGAATTAGAAAATGCCGGCTGGCAGGCGGATCGACAGAATTTCGTGCCACACCTGACCATCGGCAGGATCCGGGAAATCCGGGACAAAGCCCTTTTCCAACAGGTGATCGACCGTTTCCGGGAGGTGAAAATTCAGGAACAACCCATCCGTGAAATTTGCCTCTATGAGAGTATCCTTCGGCGTGAAGGACCACTGTATATCAAACTGGCATCCTTAGGACTGAACAAACCACAGGTGTGAACCCGGAGGTAATCCTTAACCTTCTGGGGCGGGAATTTTAATTCTCTTACAACCTCTTCCTTGCCTCCCCGAAAACTGTGACCTGTTACTTTTCTTCAGGTTTCTCCGGATTTTCAGGAGTTTGCTGGCTTCTGTACTTCTCGATCAGAAAATCAATGATCAAAGCAGCACCTCCGAAAATGAAAGCCATGGAGAAGTAAGCTACCTCCGGACTCAGGATGTCATACCTGGCAAGAGCCTCGGCGATCAGCAATCCCAGCCCGACACCGAAAAGAAGCAGCCCCCATTTCAGCGTAGAATAACATTTATTGTCCTCACCAAAAATGGAAGAGTCCCTGCCGCTTTGAATCAGCGCGAGCCTTTCCTTTTTACGGTACGAAAGGTAAATGATCCCCAGTACCATGGCAAACGACGCCACCGGAACTACAATACCTGCTTGCATATGAATGGATTTTTATGATGAGTGAATCTGTTTTTGCCGGTTTTGACGCCGTTTTATTATCCAGGTTACAACTCCTGCATGCCTGCAGGTAAAATTTGTAATTTAGATGTAACCAATAAGACCTCTTTGCGTCAAAAACCGGCATGAAAGAACAGGATGACATCTACCATGTGCAACGGGTACTTGCTGGTAATACTGCCGCCTTTGCAATCCTGGTGGATAGGCATAAAGACCTGGCCTTCAACATTGCATTGAAAATTGTCAGGCATCGGGAAGATGCCGAGGAGATCGCTCAGGATGCCTTTGTAAAGGCCTACCAATCATTACGTTCTTTTAAGGGTGATTCGAAATTCAGCACATGGTTGTACCGGATCGTTTACAATGCAGCCATCTCCCACACACGAAAGCGTCAGTATGAGTTTGTAGCCATTGACGAAAGGGTGATGGGCAACACTACTGAAGATGATATCATTGAAGACCTTGACCGCGTGGATGAAGATCAGCGGTCAAAGCTGGTAAATGCAGCAATTGACCATTTGCCGCCTGCCGATAGTGCACTGGTCACCCTGTTCTATATGGAAGAAAATTCTGTTGAAGATATCAGCCAGATCACCGGCCTGAGTGTTGCCAACGTAAAAGTGAAACTGCACCGCATCCGGAAAAAACTCTACGATGACCTTCAACATACAATTCTTCAACAAGTAAACGCTTAATTATTTGTACTTTTGTCCACTTTTAACCCGCTACTCATGGCAAAACAGGAACATCAGAACGAAGAAGCCATCCGCCGTCTGTTGAGCCGTGCAACACCCGAAAAACCATCCGTGGATTTCACATCCCGTCTGATGGAGCGGATCGAGGCTATACCGGAACCTGTTAGCAGTTGGGTCATCCGCTATCAGCGGTTCATCCTGCTCAGCGCCCTGGTCCTCACTATCCTGCTGCTCTTTTTCCCTGTTTGGTCATGGTTTGGACTGGAATTCACCCCCGGCCGTTTCATCCTTTTTTATGCAGCCGAAGGTTTCCGCATTGCAGCTGTTTGGTTGGGTGAGGCCCTGAGTACGCTCGGACGGCTGGGTAAAATATCATACCTGTTCCCCGTCTCGGTTGCCATCCTCCTTCTGGTTGCTCTGGATCAATCCTTGCGACGCCCATCGCACAGAACCAGCAAAGCATGATTCTATCACTTTTCGCAGTATCTTTTATACTTTTCACTATTCTGTAATTCATTATGTTTCCGCAGCCGGTAATTGAAAGCGTTGAGTCCTTCCTGAGCAAAATGACGGGAAAAGCAGTCCGGATTGTTTCATCTATGGTCATTTCAGGTGGATGTATCAACCAGACAATTAAAATCCGGACCGAAGACGATACGTATTTTGTAAAGTATAACCTTGCAGACGAATTCCCGGGCATG
The DNA here is from genome assembly GCA_964544545.1 of uncultured Lentimicrobiaceae bacterium. Classification (GTDB taxonomy): domain Bacteria; phylum Bacteroidota; class Bacteroidia; order Bacteroidales; family UBA4417; genus UBA4417. The sequence continues at coordinate 34,788 of CAZJCG010000016.1, read as the reverse complement.
TTCGGGAAAGAAGCTGCCGGTCTGACACTGCTGCGTGAAAAGGGAAAACTTCGTCTGCCAGAACCGCTGCATGTCGATACCATTGAAAAATACTCCTATATACTGTTAGAGTTCATTTCAACCAAAAACAGGGTACCTTCATTCTGGCAAATGCTGGGAGAAGGTCTGGCCGGACTTCATAAACAGTCGCATACAACATTCGGACTTGACTATGACAATTATATCGGATCGTTACCACAAAAAAATACAGCCCACTCCGACTGGAATGAGTTTTTCGTTGTTGAGCGGCTTGAACCGATGATCAAGCTCGCTTATGATAAGAATAAAATTCCCGGTGACCTTGTGAATCTGTTTGATCCGTTGTTTTCAAGACTCTCCCGCCTGATCCCGGCCGAAAAACCGGCACTTCTCCACGGAGACCTTTGGAGCGGAAACTATATGGTGGACGACAAAGGAAATCCTTGTCTGGTAGATCCATCAGTCTATTACGGCCATAGAGAGGTCGACCTCGCAATGACCAGACTTTTCGGGGGATTCGCCCCTCCGTTCTATGATCATTATCAGAACAGCTTTCCATTGGAAAAAGGATGGGAAGAAAGAACCGACATTTTTAACCTGTACCCGTTGCTGGTGCATATTAACCTTTTTGGCGGCGGCTATGAAACACAGGTCAGGATCATCCTGAAACGATTCCGGTAGAACCCGGGCAATCCAACATTTGCCGGCAAAGTCTGTTGTTTTCATTGTTGCCGGCAGCATTATAACCTTAAAATAAAAGAGTGAATTTCCCCGATTTTAATTTCGATCCACGCCTGAATGAAGGCATCGACTCCCTGGGTTACAACACCCCTACTCCTGTACAACTTCAGGCAATCCCTGCGATCCTGCAGGGCCGTGACGTGATAGCTTCGGCACAGACGGGTACCGGTAAAACGGCGGCATTCCTGCTGCCCATCATTCACCGCATCATCTCTACCAAGCACGACGAGAATATCAAATGTCTGGTAATTGTACCTACCCGCGAACTGGCCATGCAGATCGACCAGCAACTCCAGGGGATGGCATATTTTACACCTGTCAGTTCCATCGCTGTGTATGGTGGCACCGACGGTGCTGCTTTTTCTGCCGAACAGAAGGCGCTTACTGAAGGTGCAGATATCGTGATATGTACACCCGGACGTATGAAAGCCCACCTGAATATGGGATATGTTCAGATTTCCGGATTATCCTATCTGATCCTGGATGAGGCGGACCGCATGCTTGACATGGGTTTTCACGACGATATCATGAATATCCTTTCGTATCTTCCCGAAAAACGGCAAAACCTGCTGTTCTCAGCTACTATGCCCCCGGCTATCAGGCAACTGGCGCGAAAGATCCTTCAGGAACCCGTGGAGATCAACATTGCCACCTCCAAACCGGCCGATAAGGTGAAACAGGAAGCCTATGTAGTTTACGACAACCAGAAACTGCCACTGGTAATGCAAGTGCTGAAAGCAAAAAACCTCAGGAGCATCCTGGTGTTTTGCTCCACGAAAGAGAAGGCAAAAGAACTGACACGTGAACTGAAGAAAAACAGGTTTTCAGCCGATCAGATCCATTCCGACATCGACCAGGCCGGAAGGGAGAATGTTCTGAACCGTTTCAAAAGCCGTAACCTGAATATCCTGGTAGCAACAGATATCCTGTCGAGAGGGATTGATATTGAAGATATTGACCTGGTGATCAATTACGACGTGCCACACGATGCCGAAGATTATATCCACCGTGTGGGACGGACTGCCCGTGCAGCTTCCGAAGGGCTTGCGGTCACCCTCGTGAATGAAAAGGATCAGCGTCGGTTCCGCGCTATCGAAGAACTGATCGAGAAGCCTGTTGAAAAGATGGAAGTACCGGAAATCCTGGGACCTGTGCCGGAATATCGCCCGGCTGCTGTTCGGGGACAGAAAAGCCGTCAATCCGGAAGACGAAATCCTTCACGTTCCGGTAAGCACTACAACAACAAAAGGAAAAATTAGCCGGTTGTATCAGTAATCCAGGATCTCTATTCCTTTTGTTTTGATCACAAAGTAAAAAGTGTTCTGAGGAATAAATTCCGGGCCCATCTGGCTGTTCTCTTCCGGTGTGATCTCAAGAATGCTGAAATCACCGCTTTGGGCTACAAGGTAAGCATTGTACTGTTTGATCTGATCTGCTGCGTTCAGTCGTTTCGAAAGTGTGGCGATTCCCGCAGGCCAGACATTCTCCCGGCAGTTTTCGTTGATATAAGCATATCCGTCCTCACCAATCTGTTCGACGATATCCTGAATTTCCGATTCTTCAAACTGGTAACTTGACATGATCTGACCTGGGTCCACAATAGCTGCCTGGGGAAAGAAATCATCAAAATAATTTTCATCTGAATTTTCTACTGCCTCAGCATTTCCGCCGGCATTGCCAAGACCTTCCGTTCCAATGAGGAAATAAAAAGGTTTATCCGACCGCAACTCAGCAGGCATGGATGAATTGTTGCCGGGAGCGATTTCCACGATCGATTTATCATCCAAGGCCATGATCACTGTGACGGAAAATTTTCTGATCAATTCACGATTCTGGGTCCTTTTATCGAGGGTAGCCAATCCTGAGGGCCACTGAGATTCATGAATTGCATTGTTGATCTCATTGTATTTTTCGGCACCAACAGTCGCAACGACTGTCTGCTGGTCCACTGCGGAAAACTCGAAAGTGGAGTAAAGCTGTCCCGGATCAACAATACTGATCTGTGCTGCTTGCTGTGAAAATGCCGGTATGTTCATCCCGACTATAGCCAGGATGAATAGAAATTTTTGAAACTTGTTTTTCATGTCAATTGATTATTGTTTGCCAGGTACTTCTTCCCGTTGTTCTTCCCAGAGTTGTTTGAAACTCTTTTCTGCAACGACGGGGAGGGCCCTTCGCGGTCCCCAGATATCAGAAACAAACCGTTTCATGAATTTGTTTTTTGTTTTTGCACTGAACATATCGAGTCTGTTGCGGTGCAACATCACCATTTTGAAGCCCCGGAACACAAACTCTTCTTTTCGGCGGCTCATACCCTCCTTCACAGAGTCATTACGGTTATAGAGAAGAAGTTCGTGCAGGTTGATCTTTACCGGGCACACTTCGGAACATGCGCCACAAAGAGACGAAGCATAGCTCAGATGTTTAAATTCCTTCATTCCTTTCAACCATGGACTTATTACAGCTCCGATGGGTCCGCTGTATGTGGTTCCGTAAGTATGCCCTCCTATATTCCGGTAAACGGGGCAGGCATTCAAACAGGCGCCGCAACGGATACAGGATAAGGCACGTCGTTGATTCTTACGTCCCAACAGCTCTGTTCTCTTATTATCGAGCAATACGACATACATTTCTTCCGGGCCGTCAGTTTCATTTTCCTGTCGCGGGCCGGAAACGATGGAATTGTATGCGGTTATATGTTGTCCTGTACCATAGGTTGCCAGCAGCGGCCAGAACAGGTCCAGATCGGAAAGCCGTGGTATCAGTTTCTCGATCCCGGCAACAACAATATGGATCTTCGGCATGGAGACGCACATCATTGCGTTGCCCTCGTTTTCGGTGAGGCAGACCGATCCTGTTTCGGCAACCAGGAAGTTAGCCCCGGTGATGCCAACATCCGCGGAGAAGAACTTCTCCCGCAACAGCATCCTGACATAGGCAGTGATCTCTTCCGGTGAGCTGTCGGGTTTCAGGCCGAACTTCTGGTTGAAGAGGGTTGCAACATCCTCCTTCGATTTATGCATGGCAGGCGTAAGGATGTGATACGGATGCTCTCCTGCCAGCTGGACAATATACTCTCCCAGGTCTGTTTCAAGTGATTCTATGCCATTTTTCTGCAAATGATTGTTCAAATCCAGCTCCTCGGTGACCATAGTCTTGGATTTGACCACATGTTTTGCATGATTCTTCTGCAGAATCTTCAGGATTTCCCTCATCGCCTCATCAGCATCAACGGCCCATATTACCTTTCCGCCTCTTGACTGGAAGTTTGATTCAAAGTCAAGCAGGTATTTGGGAAGATCAATGATTACCCTGTTCTTGAGGTGTGCAGCCCTTAGTTTTGCCAGTTCGAGGTTTGAATACTGTTGTTTGCCTTTTACAACAGCTTCGTCGTACCTCGACATATTATACCGGATGGTTTTCCTGTGTACCGTATCGAATGCTTTCTTTTCAGCATCCTTCATGAATTTTTGGTAAGCCTCACTCATCCCGTCTGCAGTTGATATTGAGAATTCCGTGATCGAACATTTATACTTCGGCTGAACAGGTTTGCGAAATTTGTTATTCGGAACTTGCTCAGTAGCCCTGCCTAGCGTCTGGCTATTTTTTCTACCCTCGTCTGGTGTCTTCCTCCGTCGAAAGGCGTTGTAAGGAAGACTAAAGCCGCTTCCAGCGCCTCGGCCGGATCCATGAACCTGGCAGGCAGACATAAAATATTGGCATTATTGTGTGCCCTGGCCAGACGGGTTATTTCTTTGCTCCAGCATAAGGCAGCCCTGATACCCTGGTTTTTATTGGCTGTGATACACATGCCGTTTCCACTGCCGCATATCAGGATCGCCATTGGATATTTCCCCTGCTCTACCGAATCTGCAACCGGGTGTGCAACGTCCGGATAATCCATGCTTTCGGATGAAAACGCCCCAAAGTCGCGAATGGAATATCCGGCTTCAGCCAGTTTTGTCTTCAGGTATTCCTTTAACTCATACCCTGCATGGTCACTACCTAATGCAAGTGTCTCCGATTTTTCAAACATTGTTGATAAGTTACTGATACAAAATTATGTATTTGATCACAGTCGCTATTGGTTCTGTTTCATTTCAAGGCTCTTAGCGAATGTGATAAATGTAGTTCTATTTTCTACTTTGTTCATTTACAACCCTAATGAGTTTTTAAACGCCAACTGTTAATAAGTGAGTATTTTTGTTACTTCCTGGAGAATAAGAGTTGCCCGGAAAACTTTTTTCAACAGTTTTTTTTGTTCCGGATCCGATTTCCCCGCGATACCTGTATTTTTCATTTCTTTTGCGTCGGGATATCAACAGACAATGATAGTTAAAAACAATGTTTATTGTTACCGGATTAATTGAGGGTTCATTTGTTAATAAAGTGATAAAACCCTCTGAATGAAAAATAACAAGGTTAAAAGAGTGTTAATAAGTTGTGAAGAAACGAATGGTTGTTAGTTTTCAAAAGGAAAACCCGGATTTTTTTGAACACTATCAACAGCGATTAATACAATAACATATAATTAATTAAAAAAAATAATAATTCATTAGATAACCCTGGGAATCATGCTCCATACAGATATCAAAAAAAAAATAGAAGTACTCAGGAAACAGAAAGAGGCTGTAATCTTAGCCCATTATTATCAGGTTCCTGAAATTCAGGATATTGCAGATTATATTGGCGACAGTCTTCAATTAAGCCAACAGGCTGCAACTACCAATGCAAAGATAATTGTATTTGCCGGAGTACATTTTATGGCCGAAACGGCCAAAATTCTTTCTCCTGAAAAGAAAGTGCTGCTTCCTGACCTGGAAGCTGGTTGTTCACTGGCCGACAGTGCACCTGCAGATGACTTTGCCCGCTTTGTCAGGAATCACCCTGACTATAAGGTGATTTCGTATATCAATTGTTCAGCTGAAGTGAAAGCACTGTCGGATGTAATAGTAACATCAAGTAATGCAATGAAAATCGTTGATTCGTTTCCCAAGGATCAACCCTTGATATTTGCTCCTGATAAGAACCTGGGAGCTTATATAAACGGAAAGACAGGTAGAAACATGCTTCTTTGGGATGGTGCCTGTGAAGTTCACGAAACGATTAGTACAGAAAGAATCATTGGATTAAAAATGGCTCATCCCGATGCAGTTCTTCTGGCCCATCCCGAGTGTAAAGCCCCGGTACTGCTTCTGGCCGATTTTGTCGGTTCTACTGCTGCCATGCTGAAATATACGCAAACAAGTACTTTAAAAAAATTCATTATAGCAACCGAATCAGGTATCATTCATCAAATGCAGAAACTTTCGCCGGAAAAGGAGTTTCTGATAGTTCCTGCCGACGAAACCTGCTCCTGCAACGATTGTCCCTACATGAAGCTCAATACTCTCGAGAAATTATACCTTTGTATGGAGCAGGAAAAACCTGAGATACTGCTTTCGGAAGAACTGATAGAGAAAGCAAGGAAACCAATTCTCAGAATGCTTGAACTGTCATAAAATCAGTTAATTTTTTCAGAATGCTCACATTGACATTCAATAGGATTTCTAAGAAAGCCTTGTACGTATCCGGCTTCTGGCTGATGTTTTGTTTGTACCCGCATTGGTCCGTGGCTCAGCACTCGGGTGATACTCTGGTTACTGATGGAAAGGTAACTTTCTATTATCCAAACGGACAGAAATCAAGCGAAGGAACCATGCATAACGGTAAACCGGACGGTTACTGGAAAACGTATTATGAAAACGGAAAACTGAAAGCTGAAGGTAACAGAGTAAACTTCGAACTGGACGGATTATGGAAATTTTATGATGATTCTTCAAGACTAAAAGTTACCATTGATTATAAAAATGACCGTAAAAACGGTCTGAAAACCACCTATCTGACTGACGAAACGATCACAGAAAATTTTGTGAATGATGTAAAGGAGGGCAATACAACATATTACTATCCCGGCGGTGAGATGCGATTGTACATTCCATTTGTGGATGGACTGGAAAATGGGATTTCGAAGGAGTTTGCAAAGGATGGAACCGTTATCACCTTTATCGAATATAAAAAAGGGTTCATGGTGAGCAGGGAACGGATCAACCGGAAAGACCGGAACGGCTTAAAACAGGGTAGATGGAAATTCTTTTATCCGAATGGTCTGGTCCAGCTCGACGGTGTCTATAAAGACGATAAAAAGCATGGATACTTCAAGGAATATGATGAAAAAGGTCAATTGCTTTCGGTAAAGAAATATTACAACGATGTTGAAGAAAAAGAGGCTCCTGAACTTGTCAGCCTGTCAATAAAGACCGATTATTACCCGTCAGGAAAGGTAAAAACTGTTGCCAGTTACAATGGAGAAACTCCTGAAGGGGTACGCAGGGAATATGCAGAGGATGGCAAGATCACTTCCGGTTATATATTTCACAAGGGGAACCTGACGGGTGAAGGAATCGTCAATGAAGAAGGCGACAAAGAAGGTCCATGGAAAGAGTATTACGAAGATGGAACCCTTCGGTCAACGGGCGTGTACGATAAAGGAGTAAAGGTTGGCGAATGGAAGTTCTATTATAGCAATGGAAAACTTGAACAAAAAGGAAAATTCAACAAAAAAGGTAAACCCGACGGCACCTGGACCTGGTACTTTGAAGATGGTACCCTGCAGCGTGAACAAGCATTCGTAGCCGGTTTGGAAGACGGAGAGTACATTGAAAATGACGAATCCGGAAAACTCATTGTTAAAGGTCAATATGTAGAAGGGCTCGAAGAAGGTGAATGGATATACGATTTTGGTCAATACAAGGAAACCGGATCTTACCGGGGCGGAGTGCGAAATGGTACCTGGAAATCTTATTATTCCGATGGAACGCTGCGTTTTGAAGGTGATTTTATCGATGATAACTTGAATGGTCATGTTACCTGGTACTGGCCTAACGGTAAAGTCAGGGAATCAGGCAATTATCTTAACGGCAGTCGACAGGGCGACTGGACTTCATTTGAAGAAGACGGCACCCCTGCATTGGTTATCAGCTATTCAAATGATATTGAAAAGCGCTATGATGGTGTGGTTATAAAACCTGCCTTTGAAGAATAAGCGTAGGTCTGTTGGTGTACTCTGATTGAGCTGTTTTCCCTTAATTATCGTTCTTATTACTATTGGGTCGTTTTTGACATTGGGGTTCATACTGAATAAACAGAAGAGGCTGCTTCTCCCGGAATTTCTTTGAATGATCCGGAAAGAAACAGCCTCTTCGGTTTATTATACCTGCCTAAGAGTTCTTGATCTGCATTACTCTCCTATGGATGGATGACAGGTAGTTGATCATGGTCACATGCCTGTTGGCAGCTGGAGCGATCATAATCTTTCCGGTCCCCGTAAAGGTATTGACGATCCCTTCGCCTGAAATCATGGTACCGAAAATTCCCTTGCTGGCTTTGGAAACAGTCAGTTGAACACTGGCCTGCCTTGCAATTGCAAACGAACCATCAACCACCAGTTTACCGTTATTCAGTTCTATGGTTTCCAGCGGTCCGCTGGAGTAGATGACAACTTTGCCCGGACCGGATACCTTTGTCTGGAAAAAGCCTTCTCCTGAAAACAATCCCGAAAGCGATTTATTGGTAAAAGAATCGATATTCACGCTCATCTCGGATGCAATATAAGCGCCTCTGTCAAGTATCCATTCTTCCTGGTTCAGATCCATTACCGTAAACTCACCAAATGCAGGTTCAAGCCAGACGGTTCCGGTTCCTTTTATCACAGGTTTTACCACATGCTCACGCGTTACCATCGATTTCAGCAAGCCACCTGCTGACGGCATATTTGCTACCATCTCCAGGTTTCCGAGCATGTAATACAGCCCCCCGGATTCGTAACGGAATGCACTGTTGTCGAGTTCAACCTTTACAAATTTCAGCATCTCTTTTTCTGTCACCTCAAATTTCAAAGGACCATACTGAATCTGTGGTGAAGCAGGTTGCTGCACAGGGCTGGGTGGCTCAACAGGCGGAGGTGCCTGGTACGCGGGTGGAGTCGAAGCCTGCGATACGACAGGCTGTGGTGGTGAGGGAGCGGGACCCTGCAATGTATTCCTGGTTCCACATTCGTGACAAAAAAGGGCGCCATCTTTCAAAGAAGTCCCGCAGTTACTGCAAAAAGCCATAGGTTAGTAGTATTAATTGAGATGTAATCATTTTTCGTACCCCATTATTTCGACAAAACCAGTCCCGAAGAAGTTCTTCGACCAGGTGACCGGCTCCGAATCCTGGATATAGTAGACTCCGGGTTTCAGATTCACGACAGGCTCTGCAACCCATTTTCCATTAACAGTTCCGTCGTGTCCTGCCAAACCGCGGCAATGCCAGGTCCCTATCTTATTACCGGCCTTATCAGATATCGTAATGCTTCCGGCAGAAGCAGTACCGTTCTTCAGGTTGTAATGATCGGTTATTACCCGTGTTATGACGGTTTCGGAAGCCAATGTGAAACGGGTAGGACTTTGCGGGTTCTTATACTTGGGAGTTTCCCGGTTGGTAGAAGTGAAGATCAGTTTTGAAGGGATTTTTTCCGCTGCGGGAGTCTTTATACTCGCACTTCCGGCCGGGGGTGTTTTTATAACAGGTTTTTTCCCTGGTTCGGATGTTGTTTGCGCATCAGCATTTTCTGGTTTAGCGGCAGAATCTGTAATTGTTTGCATGGCAGAATCTGAAGTAGAAACTGTATCGGCCGATACAGAGGATTCGGCCACTACCTGAAGCTGATCGCCGGGTTTCATGAAGTATTTGTAGCCGAAGTAACCTCCGGCAATAACAATCCCCAGTCCCAGGATTATCAGGAGATAGATCCCGACATTGTTTCTTTTTGCAGCTGGATTCTGTGATCCGGAATCCCCGGAAGTTGAAAGATCATGTCCGCAGGAATCGCAATACCGGTTCCCTGCTGTAATCTCCTTACCGCATGATGGACAGAATTTCATACCGGTTACAAATTAGAAAGCCCTGAAACCACTACCGGATACAATGAATAACCCCAATATCAGCCCGAGGATTAAAGCCAGTACAAAATAGATCACGATGTAGGCGATAAGGGAAATGATCATATAACCGACTACTTTATCTGAAGGAGTCTTTTTCAGGATGGGAATTCCTGTGTACAACAGGTAAAGTGAATAGAGGGCTCCCAGGAAGAAAAATAACGAACCACTTGTTCCAAATAGGTAAAGAATACCAAGTACCCAAATCGGTGTTAATGAATAGGTAGCTAATTGTAACGACTTACCAATACTTTTCTCAGATTCAAAACTAGAAGCTAGTAAGTCAATTATGTAGGCAAATATATAAGTGCTAGCAACGGTGCCTAGTAACATAATTATTGCACGTGATATCCCTTCACCAATACTCCTCTCTAGTCTACCATATTCCAAATAGCCGATGATTCCATATCGTATGAACAAAGCGACAGCTGGTATCAGGGCCAGTACGAATACATATCCCGCCAGCAGCTTCATGGTGTTGGGCTGTTCGTTGTCGATCACCTGCCACTCGGTTTTCGGCCTGACCAGGATATTGATTACCCGCTGGATCAGGTTTGTTTTGCCGGTTACAGCCTCGGTGAAGACATTGGTTGCCTGTTTCGCCTGATCGTAAACGGGTTGTGGCTCAGGAGCCGGCGTTTCAGGGGGAGGGGGTGGTGCCTCTTGCTGCGATTGAATCTGATAGCCGCAGGATGTGCAGAATTTGGCTGTTTCGCTGATTTCAGCACCGCATTGTGGACAAAATTTCATAGGAACATGTTTTAGGTTAATAGAGTATTTTCATTCGATAAGCCACTTAAAAGAGGATAGTGTTAACGTTGCACAGCAGCGTGTTACACTATCACTTCCCGACGGTTGTTACGGGCTTGCCGGGATTGTGGGGTATGTTACCCTCGGTGAGCTGCGAATTACACTGTGTGTTGGTTATTAGATACTCAGGCCGCTCGTGGGGTAGTTCTTTAAACGAGATGCACATACAAATATAAGGCAGTATAGAAAGGATATCAAGATAATCAACCGATATTTCTCAGAATCCAATAAGCAATCACTATAACCAAAACAATCAAGATGGCATTTTTACCGTACAGGATCTTCCTCACACGCGGGATACGCTCACCCAGACGAGTATAATCGAACAGGAAGCCCAGAATGATATATGGAATGGCTATGACCAGGAGAGGATTGGCCATGAAGGCCCCGGGAAAGTCAAGGTTCAGCAAAGCATGCACAGCCCGTTGTGAACCACAGCCCGGACATTTATATCCTGTGACCGCGTAAAAGGGACATTTCGGAAAAAAGTTATACTGTGCCGGATCCAGCAGGAAATAGACTACTGCTAAAATTAGAGCTAACAGGGCAACTGCCGGCAGTTTAGAAGTTCGGAATGATCTGCTCAAAATCGCCGCCGTTATTGGATGCCCAGATAACAATCCATACGATGTAAATCACGTACAGGATGAGTACAGCCAGACCGAGGAAAAAACCTATCCTGGTCCATCTGCCGGCATCCTGTGAAGCCTGCCAGGCTCCGGCATAATCACCGGCATAGAATTTAGATTCAACCCTGGAGGCAAAGATAATACCGGCGATGCCAAAAGGAAGGCAGCAGAACAGCGTAACAAGGATGGATTCCACGAGCCAGGTCTTAGGCGGCTTGTTGGGAATGTTACCCATTCCCGGAGAGGAATAGGGTGTTTGTGTTGTTTGCGATGGTGGTGGCAGAGTGGAAAGGGGCGGAGTGGAAGTTATAACGGATGCTAATTCCGGTACTTCGCTTGCGGCAACCCAGCCGCTCAGGCCACTGTGCCATACCCGGGTGGTAGCTGTAATATTCTTTTCACGCAGTTGCTCCGGCGTAAAAGGACCGTAATTGGTCGTTCCATCGGTGTAATAATATTCCATAAAGGCTGAAAGTTGTTAATAAAGCAAATATACAGATTAAGCCGATTCTTGAATTACTATTTTCCGGTTAATACCGGCCCATGTTGCATCAATCATAGATAATCTGCAGATTAAACGAGGCTGTCTCAAAAGTCTCTGTGTAACTCATCAATTTGCTCTGTGAAACTCTGTGAAATTTTTAAATAGTTGTTACACAGTTCCGATAGTTATCAGGATCACAGGGCACAGACTACTAAGAGTAAATGTACTTAATTTATGTTTTTGCGACAGCCTCGTTCGGGGTGAGGTAGGACCTGATTATTAAATTCTTTATTGTTTTCCGGACAGCAGTGATTCTTGAGTTACCATCTCTTTCTTTTAGCATCATTCCGGACCAGGTCGAAATCCATCTGTTTCTTCTGCAGATCGATCTTCTTGACACGGATACGGATGCTGTCGCCCAGCCTGTAGATCATCCCTGTTCGCTGCCCGATGATCCGGTAATTTTCATCATCGAGGTAGTAGAAATCATCGTTCATGTTCCTCAACGGGATCATTCCTTCGCACTTGCTTTCGGTGAGTTCCACAAAAATTCCCCACTTGCTCACCCCTGAAATGAGTCCGTCGAACTCCTGCCCGATCTTATCAAGCAGATATTCAGCCTGTTTGTATTTGATACTGGCCCGCTCGGCTTCCATAGCCTTACGCTCCATCTCGGAAGAATGCACGCAATATTCCTCGTACTCCTCCCTGTCAACGCTGGGCTTTCCTTCCAGGTAACGGTTGAGCAACCGGTGGACCATCAGATCGGGATACCTGCGGATGGGCGATGTAAAATGAGTGTAAAAACTGAAGGCAAGCCCATAGTGCCCGATGTTCTGCGTGGAATATTCGGCCCGCATCATGGTGCGGACGGCAATGGTCTCGATCATGTTCTCCTCCCCCTTGCCTATAATCTTGTCAAATAGCTGGTTGAAAGAGGTTGAAATACTTTTCCTGCTCCCCGTTTGGAATTTATAGCCCAGTTTTTTCAGGAACTCAGAAAAATTGGCCAGTTTGTCGGGATTGGGCTCGTCGTGAACCCTGTATACGAATGTTTTGGCTTCTCCGTTCCCCTTGCGGTCACCGATCTTCTGAGCCACCCGGCGGTTTGCCAAAAGCATAAAATCTTCGATCAGCCAGTTAGCTTCCTTCTGTTCCTTGATCATCACTCCAACCGGTTTTCCTTTGTCATCCAGCTTGAACTTTACCTCCTGCGATTTGAAGGCAATGGCTCCTTTACGGAAACGGTCCTCCCTGAGTTTTGAAGCGAGTTTGTGGAGAACCTGGAGTTCCTCCTTATAATCCCCGTCAGCCCCTTCCAGGATTGCCTGTACCTCCTCGTAGGCATAACGCCTGTTTGAATTGATCACAGTTCTGCCGAACCACTCGCTGAGCACTTCTGCCTTATCATTCATATTGAATACGGCCGAATAGCATAACTTGTCCTCCGCGGGTCGCAGAGAACAAACCAGATTCGATAACTGCTCGGGTAACATAGGGATCGTACGGTCGACAAGGTAGATGGATGTACCCCGATCATAGGCTTCCGAATCGATGGCAGAACCCGGTCGTACGTAATGCGACACGTCGGCGATATGAACTCCTACTTCCCATGTGCCATTGGGTAACTTCTGAAGGGAAAGTGCATCATCAAAATCCTTGGCATCTGCCGGGTCGATGGTGCACGTCCAGGTATTCCTGAAGTCCCGTCTTTTCTTTATTTCAGCTTCCGGAACCTCATTTTTGATCTTTTTAGCTTCGTCTTCTGCAGCTTTGGGGAATTTTAAGGGAAAATCGAATTCGGCAAGGATGGAATTCATCTCCACGTTGTTGTCGCCGGGTTCCCCGAGTACATGGATGATCTCACCGATTGGATTGGTTGCCTGCTCGGGCCATTCGCTGATGCGGGCTACCACCTTTTGGCCGTCCCTGGCTCCTTTGGTCGCTCCCAGCGGAATGTAAATGTCAACCGGGATGGAGGCGCTGTCGGGAACCAGGAAAGCAAACCGTTTGGATACATGGATGATCCCGACAAACTGTTTCCTGGCGCGCTCCACTATTTCAACGATCATCCCTTCCGGCTTCCGGTCCTTGCGCTTCGGGAAGAGGTGAACTTTCACCTTGTCGCCATTTAATGCATGATGCGTGTTTCCGGCTGCAATAAAGATATCTTCCGGCAGATCGGGAGTTGTTACGTACGCTTTGCCGGTCGACTTCATATCCACAATGCCGGTAAGCGTATTTGCTTTGGTAACGGCTGCGATCAGTTGAGGATTCAGCTTGTATTTCCCCCGGTTGGTCTCAATGAGTGAGCCTTGAATGGTGAGTTCTTCTATTGCCTTGCGGACCTGTTCCTTTTCGCGTTTATCAGTTATTCCCAGCTGAGAGGCTGTTTGTCGGTAATTGAAAGAAGATGTGGGCCTTTCGGAGAAAAAGCTGAATACCTGGTTAACAAATGCGTTTTTGGTCAGGTCTGGGTTATTTTGTTTTTTCTTAGTCATAATCAGTGTATTAGATCCCTTTCGGGATCGCGTCAATTAATGTTTTTGTATAGGGTGAAACCGGATTCATACATACCCGGTCGGCATCTCCGATTTCCCGGATTTGACCTTCCTGCATCACCATGATCCGGTCGCTCATGTACCGGACCACGGAAAAATCGTGTGAAATGAAGAAATATGTAAACCCGAATTCTTTCTTCAGGTCATTCAGAAGATTGAGAACCTGGGCCTGAATGGAGACATCCAGCGCTGATACGGATTCGTCGCAGATGATAAATTCAGGTTCAACGGCCAAAGCCCTTGCAATACAGACACGCTGCCGCTGTCCCCCCGAAAACTCATGCGGGTAACGGTAAAAGTGTGATTCTTCAAGGCCAACCTTTTTCAACAATTCCATACACTTTTCCTTGCGTGAATGATCCGAACCATGCAGTTTGTACACCTGCATAGGTTCCATAATGGCCTGTCCTGCCGTAAAACGGGGATTCAGCGAAGAATAGGGATCCTGGAATATGATCTGCATCTTTTTCCTCATGCTCCGCATGGCAAGGGAATCCAACGCTAAAATGTTCTCATTGCGGAAAAGAATCTTGCCTTCTATGGGTTCGGCAAGACGGAGGAGGGTTCTTCCAAGGGTTGTTTTACCACAGCCCGATTCACCAACCAACCCCAGTGTTTCTCCGGGATAAACCTCAAAATGGACCTTTTTAACGGCATCTACATGATTCAACGCCTTTCCCAGAAGGTTACGCTTGCTGACAAATCGGGTACTGAGTCCCTCAACCTTGACAATAGGGTCCCTGGAATATAGTTCACTGTGCAGGCTTTGCCGGTCTTTTTCTCCCGAAACCGCTGCTTTCAGCTGAACTCCTTCCATGAAACCGGCAACGGTAGGCAAACGCAAAGGCCTGGAATCCATCGGAGGACGACAGGCCAACAATCCCTGGGTATAGGGATGCCGGGGTGAATGGAAGACAGTCCGGATGTCGCCCTGTTCAACGATCCTGCCTTTGAACATCACAACTACCTCGTTTGCAATTTCGGCAATCACGCCCAGGTCATGGGAAATGAATAAAAGGCTCATTCCGTATTTCTGCTGCAACGATTTAAGCAACGAGAGGATACTCTTCTGAACCGTCACATCAAGAGCTGTTGTAGGCTCATCGGCAATCAGGATTTCAGGGCGGCAGGCAAGAGCCATCGCGATCATGACCCGTTGTTTCTGTCCTCCCGAAAGCTGATGAGGGTATGATCGGTATATCTCTTCGGGCCGCGGTAACATTACTTCACGGAAAAGTTCCAGGGTGCGGTGTCTGGCTTCTTTCCGGCTGATCTTTTCATGTTGATGGATATTCTCGGTTACCTGACGTCCGCACCGGCAGGAGGGATTCAGCGAGGTCATGGGTTCCTGGAAAATCATGGCGATACGGCTGCCCCGCCATTTCCGGAGTTCTCTTTCGGGAAGGGTCAGCAGATTGGTCTCTGCACCGGAATTTTCATGAAAGATTACCGACCCTGAGGCGATGTTGCCGGGAGGTTGCGGAATTAGCTGCATGATGCTGAGTGCGGTAACCGATTTGCCCGAGCCTGACTCTCCGACAATGCCCAGTGCACGCCCCTTTATCACTGAAAAAGAGATATCATCCACGGCCTTGAATATGCCGCCCTCATGGATGAATTCAACACTTAATCCGGAAACGGAGAGATGGAGCTGTGGAGTTTCAGAAGAGATCAAGAGCCTTATTTTTAAAAGTAAGCCGGCCTCAGAAGAGTCCTTTGGCTGAAGCCATACTTAGTATAACAGCCACCATTTGCTGATGGGAAAATTTTGACGGATTCAGGATGGCATCATAAATTGAGTCGGGCGATATCCCGTGAGCCAGCTTTTGTACATACATGTGCCGGTGTTCATCCACAGTCTTCACATATTCAGTGGCATATCCACGGCTATACTGCAGCTTTTTCATTATCTCCCCGATGCGCCATTCCAAAGGTGCTTCTATCCGCAGGTGCAATGCGCGGACAATGTGCTGGTTTACCACGGCTCCGCCCCTTCCAACGATGATCACGTGTCCCTTTTCAGCAATCTGCCGGATCACCCCCTGGGTCGTTTTCATGATCTTATGGTCACTTTTGTGTATATGCGATGTCAGGGCTTCTACGATCTCATCCATGATCCCTCTTTCTTTGTCAGTGATCACACGGTCGAGCTTGGCGGGATCTACTTCTAGCTTCTCGGCTGCCTGTTCCAGTATTTCATGGTTAATAAAATGCCAGACTTCAGGTTTGCCGTTTTTTACAAGATTTTCGTTCAACACCTTGCAAAGGTCATGTGCCAGCCGACTGGCTCCGCAGCCGGCCTGACGCGAAATGGTGATGACGGGTCCCGGGTCAGAAGGAGATGATATCAGCTCAAATCCTTCATTGAAGCGCCTGTTCATGTATTCGTACAAGAGGTTTTCCATGGCTGACTGTATTTGTAGAATGTTAAATGCTTGTCATGCCTGAAAACGGGCTTCGCTTAGGATTCACTGCGGTTAATACGTTCCCGGATCACTTGGGATTCTTTCTCATAGCCGGCTTTGCCCAGCAGGGCGAACATATTCTTCTTGTATGCTTCAACGCCGGGCTGATCGAAAGGATTTACACCAAGCAGGTAACCGCTAAGCCCACAGGCAAATTCGAAGAAATAAATTAACTCTCCGATGGTGGTTTC
Source organism: uncultured Lentimicrobiaceae bacterium (assembly GCA_964544545.1). GTDB lineage: Bacteria > Bacteroidota > Bacteroidia > Bacteroidales > UBA4417 > UBA4417. The sequence continues at coordinate 17,866 of CAZJCG010000016.1, read as the reverse complement.
GGACAGTTTCGGAAGCATAATTTCCAGATTCGGCACCTCACCATCGATGTGTGCCAGAACGGTACCCAGCGCTGCCATCTGGTTTACTTCATGCATCGGTTTCCCAGCGATGAAATTCATGCCATCCAGGTCCGACGGGTCGTGCGGGATAACCAGGGAGTGTCGGGCAGATCCAATGGTAATCACCGTTTCAAAGATCACCCGTTGTCCATCCTGAATGTATTGTCCCATCGAATGAAGATCGGTAGTAAAACCGACACCCGCAGGGAAAATGCCTTCCCCTTCCTTCCCTTCACTTTCGCCGTATAATTGCTTCCACCACTCGGTAATATACAACAGGGACGGTTCATAGTTAACCAGGATCTCAATCTGTTTACCCATGCGGTAAAGTGAATTCCGGATTGCCGCATACAGGGCGGCGGGATTTTCAAGAATAGAAGATGAACCGATGCAAACCTTACGCATTTCTCTGGCTCCTTCTACAAGTTTCCGGATATCATACCCGGCAACAGCAATAGGTAGCAATCCCACCGGTGTAAGTACCGAGAAGCGGCCTCCCACGTCATCGGGGATTACGTAAGTTTTATATCCTTCATCCGTTGAGAGTTTTTTCAGGGCGCCACGGGACCGGTCGGTAACTGAAATGATCCTTTCGCGGGCATTTTCCTTACCATACTTATTTTCCAGATGGGCTTTCAGGATCCGGAAGGCAACGGCTGGCTCGGTGGTTGTGCCCGATTTGGAGATCACTGCAACGGCATAATCCTTCTCATTAAGCAAATCGAGTAATGCAGCATGATAATCCTGGCTGATACTATTCCCTGCATACACCACCACCGGGTTTTTCTTTTCCTTTAACATTCCTGCAAAAGGATGGTTAAGTGCATCAATCACAGCCCGTGCACCAAGGTATGATCCGCCGATTCCAACGACCACCAGGACCTCTGCAATCTCACGGATTCGGCGTGCCTGGTCTTCGATATCTGCAAGCAGGGTCTCCTGGATTTCCTCCGGAAGATCAACCCATCCCAGAAAATCGTTCCCTTTGCCCGTTTTCTGGAGAAGTAACTCGTGACATACCGAAACCTCCTGCTGAGTCATGATTAATTCATCTTCCGTAAGGAACCTGGAAACATGCTCATGATTGAATTTCAAATGAATCATTTATCAATGTTTTGATGGTTATTATCGACAAAATACGACAATCCTATATAAAATTACAAAATTTGCGTAGGAAAGAAAAGGAAAAAAAAGTGCGGCCTGATCAGCCGCACTTTCAAAACAAACAACAAAACCAGTTAATCTCAATGTTCTACTTATTTTCAATTTACTGAAGTGAAAACCTGAACCACCAGAGTATTCATTGAGATTTTTACTCAACTAACCGATACAAAATTAATTTGGATAATTTCGGTAGGGTGTTAATGAAATCTAAAGAACGTTAAAATATGTTAAGCCTGTGAGGGATTGATTTTCAGGCCATTTAAATTTGCTGCCTATGAAGAAGCAAATATTGATCCTGATCATCATTCTGGTTTCGATGGCAATGGCTCTCCTGATAGGAATCCAGGTGTACTGGATCCGGAATTCCATCCAGTTACGCGAAGTAAACTTCAGAAGGAGTGTTGATGAGGCAGTAAACCTGGCTTTATCCAAACTCGAAACCATCGAATTTGCCCGAAGGATACAATCGAATGATTCCCTCAATCTGATGCTTCAACAGGAACTGCTCGATCCGCAGCGTGAATCCATGAACATACGGAATATCCCGGGAAATGATACCGGCATCGCGATTATACGGCAGGAGAGCCGGTCAACAGGCCTGCTGGATTCTTCTCCCGGGAAGGTTCCCGGTCCCCAGGAAATACTCAGTCCCGGAAAGAATGGAGCCCCGCCTATGGCAGGTCCCCCCTCATTCCAAAATGAACGGATCAAACCCGATGTAGAGAGTTTACGCAGGAGAAATCTCCTGATGAACCGGATCATGAACCAGGCACTGGGTTCGATATCCCGGAAACCGGTTGAGCAACGCATAACTGTTGGATTGATCGATACCCTTCTGCGTGACGAGTTTATCATGAAAGGGATCTATGGTACTTATGAATTCGGCGTTTTCAATCCCGGAAGGAACAAAATCGTACTGGAAAAAACCGGCCGCTATCATGATCTTCTGCTTCAAAAGGGTTATTCCTTCCCTATGTTGCCCGGGAATGGAATAGTAGCAACCGACTTTCTGCTTGTGTATTTTCCCGATAAGTCGCGGCACGCGCTGCTCAGCCTCTGGGGACTGCTAATGGCGTCGCTTTTTCTTGTTATCATCATCATTTCGGCCTTTGCCTATACTACCCTTACCATTATCCGGCAACGAAAATTATCAGAACTCAAGAATGATTTCATCAATAACATGACGCATGAATTCAAGACTCCGATTTCAACAGTTTCGTTGGCATGCCAGGCATTAACTGACAAGGATTTTCCGCGTTCGGAAGAAATGTACGACAACTATATACGTATCATCGATGATGAGAATCGCAGGCTGGGAGTGATGGCGGAAAAGATCCTACAGACCGCCATTCTTGAAAAAGGCAAGCTGAACCTCCGCCTCGAAAATGTAGATCTGCACAAGTTGATCGCTGACGTCATCAAAAACATTGCTATCCAGGTAGAGATCCGCGATGGTGCCATTTCAACGGCTCTTCAGGCAAAAGAGTGCCTGATCAAGGCTGATAAAATGCATATTTCGAATGTTATCTATAACCTTCTGGACAATGCCAACAAATACACTCCGCGTAAACCGCAGATACAGGTATCGACGCAGGATGCAGAAGATGGGATCCTTATCAGGATTAAGGATAATGGAATCGGTATCAGCAAGGTAAACCAGAAAAAGATCTTTGAGAAACTATACCGCGTGCCAACCGGAGATGTCCACAACGTTAAAGGTTTCGGACTGGGACTCAGTTATGTTAAATTTGTGGTGGAAAAGCACGGAGGGAACATCTCCGTCGAAAGTGAAGTGAACAAAGGCAGCACATTTGCCGTATTTCTGCCCTATAATCCCGGTCAGTCGTAGGCGGCAATATACGAAGTTACTCTTTCGAACGTTAATGATCATAAAACGACCCGATCGATGGAAAACGAAAAAACCAAAGTATTACTGGCCGAAGACGACCGAAATCTGGGCAATATTCTTCGTACGTACCTGGAAGCTAAAGGCTATGCCGCGAAACTGTTCGTTAATGGCCAGGAAGCCAGTGAAGCTTTTTCCAGGGAACCTTTCGACTTCTGCATTGTGGATGTGATGATGCCTGTAAAGGATGGTTTTTCGCTGGCTAAGGATATCCGGAAAGTCGATACTCAGATTCCTATCCTCTTCCTCACGGCAAAATCGCTGGAAGAGGATAAACTGAAGGGTTTTCAGTCGGGCGGCGACGACTACCTCACAAAACCTTTCAGCATGGAGGAGTTGCTGGCCCGAATGGAAGCAATCCTGCGACGGACCGTACACACATCTCCTGTTAACGGTAGCAAAGGACTATTCACCATCGGGAAATTTGTGTTTGACTATAATCACCAGTTGCTTACCATCAACGGCATAGAGCAGAAACTCACTTCCAAGGAAGCGGAATTGCTGAAATTACTGAGTGAGCACATGAACAACGTGGTTGACCGGAGTTTCACGCTGAACCGCATCTGGCAGAATGACTCTTATTTCAACGCCCGCAGCATGGATGTGTATGTGGCAAAGCTGCGTAAATACCTGAAAGAAGATCCCGCTGTTGAACTGATCAATGTTCACGGCATTGGATTTAAACTGGTGACAAATCCTTCTGAATAATTCTGCTTTCTTTTAGAATTCCCGTCAACCCTCTATGAGTCGTGTTGCCTCCTTCCGGCTGAGAGGAGAGAGGGTATGCATTTTCACAAATTCGCTTACGGCCACGGGATTACTTTTTGAATACTCCCTTAATGACCACCCTATCGCCTTCCGTATAAAGAAATCCGGATGACCGGAGAGTTCGTCGCATAAGCGAAACAATAATCCGCGGTCTGTCTTTTCCTTGTATTTCAGCTGGAACAGTAAACAGGCGCGTTGCAGCCATTTATTGCCGGATTTCATCCATTCACCGGTCACATCCTGGATCATACCGGGGTTCTTCGATAACACCGTACCGGCAATATTCGGAGAGATATAATCCACGGTATCCCACCAGGATTTATGAGTGATCATGAATTCCGACAGCACAAGGAGATTTGGATACCCTTTCCTGGCAAGGCGTCCGGTAATTTCCATTGCAATATATTGCCACTCACGCTGAGGCTGGTTCCAGGCATATTCAATCAATCTCCCGAGATCCTCCCGTTGCGGTAAGCCCTGTGATTTCAGAAATTCCTGCAGGACCTGCCTCCTGGTTGGAGCGGTCAGTCCATAGAATTCGGAAATGTCTTTCATATATGCCTTGGCTCCGGCCGCCTTGACGGGATCTGCATTTAACTCGAACAGTTTCCGGATAGGTGCAAAATATTCCATATTTCAGAAAGAGAATTGTTTACCTGAAAATGGCTTTTCTCGAAGCCAGTACATTACCTGTGGAGGTCATGAGCCGGAAAAAATAGATGCCTTTTCCGGAATTGGGATTGCTCCAACGGATCTCATGGATACCTGCATCGACGGGTCTCTTATCCAGTTCACGCCCGATCGTGTCATAAATACCCAGTATAACATTGCAGGGAGTGTTGATCCTGACCGTACAACTTCCACCCGATGGATTGGGGAAGAGATCGAGGTTATATGGCTTAAATCCGGCATTTTCACCGAGGCCGTAAGTCCTGTCCCAGGCAGCCAGCGTGTATTCACCCCGGGCTATGCTGTCCACCAGGATCACTCCGGCATTGTTGTTTCCGCTCCTTGTGAAGGGAACTGCCTGCCAGTCAAACGTAGCGTCGGGCCGGAACAGGATCACCAGTGAATCGTTCGAACTGGTCAGCAAAGTGTTGTCAAGAGAAGCCCGATTGTATGAAAACCTTACGGAAGCCTTGAAATCAGCAGGGAAGATGCCTTCAACTTTCCAATAACGCTTATCCGATAATTTCAGGGCAGGAACAGGTGTTTTCAGCGAATCAGGACCAACCCAGTTATGGATAATGCGTACCAGGGCTGAGTCGCTTATGCGTATAACTTTCAGTTTGGAATATGTATCCGGGAATTCCAGGTCACCAGTCGATCTTGCAACAACTGTGTAATCGATTGAAGCATCGGAGATCTTTTCGCTGGCGTCGGCCATTACGGCCACAGGTTCAAAGGGAACATAAAATGTCTTCTGACTTTCGGCTCCTGAAAAAATAAGAGTATCAGTGAACTGTTCCCAGCCTTTTCCCCTAAAGGTTAGTTCAAGATGATTGGAGTTGGAATAGGTATCGGTTCCGAGCATCTTCTGTTTCACATTTACAACCACTTTGTATCCTTGTCCTTCGGCCTGCGACTGAAAAGATGATACTGCGAAATGAGGGAAACCGGGGGCAAATACCCAGGCATTAAAGAAATCATTCAGGTCAACGCCTGTATATGAACTCAGGAAATCACGAAGATTACAACTTGAGGCCGGTTGATAGGCATATTGCTGCAAGTATGCCTTGACGCCTCCGAAGAACAGACTGTCGCCCAGGTAATGCCGCAGCGTATGGGTTACCTGGCCCCCTTTTTCATAAACGGTATTTCCGTAAGTGATGGTTTCCGGGATACCATACACCGGGTAGAATCCCCCGTCGATAGTGTGTGTGTAAAGAAGCACATCGCGAAGCTTCTCCCTCATATAAATTCTGCTGGTTTCAGGTCCGTAAAGGAATTCCTGAAACAGAGATTCACACCATACAGCCCACCCTTCATTCAGCCACATATCCCCGGCTGAAGCGCAGGTGACCATGTCACCAAACCACATGTGTGATAGTTCATGGGCATACCACCATTCCATCGAAGTATTCCCTGACCAGCCGGAATAGGGATACGAAATATTTGCGGCATGTTCCATTGCCCCCTGAGCTGTAGCCGTATAACCTACCCTTTCAAACGGGTATGGACCGAAATGTTCTTCATAGATCTGAAGGATATCTTTCAGATTCACAAAGGTGCCGGCCACCTTTAACGAATCGGAGGGCCTGCAATACAGTGTGATGGGAATATCCCGCTGGATACCGTGGTATATATCGCTTACCAGACTGTAATTTCCAATCGAAGCGGAGATCAGATAGGTTGGGAGGGAAAAGGAGGTAGTCCAGTGCCAGGTGCTTGTGCCATCACCATTATTGCAGACTTCACTCAGCATACCGCCGCTGATCCCCTTTTTCGGATCGGGTACCGTGAGGAATACATCATACAGGGCTCTGTCGCGAAAATCATCTACACAAGGGAACCAGGCTTTGCCCAGGTTATGCGGGATGGCATCAAACCCGACTCCCAGGTTGAATGCATATTCACCGGAAAAAAGGAACCCTCCCCAACCTGATGGATCAACGAAAGGGACGCCATGATAGTAAACAGTCAGCAGAAGCGTATCGCCCGGTCCTGCAAGGGAGGGAAGCATGGTAATAACCGTTTTCCCAACATGATCGAATTCAGCGGCAGCATTCTCAAAAATGACAGAATCGACAGTGAGATCAGAAAGTTCAAGTTTGATCTGGTTAAGATTCCCAATTCGTGGAACCATAGTGACTTCTGTGTAACCTTTGATGGTTTTTGACGTCAGATTAACTTCTGTCAGATGGATTGAATAATGGAGAACATCTACCGTATCGCAATACAGAACTGCTGTAGCAGAAGGGCAGTTATTCTGGGCTGAAAGCGATCCGGAATTCAGTAAGGATAAAAATATTGTTAAAAATGCAAGAATCTTGATCAAATTCATAGGTATGTGACGTTTGTATCATCTAACTTTGTAAAGGTAATTTAAAATTCACGATTGATCCGGTTCCGGATTCACAGAAAATCCCTTCAGTTTTTATGAAAAAAGCCCTCTTACTTATTCCGGCCCTCTTTCTTGCGATTTCCGGTTGGACGCAGGAAATCTGGACCCTCGAAAAGTGTATTGATTATGCCCTGGCTAATAATATTCAGGTAAAGCAACAGCTTTTACAGGTTGAAGGGACAAAGGCAGATGTGTTACAGAGCAAGTTGACCTTTCTGCCTTCACTCAACGGTTTTGCCAGTCATGGTTATAATTACGGTAAAACAGTTGACCGGTTCACCAATGACTTTGCTACTGAAAGAGTCCGTTCAAATAACTTTTACCTTGCTTCCCAGATTACCCTCTTTGAAGGATTCCAAAAGGTGAACCAGTTACGGATCAACCAGTCGAACCTTGAGGCTATGCATTATGATACAGACAAGTTCATGGATGATATCGCCCTGGGAATTGCAACGGCATATCTCCAGATCCTGTATTATCAGGAGATGACCCGTACTGCTACCAGCCAGTTGAATGCAACAGAACTCCAGGTGGCCAGGCTGAAAAAGCTGGTGGATGCAGGATCATTGGCACAAGGAGACCTTTTCAACGTTGAAGCACAACGGGCTGCTGAAAATTCAGCCGTTGTGGAGGCTCAGAACAACCTTGACCTTGCCTACCTTACGCTTACCCAAATGCTGGATCTACCCTCAACCGATAATTTCGAGATTGAGGTTCCCAACCTGGAACTGGAAGGGCAACTGTCGCTGGTGGCCAGACCGGAACAGGTTTTTGATTATGCCTTGCAGGCCCAGCCTTCGATTAAAAGCGCCGAAGCCAAGGTTAAAAGCGCTGAATATACGCTGATGAGCGCCCAGGGAGGGCAGTCGCCATCGCTGACACTTCAGGGTTCTATTGGTACCGGCTATTCAGGTGCTGCTCAGGTTATTGATACTTACACCACATACATACCGGATGTAACGCAGACCTTGCCGACCTCCTTCATACCGGGACCTGACGGTCAGCCGGTTCAGTATGTCTGGAATATCGGTGCCACAGCCACTACCAAGACAAAACCTTTCAAAGACCAGATCAATGACAATGTGAATAAATCCATTTCGTTCAATCTGAGTGTTCCGATATTTAACGGATGGTCGACCAGGACTTCCATCAGCAAAGCCAAACTCAATGTTCAGAATGCTAAATATAACTACGACCTTAGCAAACTGGAACTAAGAAAGACTATCGAACAAGCACATGCCGATGCAAAAGCCGCTCTTAACAAATATAACTCATCAATTTCAGGACTCGATGCGGCGAAAGAATCATACCGTTACGCAGAAAAGAAGTTTGATGTGGGATCGATGAATTCGGTTGATTACAATAATTCCAAAAAAGATTTTGAGAAAGCTGAATCTGAACTGCTTCGAGCAAAGTATGAATTCATTTTCAAGACCACTGTTCTTGATTTTTATATGGGTAAACCCATAACACTGAAACGAAAATAATTGTATTACCTTTCGAAACCCATCAAAACCACCTTTTCTATGTTCAAGAAAAAAAATTTGATCCGCATCCTGATAGGCCTGGCGGTTGTATTGATAATCATCTTTGCCGTGGCAAAGAAGAAAGGCTGGATCGGAAAACCTGATGAAATCAAGGTCACTACCGAGCTTGCACAAAAGAGGACCATTATCGAGACTGTTTCAGCCAACGGCAAGATTGCTCCGGAAGTAGAGGTCAAACTGTCGCCGGATGTTTCCGGAGAGATCATAGAACTGCTTGTAAAGGAAGGAGATCAGATAAAACCCGGGCAGTTGCTTGCCAAGATCAACCCGGAAATATACATATCAACCTACGACCGGACAGTTGCCAGCCTGAACACACAGCAGGCGAACCTTGCAAATGCAAAAGCTCAGCTTGCACAGATCAAATCGCAGTTCGTGAATGCCAAAAGTTCCTACGACAGGAGCCTGAAACTTCACAACGAAAAAGCCATCTCCGATGCAGAATTTGAATCGGCGAAATCAGCCTTTGAGGTTGCTCAGGCCCAGGTTGATGCTGCCGAAGAGAGCATCCGTGCAGCTGCCTTCAATGTAAAAAGTGCAGAGGCAGGAGTAAAGGAAGCCAAGGAAAACCTGTCGAAAACGACCATTTTTGCCCCGGTGGGTGGTACCATATCCAAACTGAATATCGAGAAGGGGGAAAGGGTTGCAGGAGCATCACAGTTCTCTTCCGGTACCGAAATCCTGAGGATTGCCAATCTCCAATCAATGGAAGTGAAGGTTGACGTGAATGAAAATGATATCGTCAGGGTGAACCAGAACGATACTGCTCTGGTGGAAGTCGATGCCTATCAGAACCGGAAATTCAAAGGTATTGTAACGGAGATCAGTACTTCAGCAAATACCACTGGTGTCAGCGCCGACCAGGTTACCAATTTTGAAGTGAAAATCCGTATCCTGCCTGAATCGTACAAGGATCTTGTACCTGCCGATAAACCCAATCTTTCACCTTTCCGTCCGGGCATGTCGGCAACAGTTGATATCCAGACAGAATCTGTTGATGATGTGATTACCGTCCCCATACAGGCTGTTACTACCCGGGTCGACAGTACTCAGGCCAAGGCAAAGGAAATGGCCGACAATTCTGCTAAAGATAGCGGCAACACTGCCGAAGGAGATCAAAAAAAGGAAAAGAAGCTTTCTTCTGATGTCCAGGAATATGTATTCGTTTATGATAAGGGTAAGGTGAAAATGGTGAAGGTGAAGACCGGAATCCAGGATAACTCCTATATCCAGATCACAGAAGGGCTGAAAGATAAGGATGAAATTGTTGCCGCACCTTACAGTGCTATTTCCAAGCGACTGAAAGACGGCAACATAGTCAAAAAGGTGGATAAAAAAGATCTCTATACCGAAAAGTAAAAAATGAGATCGGAATAAACGGCAGGCTTTCAATCGGGAGCCTGCCGTTTTTTATTGACCGGATTCGGGAATCCATTGTATTTTTGCTGCAAATACACCTGTTTACAGCCGATGGCCCTCATCCTTTCCATAGAAACTGCTACCGAAATCTGTTCTGTTGCACTGTCACAGAATGAAGAAATTTTAGCGGTTAAGGAATCCGGTGGGACCAATGAACATTCGGCACTGCTGAACATTTTCATCCGGGATGTGATGGCAATGGCAGGATTGGAACTTTCGGCCCTGGATGCAGTCGCTGTAAGCATGGGCCCCGGTTCCTATACCGGATTGCGTATCGGCGTGTCATCGGCAAAAGGATTGTGCTACGCCCTTGACAAACCACTGATATCCGTGAGCACCCTGCATGCTCTGGCAGCCAAAACCCTGATGGATTATCCCGCATTGGAAGAGGAAAACACTTTAGTCTGCCCGATGATCGACGCCAGAAGGATGGAAGTTTACATGGCGGTCTACGGAAAGTCGTTGCAGTTGGTCAGTCCGGTGAGTGCCGTCGTAATCGACAGCAACAGTTTCAGCTCATACACCGGTAAAAGGATTGCTGTTGTGGGCAATGGAGCCGAAAAGTGCCGGGATGTTTTAGCTAACGACAAAAACGTCGCATTTCCCGGACTGATTTTGCCTTCGGCCGTTGCTATCTCAAAACTGGCCCTTGAAAAGTATACCATGTCCTCCTTTGAGGATACAGCCTATTTCGAACCTTTCTACCTGAAAGACTTTATAGCCGGAGTTCCTAAAGTTAAAGGGCTTCATGATTAAAGGACGTTCCGGGTATCTGCCTGCATTTTCCCTGTTCATAAAACAGGTTCTGTTTTAACGGCTATGACAGGTTTTGTCTTTCAGAGAACACTGAAACTTGTCGTATTCTGTGATTTCAACACAGGGAAAGATGTAGGCCAATTAATTCCACAGTAACCGGGTGGGGACTGGTAATGCATATTCAGGTAAGATATCTGTCCGGATATCTTTGTCCCACAGGTTAGGGAATACTGCCGGATATGCCGGCATTTTCGGAATGCCCTTACAAAATGTCCATTAGTATGGCCGGAGCGAATGAACGTTCCCGGCCATCTGCCAATAGCACCGGAAATGATGGAATCATGCTTTGTTATTCCGGAGATCGTCCAGCAGAAGGAGTATTTTTTCGTTTGTTGCAGGAATACCCAGTTGGATCATTTCTGCATCGGTTGTTGATGCAAGGGCGTCCCGGATAGCCATCCATACTGACAATGCCAGCATGAACGGTGGTTCTCCCACGGCCTTGCTTCCCTGGATCGTTCCGGGGTTATGGATCGGTTCCAGTAATTCTGCATTGAATATTGGAGGAATATCTGATATTACCGGAATCTTGTAAGTATCGGGCGACGCGTTAAGTACCTGGCCCGAATTGCCATATTTGATGTCTTCCGTGGTGATCCATCCGACTCCCTGGATGAAGCCTCCTCTTACCTGTCCGAGATCTATGGCAGGATTCAATGAACTGCCCGAATCGTTGATGATATCGGTCCGCAGCAATGTTACATGACCTGTCAGCAGGTCAACCTCCACTTCCGAAACGGACATACCAAACGCGAAATAGTAAAAAGGATTTCCTCTCCCTTTTTCTTTATCCCAGAAAATGCCGGGCGTACGATAGTATCCGGTTGCACTCAGGCTTATCTGATTCAGATAGGCAATTTTCACCAGTTCGGGAAAAGGAATGGAATCTTCGTTTAGCCAAATCTTATCATTCCTGAATACAATGGCCGCCGTCTGAACTTCATTCCCGGTGCGTTCGGTAAAAACTTTAACAGCTACTTCCGAAAGCCGGTTTTTAAGCTTTGCTGCAGCCACACTTACTGCCATACCGTTCAGATCACTTCCCGACGAGGCCGCAGTTGCGGAGGTATTGGGCACCTTGCCGGTGTTGGTCGGCTCAATCCGCACAAATTCCGGGGATATACCCAATTCATCGGAAGCGATCTTCCTGATCTTGGTGTGCAAGCCTTGTCCCATCTCGGTCCCACCATGATTAACATTTACAGATCCATCCTGGTAGATATTCACCAGGGCACCTGCCTGATTCAAAAAACTCGTGGTAAAGGAAATTCCGAATTTAACGGGTGTTAAAGCCAGTCCTCGCCTCCGGAATTCCTGCACTTTGTTGAATTCAAGGACTGATTTTCTTCGCACTTCATAATCAGATGAGCGGAGGATTTTATCGTAAAGAACCTGCAACCGGTTGTTCTCTACTATTTTTCCATAATGAGTGACGGCTTTTTCGCCCTCTGAATAAAAATTCTTATACCTGACAATTGCCGGATCGAGCCTTAATTTCCGGGCTACAGTATCCAGGATGTGTTCGATCACAGCCATACCCTGCGGGCCGCCAAATCCCCTGAAAGCCGTGTTGGAAGGCAGGTTAGTCTTACACACCTGCCCAGTAACCTTGAAATGGGGAATATAGTAAGCATTATCGGTGTGGAACAACGCACGTTCCATGATAGCCCAGCTCAGATCCGTTGCACAGCCGCCATTGCTGAACAGGCTAATACTTACAGCCTGCAGGATGCCATCTTCACGGAATCCGGCTTTGTAAAAAGCAAGAAATGGATGTCGCTTTCCGGTGTATCGCTGATCTTCTTCCCGGTTCAGCCTGATCTTGACAGGCTTATTGGTAGCCTGAGCCAGCAAAGCAGTCCATGCTGCCACATGATTGGCCTGGGTTTCTTTACCTCCGAAAGCGCCACCCATCCGTTTCACTTCCACAGTAACCCGGTTCCTGCCAATTCCTAGAACTTCTGCCACGATAGCCTGCGTTTCGGAAGGATGCTGTGAAGAACTGTAAACAAGCATTTCCTGGTTTTCACCCGGAATACACAGACTGGCATGGGTTTCAAGGTACCAGTGCTCCTGGGCTCCGGTCTCAAGTTCTCCTTCGATGTAATACTGACATTCTGGAAGAATGGCTCCCGGGTCTCCGCGAAGGATAACACGTTCAGGACCGAAAAAGGAACTGGTGGCTATAGCAGTGCGGATATCTTGAACAGGCTCCTCCGGTTCAATTTCCAGGATAATCTTCCCTGCGGCTTCCCGGGCTGCTTCAGCTGTCTCAGCGGCAATCAGACAGACAGCCTGCCCGATACAGTTTATTTCACCTGCAGCCAGGCAAGGTTCATCATGGACTACAGGTCCCATCTGGTTCTCACCTGGAATATCGGAGGCAGTCAGTATGGCATTAACCCCCGGAACCTGGCGCGCCTGAGTTGTGTCCAGACACCTGATTCTTCCCTTTGCAACGGGGCTGAAGACAACCTGTCCCACCAGCATCCCTTCTGGTACTGCCATATCATCAATAAATACGGCTTTACCACGCACATGCTCATGTGCACTTTCGTGTGGCAAATGATTGGTTATGCTATTCATGGTCGGCAAGAGGTTTTCCGGATTCAATAAAAAATTTCAACAGCAGATTCCCGGCCAGTATATTTCTGGCTTCTTTACCCGACCGTGCATCGGAAATAGGCGTGAACTCGTTACGCAGCATAGCGGAAGCGCTGCTGATAATTGTAAGATCCCATGGTTTTCCCAAAAGCCAGCTCTCTGTTTGTTTTGCCCTGGCAGGCTTTTCGGCCATACCTCCGTATGCCAGCATGATATCAGCAACTCTGTTTCCCGGATCAAGCTCAACACGGGCGGCAAGGCTTACTGTGGAAATATCCAGATCCTTTCGCTTGGAAGCTTTGATAAATCTGAATAAAATACCAGAAGAAGGTTTTGGGATAATTACGGAGCAGATGATCTCATCCGGACGAATGGCTGTTTTACGGTAGCCCTGGATGAATTCTTCCATGTGGATACGTCTTGAACCATCCGAACCGGTAAGTTCTGCTTCAGCCTTTAATGCTATAAGCACCGGAAGCGAATCGCCAATAGGGGACGCAGAGCCAATGTTACCGCCTAATGTGGCAAGATTCCGGATCTGATTCGAAGCAAAAATGCTGCATAGCTCATCGATCATAGGGATTCTTCCGGAAGAATATTGCCACAGATTGTGGATGGAAACACCGGAACCAATGATCCATTCAGATTCTCGTTCTTCCAGAGAACAAAGCTCTTTGACTCCTGATAAATCCAACAATTTCGGGAGGAATTCGGATTTTTTGCTTTGGCGGAGAGCTACGTCTGTTGCCCCTGAAAAGAGGATAGCATCCGGATGCTCTCTTTTGATTTCTATTGCTTCGTTTAACTGAGATGGCCTGTAATAAACCTGTTTCCCGGTATCGAAATAAAGACTCTGTGACTGAAAGGGCGTCAGCTGTTCAAGAATATACTCTTCGCTTCTGCTGAATGCATCTTCTTTATCATTTGTCTCCAGGACTTTCATGGCTGCTTCAAGTATCGGCTGATAACCGGTACACCTGCATAAATTTCCGCTTAAAGCCTGAATTGAATTCTCACGGGTAGGAGGGAGGTTGCTTTTATACAACGCGAAAAGCGACATAACAATTCCCGGTGTGCAGAAACCACACTGACTGCCATACATATCAACCAGAAGCCGCTGGACGAAGTGGAGTTCTTTACCCTGGCAAAGGTGCTCTACGGTGATCAGTTGCTTGCCATGGAGCCAGGGAAGAAAAACCAGGCAGGAATTGATAGCGAGGTATTTCAGCCGGCCTTTTTCAGGATAGGCCATCACAACCGTGCAGGCGCCACAATCTCCTTCGGCACAACCTTCTTTCGTCCCTTTGTAGCCGGGAAGCGATCGCAGGTAATTCAGGATGGTAGTTGAAGGGCCATAAGATGGATGATGGCTGAGGTCCAGGTTCACAGGCTCCTGTCCAAGCAGGAAGTGAAGGCTGTGACTTGTATAAAACATGATCTTTCAGGATTAATCCGAAATTTCAGGTAAAGCTAACGATTTTCCGGAAGAAATGTCAATAGGTAAGTATCTGGATAACTTAAAATAAAAAAACTTCCTGTAAAAGGAAGTTTTTGAGGTATCAAGCGGACTCGAACCGCTGTACACGGTTTTGCAGACCGTTGCCTAACCACTCGGCCATGATACCGTAATATGCTGCAAAGGTAATACTATTCAGCGAAATCACAAGGAGAATTTATTATGTCGTGCGGACAAACGTTTTCAGGCAATCCGGGCACAGGCAAGAGTCAAATTGCTCTTCAATAATTTCAAGATCACGCGAAGGAACATCGTATTCATAACACCAGCACTTACCCGATGCACTGCAGTTAAACAGCGTTCCGCAACGGGGACACTTCTGCAAGCCTGTTTGATCTGTTTCACTGGTATTCATGATAGTGGCCCGTTAGAAGCGTGTAAATGGATTGTACATCTTCGGAGTCATATTTCTGTCGCCTAAGTTAATCCTGAGGGAAATAGCAATTTTAGCCCGGAATTAGTTATCCCGCCGTACAGATTATTTGAACAACCGGAAGATTGCAGTATGCAACGGAACCGGTACAAATTAACCCGGGATATTTTCAACTGAAAGGGGGTTACAAATGTCAACGTCAACAGCAGATAAGTTTACAATTTGAAATTGACTCTATCATTTTGAATTCTTGAATACCCGTACATGTCAGCAACTTGATAATCCGTCTTTTATCTTTTTACTTTTATCTTTTATCTTTTTGTTTATCCTTCAATCGTCACACTTACCTGTTTCACCTTTCCCCCGTTTGCCAGGGCAGGATTCAGCTTCATTAGCTTGACTTTTACCTGCCTTATTTCAGGGAAATGTGCATGCAAGGAAGTAACGATCCGGCGACAAACATGTTCAAGCAGGTGCGACTTTTCTGTCATTTCCGTTTTCACCAATTTATAAACAGCCTGATAGTTAACGGTTTTTTTCAGGTCATCTGTAATTTCTGCCTCCGAAGTATCAGTTTCAATTAAAACATCAACCATAAATCTGGTTCCTATTACACGTTCTTCCTTGAAACAACCGTGGTAGGCAAAAAACTCCATTCCTTCGATTTGGATAAGTCCCATACAGCCTTGCTTTTTGCACAAAAGTACATTCTTCTCCTGTTAATCTGTTCTGAACCTCGTACTTTTGCAATTTGGGAAAACATAGCAAGTTATCAACATAGTATACCGATTATGAGTGAAGAAAAAACCATTCCGGCTGCCGGTGAAACCAGGGTTCCGGTGAATTTTATTCATCAGATCATCGAAGAAGATATCCGTAACAATAAAAATGACCGGCGCGTTCACACGCGATTCCCGCCGGAGCCCAATGGCTACCTGCATATTGGGCACGCCAAGTCCATCTGCCTGAATTTCGGTACAGCAGCCAAATACGGCGGCCATACGAACCTGCGTTTTGACGACACAAACCCCATCAAGGAAGATACCGAGTATGTCGACAGCATCATGGAAGATGTACATTGGCTTGGATTTGACTGGGACGACAGGCTTTATTATGCATCCGACTATTTCGATCAGCTGTATGAATGGGCTGTTAAAATGATAAACGATGGCAAGGCGTATGTCGACGATCTTACGGCAGAAGAAATAAGCGAATATCGTGGGACGGTTACGAAACCAGGGAAAGAAAGCCCCTGGAGAAACAGGACTGTGGAAGAAAACCTGCAACTGTTCATGGCTATGAAGAACGGCGAGTTCCCCGATGGCAGTAAAGTGCTGAGGGCTAAGCTGGATATGGCTCACCCGAACATGCTCATGCGCGACCCCATTATGTATCGCATCCTGCATACCGACCATCACCGGACAGGCGACAAATGGTGCATATATCCCATGTATGACTATGCGCATGGTCAAAGCGATTACCTGGAAGGGATCACGCATTCCATTTGTACCCTTGAGTTTGAAGTGCACAGGCCGCTTTACGACTGGTACCTTGACCAGATCGCTGAAGGAAGTTACCGGCCCCAGCAAATAGAGTTTGCCCGCCTGAACCTTACCTACACAGTGATGAGCAAGCGCAAACTGCTGCAGCTGGTGAATGAAGGAATTGTCAGCAGCTGGGATGATCCCCGGATGCCAACCATTTGTGGTCTGCGCCGTCGCGGTTACACGCCCGAATCTATCCGGAACTTTGCCGATATCATCGGTGTAGCAAAGCGTGATCAGGTTATAGATGTTTCCCTTCTGGAGTTCTGCGTCCGCGAAGACCTAAACAAGCGGGCTAGCCGGGCTATGGCTGTCCTGAACCCGGTCAGGCTGATACTCGACAATTATCCGGAAGGGGAGGAGGAATGGCTGGATGCAGTGAACAATCCGGAAAACCCGGAATCCGGATTAAGGAAAGTTCCCTTCTCAAGGGAACTGTATATTGAAAGGGAAGATTTCATGGAAAATCCGCCTCATAAGTTCTTCCGGTTACAACCCGGCGGAGAAGTTCGCCTCAAATACGGCTATATTATCCGTTGCGAATCTGTCGTGAAGGATTCAAACAATGAGATCAGCGAAATCCATTGCACCTACCAGCCCGATACCCGCAGTGGAATGCCTAACAGCAACAAAAAAGTGAAAGGTACGCTCCATTGGGTATCGGTGAAACATGCGAAACCTGTCGAAGTCCGTTTATACGACAGGCTTTTCAGCAAGGAAAATCCGGATGATGTGGATGAAGGCCAGAGTTTCAAGGACTTTCTCAATCCGGATTCGTTGAAGGTGATTACTGCTTTTGCTGAACCAGGATTGGGAAATGTTGCTGCCGGTGATAAATTCCAGTTTGAAAGAATCGGTTATTTCTGTGTCGATCCGGATTCTTCAACGGATAAACCTGTATTTAACCGTACTGTCCCACTGAAAGATACATGGGCAAAGCTGGGACAGGCGGAAAAAAAATAGGAACCCGATCAACATTTTGAAATCTTTTATATTTTTGTACTCGAATTCTGTCCGATGGTGTAATTGGCAACACGTCTGACTCTGGATCAGAAGAGCCCAGGTTCGAGCCCTGGTCGGACAAC
>CAZJCG010000015.1:0-75158 GCA_964544545.1 uncultured Lentimicrobiaceae bacterium | reverse complement strand
AATCAGCTAATCATCGAATTAACTAATTCTCACATTCTTTTATCTTTTTACTTTTGTCTTTTATCTTTCAGATGCAGTCTCCCGCCGAAATAAGTGCTTTCATCCGCCAGATGGCCCGGGAAGAGGGTTTCTCGGCCTGCGGAATAGCCCCTGTCTCGCATCTTGCAGAGGAATCATCGCATCTTGACCACTGGCTTTCGATGGGATATCATGCCCGGATGGCATATATGGAGAACCACCGGGAAGCACGGCTTGACCCGCGTTTGCTGGTGGAAGGAGCCCGGTCTGTCATTGTCATGCTGTTCAATTACTATCCGCAGGAAATGTTGGGAGAAGACTCCGGCTATCGCATTTCATGTTATGCTTACGGCGATGATTATCACGATGTGATCAGGGAGAAACTGAACCGGATGATTGCAGGCTTAAAGCAGCAGCTATCGGAAATTGTGATCCGGGGATTTGTTGATTCGGCCCCGGTTCTTGAGCGCGCCTGGGCAACCCGGGCCGGCCTGGGATGGATCGGGAAGAACAGCATGCTCATCAGCAGAAAAAACGGCTCATATTTCTTTATTGCTGAACTGATTACTGACCTTGTTCTGGAGTACGATTCACCATTCGGAGGTGATTACTGCGGCGATTGCAACCGATGTATACAGGCCTGTCCCACCGGGGCAATCACCAGTCCCCGTATCGTGGATGCCGGTAAGTGCATTTCATACCTGACTATTGAGAATAAAGGGGAAATCGATAACTCATTGAAAGGCAAGTACGACCAATGGATTTTCGGTTGTGATGTCTGCCAGACGGTATGCCCCTGGAATCGCTATGCCGTCGCCCATACGGAACCTCGTCTGATACCATCGGAACCGCTCAGGCAGATGACTGATTCAGCATGGGAGAACCTCAGCCCGGAGGGATTTAGCAGACTTTTCAGGCGATCAGCTGTTAAAAGGGCTAAATTTGAAGGATTGAAACGAAACATCAGTTTTCTGGATAGTCCTGATAACCTCCAAAGCAATGGCCTCTGAAATTAACACCCCGTCTTCGCTTCTTTTCGAGATCGCACCTACCCGGGGAAGCCGCAATTCTCACCGTTCACTGGGGATCACAGCTGCACTTTTTGCTCTCCTACTGTCGACTTTTATTCTCTGGAATGTAGTATTAGGGCTTATCGGCACCTGGACGATCATTTTCCTGGTCCTGGCCGTGCTGTTGTTCGCTGTGGTATCCTGGTTCGTGCTTCGGTTCGGAAAGGATTATGTCACCGGGATCCGTATCTATGTCGATGGTCTTGCCGCTTTTTACCCGCTGGTGAAGGACCCGGAGCGCAGGGAAAAGTTCATTCCCTTTTCGGAAGTGGAGCGTGTTGAGATCTCGGAAAACCTGGAAGTGCATCGCACCGGCCGACGGATACGCAAATTTGACGTTTACCGGCTGAGCGTGTGGCGAAAAGGTGCGAAAGAACCAGAACTGCTTGCCGATATGGTCGACCTGACCCCGGGGCAGGTTCTTGCCTTCAGGAAGATTCCCGGTTTGCTCGAACAGAACCGGCTTCTGCAACCTGATCAAATCGACCGGAGTAAGATGCCGGCTATCTGAATCCGGACATGAGCCACGCAGTGGTGAAAAGAGCGGGAACCGGAAAAGATATTATTCGCTTACGGGCTGCATCAGGAAATCGAAAATACGCCTACTTCTGCATACCTGGATGCTACTGAGATTCTTGTATCACAGGCATGGCGGGAGAACAATTCCTTTACCAGTTGCGGGTGGTTGTTTTCTTTCGAAAGATGTGAAAGGATGAGGTGACACAATTGCGGCGAGCGGTGTTCCAGGAAAAGCTCCAGAGCCTGCCGGTTGGATAGATGTCCGTCGTTTCCTGCAATACGATCCTTTAAAAAACGGGGATACCGCCCGTTCTCCAGCATATCTTCATCGTAGTTCGCTTCCAGGAAGACCGCCTGACATTGGCTGAAGCCCTGCTCCACATGCCGGCAGGCGCTTCCGATATCGGTCATCACTCCGACCGTAAGCTCCTTCTCACTCACCAGAAAGCTGTGCGGGTCAGAGGCATCATGGTGCTTTGGGAAAGCCGTTACCTTAAGTGAACCCACTTCGACAGGCGTATGGGCGACAAACTGCCGACGAAGGTCTGCATCGAGCCATAAACGGCTGTTCCTGTGTGTCGGGTCCGTGATAAAAACCGGTATCCGGAACTTTTTACTCAACACCCTGGCTCCGGAAGTGTGATCAGTATGTTCGTGTGAGATGAAGATTGCTTTTACGGTATGGATCGAAAGCCCAAGCCGTTCCATCCGCTTCACAGTTTCACGGCAGGATATCCCGGCGTCGATCAGAACGGATTCCTTTTCATTTCCGACATAGTAACAGTTGCCGTTGCTGCCTGAGTTCAGGGAAGCGAAATAGAGTGCCATAGATTGCAGGTTTGCCGGGGCAAAGATGGTTTTTTTATTCCAATGAACGGATCACATGCTGGAAGACTACACGGAAAGTGCTTCCCCTGCCGGGTTCGCTTTCCACTTCTAGTCGTCCGCTGTGCTTTTCGACAAATTCCTTGCAAAGGATCAGGCCTAATCCGGTCCCCGGTTCCTGATCCGTTCCCTTGGTCTTATGGATCGTGCCGATGTCGAACAATTCTTTCAGCCGCCCTTCCGGAATTCCCACACCGGTGTCGTGGATCGTCAGGATGCAGGAGTGGTTCTCATGCATCATGCTGATAGTTACTTCACCGCCATGGGGAGTGAATTTCAATGCATTGGTGATCAGGTTGCGCAATACCGTATGGATCATGTTCCGGTCGCCGTTAACCGGATGACAATGATTGAACCGGGTGGTAATGGTAATGTTTTTCCTTGCAGCAATCACTTCCACCAGACGGATGTTCTCTTCCACCATGGCCTTCAGGTCAAGGGGTTCAGGCTGGAAAGCAATGGTCCCTGTATGTGAACGTGCCCAGAGAAGCAGGTTCTCAAGGAGTTCATGGGCCTGCTGGGATGCGCCGCGGATATTCTCCAGACTCTTACGGCCCTTTTCCGGATCCTCGTCAAACATACCCATCAGGAGCAGGTCGGTAAGCCCTGTGATCGCATTGAACGGATTCCTGAGATCATGGCCGATGATGGAGAAAAACCTGTCCTTGGTAGCGTTCAGTTCGCTGAGTTCCGTATTCTTGACCTCAATCTCCTGCTTTTGGGATTCAATCTGAAGAGTACGTTCCTGCACTTTCTTCTCCAGGACCTTTCGGGCATGGATATGCTGTCGTTCCCGGATAATGATGATCAGCCACACCAGCAGTGCCAGAAAGACTACATAAGCGATATATGCAAGGGTGCTTCTCCACCAGGGAGGCCGGATCGTGATCATCAGGCTGATCCCGGCTGTATTCCAGATCCCGTCGTTGTTGCTCCCTTTGACCCGTAAAAGATATTCGCCGGGCGGCAGACTGGAGAATGCGACAAAATTGCGTGTGCCGATATCAATCCAGTCTTCATCCACACCTTCCAGTTTATAGGCATACCGGTTTTTTTCAGGATTGGTGAATTCCAGCGCTGCAAATTCAATGGTAAAGGAGTAGTCGTTATAGTTCAGAACCATGCGGCCGGTCCTGTCAGGATCAATGTATTCTCTGATCCCTTTGCGGACGAGGTAGGCCGAGGTAAATGCCATCAGGGGAATATGCGGATTATCAGCCAGTGAATCTGGGAAAAACGAGTTCAGGCCGTTCATCCCTCCGAAGAACATTTCACCGTCAGGCGACTTATAACTTGCCCGCAGGTTGAATTCAGGGCTCTGCAGACCTTCTTCCACCGAGAAACTCCTGAAGGAACCGGTCGCCTCAGCATATTTGCACAGACCGTTCCCTGTCGCAAACCAGAGGTTATGCCGGTTATCTTCCAGGATGCTGTAAATCAGATTACCTGGCAATCCCTGTTCCTGTGAAAAGTAGGTGAAGACATTGTCCTTGGGCGAATACCGGTTCACATAGCTGTTCGTTCCGATCCAGATATTTCCGGACAGATCTTCATAAAGGGCAGTGATGAAATTATCCGACAAGGTGGTCCCTTTTCCGCCCGACTTCCTGAAATGATTGAATTCGGACGTAGCCGGATCGTAAACATCCAGCCCGTCGACCGTGCCAATCCAGATCTTGCCTGTATGGTCCTCCAGAAGAGCATAAACCAGGTTGGAGCTGATCTTTCTTTGGGGTCCGGCATCTTTTTGAAAATGTTCTGCCTTTAACAAACCCTGTTTCATCCGGAATAGCCCGTTTTGGGTTGCAATCCAGTAAGAACCATTCCTGTCCTGAAGCATCATGTTGATACGCAATCCTTCGAGATTCTCCAGCCCGGAGCCGGGATATAAGCTGGAAGGACGCATGAAGTCATGTTCCTTTGGCCGGTAAACCAGGAGCCCGTCGCGTGTACCCAGCCATAACCGGTGGTTGTGATCAACGAAGATGGTGTGGATATAGTCATTTGGCAGGTGATATTTGCCACCTGCCTGTGTCGAGTAATGCTCAATCTTTCCTGTCTTCCGGTCATAAAGATTCAACCCCTGTCCCCAGGTGCCGATCCAAAGGACGTTGAAGAGATCTTTGTAGACTGAGGCTATAACATTCCCCGATAGGTCTATCGAGCCGGGCGCATCACTCCTGCGGTACAGCCTGAACTTTGTTTTCTTCAGGTCCGTCCGGTTGATCCCGGAAAGTGTCCCGATCCAAAGGTTTTCGGATTGATCGATGCACAGGGAGAGCACAATGGAATGGTTCAGGTTGTGTTTCCCCGTAGTGAAATTTTCAAAAAAGGGCTCGCCTTTCGCTTTGTACCGAAGCCGGCTAAGGCCACCACCTTCCATGCCGATCCAGATATTCCCGAAACGGTCGCCAAGGACAGCCCGGATGAAGTCATTCGGAAGGCTTTGCTCCCCGGTGCCGCTGTAATACCGTTCAAATCCCTTCCAGTTCGGATCCAGCAGGTTCAGGCCGTGAGCTGTTCCAACCCAAAGGTTCCCGGCAACGTCCTGGAAAAGGGCCGTGACCGTATTATCGGAGAGGCTTCTGGGATTTTGCGGATCGTGCACGAATACCCGTATTTTCCCGGTGTAAGTACTGTAGCAGCTTAGCCCGCGCGTTGAGCCCGTCCAGATATTCCCCTGCTGGTCCTGCAACACCGGAATCGTATTGTCTTTGACGCTGCCGTCAAATTCAAGAGGTACGACCTTATGGGAGCATTTACCGTTCTCCGGGTTGAGCAGGGTGAGAACCGGCGGGGTATTGATCATGATCAGGCCGTCGCCCGAACATTTGACATCGTAAACACAAGTGGTGATATCACTCTTATAGGGAGTATTGTAGCGGATCCGGTCAAACCGGTCTTCGTTCCTGAAATACTTGTTCAGCCCCGATTTGGTGCCAATCCAGAGGTTGCCGGCTTTATCCTCGGCTATTCCAAAGATCCAGTTATTGGAAATGGAGGTCGTATCACCCGGTTTATAGGTATATACTTTGAAATTATAACCATCGAAGCGGTTCAGTCCGTTTTGGGTCCCGATCCAGATAAATCCGCGCGAATCCTGGAAAATGCAGTTCACCACCGACTGTGACAATCCATCCGAAATATCATACGAACTGAACGAGAACGGTTGACAAACAGCCTTTGCCGCCACATTTATTACAATCAGAAAGATAAGGGTAACCTTAGGGATCATGGGCGCAACAGGTTCTTATTCGATGAATTCCGGCAGTAGTGGATAGTTACAAATATATGACAACCGCAGATGTAGTTTAGTATTCCGGTATCAATAGGAAACGCAGAAAGTCCGACATATTGTATTTGTTTGCATATTATTTTTTCTCACGTTGCACACTATCAGGATAATTACATAAATTTGAGATACTATCCACAATGAAATATTTATACTATGAAGACTGTTATTTTATTCTCACTGTTATTTTTTCTGCCGGTCCTTCTCATTGGCCAGACACAATGGAAATGGTACAATCCTTATCCTGACGGGATCAGGCTGAATTCTGTTTTTCAGGTAAATGAGCATCATGCCTGGGCCGTTGGCGACCTCGGTAAGATCCTTGTCTGGGACGGCCAGCACTGGAAACGTCAGGTAAGTCCGCGCACGGACGATCTGCGTTCAGTCAGTTTTTCGGATGTACAGCATGGCTGGGCCGTTGGCGAGAACGGTTGTATCCTGAAATATGAAAACGGGAGCTGGTCGGATCAAAGCATACCTGAAGCCAAAAACCTTACGTATATAGCCTTTTTTGGCAACGACGGATGGATTTCGGGGGATACGATCATGCGGTTAATCGCTGGTGAATGGACCTATCAGCCGGATTTGGATACGCTGGGTATCTCTGCGATGAAATTTTCGTCCCCGGGCAACGGTTTTGCTTTAGGGAAATGGCAGGGCAGCTGTTGTTTACTTCATTTTGACGGATCAAACTGGTCGGTGCGGCAAACTTTTGATGACAGCTACAAATATTTAAGCTTCCCCGATCCGCAACATGGTGTTCTCAGCAGAGTCGAAATGGACGAAGATATGATCTGCAATTATAATCAGGGAACTATCACTGCCGGGATTATATCGCCCTTTGTCCGGACCATATTTATGCCTGATTCCGCAACAGCATTTGCTTCAGGGACCGGAGGCTGGTTCTACGTAGGCGATACCAGAGGCCATATTTTCAAATTTCAAAATGGTGACTGGTCAATTGACACGATCGTGGGAACACCCCTGAATGATATATATGGCACGGATGGCAGCTACTGGGCTGTAGGCGAATCGGGAAACATATACCGAAACACAGATGGCCACTGGAGACTATGCAACGGACAAACAGATAATTCCTTTTATCATATAAGCTTTCCCGATTCAACCCATGGATGGATGGTAGCGAATAAAAATTTTATTTACCGGTATGCGAATGGGTTGCTGGAACCAGATACCATTCTTCCTGATTATTATTTTTCTGATGTTCAATTCACTGATTCCCTTCATGGATATGCTATTGCAAGCCGGCCTGAAGACTCCGATCATTTCCATTTTCTGATATATAATAATGGTATCTGGAGCGACCACGAAGTGCCCGGTTCCGGTTATGTTATCAGGTTGAAAGTACTGGATACCAATCATATCTGGGTGATGAGTTCACTCGGAATTTACTTTTACAACGGTGAAGAATGGAATACTGAACTAACCGGAATCAGTGGCGCTGAATTGAAGGATTTCTGCATGGTCAGCCCCACAATGGGATACGCTCTAGCGAGAAGAGCCTATGTGTCATCCATATTGTTTCAATACGATGGGAATACATGGAATCCGATCAGAACAGATTTTCCGGATAATTTTGAGCGGGTCGGCGCTTTCGATGGAGAAAAGTGTTGGATCGTAGGCGGATTTGGGAACGTTTACAGGTATGATCTGCTTTCAGGAATACTAACAGAAGAAGTCGCCAACCAGCATAACTACATAAATGAATCTCCGGATATTTACATGCATGATGCTGAGGAAGGCTATATCAGGAATCCGAATGGAATTATGCAATATGACGGGATCAGTTGGGAGTATGATAATTCCATCCCCGGAGTAGCCTTTATCTCCATGGATTTTTCATCTGACAGTTACAAATGGCTTTGCGGAAATTATGGAGTGATGCTTTCTACATATTCTCAATCGCCTTTATCGATACCTGACAATCTTCAATATTCCGGAGTAAATTACCTGCTTTACCCGAATCCTGCCTCAGCAAATACCTTGTTGGAATATTCCGTTTCAACACCTTCCAGGGTTAGGATTGATTTGTTTGATACCGGTGGTAAATTGTTAGGTTGCCTTTTTGAAGGGAACCAGGCTGCCGGCAATTACCAGCTGCCGGTTGGCGACAAACTGCCGGGCAAAGGGATCTATTTTTGCAGGATCCTGACCGGATATGATTCCAGAGTGGTGAAGGTTGTTTATCCATGATAAGTTCCTGAACCTTCTGTCAGTCGATTTGTTGTAACTTAGCTGCCATTAATCCCAGGCAGTTTTACTAATTCCTTCTTTCTGAATGCTGTTCCGCCTTCTCCTGAAGTCCCTGAAGTTCATTTTTAAGGTTTTTGGAATCTCCTTTGGGCTCTTCCTGTTGATCTTCGTCTTCAACTACCTGATTGCAGAGCGGTATATTTTCCCAGCTCCAAAGCCCTTTTCAGGCAGTATATGGTATAATCCTTACCAGGATATGGATTCGCTGCAATGGAGGCGCACCAATCTGCACATGCACTCACATGCCTGGGGCGGGATCACCAATGGTAGCGACAACAGCAATCACAAGGTTTGGGATCGCTATCGCAAGCTTGGATATGAAAGCATTGGCATCAGCAACTACCAGTTTATTGACACCCTGAACGCTTCACAACCCTATTACATCCCGGTTTACGAACACGGTTACGGGATATTTAAAAGTCATCAACTGAGCATAGGAGCAAAGAAAGTGCTCTGGTACGATCTGCCCTTCGGGCAAAACATCCATCATAAGCAATACATTTTGAACCTGTTGCGAAGCCGGACAGAACTTCTCTCCATCAACCACCCCGTTTTTTTCGGAGGCTATAACCCCAACGACTTCCGGTACCTCACCAATTATGATTTCATTGAGGCGCTGAACGGATACCGGAATTCCATTCCTGATTGGGATTCAGCCTTGTCGGCAGGCAAGCCTGTTTTCCTCATGGCCGATGATGACATGCACAGCCTGGATGATCCCGGTGAAGTGTCGCGGCGGCTGATGATGGTGAATGCCCCGGACAATACGAGGGAGAGCATCCTTCGTGCACTCAGGGCAGGTAATTCGTACGGCGTAGAGATCCGGATGCCCGGCAACGAAACGTATGAGAGTAAGACAGCGCGTTTCGACAGCCTGTCTGTTATTACTTCCGTGGTAGTCCGGAACGATACCCTGTTTGTGACTGCCGGTTCCGAAGCACTCGAATTCCGTTTCTTCGGACAGTCGGGTAAGTTGCTTTCAAAACTTGCACGCAGCAGGCATGCCTTCTATGCTCTGCAGCCGGAAGATACTTACATCAGGACTGTTGTCCTTTATTCCACCCCACACGATCAGGAAGGGATTTCCATGTACCTGAATCCTATAATCCGCACCAATGACGGCAGGCGCCCCGAAATGGAGCATGCCCGGGTGGATAAGGCCGGAACCTGGGTGTACAGGATCATCGGATTCGGATCACTGCTGTTTATGGCAATCAACATCGTGGTATTGCGCAGGCGCTTTAAAAAGTGACATTCCTGCATTTCCTATCCGGATTCAATATGCCCTATCTTTACGGGCTCAATTTGACCATACCAGCGACATATCCCTGACCCGGGATAACTCCTATCCTCATACCATGCCTGCCGGAAAGAAGCCACAGATCAAACATTGGATCATCTTCCTGATGGTCTTTTCGGCTGTTACCCGGGCATTGATTGCCGGACTGTTCGAGCTGGGCAACGATGAGGTGTATTACTGGACCTATGCCGCTTATCCGGCACTCAGTTATTTCGACCATCCTCCCATGGTCGGCTGGCTGATCCGGCTGTTCACCCTTAACCTGCATTTCCAGCAGGAATTCTTTGTCCGTCTGGCATCCGTTCTTTTTGGCACTTTCAATATCTGGCTGATGTTCCGGATCGGCAAAAGGCTGAAAGACGAACTGACGGGCTGGTATGCCGCTTTGTTGTTCTCAGCCTCCCTCTATGGGTTTGTGATCACCGGGATCTTCATCCTGCCCGATACGCCTCAGATGTGTTGCTGGCTGCTTGCCTTGTTGCTCATGCTGGATAACTTACCCCGGGAAGAGATCGGTAGCCGTGGAAACCGAATGATGATCCTGACAGGAATTCTGCTGGGACTGGGCCTGTTGTCGAAATACACCACCATCTTTCTTTGGGCCGGGATGGCAGGTTATATTTTACTCTTTAACAGGCGCTGGCTCCGTTCCTGGTCGTTCTACCTGGCAAGCCTTATCATGATTGCCTTTTTCTCGATCGTGCTGATCTGGAATGCGCAATATGATTTCATCAGCTTCGCTTACCAGGGCGGAAGGAGTGTGCTCTGGGAAGGACGTCTGGGTTTTGGAACATTCCTCACTGAGGCGGGCGGCGAGATCCTGTACCATAATCCCGTCAATTTCATTCTGATCCTTCTGGCGGTTGTCGCGGCTTTTCGTTCCGCTGACATCCGGGAAGATCCCCGTGTAAGGATCTTGCTGCTGTCGGGATTGCCACTTATCGCTGTATTCCTGGGCCTGTCGTTGTTCAGGAATACGCTGCCACACTGGTCGGGACCGGGTTATACGACGCTGATCCCTCTGGCAGCCTTATGGATCAGGGAATTGAAACCTGATATGGATAAAATCTTCCGGCCGGTTCTCGTCGTCTCACTTACGGTGATGATAATAATTGTTGGCGGAGCAATCGCCCAGACCGTCACAGGTTTTATACAACTGCCTTCGGTGGAGAAGTCGGGCCGGAAAAGCAAGATAGAAGATTTTTCGCTGCAGGTATACGGCTGGAAGCAACTTGGATCGAAATTCGGAGAGCTGTCGCGGAAATATGAGCAGGAAGGTTCGATCAGGGAGGATTCGCCGTTGGTCACCTATCGCTGGTTTCCCGCGGCTAACCTGGAATACTATGTAGCCCGTCCGGCGGGGAAGGTAGTGCTGGCTGCAGGTGAGCTGGATGCCATCCATCATTATGCCTGGATTAACAACCGGCACGGAGGATTCCGGCTAAATACCGATGCC
This sequence comes from uncultured Lentimicrobiaceae bacterium, assembly GCA_964544545.1. Lineage (GTDB taxonomy): Bacteria > Bacteroidota > Bacteroidia > Bacteroidales > UBA4417 > UBA4417. The sequence goes on along the minus strand of CAZJCG010000015.1, from coordinate 64,344 downwards.
TGGTATATCACTTCAAGCATCGATTTCCGCGATCCGGTCACCCTGCCATTTGTGTATTACAGAAAGATACTTCCTCCGGATACCTTGCAGGTTATGAGGTCAGGCAGAACAGCCTATTCCTTTTACGTGTACAGGCTGATCAACCTGCAGGCCAGGCCCCGGGAATTGGTAAAACAGTGAAAAGGCAAATTATTCAGAGGCGTGAGCGTCGGGAGAGAAGGATTTTTCTGAGATCCCGGCTAGCAGTAGTCTGACTTCCTCTCTGTCATTATTGAGTTGATCCCGGAGTTGTTCCAGGCCGCCGAAACGTTTTTCGTCGCGTGTACGCTGATAGAAATAAAGCGTGATGGTTTCGGCATAGATATCTTCTTCGAAATCAAAGATATTCACCTCAACTGTCAGCCGGTTAGCATCGATAGTCGGGCGGATGCCTATATTGCTCATTCCCTTGTAAATATTGCCGTTCCATCGGATCAGGGAGGCATAGACGCCCTGTGCCGGGATAATTTTGTTGGGGTCGAAGGGATGAATATTGGCAGTCGGGAAGCCGATCAGCTTTCCGATCTGGTTTCCTCTCACCACTTTCCCTTTCAGCGAATAGGTATATCCCAGCATGCAGTTGGCGAGGCTGATGTCGCCGTCGGTCAGGGCCTGACGGATGAGAGAGGAGCTGACAGTACGGTTGCAATGGCTTACAGCTTCCACCTGTTCAACTTCAAAACCGGCCTCTTTGCCAATTTCCTGGAAAAGAGTGAAGTCGCCCATCCTTGACCGGCCGAAATAATGATCGTAGCCGGTAATCACTTTGCTGACACGGACGCCGTCAATCAGTACATTCTGAATAAAATCGCGGGGAGAGATTGTGGCGAAATCCTTGTCAAACGGTATAATGAGCAACACATCCACACCTGCCTGACGAAACCGTTCGATCTTTTCATCAATCGACTGCAGCAGGCGAACTTCCGACGGGTTTCCTACCACCAGACGCGGATGCGGATCGAAGGTGATCACTACGGATTCGCAGTTCTTTTCTCTGGCTGATGCGATCAATCGGCGGAGTATCTCCCAGTGACCTTTGTGGATGCCGTCGAAAACGCCCACAGTAGCCACGGGATGGCAGGAAGACTTAAATTCACCTATCGACCTGTATATACGCATGAATTCAAAGATTCATCAACCAACAACCGGCAATGGGCGCCATTCCCATATTTAGTGAAGGCAACTTCTGTTTCAGATCAGTTCATTGTCAACGAGATACGCCGCAATCTGCACTGCGTTGGTAGCAGCCCCTTTCCTCAGGTTATCCGAAACCACCCACAGGTTGAGCGTGTTTGGCTGGGATTCATCCCGGCGGATCCTTCCGACAAATACCTCATCACGGCCTTCGGCATACCTGGGCATGGGGTAAATGGATTTATCAGGTTCATCCTGCAGGATAACGCCTTTTGCAGAAGAGAGCAATTTGTTGACAGCTTCCAGGGTAAAATCATTGTAGAATTCCACATTCACCGACTCGGAGTGGCCGCCGGTTACAGGGACTCTTACAACAGTGGCTGTGAGGCGAATGGAATCGTCACCCAGTATCTTCCTGGTTTCATTCACCAGCTTGATCTCTTCTGTGGTGTAACCATTGGGCTCAAAAGTGCCACCATGAGGGAAAAGGTTCAGGTCGATCGGGTGAGGATATACCCGTTCGCCGCTTACACCGGCACGTTCGTTCAGGAGCTGTTGGACAGCCTTTTGACCGGTGCCTGTAACCGACTGGTAAGTTGATACCACAACCCGCTTTATCCCGAAGGCTTTATGCAACGGGGCAAGCGCCATTACCATCCCGATAGTGGAGCAATTGGGATTGGCAATGATCTTCTGGCCGGGCTGCAGCACATGTGCGTTAATCTCAGGGACAACCAGCGGGACATTCGGATCCATCCGCCAGGCTGAACTGTTATCGATCACTGTGGTGCCTGATGCGGCAAACAGTGGGGCATATTCCCTGGAAGCAGCTCCGCCGGCTGAAAAGATGGCTATCTCAGGTTTCCTTGCGATGGCCTCGCGAACGCTGACCACCGTGTAAGGCATATTGTTGAAATGGATCTCTTTTCCTACCGATTTTTCGGATGCAACAGGAATAATTTCCGTAATTTTATCAAAAGAAAGATACCGACCTTCTTCCAGCACCTTCAACATCACTCCGCCTACCAGTCCGGTTGCACCTACAACAGCTATTTTCATATAATTCACATTTTTTTCGGATTGCAAATTTAGATTATTAACCATTTGAAAGGAGTATGCAAAATGAAGACTATCTTTATTTTTTGCTTCTTCATCCTGCTGCATGGGATGATGAAGGCTCAGATGAACGATTCGTTCACTGACGGTGATTTTTCTTCCAATCCTGCCTGGTCAGGTGACATCCAACAATTCAAGGTCAACACTGCCTTTCAGCTACAGTTAAATTCAGGCGGTGAAGGACAGTCCAGCCTGGTTACTCCGGTTTCGCCGGCCGACAGCATGGAGTGGAGTTTCTGGGTTAAACTGGGATTCAGTCCGTCGGAGAATAACCTGGCGAAAATATTTCTGTTATCGGATCAGCAAGACCTGGAAGGTCAGCTGAACGGGTATTATCTGAAGCTGGGAGCCTCCGGTACCGATGATGCCATTGAGTTGTTCAGGCAAACAGGCAACACATCAGTTTCCTTGTGCAAGGGCAAACCGGGGCTGATCGCTTCTGCATTCACTCTCCGCATCCGGGTCACCCGATCATCTGCAGGGCTCTGGCAAGTGTTCACCGATCCGGCTGGAGGAACGGCCTGGCAGCCGGAAGCCTCTGCTCGGGATGACGATCCGCTTGCCGGCTCCTGGTTCGGGCTGAGTTGTAAGTACACATCCAGTAACAGTACGAAGTTCTTTTTTGATGATTTCTATGCAGGAACGGTGATTGTCGATATAGCAGCGCCAACGATTCTCACACTCGAGGTGCCGGCATCCAACAGTCTGAAGATTGAATTCAGCGAGAATGCGGAGGCGGGAAGTGTTTCCAATACTGGCAACTACCTGGTTGACCAGGGCGTTGGCAATCCATCGGTGATCCTGCATGATGGAACAAATCCCGCCCGCGTCAGCCTGGCTTTTCCCGTCGAATTTCAACCGGACCTTACCTATTTGCTTTCTGTAAGAGGTGTTCAGGATCAGGCCGGGAATGTAATGCGGGATACGAACCTGACATTTTCATGGCATACTGTAAGGTCGTTCGATGTATTGATCAATGAGCTGATGTGTGATCCGGATCCTCCGGTGGGGCTGCCGGCTGCCGAATACATGGAACTATACAACCGGACAGGATTTTCGGTTGACCTTACCGGCTGGAGCATCACTACGGGCACATCCCGGAAAATTCTCCCGTCCTGCTCGCTGCCGGCCGGAGGATATCTGCTGGTTGCCGATGATGCTTTTAGCGAAGATTTAGAGCCATACGGTCCCGTTGTTTTCCTGTCATCGTTTTCACTGGTCAATGCGGGTCAGGAACTTGTCCTCCGGAACAGCGAAGGTTCCGTTATCCACGCTGTTACCTACCACGACAGCTGGTACAGAAACGAATACAAGCAGGAGGGCGGCTGGTCGCTGGAACAGATCGATCCTATGAATCCTTGCGGCGATGCTGACAACTGGAATGCTTCAAACGATGCCTCCGGTGGTACACCCGGCAGGGTCAATTCGGTGTCAGCGGCCAATCCGGATACACGGGCTCCGTCCATCAGCCGTATCGGCACGCCGGATTCGTCCCGCCTGCTCATCACTTTCAGTGAGCCGGTCGACAGTGCGTCCCTCCTTGAACCGGCAAACTATGATATTACGCCCGATATCGGGCATCCGTTATCGGTTGCGACAACGGGAAGTTCTTTCCGGCAGGCAATGCTGGACCTGGGATCAACCATTCAGGAAGGTGTGTTATACTCGGTAGGTGTAACAGGCAGTTTCTGCGACTGTGCCGGCAATGCTTTAGCCGCCAGTACAGTTATTCCCTTTGCCTTGCCTGTAAAGGCCGGAGCTCAGGATATTGTCATCAACGAAATACTGTTCGATCCCCGGGAAGGCTGCGATGACTTTGTGGAAATCTATAACCGTTCATTCAAGGTGGTAGACCTTACAGAACTGACACTTGCATGCCTGGATACGTTGACCGGCCTGCTGACGGATGTGGTCAACCTGAGCGAAGAATCCCTGCTGGTATTTCCCGGCAGGTATCTTGTTTTTACGAAGGATACTGCTGCCATCCGGCTGTTTTACCCGGGCTCCGATCCTGACCGGCTCATCCGGGTGGAGGCGCTTCCACCGCTGGGCAACGAGGATGGATCGATCGCTCTGGCCACACGTACGGGTGAGATCATCGACAATCTCTCCTATACGAGCGATATGCAGTACCCGCTATTAACCGATGCAGAAGGCGTTTCACTTGAACGTGTCAATCCTGAAAGACCTTCGGACGACCGGTCCAACTGGCATTCAGCTGCGGAAACGGCCGGCTATGCCACGCCGGGCTACAGGAATTCTCAGTTTGGCAGTGTTCCGGAAGGGGGCGATGGCATAATCCTGTCGTCGAAGATATTCTCTCCCGATAACGACGGGGTGGATGATAATCTCATGATCAGCTATTCCTTTCCCGCACCGGCTTTCACGGCCAGGGTGATGATCTTTGATGCCACAGGGCACCTGGTGCGAAACCTGGTGAACAATGATCTCTGCGGTGTGAGCGGGTGCTGGTCGTGGGATGGCATCAGCGACAAACGGACCAGAGTGCCTGCAGGCTGGTATGTGATCCGTGTAGAAGCCTTCGACATGAACGGGACCGTAAAAAGGTACAAGCAGGCCGTTGCTGTCGGGAGCCGTTTATGATCCCTTATCCGACTGCATAAGCCATGGCTGCAACGCTTACCCTGACGCCGGGAACCGTCAGCAGCATGACTGCACAGGATTCAAGAGTTGACCCCGTGGTGATCACGTCGTCCACCAAAAGGATGTGCTTGTTGGTAATCGATTCAGGATCGGCAATCCGGAAGATCTCTTTAACATTTTCGTACCTGGCGAAACGCGATTTCTTCGTCTGGGTTTCCGTAGCCCTGGCGCGGATAAACGAGGTGGTATCGACGGCGATCCCCATCGATTCTGCCAGTCCATGGGCAAACTGCTCGCTCTGATTATAGCCCCTCTTCCTGAGCTTGCTGAGATGCAGAGGAACCGGGATGATCGCATCTATCTTCAGGAAATCCGGCTCTTCGGTCAGGTCTTTGCCAAGGAGTTTGCCGATGTATATGCCGACCTCGCGTTGTCCTTTGTATTTGAGCTGGTGGATAAGATGCTGCACCTTTCCTCCCTTGCTGAAATAATACATTGCGGCTGTCCGTTCGATGGGTACCCTGCCCCAGAACACTTTATCAAGGGGACTGTCGGGGAACCGGTGGAAGTTGGTTTTGGGGAGTTCCAGCAGGCATTGGGTGCAGAGCACCTGTTCATGCCTGAATAATGAGTTGCCGCAGGCCATACAAAGCCGAGGGTATAACAGAGAAATAAAATCGGAGAAAAGGATAGTGATTTTCATGGGAATATGAAAAATGAATAATGTTGTTTGGAACTTAATCCTATAAAAATATGGTAAGGAATTACTGTTTCCGCTTGTCTCTTTGAACAGGTTCCTGGTCAATAGCCTATATTTTGGTCAGTTTCTCAGATGCAATCAGCCCCTGAGGGCTTTTTAACTGTATGGTATATACCCCTGCCGGGAGGCGTCCGACGGGAACGGACCATTCCAGCAGGCGATTATCGACAGGCATGGCAAACAATTATAGACCTAGCAGATTGGAACAGTTCATAATCTGGATAATGACAAACCGATACATATAGTGAGTATATAGTACAAATATAGCGATTGTTTACGAATCCGGATTATACCCAGATTCCGTCAATCATGGTACCACAAGACGGGCATCTGCCGCTTTTGAGAAGATTCTGTATGATGCGGAATCCTTTCCGCTCAATCAGCAGCTTGTGGCACTTGGGACAGTAAGTATTCTCCATGTCGGTCCCCGGTATGTTGCCCACATAAACGTATTTCATACCTGCTTCCAGGGCGATGGCACGGGCTTTCTGCAGCACCGATGCCGGAGTGGATGGCAACTGGGTAAGCTTATAAAGAGGGGTGAACCGGCTGAAATGCAATGGACAGTCGTGTAACTTATTACTTACCAGCCACTCACACATTTTCCGGATTTCGGAAAGGTTATCAGTCCAGCCCGGGATTACAAGGTTGGTGATCTCGAGCCAGACGCCTTCTTCCTTTAGTACCTGTAACGAACGCAATACAGGAGCCAGCTTGCCGGAGTTCAGTTTCAGGTAGGTGGTTTCGCTGAAGCTTTTCAGGTCGATGTTGGCAGCATCCAGGTATTTGCAGAGCTGGCGTAAGGGCTTTTCGTTGATGTAGCCGTTCGATTTATAAAGATTCCTGATACCCCGGCTTCGGGCCAGCCTGGCTGTGTCGTGCACATATTCGTAGAACGAAGTAGGTTCCGAATAGGTATAGGCGATGCTTTCGCACCTGTTCTTCAGGCATTCTTCTACAACCTGACCAGGCATCAGATCGTAATTGACCGTCTCTTTAGGGCTCTTTTGTGAAATTTCCCAGTTTTGACAATTCAGACAGGCAAGGTTACACCCTGCCGTCGCAATGGAATAAGCCCGGCTTGCCGGCAGATAGTGAAAAAACGGCTTTTTCTCTATAGGATCGATATGGACCGCGCAAGGATTTCCATAAGCGATGGAGTATAGCTTATCACCTATGTTGATCCGGTTACGGCATTTGCTGGTCTCTTTTCGTTTCAGGGTGCAACCGTTCGGGCAGTTGGTACATTGCACTCCCCGCGTAGTTACCTGGTAATGGTAAGCTTCATGGCTCCATTTCCATAATTCTCCTGACGGGCCGGATGCAGCAATGTCATTCGGCTCTCCGGCCAGAAGCCTGTTCCGGCACGAAAGGCAGGCAGCATACATCATTGCTGCCATTCCCGACCGAATGAAATCCCGTTTTTTCATGTCCTGATCTACTTCAAAGATACCTTTTTCAGCCGAAGATTCAGCCAGATGGCGGTCAGAATATTCAAGCCTGCCAGCGCCAGCAAGGTACCCTGTATTCCCAGTAGAGGCGTCAGCCAGACACTCACCAGCAAAGTGCCGGTTGCCGATCCCAGCAGATCTGCACTGTAGAGAGACCCCGAAACATGCTGCGGCTCACCGGCAAGCACCAGTGCCGAAACTCGATACTGGATACCGGTGATTACGGAGATGATCAGGATCAGCAATAGAATACATGCCTGTATGAGCCAGGAAGGGAGTGCGATCACTGTGAATCCGGCCACCGCATCTAAAATCATCAGACAAACCAGGGCGATGAGCATCTGTACCCGTACCAGGTTATGAGCCGAAGAAACCCGGAACCTTTTACCGAATCGGCCGGCACCCAGGTACAATCCTGCCATGAATACCAGAATGATAAGACCCGCCATCAGGTAAAGGTTCCCAAACAGGACCTGGAAGACGAATAGCAGAAGTATCTCAACAGAAGATGCCGTGAACCCGGTAACCATGACGCCTGTATTTACCGGACGGGCGTGTAACCCCCAGACGAGCAGAAAGAACAGCAACAGGGGAAGTAACAGAAAGAGAGCGGATGGCTTCCCGAAGTAACTAAGCCAATACCGGATTTGTCCGAAAAATAACAGAGGTTTGAAATCCTGATTGATCTCTGCTGTGTTCGACAAGGCACCTGTGATCTCTTTGCTCCGGGCACGAATGATTGTGTCGTCGAGATAGTAACTATTCACATACTCAGTCGGGATACCCCGGATTTCCTGGAGTCCGGCTACCCCTGTATCCAGTGGCCCGGTGGAGGCAAGGAAATAGTTCTTTTCCCCGGGGATCAGGATGACGGTTGGGAAAACCTTCTTCAGCGTGGAAAGCATGACGGACTGTACCTGCCTGGCTTCGTCGCCAACATAGTTTGGCGTAGGCATCAGTCCCACCGAGCATACACCTCCAGGTTTGAGTTTCGATCGGACTAATTTAAAGAATTCCAGCGTATAGAAACGGTTGACCATGAGAGAAGAAGGCTCGGGCACCTGTAACAGAATGGCATCCTGTAGCACCGTTTCCCGTCGTAAAAAATTAAGGACATCGCCCTGACAGAGGCTTACGCGCTGATCCGACAATTCTTTGGTGTACTTCCGGCCAAGCCGGATAATCCAGGGATTCAACTCCACGTATTTTACTTTTTCTACCGGGTACTTCAGGATCTCTTTCAGGGTTCCTGATATACCGCCTTCGACAAGCATAACATTTTTCGGCGACGGCCGCTGTAGCAAGGCGTAATGGATGGCCTCCTCATTGGAGATAACGTCGTTGGTGGTAAAGAGCAGGGAGGTGTTGCCAAAGAAATTGCGCTGTTCGGCTGATCGGGTGACTAACAGCGAGCCATAAGGCGTATTACGGTAGTATTCAATCTCCTGCCCCGGGAACAGCATTTTCCGGCTCAGCCTGTCCGGATTAACGGAGATCATCACCAGGGTAAACAGAAACATAACGGGGATCAACGCCCTGTTCAATCTTGCCAGTTTGTTGCGATGTGCAACGATCGCTGTCAGAAACAGGCTCAACAACACAACCGCCAGCATGCTGTAAAACGGTTTGAGCAGGAAAATGAGGACCAGATTGACCAGCATGCCTCCTGCCATACTTCCTAGCGATTCCAGCGAATATACCGTTGCCGGGGTATTGGCATCCGGAGAGGATAACCGTCCGGTGATCCGGGTAAAAAGAAATCCTGAAAGCAGACAGAAAGGAGCAAGCAGAACCAGTGCGCTCAGGAATATGCCACCCAGTCCCACAAGGGTCCCTGAAGGAAAGATGACAACCTTCAGCAGATCGGCGGTGAATAAGGTGACCGGAGCCAACACCGACAATATAGCAATCCCGGACAGAACAGGACGGAGCGAAATCCCGGATTGCTTTCCTTTTCTGCCAAGCCATGCACCCAGACCGGTCAGCAGCATCCAGTTGGCAAGTACTATCGCAATCGAGAGTTCATTCCCCTGGAAAAGCGACATGAATTCCCGCAGAAGGATGATCTGGGAGGCCATGGCCGTAAAGCCAAGGATAAATGGAAGCAATATTCCGGAGCGGATTTCGGACGTGACTTCATTCCTTCCCTGTTGCCTGACAGCATCATGATTACCTCCGGAGCGGTCAGGACTTTCCCTTCTCGGAAAGATGAGATCTCTGAAATAACGCAGGTGCCGAATCAAATGGATCAGAGCGATGGAAAGGAGCCCGATCCCGAAATCGACGTGCCACAGTAGAAAGGATGCTGCCGCCGGAAGGTCGATTTTCAGATTGACCTGGATCGCTAACAGAAATCCGAGCCCGGCAGCACCAAGGAAAGCGATTAACAGGACTGAATTCCAGAATTTACGCAGAGAGCTGTTGGAGATCACTCCAAACCTTTGCAGCAGCCAGGTTGCCAGGTAAACGGCAAGGCATAGAAGCGGGATGCTCAGGACGGCATAGGGTTTCACCTTCAGGGCTCTTACAGAAACAAATACTCTGTAAATTTAATCAACTTCACGCTTTGTGCTAATCCGTTGTTTATCCGGTGGTAGCGTAAGGTTGCTATTTGATCCTGCAAAACTTATCTTCTTTGTTTTTTATTGGTACCCTCCCGGCCCTTTGCCCTTTGCCCTCAGCATTTGCAAGATAAAAGATAAAAGGAAAAAGATAAAAGAATTTGAGAATGTAAGAATGTAAGAATTAGCTAATTCGACGATTAGCTGATTAGCTGATTAGTCAATAAACGTTGATGAGCCATGTACTTCTGCGGAAATCTGCGTTTTTTTTCTGCGGAATCTGCGAGAAACTTGGCCTGACAATGAAAAGACAAAAGACAAAAGGAAAAAGATAAAAGGATTTGAGAATGTGATAATTAGCTAATCAGTTAATTAAGAGATTTGAAAATTTAAGAATTTAAAAATTCAACATGAATTTCTACTATACCTCCATGCTCTCTGCTCTTTGCCCTCAGCATTTACAAGATAAAAGACAAAAGGAAAAAGATAAAAGAATTCACAACGAATGACTATGAATGACTATGAATAACCATGAATGACTTGTGAGTTCTCCTCAGCCCTTTGCCCTTCGCTCTAGGCTGCTTAAAGACAAAAGATAAAAGTAAAAAGATAAAAGACTTACTATGAATAGCTACGAATAGCTACGAATGACTACGAATGACTACGAATGACTATGAATTACTACGAATGACAACTGATTGACGACTCCCTTTGCCCTTCGCTCTTTGCCCTCCGCCCCTAAAAAGAACAACCCCGCAACCAGATATGATCACGGGGTTTTGAGGCAGAAAAACGAGTGTGCTATCCGCACTTGGAATAGTCGCAATTTTTGCAGTAAATACACCCCTCCTTGCGGTAGAGCGAATTCTTTGATTCACATTTTGGACAGGTTTCCCCTGTATCAACCGGATCGGTGATGTACCGCGACAAGGTGCGTACCACGCCGTTCTTCCAGGTGGTAATGAAATCCTTGTCGAAAGTCAGGTTGTCAATAAGGCTTACCACGTAATGCAGCGGCATACCATGACGCAGGATACCGGAGATAAGCTTGGCATAGTTCCAGTACTCTTTTTCGAACGTTCTCGACAATCCTTCATAGGTCACTTTGTATCCCTGACGATCCTGATAGCGGAAATTGTACTGGGCACGCTGGCCTTCGTGTTTCTGACGGATCACGCAGCCTTTTTCAACCCATTCCGGGAGGAAGAAATCCTCACTTTTACCGGTGAAGATCTCGTAAGGTTTGTTGTCCATAAGACCCACAACGGCGATCCATTTTTCGCTTTCGTTGGTGAAACGAACAACATCGGCTTCCAGTATCTCGGGACGGGGCGGAGCCTTGGTTTCTTTGAAGGTTGTGGTTTCTTCCGTTTTAGTCTCATTGCTGACGAGCACACCCGAACGGGATCCGTCGCGGTAGATGGTCATCCCTTTACAGCCGCTTTCCCATGCGGTAAGGTACACTTTACTCACCAACTCTTCCGTCACATCAGAAGGCAGGTTTACGGTAACGCTGATGCTGTGGTCGACCCATTTCTGAATGGCGCCCTGCATATGCACCTTGGCAACCCAGTCGATATCGTTGGAAGTGGCCTTGAAATAAGGTGATTTCTCGATGATAGGTTTCAGTTCATCATCGGTGTATGCATTGGCGGCATCCACATCGTAACCGTTCAGGCGCATCCAGTCGAGGAACTTGGGATGGAAAACGTTGTATTCTTCCCATGAATCGCCCACCTCATCCACGAAGGTAACGTTAACGTTTTTATCGTTCGGGTTGACTTTACGGCGGCGTTTGTAGCTCACCATGAAAACAGGCTCAATGCCGGAAGAAGTCTGGGTGCAAATGCTGACACTGCCGGTTGGGGCGATGGTGAGCATGCTGATGTTCCTGCGCCCGTAACGGATCATTTTTTCATACGTTTCGGGAGCGGCTTCCCGGATCCGGTTAATGAACGGATTGTTCTTCTCCCTTTCGGTGTTGTAAATGGGGAAGGCTCCGCGTTCGGCAGCCAGGTCAACAGAGGAACCGTAAGCTTCTATGGCCAGGGTTCTGTGAACGTTTACACTGAAGTTGGTGGCCTCAGAAGTTCCGTATCGGAGTCCGAGTGCAGCAAGCATATCGCCTTCAGCAGTTATGCCAATACCTGTGCGGCGTCCTTGCAGGGTCTTTTCGCGTATCTTTTCCCACAACAGTCTTTCGGTGCGCTTGATCTCCGGATCTTCGGGATCGCCGTCAATCTTGGCCAGAATACCCTCAATCTTCTCCATTTCCAGGTCGATGATATCGTCCATGATCCGCAGGGCGTAGCGGGAATGCTTAGCGAAAAGGTCGGCATTGAAAGTGGCGGCAGCGGTAAACGGATTTTCAACGTAGCTGTAAAGGTTCAATGCAAGCAGGCGGCAACTGTCGTAAGGACAGAGCGGTATTTCGCCGCATGGATTCGTCGACTGGGTCTTGAATCCCAGGTCCGAATAGCAGTCGGGAACGGCTTCCCGGATAATGGTATCCCAGAACAGCACGCCCGGTTCGGCTGACTGCCATGCGTTGTGGATGATCTTATCCCAGAGCTTCCGGGCTTCAATCTCCTGAATCTTCATCGGGTTCGATGATTCAACAGGATATTGCTGACGGTATGTACCGTTTTCCTTCACAGCCCGCATGAATTCGTCATCGATCTTGACCGACACATTGGCCCCGGTCACTTTCCCCTGGACCATCTTGGCATCGATGAAGTTTTCCGAATCCGGGTGCTTGATGGAGATAGAGAGCATTAAAGCTCCGCGGCGACCATCCTGTGCAACTTCCCGCGTGGAATTGCTGTAACGTTCCATAAAAGGAACAATGCCGGTAGAGGAGAGGGCGCTGTTCTTTACAGGACTGCCGGAGGGACGGATGTGTGACAGGTCGTGCCCGACGCCGCCACGGCGTTTCATGAGCTGTACCTGTTCTTCATCCACCTTCATGATGGCCCCGTATGAATCCTGGTTGTTATCACCTCCGATCACAAAACAATTCGAGAGGGAGGAAACCTGAAAACGGTTGCCTATGCCGGCCATGGGGCTTCCTTGCGGAACAATGTATCGGAAATCCCGGAAGAGCTCGAAAATTTCCTCTTCACTCATGGGATTCGGGTATTTACGCTCAATACGGGCCACTTCGGAAGCAAGCCGGTGATGCATATCATCGGGCGTGCGCTCATAAATGTTCCCGTCACTATCTTTCAGGGCATATTTATTCATCCAGACATTGGCTGCAAGCGTATCGCCTTTAAAATAGACGGTAGCTGCCGCCAACACCTCCTCATGCGAATAGGCTGTCAACTGCTGTGGTACTTCTGTTGTTTCTTTCTTCGGTTGCATGGAAGTTGTTTCAATCCTTTCCTTTGGTAATATTACTGGTTCCTGCTGCTGCTCAGGCATCCCGTCGGGACGATGGCGATTCTCCAATACTTTGTTGTAGAAACCGTGTTTAACGTCGTCTTCCAAAGAGGAATCAATGATTGAAAACAGATTTGCATCCTGAAGTTTATCCATTCTCGTAAAATCTACTTTAAAGAAAGACAAAAACCTGATTTACAGCAATTACACTTATTTCGTAATTGTTGCTGAACCTTTCAGCCAAATTACAACAAGGTTTTCCCTTATCACAAAACGTTTTATTAACAATATTCAAATTACATAGTGTTAAATCGCTGAGAAACAGAAAATAGAAATCTTAATAACTATTAAAAGCCTTGATATTGGCTGATTCCAGAAAGCCCGTTAACAGCGGATTATAAATATGACAAAGTTTACACAATTCGTTTAATGAAAATGGAGCAAAATAACTTCTTCACAATCATATACTCATCACTGATATAGTTCTGACTTTGCATTCATCTTTGAGGGTTTCGCAAGATTATAGCGTGGTATATCTTCACAAAAAGGAACAAGGAATGAAATAACAATTGTACAACCTTGAGTGTTCATCCCTGTGATCAGGGTTCCGTTTTCTGCCATATCAGCTTCTTCCCAAAACCCAGTTGGTTATGGGTCATTTTTATGAAGTCCGGGTCCACTCCCCATAGATAAAGATGTGAAAGAGCAACCACCGGGAACCGTTCCACATAAACCTTATGAGCTGTCTTATAGTCTTCACCCTTAAGTTCCTGAGCTTTACCGGTGAACTGAACCCCCTGGATCCGTCCAATTACCAGGGTTTCAAGGGCAATGGCTCCGGCAACTTCAGGTTGCATCGCTAATTCCCGTATATGCCGCGTATCGTGTTCCGAAGTAAACACAATCCTGTTTACATCGCTCAGGTAAACATAAAAGCAGGTACAGGTATAGGGCTTATTATCAGCTGAGGTGGCCAGGGTAAAAATGTGGTGCTTCCGGATGAATTTGATGATCCTCGGGTCAATAGGTTTGGTCATGATGAAATAATCAGCTTTTGATGATCATCCTTACGGCTATGGCGATCAGGGAAATGGCAAAGATCTTCTTCACCAGTGAAATGGGAATGTTCAGTGCTATTTTGGATCCGAAGTACCCGCCTATCAGGAATGCCAGTGAAATGAGAAGAGCATATCTGATGTTGAGGTTTCCCGACTTATAATAGTTCATTACGGCGAAGAGCCCAACCGGAGGAAGCATCACGGCAAGGCTTGTACCTTGTGCTTCCAGTTGGGTCATTCCCATAAAAAAGACCATGGCAGGGATCATGATGACCCCGCCGCCTAATCCGACCATGCCGCCGAAAATACCGGCAGCCAATCCGATCAGCAGGAGGATAACAGCTTCTTGTAAACTCATGGTTTAGAAATAAGGGTGAATAATTGAGGGAATGATGTCAGAAATCCAGACTGAGCGACAGGTAAAACTGCCGGGGCTGGATTACATTGTCTTCGACCCCCCACGACCAGTCGGCACGGATAAAATAGCCCAGCAGGCTGCTTCTTAATCCGAAGCCGTAACCTGCCACAATAGGGCTTTTCTGTACCTGTACGGTAATATATAGGGGTGGACGGTAAACGTACTGGGTAAAGAACGTGTTTTCATCCGAAAAGGGATTAAGCCCTTTCCAGGCGGCGCCAAGGTCACCGAAACCAACTACCTGGAAGTTGTTCAGGAAGTCGGACTTCAATGGCCTGTTGAAAAAATACTTGAAGACCGGGAACCGCAATTCCGAATTGATGACTGCAAATGAATTCCCTGACCGGACGTTCTGCTTGAATCCGCGCATATTGGTGGCTACTGTCTGGAAAGCATAGTTCTGACTGTAATCGATGTCGTTACTGTCGTCGAAGCCGGGAATAAGCCAGTTATCGACCCCGCCGAGGTAATACAGCAGTTTGCTTTTGCCGAAGGAGGTGCTTCCGGCGAAACGGTTCGCCCAGATAAAGGACCGGTGGATACGGGTATAATGTCTGACATCGAAACCTACTACGGCCATATCGGTCCATTCCTTTGCAAACAACCTGTAATACTCGCCAAACACTTTGAACCGCATACCCTGGTAAAGATTTGTCCCAAGGCTGCGGGTATTGTCAAATATCAATTCTCCCTTGGCAATGCCCCAGACATTATTCTGGTCTTTCATTTTCGCGGTGGACTGGTCGAGTGCCAGCACGATGGCTTTGTCGTACTGTGAAGAGAAGGTGCCCTTCAGTGCCAGGATCTCGTTAAAAGGATAGCTTACGATGTAATGAAGCTCGTGAATCCTGTGCCGTACATAAGCATTGGAATAGCTTACGTCGAAAGAGTTCCGGTGGAAGAAGATCTCCCGGTCGATACGGTGCTTCAGGTTTGAAAATCCCAGCAGGTATTCGTTGTTGTATAAGTCGGAATTGAGCCTTACCCCGCCGACGATATGGTAGTCCTCAAGAAGGTCGGTGGCGCCGACCGAAAAGAGGGCGTTGGTCGGGGCATTCTGGAAGATCGGTCCGGCATAGCCGATGAACGGCTGATAGCTCATGTTCAGGTACGAAAAGTCAAGCTGGCTGATCAGCTGGTTCACGGAGTACTCAACATTGTAGTTCCGGGGTTTTGGAGGCTTTGCCTTCTGGTCCACGGGCACCATCCTCCCGAACTTGTCCTCTTTGTACAATGGTGCAGCCTGCCCTGTTGCCGTCAACCGGTAATTGCTGATATCTATCTTCAGGCTGTCGCCCGGGGGGGCAACAACATCATCCTCAAATACATTCACGAATTTCTTCCGCTTGCTCTTCTGCGAAGCTTCTTTCTTCTCTTTCTCCTTTCGCTCCGTCTCTTCTCTCACCATTACCTCATACTGCTGCTTGTAAGCCGTGGTAACCAGGGTGAGAGGTGCGGCTTCACTGTCGCGGATGTCGTTGAGATACATCCGGTAACGGTTGTTGTCGAAAATGACTTCGGCCGTTTTACCTCCAACCGGACTTACATCCTGCGACAGGATGCTCCGCGACACATTGCTTACCGGCTGGGTCATCGCAAAATAACGGTAGTGCACCGTTGTATCGATAAAGGAAATTGCGCTGTCGAAGCGGGCGACATACCGGTTATAGACTCCATTCGCGTCACTCAGGTAGGTGAATTTCCCGGGTGAGTACGACATGGGTTGCACCTCGTTAGCCAGGGGAGTGCGGGCAACGCGTGTCAGGAGATTGCTTTTGGAGGCTCTGTCGTAAACGAAAAGATCATTGTTCTCCATCCCGTCGTAAGAGATCAGCTCGTCTCTTACAAACCGCAGCGTATCATCGGGACGATTGGAACTGAATATGATCTTATTGCTTTTATAAAGGAAATGGGGCTCGAAGTCGTTGTATATATCCCTGGTGATCTGCTCGGAACTGTTGGCGGCTATGTTGTATACGAATATATCCGACTGACCTTTCTGGATGGCTGAAAAAACCAGGGAACGACCGTCGGGCGAATAGCTGAAGTCAAGGATCTTCTGATAACCGAAAATATTCTGACTGGTCCACTTCCGGGTCTCCAGATCATAAAAATAAAGATATACAAGCCCTTTCCATTCCGTGATCATAGCCAGAACCTGTCCCGTTGGGTGCCACGCCAGTAAAGGATAGGAATAATCTACCTTTTCATCAAGGCGGATCCCTTTGCGGAATATCTTTTTCTGTTTACCCGTACGGTTGTCATAAAGGAAAACCTTGTACAGCCCTTTGTCGTTGGAGGTATATGCCAGATGTTCGCCGTCGGGACTGATCTTCAACCGGTCATAGACCCGGTCGGCCTTTTGCCTCACATTGAGTTTTGTCCCGTAAGCCGTAAATTCCTGAGGGTTCTGTCCTTCATAGATGCTCTTGTACCAGGCTTCCCACTCCTTCATGATGGTTTTGAACGACACTCCCAGCACATAAAGGAAACCGCTTTCAACGCTGCGGTTCACGCGGGTCATGTAGATGATATTGGCGATATTCCCGGCTCCGTATTTTTCCGCCACAAACCGCCAGATGGAATGACCGGCATAAACAGCATCGGCGCCGGTAAGATGGTTGAATTTCCTGTAACGGCCGCTGAGTATCCCGTCCTTGAGGATATTGTCAAGTTCAGTGTCCCAGTTCCGGCTGTAATAAGAAACCAGACCGTCGGAGTACCAGGAAGGAAGGTTGATCAGGGTGCTGTTCTTCACCTGCGAGCCGATGGATTCGCCGTAAATGATGCCGTCGATCAGCAGGCGCGTTATGCCGGCCCGGATCTGACGGTCGAAATGGTTCATGTCGCCATCAAAATACAGGAATACCTTGCTCCCGATAATGTGGGTGATCCCCCCCGTATTATATTGTGACTGACTCAGCAGGCCGAGATTGCTTTGCCGCAGATCGCCGTAGGTATTGTAAACAATGAACTGGATTTTCTTGTCAAGATTGGTCTCCAGTTTTTTCTCGATTTCCGGAAGGAATTGCCGGGCGTATTCGGCTGTATGCAGGGCCAGTTCTTTCCCGTTGAGGTAGTAATATACGTCGATGTTGTTGAAACGGAAGTATGTCCAGAGGAAATCCGAGTATTGAACCCGGTTCTTGCCGAATGTAAGTTGTGAGCCGTTATAGAACTGGGCTTTCACTTCCGGCATCAGGATCCACAGCAATAAACCCAGCAGGATGACCCTGAAGGAGTGGTTGTGTATCTTGTTCATTGCCAGTACCATGAAGCGTTCTGATGGATTTACGAGTCTCTTCAACAATATTTCGGTGCTGTTTGTTTTAGAGGGATAAACTCTGGCGTATAATTGATAACTTTACACCAGCAAAAATAGTATAGATTAACAATATGATTGCTGTTCAACGGTTTGTTTTTAACTCGTTCGGTGTGAACACCTACGTCATCTCAGGCAAGAGCCGCGATTGCATCATCGTGGACCCTGCCTGCATGAACCGGAAAGAAGAGCAGGAACTGAAAGAATATATTCACGACAATCAACTTACCCCGGTCATGATGGTCAACACGCATTACCATGTCGATCATATTCTGGGTAATTCCTTTGTGAGCAATACGTTCAACCTGAAGCCCATTGCCCATGCCAGGGGTAAGCTTTTCTGGGAGACAGCACGCGAATTCGGATCCGTCTTCGGCCTTGCCATCGAAGATGTTATCAAACCGGGCAGTTTTATTGAGGAAGGGGATGTACTGCTGGCGGATGATTTCGATCTTAAGGTCCTTTATACTCCCGGTCACGCTGATGGAAGTATCAGCTTGTATTGCGAAGCAAAGAATTTCGTGATAACCGGGGATGTTCTTTTCCTGGAGAGCATCGGCCGTACCGACCTTCCAACCGGTGACTACGACCTTCTCAAGGAAAGTATCTACCAGAAACTCTTTCCGCTTCCGGCCGATTGCCGTGTATATCCCGGTCACGGGCCCGAGACTTCAATCGGCTACGAGAAGCTTAACAACCCTTTTCTTTAAAATTCAATTTTCTCGTTGCATAAGCCTTTGCTGGTATTGCCAATCAGGGAAGCAACGGAATGTGCCATGATCCACTTCAGTTACCCTGGGTCAGGCTTGCGACGTTCTATCAGATATAGTTAACCAGGGCGTACGTAGTATAATCCCGCCTGATAGCCGTTATATTAACCCGAGGTGGATTCTGTGAAGTAAGAATTGAATACTCTCTCAAAAATATACCGGCGTCAGCATGGTTTTCACAAACACATCCAGATCAACTCCGAGCCGGAATTCATGCGAACCCTTGTTTGCCGTCAGTAATTCATTGAACCACTGATCGTATGTATAACCGAGGCGAAGATTCCTTGTCAGCATCACCTCTGTCATCAGCGACACAGCCTTCTCCGTTCTGTAGGATATACCTGCCCGGATCACCCGGGAAATGATGAAACTGGCATTCAGATCCATCCGGAGCGGACTATTCCGCACGTACTTTACCAGTAAGGAAGGACAGAATACCAGCTCATTTCCGACAGGGATCGCACCACCAGCTATTCCGTAGTAATGACGGGATAGTTGTGTGTAGTGTTCAATGCCTTCCACAATTCCTTTGCTTATTTCATTTTTAAAAAGATGCTTCGCGGACAGCCCTGCATAAAACCTGCCTGAATAATAGTAAATGCCGAAACCGGCATCCGGGACCGTAATGTTTTGGTTTACCGGGCGCATCGCCGGATCATCGCTCTGGAGGGTTACTATCCGCGACCAAAGGATATCGGAGTGGCGCATGCCCGTCTGCAGGCCAAAACTGAGTTTTGATTTTTTAAACAGGATGCGGTAGGCAAATGTGGCCAGGGCGCCCTGGCTGATATCCGGACCGGTCACATCCTGATAGATATTGAGCCCAAGTCCGATATGATCGTTGCGAAGGGGTGAATGAAGGGAAGCAGAAAAGGTCCTGGGAGAGCCGTCAATATTGACCCACTGGTACCTGTACAGAATATCCGCGCAAAGGGCTTCACGACTGCCGGCATAACCCGGATTGACATCCAGCTTATTGAACAGATAATGACTCAACAAGGGATCCTGCTGAGCAGTAACAGATACTGAATGGATTATCAGAAGAGCTGTGATGATACTGCTGCTCCGTATTGCCTTTAAAGTCATAAAATGGAAAACTTCTCAAGTCAAAGCCCGTCAGGGGCTCTGTTTAGTCAGGCAGGGTTTACCCAAAGGCATGCCAAACAAGGGAACAGGCAATTTTCGTCAAATTGTGCATTATTAAGACATTGATAACCAGAAACTAATAAAATCTTCAATAGATTATTGCGGATACCTGATCATATCCGGAATATTCCAATATGAACCTCTCCGGAGAATTTCTGAAAAAGAGAATCCCCGTTCCGGAAGTATCCGGAACAGGATTATTTAAAACAAGGAAGTCATGTTTGACAGATCAGCTTTTCCTTTCGGAAACCGGATCAATGGTTATCCCGGACGAAAATCCAGCCTGTACGCTTGCCCAGGTCTTTGATATCAAGAATATAGAAGTAAGTGCCATCCGAAACCCTCTGGTTGCGGCTGTTCCGGCCTGACCACACCTGCTCGCTATTGTCGTAACGGGAATATTCAATGATCTTGTCGCCCCACCGGTTGAAAATGACAACCGAGTTGTCAGGATACTCTTCTATCCCCTGAATGATCCAGTTATCGTTGATATGGTCTCCGTTAGGGGTTATTCCGGATGGGATTACAAGGTCGCCGGCGCCCGAAGCGGCAATGTGAATATAAATCTGGTTTTCGGAACATATTTCAGGCATTTCCGGGATACAAATCCGGTAACAGAGGGAGTCATCCCCGAAGGAAGATGGATCAGGCTCATAGGTGATACTCAGATCGTCATTCACCGAAGCCTTTCCGTTTGCCGGCATGCTGCACAGTGAGTTTTCCGGGAGTCTGCCTTCCGGGTAGATGTCATTTGCCAGAACGTCGATGCGTAAAGGAATATCAACAACGGTTGTATCATAATCTGCATGGGCTGTGAGCTCTCCGGTAACATTGCGCCTGATCATAACAGTTACTTCATCAATGCCCGTGCAACCGGTTGAGAGGTCCATTACTGTAAGGGTGAAAGTAGCCGGATCGTCCAGCGGTATGGTAACCGGATCCTTTACTTCTGAATTTTCAAGCAGACTGTCCGGTTGCCAACTCCAGGCGTAAATACCGGAACCGTTTGAGACAGATCCCTGTAAACTGGCCTTGTTACCTTCGGTAATCTCCTGGTCATTTCCGGCGTATCCTTTCAATGCTTCATTCACGGTAAGATGCATTTCGTCCGATATCAGTACATTATCACAGACTTCTGATCCCTTTGCAGTTAGTTTCACGATCACATTACCGGAAAAGCCGGGAGCAGGCATAAAAAGGGGAGTCAGCGTTTCAGTTCCGGTGAGCGTTCCGCTGTTTCCGGGGATAATATTCCAGACCGGAGTTCCATTCTCCAATCTTACATCTGATAAAGTATAGGTTTCACCTTCGCAGATAGAAGCATCCGTTCCGGCATCGGCAACAGGGCTTTTTGCGAAAGTCAACAGAAGTTCATCGGCTACATCCCCGCAGGGAGTCAATCCAGCCCCGTGAAGGGTCAGTATGACAGTGCCAGCCTCCGGATCATTTTCTCCGGGAAGATATTCAGGATTCAGTTTTGTCGGATCGTTGAACGTTCCGCCCCCTGCGGTAGTCCACCTGACAGAACAGCAATTCTGATACTGGGCCTCCGGCAGGTTTACCGGTGAAGTGCCGCAGGCCGACAGGTCGTTGCCGCAACTCACTTCAGGCGCTTTGCGTATCAACAGGTTCATGGTGTCGGATATGTTCCCGCAGCCCTCTGCACCGGTTCCGGTGAGTATAAGCGTGATGCTGCCTGATTCACTTTCGGATGGCCGGTAAGTCGGAGTCAACGTATTGGCTTCTTCCAGGGTGCCGGAGGAGTTGTGGATCCAGGCTACTGAGTCAGCGCCGGATACAACGGCATCTTTGATCTGAAACGGCATCCCCTGACAGGTAATGCCATCCGGACCCGCACTAACAATAGGGAGCGGGTTCAATGACAAAACCATCTGATCGGTCACGGTTCCGCAATTGGCAAATCCTTTGGCCGAAAGGCTTAAAATTACCTGTCCGGCTTGTACATCGTCAATTCCGGGGTAATAGAGAGGGTGCAGTAACTCAGGGTTATCGAAATTGCCGGAACCGGAAGTCGTCCATAACAGGTCAGCTGCATTGGTCGTTGCCGATGCGCCAGGCTTTACGGGTGACAGATTGCAGGAGAGTGTATCATTACCTGCAGAAACGGTGGGTAGGGCATAGATCGTAAGGAGCGTATAATCGGATGAACTGCCGCAACGGTTGGTTGAATGGAGCGTCAGCGTTATCATCCCGGTTTCACCGGGTGCAGGAGTGTAAGTCGGGGATAGCAGATTTTCTCCGTCCAGAGTCCCGGCGCCGGTATGTGTCCATACTATGGTTCCGGGATGCAGTACTTCTGACCCTGTGATGGTATAGGGCAAACCTTCACAGATTTCACCATCCGGTCCTGCATCTGTAACCGGAGGCCTGAAGATGAACAGCGTCATACTGTCGGCAGGAGAATTACAGGGCGTGAAACCATCGGCTATCAGCGAAAGTACAACTCTGCCATTCCTGATGTCAGTGAAACCGGGTGTGTAGATCGGGGTAATACTCCGCGGATCATCAAATATTCCGTTTCCGCCGGTCACCCAATGCAGGCCGGAATAGAAGGATGCATAAGCTGTGACGGGTGAAAAGGTTTCTCCCATGCAGATGGAATCGTCGATACCTGCCGATACCATGGGCGCCGGAATAATGCTGAGGATCCGCTGGTCAGTGACAATGCTTCCCGGTCCGGCCCCGGCTGCCGTCAGGGTCATCGTGATAGAACCGGTCTCGTTGGAAGGAGGGTAGTATACAGGGTTCAGTGAATTCGAATTGGATAGTATTCCAAGCCCGGTCGTGGTCCACCACAGGTTGATGTAATTCGTTGCAGAAGTTCCGGTGATGGTATAGCTGGGAGTTCCCTGGCAAATGGAGTCGTCCGGACCAGCCGAAGCGGTGGTGACAGGAAGTGCACTGCCCTTCTGAACGTAACAGGTGACATTCCCATTGGTTTCTGTCACTGTATTGAATGCATTGCACTGTTCCCGGCTGCTCAACAGGCTGTCGGGTATTTGCCCGAAAGCCTGCTGATCTGACAGGAACAGCAGAAACAAAAAGAATAGACAACACCGGAATGGGAGTTCCATGATATCCATTTTGAAATCATTCCAATGGATCAGCCAAATCAGGGATTTCCGGGAGAAACGCCATCACTGAAGCCATTGGTTTAGGTTAATGGATACAGTTTGGAAAAGTAATATTCTGATAAAAACATGGTGTCGTGTAAAGATTTTCCGGGGCATTCCCGGATCCTGATCCCGGCGGTCAGTCATACCTCCTGATCGGGCAGGGAGAGGGCTTTCATCATGCGGCAGGGATTTATACTGCATTGTGTACCTTTGTGCCATGTTTACCGACACGCACACCCATATATATCTCGAAGAATTCGATCCGGATCGTGGCGATGTTATTCGCAAGGCTGTAGAGTCCGGAGTTGAGAAACTCCTGTTGCCAAATATTGATTCCACATCCTGGGAACCTCTGCTGAGTCTTTGTGAGGCTTTCCCGGATCATTGTTTTCCAATGGCCGGACTGCATCCTTCTTCGGTAATGGAAGAAACGGTAAAATCTGAACTGCACCTGGTTGAACAGCAACTGGCTAGCGGAAAGTACTATGCTGTGGGCGAAATTGGAATCGACCTTTACTGGGACAAGACATTTCTGGCGGCTCAGCAGGCAGCTTTCCGGCAACAGCTTCGCTGGGCAAAGGAGTTGAAACTGCCCGTAGCCATCCACATGCGGAGTTCTTTTCAGGAAGTCTGGGACATCTTAAAGGAGGAAGCAGGACCAGACCTGAGAGGAGTCTTCCATTGCTTTTCGGGGAACCTGGAGCAGGCGCTTATAGTGATCGGGGCAGGCTTTTTCCTGGGGATCGGCGGCGTGATCACCTTTAAGAATTCCGGATTGCAGGAGGTCGTCAGAGAGATTGGTCTTGATCATGTTTTACTGGAAACAGACGCACCTTACCTTGCACCTGTACCTTTCCGCGGACAACGGAACGAGCCTGCCTATATCCCGTTGATCGCCTCAAAGATAGCAGAGATAACGGGGGCTTCCTTGAACACTGTTGCTGAGAAAACTTCAACAAATGCAGCAACCCTGTTTAACCTTTAACCTGGCCGTACTCAAACTGCCCGGAGCAGAAATGCCATTTTCAAGATTATCACTACCTGAGTGAAAAATCGTTGTTTTTCAATACAGACCCTGAAATCGAATCCATAATTCGCAACCCACATGTCAGTTTCCATTCTTGTCATATATACCGGCGGCACCATTGGTATGGTAAAAGATAAAGCGACCGGCGCCCTTCATCCTTTTGCATTTGAGAACATCTACAAGATGATGCCGGTTCTCGAAAACTTCGACTATGCCATCGACGGGGTCTCATTTGATCCGCTTATCGATTCATCGAACGTATCTCCCTCCTTCTGGGTAAAACTGGCGGGGGTAATTGAATCGAACTACGGCAAATACGACGGTTTTGTCGTACTCCATGGAACCGATACAATGGCATACTCGGCTTCCATGCTGAGTTTCATGCTTGAAAACCTTAACAAGCCGGTGATCTTCACAGGATCTCAGTTGCCGATGGGGGTGGTGAGGACCGACGGCCGGGATAATTTTATCAATGCCGTAGAAATCGCAGCTGCACGCGAAGACAACACCCCGGTTGTTCCTGAAGTCGCCATCTATTTTGAGAATAAGCTGTTGCGCGGAAACCGTACCAATAAGTTCAACGCCGAAAACTTCAACGCCTTCCTTTCAGGCAACTATCCTCCGCTGGCTGAAGTCGGGGTTCATATCAGGTACAACCGCAATGTGATCCTCAAACCCAACTTTAAAAACCTGAAAGTACACACCAACCTGGATACAAACGTTGCCGTGCTTAAGCTCTTTCCGGGCATAAGTGAACAAGTGGTATGCAATATATTGACGATTCCGGGATTAAAAGGAGTGATCCTGGAAACTTATGGTGCCGGCAATGCTCCGACCGACGAATGGTTCATCCGTTCGCTTGAATCGGCCATAGGTAAAGGGATCGTCATCTATAATGTGACGCAATGCAAAGGCGGATCCGTAGAGATGGGCAAATACGAAACCAGTCTGGCCCTGAGCCAGATAGGACTGGTTGGAGGTTATGATATCACTACGGAATCGGCTATAGCAAAACTCATGTTCCTCCTTGGGCAGGGTTTTCAGGGAGAAGAACTGCGTCAGCTATTGCAAACGCCTCTTCGGGGTGAGCTTACGATCTGAACCTGTAAATATTGAGCCATTACGCATGATTTAGCGCAATGGCTCTGGCCTGCTGAAAGGAATCTCCTTTACAGCAGTGAACAACTTCCTTTTGCTGCCTGTACAAAGGTTGTTGAACAGGGTTTCTGTAAACGGCAGACAGTTGATGGTATGTTATTCGGCAGGTGTTCCGGCAGCCAGGTTTTTACTGCGTTCGATCGATTGCAGTGCTAAGTAGTTGTCACCGAATTTCGCCAGATTCTCCAGCTCAACATCATACTGGTCAAAATGAACCTCTTCTTCTTCTACCAGGGCTTCAAACAGTTTCTTTGAAACGGAATCGGCATTGGCTGCGCATTCATTGGCCCATAGGTTGTAATCCCGGGCACTTTCCGTTTCCATCTGAGCTGCTAACTCAAGCATGCCTTTTACATCATGTATTTTCTTTACCTCAACAGCGGGTTTCATTTCAACTTCGCCCTTAAGGAAAAGGACACGTTCGGCAAGCCTCTCAACATGCATCATCTCCTGAATGGCTGTCCGCCTGAATAATCCCGACAGTAAATCATATCCCCTGTCGTCGCAGTGAAAATGAAAATACATGTACTGGTGCACGGCCGACAATTCGTCAGCAACAGCCTTGTTCAACAGTTCGATACTTTTTTCTTTCATGGTATATTGTATTTATGGTTAAAGTTAAGATTTTTTTGATTTGACGGGTCACTTCGTAATCCATTCAGCGGTAACCCGGTATAACAGAAGTTCAGTGAAATCGGAATCCCATTCTAAGTTTTCGGCAGGGCATCCTGAACAAACCTGCCAATGATCTGCAGTTTGATGTCATGAATCTGAAATCCTGCTATAGACCTGTTTTGGAAATACCCTTCGATCAGGCGGTTCAGTTCTTCATCCCGGTAATCCTCTATCCGGTCCGATTCGGCACAGTAAAGGTGATGGTGGGGCTCAAGCATGGCGTCGTAACGCTTGATGTCCCTGTCGGTCTTCACTTTCCTGATCAATCCGGTTTCCACTAAAGTATCAAGTACCTTGTACACGGTTCCTGAAGCGATATTGGGATGATTGCTCCGGATATACTCAAGAATCTGTTCAGCAGCAGGATGATTGTTCAGGATATGCACTGCTTCCAATATGGCTACACGCTGGGGCGTAACCTTCAGCCCTTTGTCAATCAGTTTTTTACGACCATCAAATGCATCCATGAGGATTTCAATCTATGGGAGAATAACTCTTATGTAGGAATTAACAAATATACGACAGGTAACAATTTAAAGGGCATTTTGTTGGAATTTTTCAGGGTTCCGGGGCATAAATATTTTGGGCAAAACTCGTTTCTAATATTTTTTTGTAACTTAGCGCCCCGTTTTGTGACATTTGCGGTATAATCAAGCAAATGCATGGAAATGTAGGGAGAGATGTCCGAGTGGTCGAAGGAGCACGCCTGGAAAGTGTGTAAGCGCCGAAAGCGCTTCATGGGTTCGAATCCCATTCTCTCCGCAAGATACGGTCGCACGTATAGTATTGTTAAATAACTTAAACGTAATCCACCACAAAACAAAAATCAATAGAATTTACCATGAAAAAAGTAATCGCTGTCCTGTCATTAGCAGTTATGCTAACCCTTGGTCTGTCGAATATTGCATCCGCTCAGGATCAGACCAAAGCCCAGCCTGCTCAAACCGAGGCTACTGTCGATTCCGCCACACAGCCTGCTGACACTGCTGTTGCACCTGCTGCTGCTACAACGGAAACCGCACCGGTTGAGGAATCCAAATCTTTCCACCAGGCTCTCAAGCAAAAATTTATTGAAGGGGGCGCCGGCTGGATGGCACCTATTCTCCTCTGCCTCATTATCGGGCTGGGTCTATGCATCGAACGTATCATTTACCTGAACATGGCTTCCACCAATACCACCAAGCTTCTCAACAAGGTTGAGTCAGAGCTTCAGTCCAATGGTGTAACCGCAGCCAAGGAAGTATGCAGGAGTACCCGCGGACCGGTCGCTTCAATCTTCTTCCAGGGTCTTGACCGTTACAGCGAAGGCCTTGACATGGTTGAAAAATCAATCGTTTCTTATGGTGGTGTCATGATGGCACGCCTCGAAACCAACCTTTCCTGGATCACCCTCTTTATCGCTCTGGCCCCCATGCTCGGGTTCTTGGGAACAGTTGTAGGGATGGTACAGGCATTTGACGCTATTGAAAAGGCCGGAGATATCTCCCCGACCGTTGTGGCTGCCGGTATGAAGGTCGCTCTGTTGACCACCGTATTCGGTCTTATCGTAGCTATTATTCTCCAGGTCATTTACAACTACCTCGTTTCAAAGGTGGAATCAATCGTTAACTCCATGGAAGATGCTACCATCAGTTTCATGGATATCCTGGTGAAGAACAAGAACGTTAAAAACTAAGAATCATGGGAATTATTGATATAGGGATGTACATTGCCTATCTGGCATTCTTTGTGGCAATCGGAGCCCTGTTGCTTTTCCCCGTGCTTAGTCTGGTGAAAGGTAATGTCAAGAATGCAAAAGGCTCACTTATAGGAGTTGGAATCCTCGTTGGCGTTCTGATCCTGTCATACCTGGTGTCACCTGCCGATCAGGGCCAGTTTTATACAAAAATGAATGTAGGCCCCGGGCAGTCGAAAATTATCGGCGCAGGTCTCCTCAGCACATACATTATTTTTGCCGCACTGGTAGTGATCATGATCTATTCGGTAGTGGTAAAATGGTTTAAATGATCAGGAAAAAATTGATCCTATGTCCAAGAAGATTCCAGAAATAAACTCAGGATCAATGGCGGATATCTCCTTCCTGCTGCTTACCTTCTTTCTGTTGACCTCATCCATCAATACAGACCTGGGTATCACAAGGAAGTTGCCCCCGCCACCGGATCCTAACGCTCCTATCCCTGAAGTGAAAACACGAAACGTACTCAAGGTTCTCGTGAATAAAAGCGATAGGTTGCTGGTGCAAAACAAACCTATTGATATATCGCAGCTTAAAGAAACGGCCAAGAACTTCCTGTCAAATCCGACCAACAGTCAGGATTTACCTGAAATGGAAGAGAAGACCATTCCTAACCTGGGTACCGTTAAGGTCTCAAAAGGGATCATTTCTCTTAAAAATGACCGGGGTACAAGCTATGATATGTACATACAGGTACAAAATGAACTTACTGCCGCTATCAACGAACTGCGTGATGAACTCTCAAGGCAGCGGTACGGTGTTAAGTTTGCCGATCTGACAAAACAGGAATATATCGACGCAATCTCGAAAGCAATCCCTGTTGCTGTTTCTGAAGCTGAACCTGAAAATATCGGAGGAACCAAGTAATGGCACGCTTTAAGAAAAAAGGTGGACGTGGGGTTCCTGGTATCAATACCGGATCCATGTCCGACATTATCTTCATGTTCCTGTTCTTCTTCATGGTTATCACAACCATCAGGGAAGTGACCCTTCAGGTTAAACTTACTCCTCCTTTGGCTACCGAGGTTCAGAAACTGGAGAAGAAGTCACTGGTAAGTTATATCTACGTCGGTCAGCCCAGGCAGGCAAAGCTGGGGAATGAATCGCGAATCCAGCTCAACAATACGTTTGCAACCTTGGGCGATATTCAGGCATTTGTTCTGGCTGAAAGGGCTTCCCGCAACGAAGCTGATAAAAACTTTATCACAACAGCACTCAAGGTGGATAAAGAAACCCGCATGGGTATCGTGACTGATGTGAAACAAGAACTGCGTAAGGCAGGAGCCTTCAAGATCAACTACTCAACACGGAAAATGGCTAAAAAGGAAGACTGACGCCATTATATGTGATCTTATAAACCGTCTTATTTTTAAGACGGTTTTTTTTTAACCTCTGAAAGCATTATTCAGAATTATTCTAACTTATAGAATCAATTAGGATGATTTCTGTATTTGCGTAATTTTGACCTGTATTAAACACATAAACAAATGAATATTCCTGATAATCTTTACTACACAAAAGAACACGAATGGATTAAAGTTACCGGTAATGAAGGTATTGTCGGCGTAACGGATTTTGCCCAACATCAACTCGGCGATATCGTATTTATCGAAGTAGGAACCGTCGGCGATACACTGAATGCCGGTGACACCATAGGAACCATCGAAGCAGTGAAAACTGTTTCTGATATGTATGCACCGGTATCTTGCGAAGTACTGGAATTCAACGAGAAACTTACCTCTACTCCGGAGCTGGTTAATTCTGATCCTTACGGAGAAGGCTGGATCGTTAAGGTGAAGATTGCAGATGAATCCAAACTGGCTGAACTACTTTCGCCTGCACAATATAAAGAAGTCGTAGAAGCATAAGCCCGCTGGATGGCTCTGAAAGCAGGACTGCACCGGCATTGGCCGGCCATTGCCTGGGGAGCCTTAATCCTCCTCCTTACAGGGCTGCCAGGGCAATATATACCCCGAATTGAAGGATTTCCGGATTTACTTGCGCCCGACAACCTGGCGCATCTATTCCTGTTCACAGGCTTCGTGATTTTCCTTTTAATCGGATTCGCCAGAGAACCCGGATGGAGTTGCAGAAAGAGTGCGATCCTGGCCTTTACTATTGCTGTGGGAGTGGGAGGTTTAACAGAATTTCTGCAAGAATGGGTATTTGTCAATCGGACTTGCAGCATCTGGGATTTTTGTATCGATTTCATGGGTACTGTGATAGGAATGTTGCTTTACCGCATCGGCAAAGGATTTTTTTTACGGGTAGCCCGAGATCATTAAAATATTTATTAACTTAGCCTGTTAATTTAGCGGAAAATCAATAACCTCATTCATAATAGATTAGGTCATGGAACAAAAGAAAACAGCCAAAGCTGACCTTGAGAATAAGAAAGGTTTCTTTCTTCAGATCGGTTTGATCTTTGCCCTGGCAGTCACTCTGGTAGCTTTTGAGTACAAGAGTTACGACAAAAAGGAATTAATGGATCTGAGTGGCGGGAAAAGAGCCGAAACGCCTGAGGAAATGATTCAGATCACCCAGCAGCAGAATACTCCTCCTCCTCCTGCTCCTCCGGCATCAACCACCATCATTAACATTGTGGACAATGATGCTATTGTGAATGATGATATTTCGATCGATGCCGAAGCCGACGAAAATACCCAAATGGAAGAATACAAGGCACCTGTTGTTGCTACCCAGGCTGTTGAAGAGGAAGTAGCAGAAGCTGAGATTTTCACGGTTGTTGAAGAAGCACCTTCCTATCCGGGCGGTGATGAGGCCAGGATCAGGTTCCTCCAGGAAAACATCAAGTATCCCCAGATGGCACGCGAAAGCGGAATCCAGGGGACTGTTTATGTTACGTTCGTTGTTGAAAAGAACGGATCGGTTACTGATGTAAAGGTACTCCGTGGTATTGGCGGCGGTTGCGACGAAGAAGCTATCCGCGTCATTCAGGCTATGCCTCCCTGGAATCCTGGTAAACAGCGTGGCAAACCTGTTCGTGTTCAGTTTAACATGCCTATCAAGTTCACGCTTGCAGGATAAAAGTTGAAATATTCCGAGCCAGGTATTAGGTCATCCGGCCTTTTCCCTGATGCTCATAGCTGATAAAACGGCCCCTCCCGATGCTTCTTCCGGAAGTAAGAGGAGGGGTTGCTTATTATAAGAAAATGGCAGAGGTAAAAAATCAGAGGCGAAATCGGCCGGATGATATTATGATATCATTCTGCAGCACTACTTGCGTATCTTTGACGCCGGGATCGGCATCGGAAATCAGGGCAGTTCCCGCGCTGTTATGAAGATACTCATCATTCAGACTGCCTTTATCGGAGACGTTATCCTGGCCACTCCACTGGTTGAATCGCTGAAAGCCTCTTACCCGGATTCTACTATTGATTTCCTGCTTCGTAAAGGGAATGAATCCCTGCTGTCAAACCATCCCCTGATCCGCGAAGTGATCGTGTTTGATAAAAGAAAAGCCAAATACAGAAACCTTCTATGGCTGATAATGAGGATCAGGGAGCAGTCATACGATTACGTTATCAACGTTCAGCGTTTCTTTACAACAGGCCTGATAACCGCTTTATCCGGTGCGGGACACCGGATCGGATTCGATAAAAATCCATTGTCTTTCCTTTTTTCCGAATCGGTTAAACACACCCTGAATACCGAAAGCATTGCCACCCATGAGGTGGACAGAAATCTGGCGTTGATCCAAACACTTGTTGAAAAAACCGTCAGGAGGCCCAGGCTTTATCCGTCGGATGAGGATTACGGCAGAGTCGCCTGCGACCAGCCATACATCTGTATTGCACCGGCATCCGTTTGGTTCACCAAGCAATTTCCTGCCTCGCACTGGGCTGAACTGATCAGGATTGTGGCCGGGAAGTATAAGATTTACCTGATTGGTTCAAAAGATGACCGGGCACTGTGCGATCAGATCCTGGAAATGTCGGGGAAAGAAGTGACTATTCTGGCAGGTGAATTATCCTTCCTGCAGTCGGCAGCGCTAATAGGCAGAGCCAGGATGACATTTGCCAACGATTCGGCGCCTCTTCACCTGGCTTCTGCCATGAATGCCCCGGTTTCGGCCGTTTTTTGTTCTACTGTTCCGGGATTCGGCTTTGGGCCTCTTTCGGATTCATCCTATATCTTCGAAGTGGAAGAAAAACTGGATTGCAGGCCTTGCGGACTCCATGGTAAGGAATCCTGCCCGCTTGGACACTTCAGGTGTTCCGATATCGATGTTACCCGAATGGTTACCCAAATTGGTCTGTGATCCAATTTTTTCATTCTATACTTCGTTAAATTTTATACCTGCTCAACACTTATACTTCATGCAAACCCCTCCGTTCCTGATACCCGGCGATAAAGTGGCCATCGTGGCGCCGGCCCGTAAAGTGAGTCCGGATGAAATTGAAACCGGAGTAAACAAACTACGTTCCTGGGGACTGGAAGTCGTTTTCGGGGAGCACCTTTTTGGAGATTGCAACCAGTATTCCGGCACCGATCAGGAAAGAACTTCCGATATGCAGGCAGCTCTGGATGATCCCGGAATTAAGGCCATTATTGCTGCCCGTGGAGGTTACGGAACCGTAAGGATAATTGACAGCCTCGATTTTTCGGCATTCCGGATAAATCCCAAATGGATTGTCGGATTCTCCGATATTACTGTCCTGCATTCTCATATCCAGACCAATCTGGGTATAGAAACCCTGCATGCCTGTATGCCTTATACCTTCCCGCCCGACGGTTCAGACAGCCTCTCAACAGAAACGTTGCGGAAGGCTTTGTTTGGTGAGATACTTAGCTATAAGTTTCAGGCGACAGGACTTTCCGTTACGGGTGAGGCTGAAGGCATTCTGGCAGGTGGGAACCTGTCGATCCTCTATGCCTTGAACGGCACTCCTTCTGACCTTGATACGAGGGGAAAGATTTTATTTATTGAAGATCTGGATGAGTATCTGTATCATGTCGACCGGATGATGATGAATCTCCGGCGATCCGGAAAACTGTCAGGGCTGGCGGGGCTGGTTGTTGGCGGGATGTCTGGAATGAATGATAACACGGTGCCTTTCGGCAAAACACCCGAACAGATTATCTATGAGGCGGTTGCCGGTTACCATTACCCGGTCTGTTTCGGATTTCCTGCCGGACATCTGGAAGACAACCGGGCTCTTATTCTGGGAAGGCGCGTGAAACTTCATGTTTCAGGGGATGTCTCAAGCCTGGTATTCTGTGACCCCTGCATGGATTGATTATCGATTTTCAAAGGAATAAATTGTTGATTCTCAGAAGGGGATCGGTTATCTTTGTGTAAACAATTGCCGGTTAAACTATTTGTTTTTAATTTCTCTACGCTTTCAATTACCCAGTATTTATGGTTGTTCCTCCCGGTTAGCGGATTTTAAACTGCGAAGGGCGGAGAGCGCAGGGCTTAGTATAGAGAAAAGGCAGCATATTTAACGAACAGCGGACATCCCTGTCGGGAGGGGAACCAATGTTTATCATTATTAATCTGTTAATTATTGCATTTTTCATGGCAGAACACAACGACCTCGGTAAGACAGGCGAGAACATTGCAGCCAATTATCTGCTGAAAAAGGGGTATAGCATCCTGAAACGGAACTGGCGCTTTAGCCGGGATGAAATAGACATTATCGCCCGCGATGGCGACTGGCTCGTGATTGTGGAAGTAAAGACCCGTACCTCAGCGTGGTTTGGTGAACCTGAGATGGCAGTGACGGAGGCAAAGCAACGCTCCTTGATACGGGCCGCTGAAGGATTCATTATGGAAACGGATTATCACGGAGAAACCCGATTCGATGTTATCGGTATTCTTCTCGACAGGCAGAAAGTACACCTGAATCACATCCAGGATGCTTTTCTGCCATAACATCTGGATGACTGTCACTGAGTTTTCAATTCCCGGGAATGCAGGAAATGGGACGGAATTCAACAGACTGAAAGTTCATTGAAAGACATTTTCAGTTTGCATGGAGTAACAGACAGAGCTCCCGATTGTATGGGTTCGTTGCCTGCCTGATCTCCCGACATGTTTTCAGAATGAAATCAAACTTCGCCCAACAATCAGGAAGTATGGAATACGAACAGAGGTTTGCCGGTTTCAGCAAAGATCTTCCGGGTCATACTCGGAGAGAACATCTTTTCCATGGCAACTCTTTTATGTGTCACCGCAGCGACTGCATCAATAGAGTTGTTCCGGATATAGGTCTCAAGGCCCTTGATTATGTCGTCGCTGACAAGCAGACTGAATTTGATCCTGTTGTCGGCATACTCCTCGGCAAGTTGGTTTCTAAGCTCCTCCATCTTTACGGGATCCCAGGGTTTCTTAACCCCCACGCTGATGTGGACACAGTGTAACTGTATGTCAAGCGGCCTGGTAAGACTGATCAGGCGGTTTATGGCTTTATAATCCGATGGATCGAAATCCGTCGCGAAAAGCAGGTTCTTCAGCAGGTTGATCTTGTTAATGGAACCGTCGGGGAGTGCGAGTACGGGAATATGCGTATTCTCAATTACCCGTGTGGTGACCCTTCCCAGAGGATGAGTCCCTTTGGTTAAACCACGCGTTCCCATAACAATGATCGAAGGCTTGTACTTATTGCAATATGTAAGAATTTCGTCGACCGCCTCACCATTTGCCAGCCCCGTGCTTATTTTTATGTCACCGTATTTTTCCTGTTTGCTCCAGATTTCAAGCTTCTGTTCAAGTTTCACGAGATTGATCCTTGCATTTTTTTCTATTTCCCTCAGGTTGTTCGATAATTTGACCTGGTATGCATAATGCTCATCATAAGGAGTAATATCGATGGCCGGGTTGTAGAATACATGTAACAACTTTACTTCTGCCTTGAACTTGTTTGCAAGACTAATGGCAAAGCGGCAGGCGTGAAGCGACAGCGTGGAGAAATCAACAGGGACAAGGATTCGTCGTACAGCACTTATATTGCGTATTGCCTTTTCTTTTGCAGCGCCTGAATCCTTAATCGATTCATGAATGATCTTTAAGGCCTTGGCAACATCTTTTTCCTGAGTACGCAAATCAGCAGTTCTGGATGTGCCCGGCGATTCTCTGTCGGCCAGGAAACAATCGATCCCTTCGGTTTGCAGTTGAATCTGTAATAAAATTGCCCTTGAGTAGGGGAAAGTACCGACGGTGATAATCCTTTTTGCATAGGGTTTCATAACTCCTCCTTTTTTGGGTGGAAAGCAAGCCGGTTGAATCGGTGTTATCACAAATATAATAAAAAATTTGTAGATATTTATAGTTATAATCACATTTATTTCTGTTGGTTACCCGGGTTCTAATTCAAAAGAATAAGGATGCTTCAAAAGAGGATAGGCCTGCTTTCAAAACATCCTCATGGAGATGTTGAATAAAATGATGCTACCAGACTACATCGGAATGAGCCGCGATGTATACGTCTCCTGTAATGGGAATCGGTCCGAAGGAATCAGTTCCCGCACCCTTTAAGGAGGAATGTTTGTAGGGGAACTGTCCCGGGGCTGTATTGTACTTCCCTTTCTTAAGAGGTAAGTAATCATTTCCTACCCACAAAGCAGTAGAATTCAAATGAAAGCCGCCAAACAGGTTATAGGTTACATAGACATTGGCCCCGTCGTAGGTTCCGTCGAGATAGCCTACGTGAGTTGCATTCGAGATATTACACTGACCTGCACCTGCATAAATCGGCCAATGGAATGTGTAAGGCACAGATGAAGCCGTGATCAGGTTCGACCACCCCCAGTTGTTGCTGTTGGCTCCGGGAGAAGGAAGATTGAGGAAACAGGTTGACGCCGGATCATCAGCTTTCGCGTATGCGGTTTCGGTATTACCGCATGACTGGAAGCAATATTGAATCCAGTGAGCCCAGCATTTGGTATTGGCCCTGGCCGAGACGGTCACTACCTGGTTGGTGGAATAATCCTTTACCCTGATCCCTAAAACAATGAACGGGCAATCCTCACCAATATCAGATCTGTTGATCTCAAATGTGTGACTTTGCTCATTCAGTCCGACTGGCAGATACTGATAAGGGAACCGCCACAGGTAGAAATGGCCTGTGCCGTTACTGTTCACTACAGTGCCAGGCTGAAGTGCAATAAGTTCTGCTTCAGATCCGACAAACAGGTTTGCCCCGGTTTCCCATTTGGTGACATCTCTATAGATCATCCAGTTATCGGATAACGTGAATGAAACATAGAGTTTGTTCCCGTCGTTACCAATAGTAGCAGTACCGCAGCTGGTGGTACCCTGATACGTATATAAATTCACGGTTACAGGTGTTCCGCAATAGGCAATGCCGGTTTTTACAGCATTGTTATCCGGATTGGTAGAGGTGGTGTCAGTTACTTCCGATTTTGAGCATCCGAGTAGTAACAGCGGAATACCCATCAGAAGAAACGCCATTTGTTTTAACATTTTCTTCATAGGTTGGGTTTTTGGTTGTTGAAAGCTGGTATGAATTGAAATCTAACAGGTCTGTTTGACTTGATCAGGAGGGAATCTGTATACTACAGGCTGGAAGAGACGGGAAGACTTAACAACCGGGAAACTAAAATTTTATCTGGTTTCGGTCGTTGGCAGCAGACAAGAATTGTGATCTTCCAACCTAAATGCATACCATTTTAATATATTTACATAAACAGCAAGAAATCAATAAAATATAAATGCAAGAAATTTATTCGTTCTTTTAAATTGTTCCATTTCGGAAAACCTGCACCAGAGAGAAAAGGCTTGATTCTGACGGATGTTCGTACCTTTGCGGAAATCAACATAGTATGGAAAGAAGAAACAGCCGGAAAGAAAATCCTGCAGAAAGCCGGGCAGGGAAATCGACAAAAGCCTCACAACAGGGGAATCGTCGGGAGTATGACAAGGATAAGGCTACGGCCGGGCGTCGTTCACGCCCTTCTTCTGAAACGTCTTCCCGAAAGGATGAGCCGGGAGAAAAAGGTAAAAGGAATAACTTCCCCGAAAAGGATGCACAAAGAAAAGAGAGCAAACCCACACGCGGCGCCTATCCAAAAGTTGCAGCCGGGAACCGGTATTCCAAACGTTCAGGGGAATCATCCAGGCCGTCAAAAACCATGAGCCGGTCTGATGATGGGATGATCCGTCTGAATAAATATATCGCCAATGCTGGGATCTGTTCCCGTCGCGAAGCTGATCAGCTTATCCTGGCCGGTGCCGTGATGGTGAATGGCAAAGTGGTCACGGAGCTGGGTACCAAGGTTTCTCCATCCGATAAGGTACAATATGATAACCAGACCATCCGGAGTGAAAAACACCGGTATGTATTACTAAATAAGCCCAAGGGATATATAACCACCACCGATGATCCGTTTGAACGTAAAACAGTGATGGCGCTGGTTTCGGACGCCTGTAAGGAGCGTATTTACCCGGTTGGGAGGCTTGACCGCAACACTACTGGTTTGTTGCTGCTAACAAACGATGGTGACCTGGCTAAAAAGCTCACCCATCCGAAACACAATGTGAAGAAGATTTACCATGTTGAACTGGATAAAGCCCTCACTAAAGCTGATATGCTGAAAATCGCCGGTGGAATTGAACTGGATGACGGCATGGCTCTGATCGATGAAATTGCTTACACCGGTGAAAGCGGGAATAAGAAGGAGATAGGGGTGGAATTACATTCAGGAAGAAACCGGATCGTCAGGCGGATATTTGAAGCGCTTGAATACCAGGTTGTAAAACTCGACCGGGTCATGTTCGCCGGTCTTACCAAGAAAGACCTGCCTCGCGGTCATTGGCGGATGCTCACCGAACAAGAGGTGAACTACCTGAAGATGATATAATGCTTAGGGAGTTTCTTTCCCATTGACTGGGTATAACAAGCATTCAGGCTACAATTCCATTGCCGGTACGGCATGAAAAACCGCAACCGGGAGGGCTATTTCAAGAATAGCCTTTCATCAAAATCGAAATTTTCAGAATCTATGATCCTGATTTCCCTGAAATCGGGATGCAAAGGGTTTAATAAATAGTTGTGATCTCCGGGTACAACGGTTGATGGTACTTTGATTATTGCATATTCCAGATTTTGAATAAATGCATCACCCAATGCCTGGGAGGATGGCTGGTAAGGAAATGACTTCCAGTCAACAGGCAGTTCATTGTTGTGGAGTTCTCCGGTTGTAATATCATCGGGAATCAAAATACTTATCATCCGATATCCCTTTGGCAGCATGCCGAGTGGAATGTGAACGGCCAACTCTGCAGTACAGAGGGCCCGTGACTCGGCTGTATAGATCATAGCCGTGCCCTTGCTGTTCCATCGACCTCCGAATTTTCCGGCACCCTCGCCGGACAGGTCGCCGGCATATTCTGCTTTACACAACCGGTATACTATCATGACAGAATACCCTGTTCGATCCGGTTTAATTCATCGTTCAACAGACTGATGCCAAAGGTACTGTCCAGAATCACACTGGGTTTAATCATACCCAGGGCAATATTGTCTGTTTCCAGCCAATGATTGAATTTGGAAGAATCTCCAAACACTTCTTTTCCTTTATTGAACAAAAGAGCGATCTCAATGATCTTTTCGGAAACGAGGGGGTCAAAAGCATGGTTTTCTTTTTTGTACCGCATCAGGGTACGATCAGAGATATGCAGGATCATAGCCCATTCAGAGAGATTAAACGGGCTCCTTGCCATCAGGTTGGCGAAGGATTGAAATCCAATACCCTTGCGGGTAAGATCAATCAGCGACCGTGCATTGCCATCGCTCAGAGCAGTATATACAGCTAAAGGATCAGAGACTTCCATCGCGTTTATGTTATTCACAAAAATACGACAAATGACAATATTATCATGCCAGATGGCATTTTTTCTTCATATTCATGAGACAGCGTTTTGAAAAGAGATGTCGAACAACCGAATCTTAGCAGGTTATCATCAATTAGCCGATTAGCTGATTAGCCAATTAGCTGATTAGCCAATTCGAAGATTAGTAAAAGCAATGTGAATTAGTCAGATAAAGACTGCCTGAAAATCAGCAAATAATATTCTTCTGCCGGAAGTTTGCATGATTTCTCCGGTTGAAGGAGGGTATTTTCGACAAAACCCTATGCTCCATTCTGGTTAGTCTACACTGAAACCTGCGCAACAAGGGCAGATGCCAGACTGCGGGAGAAATATCTAAAGAGTACAGCCGGGAAGAACTAACAGCGCAGCAGAATTGATGAAGGGAACTCTGCAGTATATCTGGAAGTGTATGTGAGAAAAAGAAAAAGACATTGTATAATACTGATATACAATGTCTTGATTGATCTGTACCCCGGGCCGGAATCGAACCGGCACGGACTCACGTCCATCGGTTTTTGAGACCGACGCGTCTACCTATTCCGCCACCGGGGCTTGGCAGTGCAAAGATAGTAATTTCAATGTATAATCATGGGGGGATACTGGGAAGATTCTTTCGGCGCCTGCTCACAGAAAATGGTTCCGGGTTGCCGGAGTATTGGCAACTTCTTTTAGTAATGCTCAATGGATCAGTGAATTAACGAATCCCTTTCAGCAAGGCCTGGTAATCCTCCGGAGTGTTGATGTTTCTCAGGACAGAATCATCTGCCATCTCTACCACCTTTTTTGGGAATGCATCTAATACTTCCTTTAGGGTGTTCTCCGTATTCCTCTCAGCCATGATATGATCAATGATAATCGCCGGCAACAATACCGGATGCCCTCCCTGTCCCCGGAACCCGGGCGAACACCAGAGCACAGGGTCTGCATTCTCAAGAATTTTCCGGATCGTACAGGAGGTAATGTGTGGATTATCGACATTTTGAATGAAGCAAAATGCGCTATCCCCCACTTCTTTAAGTCCCAGTTTCACTGAGTAAAGTCTTCCCCATTCCGGATGTTCATTGAGAATGAACCTTACAGAATGGGCAACATGGAGTGACTGACATTCCTGATAAATCATGTGGTTAACGGTGCAGATAATCTTTCCGCATCCGGCATCCAGATATTCATCTATGATCTTCCCGATGAACGTCCTGGAAGAATCCCATCGCAGCAGGGCCTTGGGCTGCCGCATCCGCTCCGACAGTCCGGAAGCCAGGATCAGGGCTGAAGTTAATTTGCCGGGATGGAAATTGTTGTTCATCAGGTCTTTCGTTTGTTTATCCGTAGGGGAAGCCGGCTCATGAAGCCTCGAAGAATTGATCAAATTCCAGATTCAGCAACTTGCGGATATTTTCTTCACTTTCTTCCAGAAAATAAATTCCAAATGCCAGTTGTCTGCGATAATCGAAAAGATGTTCATGAAGCACCTGGGTAAATTGGTTTTTCAACTTTTCAGGGAGCGGTCTTGCCTTGGTTACCTCAATCCCGGCTCCATTATAGGCGATAAAAAAGGAATATATCTTGTCTCCCTTCTCTTTCCAGATCGATTTCCAGTCAGGTGCCTGATCCTGCAAAAAGCAAAGGAATGGATTGATCCCGAGTGAATAATACAACAGGTTGCAGAGTCCCATTCCGCCGAAGCGCATGCAGTTGATCTCCACCGGGAAGAGTCGGCCCTGCCAGACTTTGAATTCGGCATGCATTGCGAAATTAGTGACATCCAGCAAGCGGTTCAACTCTGAAAAAAACCGCATGGACTTGTCATAAACTGCCTCAAAGGATGCTTTGGAGGAGTTATACAGCATGTGGAGGTAGGCCTTATTTTGAGGTATGGGGTGGTGATAGATATTTACGATGTTGGGATTGCCAACAGAATCGTAAAACATATCCACCGCGTACTCTTCTCCATCGATGAAGTCCTCCAGGATAAAGTCAGCAGGGGAAAGAACGGAATCGGGGTAAACCCGGGCATTTTTCCTTAACTCATCGTTCAGTTCTCTGCCCAGCGTATGGAAATCGGTATCCGGATCAACAATCCTCACGGCTGTTCCGAAAATCCCTCTCGAAGGTTTAAGAACAGACTTCCGGTCAATTTTCAATGTGCTGATCTCTTCGGGCTTTATTGACCGGAAGAAATATTCCGGGTAAATCTCTTTCAGGATATTCCTGAACAGAAACTTGTCTTTGAGTACTTTCACGGCTTTTTTCCTGGAAGGATCCAGGCAGTTGACCACTGTCGAAAGTGAATACTCCGATGTGATGCATATCTTCTCTTCCGGTTCAAACACTCTTCCGGATCTGAACAACTCCTCATGCGGGATCAGCTCCATCTCAGGAATTACCGGTAGTGTTTCGAGGGTGCCGGCCTCAACGGATGAGGTGATAATGGTTACTTTTTCTTGTATCGACATTCCGGGGCTGGTTGAGGACCCGAAATTATAAAATCGTCGCATACAGCCTGAACCTGGACTATATTCATTCACCAGGGCGCTCTCCGGGCGAAAGGATTACCGGCGGACCTGCATAGGATGCCGTACCCTCCCTTATGCAGGGTCGACTGGTATTAAGCTGGCTTGTCCGGATGAAACATCATTCAGTATTTTAACGGCAGGCCTTTGTTCCTTATTCATTCAGGATGCAGATTTTCCGGGCACAATACTTAAACAGGTGATATCCAGCTCCTGATTCGCTCACGATATCAAACAGGAGGTCGGGATTCGTTATGCGGGTAGCTCCTACGATATTTACATGGTTCCGGAATAACACATCGGGAATAAGGCTGCTGGACGGGCCGGTCACTATCAGTGTGGTGCCCGGAGAGATAGCGGATAACAAGCCGTCGATGGTGTTGTTCACCAGCGTTAATCCGGTTATGATCACGATATCCGACGAAGGTATCACCTCCCGGTATTGCGAAGCCGGAACAAAATGCTTTCGATGCTCAGCATAAAGGGTATTTTCATCAAACTCCAGCACATGCAGCCGGTTACCGGTATCGGAAATTGTATGGATATAAGATTGAAAGGCGCCGACAATAGTGATAGTCTTGGGAGGTGTCAGATCAACCAGCTCGATTGGGTCCTTGTCTTCAATGATTTTATATCCTCCTGAAGAAAGGATCCCGGATGAAATGGCATTCATTACCGCTATCCGGAGGGTGTCGATGATACTGGATCTTTTCGGGGTGTCGAACAGATCTGTGATCTTCTTCCCCTGGATCTGTGCAGGGGTGAAGTCTCCATAATCCCGGTCTTTTCTAATACCCGGCAGACAGTTATCCGACAAAGTACCGGCAAAACCGACGCTTTCGTCGGAGAGTTTTACGGCAGTGAGATGTACTCCTATCCGGACGGCTGTAATGGTAAGTTTACCGGCTTGTTCCTTGTATCTGGTCCTCAATAAAGAGTATGTTTCGTCCAATATCATGAGAGGATTGTTTATCTGTTTCGGATTAAGATTCAGAAGGGTGCTTCGGTAAGTATACTTAGACGCCCCTGTTCCCGTATGGACAGTAGTTCCGGAAACAGGACATGAGTGGAATTCCCCAACGAATGTAGTATTAATAATGCAGGCCGGGAAGCTGCAATTTAAAATTAGTGCTTGTATTGGACAACGCATTAGTATTATTCTTCAGAATGTACCTACCCGGGAAGTCCGGTCAGTGTCTGCATTCAGAATATACGGGTACCCGGCTGATATATCCCGGATTAACCATGGATTAGCTGTCAGATCCGGTCCAAAAAGCAGAGATACACAGGGTGCCTCAGGATGATCTGTTCACGGAAGTATTTAAGACCGGGCACTGCTTTTTGCAGTTTTCTGTTTCAGGACATCGCTCAGCGGAATGAGCCGGTATTGTGATTCGATCCAGGCAGTGAAATCAAATATTCTCAGGATTTGTTGTTCGAAAGGATCCTGGCGGATATCGTCGATTGCAATCCCGACTTTTTCCCATTCCCGGGGTCTTCCGGCCGTCAGATGGCTTTGATGCTTGTTCAGAAAGCCGAACAGGAACCGTTCAATCCTGTAGCCTTTATCGTTGCTGCTCATATCCCGTTTCAGCGACCGGATTTCATTCTTGATCAGTTCTGTTTCATCCAAGTGATAAAGGATCACCAGGTTGATCAGGCGGATGGTGCGGTGCAGAGGCAGGAAGGTGATGTTCTTGATCCTGAGGTAGATTTGATTAAGGGCCTTGAGTGCTTTGTGGTACTCCCCGGAACCCAGGTAAACAATGGAGGTGTACAGATATAGCTCGGCCTGTCGCACCCGGTTCAGGTTACCCGATTTCTCGTATAGTTTAAATTTATACTGGTCGATAAGCGTGCGGCAGGCAACAAAGTCGCCTGTGTCGAGTAAGGGAAAAAGCTCGTAT
Organism: uncultured Lentimicrobiaceae bacterium; assembly: GCA_964544545.1. Classification (GTDB taxonomy): domain Bacteria; phylum Bacteroidota; class Bacteroidia; order Bacteroidales; family UBA4417; genus UBA4417. Next base: position 21,577 of record CAZJCG010000015.1, on the reverse strand, counting down.
TGGAATGTTATGCTTACCAGGTTGATCCTGAAGTCCGTCGAACTGCTTTCGATCTTCTTCAACTGATCCAGGAAATAGCCCATCCCTTCATAGTCATGAATGCTTCTCAGGCTTTCGAGAACCCCTTCGAGCATGTTGAGATAATAGATGGGAGGGTCACTCCACAAATGCCGGTTCGACTCAAAGAGGGTGTTGAGTTCATAAAACGAATGCTGGGCCGATTTGTAGTCGCCGACGCTGATCAGGTAGACCGACTGGAAGAGCTGGTGCAGCTTATTGATCTCAAAATTCTCCATGTTCTGTGAGGCAACCAGGCTAAGCTCACTGAATACGAGGTCGTTCAGTTCATTCTTTTGCTGTTGTGAGCGTGTATGCCCTTTGTACAGCACCCTGTATTTCAGTATTTCATAGAGCGACGACTGTTCATTGATCCGTCTGAGAAATTTCAGGGCCTCGGTGAGCTGGAACTGCTTTTGCAACAGCGACTTTTCACTCATTCCCGGGAAGTTGACAGCCAGCAGGTATTCCAACTCGAGGCGGGATGCCAGCAGCAACGCATAGTAATTCTCATTCTTCCGGGCCTGCTCCATCACTTCGTGCAGCAGATCGAAACATTCATCGAACAGCGACATCTCGAAGAGAATCCTTGCTTTCATAATCGTGTCGAACAGGCTGAAAAAACTATCCTGAGTCTTCCGTAAGGCCTGGATAGTGTCAAGCAATCTATAGAACAGGTATTTGGCAGATGTTTCGAGTGATGCTCCCGGACAGGCTTTTAAAAAGGCCTCTTTGAGTTCGGCATCGGAAATAGTTCCATTCCTGGCAATGATGGTGTACAGGGTAAGGTAGTTGGGGCATCTGTTGTCGAACCGTGCATGGCTGCTGAAAGCTTTCTTTTCTACAGCACTCATCGAATGGATGAGATGAATGAGTGAATGGACCTGGGTCATGATGAGCCGGGAATTGGGAGTTTGTTAATTCAGAATTATAAAATTGTTGTAATTTCAAAATTATAAAAAATCAGAATATCAGATAAATAGAATGAATTTATTACAAGATTGTATGTTCAGGGATACAAAACAGTTAAAATTTTTGAAATTCTTTACCGGAAGCCGTGAATATATTTGTATGTCAAATTTCAACTATATGAATCAAGCGAAAAAAATTGTTGTTGTAGGGAGTTGTAACACCGACATGGTGATAAAAGCCGATCGTCTTCCGGTTCCCGGTGAAACAATCCTGGGAGGTACCTTTATGATGAACCCGGGTGGAAAAGGAGCAAACCAGGCTGTGACTGCTGCACGCATGGGAGGGAATGTGACATTCGTTTCGAAGACCGGTAACGATGTGTTCGGGAAGCAGTCGGTAATGTTATACAATGCCGAGAACATAAAGACCGATTATGTTTTCTCTGATCCTAAGCAGCCCTCCGGAGTAGCATTGATAACTGTTGATTCGAACGGAGAGAATTGTATTGTGGTGGCTTCGGGGGCAAATGCTTCTTTAAGTCCGGCTGATATCGACAAAGCCCGCGGCGAGATTGAAACAAGCGATATCCTCCTGATGCAGCTTGAAATACCGGTTGAAACGGTTGAATATGCAGCCGAGATGGCCAACAGTAAAGGGGTAAAAGTAATCCTGAACCCTGCACCGGCCAGAGCGCTGTCGGAAAAACTACTCAGCAACACCTATATTATTATTCCGAACAAGACAGAAGCGGAAATACTTTCAGGAATCAAAGTGACCGACGTTGAGTCGGCTAAGCGTGCTGCCGACATCATCAGCGCAAAAGGAGTAGATATCGTGGTAATCACCCTTGGATCGCAGGGCGCATTGATCAAAGAACACGATCTTTATCAGTTCGTTAATGCATATCAGGTAAACACTGTGGATACTACTGCCGCCGGCGATGCATTTTGCGGTTCGCTGTGTGTCGGTCTTTCCGAAGGATTATCTATACTTGATTCGGTGAAGATGGCCGCCAAAACCGCCGCTCTCACCGTTACCCGCATGGGCGCCCAGGGGTCAATCCCCTACAGATCAGAGTTGGCTACGCTGGATGCAGAATCGCAAAACTATAAGATATGAAGACAAGTAAAATAATCAACTTGTTCAGGCATGGTGGCATATACACCTTCCTGCTCGTTTTGGTGATGCTTTCGCATACCGTTTCAGCCCAGGAGGGAGCCACAAGAATAGTCTCAGGAAAGGTTACGGATGTAGCCGACAACCAGAGCATGCCCGGAGTGAATGTCGTCATTAAAGGGACTCAAACCGGAACGATCACTGACCTTGATGGCAAGTACACCCTGAATGCCCCTCAGGGCGCAACGCTGGTCTTTACGATGGTAGGATATGAAAAGCAGGAGATACCGGTTGGCAATCAGAGTGTTGTTAACGTGAAACTCAAAGTGACGGTGACGTCGCTCGATGAACTGGTTGTGATCGGGTACGGCATCACCACAAAAAAGGAGATCACTGGATCAATCACGACACTTAAGGAAGATGATTTCTCCAGGGGCACGTATAATAACCCCATTGCTCTTCTGCAGGGCAAGGTTGCAGGGCTTAGCATCGTGAAACCGGACGGGGCAGATCCTCAGGCGGGCTTTAACATTATCCTCCGCGGGACCAATACCCTCACATCCGGTCAGGGGCCTTTGGTGATTGTAGACGGTGTTACGGGCGTGGACCTAAAGAACATCAGTCCCGAGGAGGTTGAATCAGTCGATGTGCTCAAGGACGGTTCGGCAGCTGCTATCTATGGAACCCGGGGTTCGAACGGTGTGATCATCATTACCACCAAGAGGGCAAAAGCCGGCGACAGCAAGATAGAATACACCGGCAGGGTTTCCATGCAGGTAAATCCGCGTTCGGTACGCAACCTCACTGCCGATGAATTCAAATATGCGATTGAGACGTATGCCCCCGAAAAGAGCGGCAACCTCTATGGCGATGATGTGAACTGGTTTGACGAGGTCACACGGAAGAATCCGGTCAGCCAGCAACATAATATCTCGCTCACCGGCGGTACCGACAGGTTTTCGCACCGTTCATCCTTTTTTGTAGATCAGTCGAATGGTCTGTTGAAGAATAATGAATCCAAAAAATATATCATCAAGACGAATATCAAGCAAAAGGCACTGGGCGATCTGATGACCATCGATTATAACCTGTTGTATGGAACGAGGTTCTATAAACCGGCCAATTACGATGTGTTCTATCAGGCTTTTGTCCGTAATCCGACGAGCCCGGTGTATGATCCGACCAATACCTATTCGGGAGGATATACTTATCTGGAAGGAGTGGATTACAACAATCCGGTTGCCATGCTGAATGAAAGGTTCCGCGAAGGCAAATCAAACGATGCCGAAGGGAATGTGCGCGTCCAGTTGCAACTTCACAAAACACTGAACTGGACGACGACGGCCACTTACAACCTTTCCGACTGGGAGGAGTCCTCATACTGGACGAAATACTATCCCAGCAGGATCGGCCGTGGCGGGGTTGCCGAGATTGACAATGGAAGAAGCGTTGACAAACAGTTGGAAAGCATGGTCAATTACACCAATTCATTTGGTGATCACAACCTGCAGGTGCTGGGAGGGTACACGTTCCAGCAACTGGAGTCGAATGATTCTTATCTGATCAACTCTGGTTTTGACAGTGACCTTTACGGGGTCAACAATATCGGTGCGGGCACAGCCCTGGGAGAAGGCACTGCTGAGATGGGCTCATACAAAGGCCAGAGCAGGCTTATCTCATTCTTCGGGCGGGTAATGTACAACTACAAGGAACGTTACCTTCTATCGATGTCGCTGCGAAGGGAAGGCTCTTCGCGTTTCGGCGCCAACCATAAATGGGGATGGTTCCCTGCAGCCAGCCTTGGATGGAGGATCAATCAGGAATCGTTTATGAAGGATGTGAAGTGGATCAGCGATCTGAAACTAAGGGTTGGATACGGCGTAACCGGAAATCAGGACTTTGACAATTACAAATCGTTGACCCTCATGGGCAAAGCCGGGAAGTTCTTGTATAACGGCGAATGGATCAACACCTATCAGCCCATTTCTAATCCAAATCCGGACCTGAGATGGGAGAAGAAACAAGAGTTCAATACCGGTATTGATTTCGCCTTCCTGAACGGACGTATCAGCGGCGCTCTCGATTATTACTACCGGTGGAGCACCGATCTGCTATATACCTACACGGTATCAGTTCCGCCTTATCTCACCAATCAGCTCTATACAAACGTGGGAACCGTTAGCAACCATGGCGTTGAACTGACTCTGGGCTTCATCCCGGTGAAAACCTCTGAATTTGAGTGGTCGGCTAACCTCACTTTCGACAGGAACATCAACAAGCTGGTCAAGTTTTCAAACTCTGAATTCACTAACAAGTATATCGAGATCGGTTGGCTGGGAGGCTCATTCCCGCTGAACTGCCAGCGTCTGGAGGAAGGCAAGGCAATCGGAACATTCTATGGCCCGGCCTGGCTGGAAGTGGATCAATACGGATTTGATAAATTTAAAAACCAGGATCCTGTCGGACATGTCAGTCCGGATAAGTGGGAGGCCATCGGCAACGCAATGCCGTTTTGTAAGCTGGGATTCAGCAATACCCTCAACTATAAGCAGTTCACCCTGAATTTTTCTCTCAGGGGTCAGATCGGCGGGGATGTACTTAACATGTACCGGCTTTATTATGAGAACTGGCTAAGCCTGGGCAGGAACATCGTTTACTCCCAGCTCGAAAATCCTGAATTCATCGGTACCGGCCAGTATTCATCCAAGTACATCGAAGATGCTTCCTTTGTAAAGCTCGACAACCTGTCGCTGGCCTATAATTTTCATGAGGTCACAAGGCATATCTCTAAGTTGACGTTAAGCATAACGGCACAGGATGTTTTCTGCCTGACTCATTACAAAGGGCTGGATCCTGAGGTGAGTATGAGCGGTTTGTCACCGGGAATTGAATACCAGTACTATTACCCCCGCACCACAACCCTCGTGTTTGGCGTGAACGCTTCATTTTAACGGTTAACGACAATCAGTTATGAAAACCAGGATATTTACCTACCTTACTGTCGCAGTTTTTATTACAGGATTTGTCTCCTGCACCAAACTGGATGAAACAGTGTATTCCGACATCCCGCTTGATAATTTCTTCCATACCGAGAAAGATGTTCTGATGAATGCCGGAAGAGCCTATACCAAACTCCAGCGGTACCCCGAAGAATTCAGTCTCTGGACGCTGGATGAACTTGCTTCGGACGAAATGGTGGCGCCGGCCCGCGATGATGGATTTGTCTGGGATAACGGTCGCTGGAATGAGATCCAGAAACACCAGGTATCGCCCACGAACAAGATCCTTACCTATGCCTGGAACAATGTTTTTGAAGGTATCAGCGCCTGCAACGAGGTAATTTATGAAACGGAGATGTCGCCGATCACTTTCCCGGATAAAGAACGGGTGGTCTCGGAAATAAAGATCCTCAGGGCTTACTTCTATTACCTGGCCCTCGACAACTGGGGTAACATTCCCTTCTCAATTGATTATACCGACAAGAATCTCCCTGTACAAAAGGACCGACAGTTTGTATTTCAATACATTAAGGATGAGATACTTGGCAATGTCGATAAGTTGCAGGATGTTCCCACTACCGCCTATTATGGCAGGGTGACACAGGGGGTGGCGTATACGCTGCTTGCCAAGCTGTACCTGAATGCTGAGGAATGGATCGGCCAGAACATGTACCAGGAGGCCGTTGATGCCTGTAACAAGGTGATCGGCCTGAACAGCTATTCGATCGAGAATGACTATTTCGCCAATTTTAAAGTTTACAATGAATCCTCAACGGAGAATATCTTTGTAATCCCTATGGATGCGGTTTATACCAAGGACCGTTTCTATTGGTACACGCTTACGCTGAACGATGCAAGCCGGGCGACCTTTAATTTCAAGGGAGGCATGTGGGATGAGTTTGTTCTTGAACCGAATTTCTATGAAAAGTACCAGGGGAATGATAAGCGCCGTAATTCGTTTCTTTGCGGACAGCAGAAGGATAAGAACGGAAATGACATCTACATCCTGAATGCAAGCACCAATGAATACGAGCCGTTCATCTACACCTCCACCATCGAGAACTATATGGCCCGCAAGAAATGGGAAGGCGCAAGGTGCTGTAAATATGAATACCAGGATGGGCTGGAGTATTACGTCACCGACATGGAAAATGATTTTGTATTGTTCCGCTATGCTGACGTCCTCTACACTAAGCTCGAAGCCTTGTGGAGGCTTGGCAGGGCAGGGGAGATGATCAACGATCCCGACCTGCAGAAGATACGCACCCGTGCAGGGCTGGAACCTCTCACGGTGAGCGACCTGACCAACGCGGCATTTCTGGATGAGCTGGGTCGCGAATTTGCCTGGGAAGGGCATCGCCGCCAGGATATGATTCGATTTGGCGCCTGGGGGAATGCCTGGTGGAATAAACCCCCGTCGGGCAACAATGCCAAGCTTTTCCCGATACCTCAGTCGGTGCTGAATGCCAATAAAAACCTGGTTCAAAACCCATTGTAATAAAACAATATGAAAAGAGCAGATCGTGGATTGACGCTACTGATCTTCCTGGCCGGACTGATGATCAATACAGCTGCCGGAAGCAATTACCGGAAGATCACTGTGTCGGAACTTCGGGACAAGATCGCTGCCGAATGGGTCGGACAGATGATCGGGAATATCTATGGGCTGCCTCATGAGAACAAGTATGTACAGATGCCGGGGCCCGAAAACTGGCCGTATGGCTACACCAAGAACCTGGAAAAGCTGAAGAAATACGGCGGCGCCTTCTCCGATGACGATACGGATGTGGAATACATGTATGTCCTTCAGATGGAGAAATATGGTCCCGAACCCAGTTATGCCAACCTCCGGGATGCCTGGATGTATCATATCCGCGACCGCGTGTGGCTTGCCAACAGAGGAGCTCTCGGCCTGATGCATTTCGGGTATACGCCGCCTTTTACCGGTGATAAAAACCTGAATCCGCACTGGTATCAGATCGACCCGCAGCTGATCAATGAAGTGTGGGCTGTAACGGCTCCCGGGATGGTGAAATATGCTGCTTCAAAGTCCGATTGGGTTGCCCGCATCACCAGCGACAGCTGGGGCGCCGAGCCGACCGTACATTATGGTGCCATGTATGCTGCCGCATTTTTCGAGAAAGATATCCGCAAGCTTATCCAGATCGGACTTCAGCAGCTTCCGCCCGACAGCCGCTATGCCGGCACTGTAAGGGATATGATCGCCCTGCATGCCAAATATCCTTCCGACTGGAAAGCCGCCCGGCAGGAGATGGCTGATAAATATTATGTCAAAGAGCCGGACATGACACGGACTATCTGGAACGCAAACCTGAACGGCGCCTGCGCCATCCTGGCAATGTTATATGGTAACGGCGATTTCCAGCGTACCCTCGACCTGGCGTGCGCCATGGGCTTTGATGCCGATAACCAGGCTGCCACGGTTGCCGGACTGCTCGGCGTGATCAACGGTATGAAAGGCCTTCCGGCAAACCTCTACCTTCCGGTGGAAGGATGGACACAACCTTTCAATAACAGATATATCAACATTACCCGTTACGATCTGCCTGATGCAGATATCTCTTCCATCATTGATAAGACCCTGGATGCAGCCATCAAGACCATCCTCCTGAAAGGTGGCAAACTGACCGGCAAGCCCGGCAATCAGGTGCTTTACATCAAGACGGATGCGTTGTTCAATCCGCCCCTGGAGTTTGCAGTCGGGCCGTTGCCTCACCTCGAAGTCGGCAAACCGGTTGACTTCAACTTCTATACACAGGCAACACGGATTTACGACTGGAGCCTTGTTTCGGGAAATCTCCCTGAAGGACTGAAATTCGATAAGGGCAGGCTCACAGGTATTCCGGGAAAACCAGGCTATTATGACATTACTTTGCAGGTTGGCAACGGAACCGAAACGCGGACAAAGCAGTTCCATCTGCTTGTGCGTAAACCCAATATTGCTCCCACGGCCGATTCTGTCATCGCCAATGTGAGAATCCTCAACGAGAGCGTTCTCGATTCCTGCTGGTATACTTTCGGGAAATCCATGTATGCCAGGAGTGTAGATGTGCTGAACGACGGGATCGTTGACGGCCCCGGCTCGGTATTTTACAGCCTTGCCGCCAAATCAAAGCTGCCCAAGGTCGACTATTACGGTTATTCCTGGAAGACACCGCAGCAAATCAGCATGCTGGCATTGCATACCGGCTGTCTGGAAGAATTCGGCGGCTGGTTCACCTCTCTCGAGGTACAATACCTGAACAATGAAGGCAAATGGGTGCCGGTGTGCGGTTCGCAGATTGATCCTCCGTTACCGGCAACCGATATAGTATTTTATCAGCCCCATTTTGTGGAGTATGTCATCAGTTTCCCGACCGTTACCACCACGGCTATCCGGGTAATCGGAGATGCCAAGGTCCAGGATCACTGGAACAAGTATACAAAGAATGTATCGGGATTTACGTCGGTAACAGAATTGTCGGTGTATCACTAACTCATCAGCCATGCTCAAGCTCAACCTGAACCATATCCTTATTCCCGCCTTGCTGGCACTGATGCTGGCAGGCGTCAGCTGCCGCCAGTCTGCAACCGATGGGAAAGACAAGGAATCATTCAGCATTCCGAAAACGGTGCTGGCCGATAAGATCAAAGGGGGATGGGCCGGCCAGACGATCGGTGTGGTATACGGAGCCCCGGTTGAATTCAAGTATCAGGGAGCTCTCATCAACGACTGGCAGATCATCCCCTGGAACCGGCATTATGTGAAATACTGGTGGGATAAAAAACCCGGTCTTTTCGATGATATTTATACAGACCTGAACTTCGTGAGCATGTTTGAAAAATATGGCCTCGATGTCTCCAGGGATACGATTGCTACCTGCTGGGCCGGAGCCGAATATCACCTTGCCCATGCTAACCAGGCTTCCCGGTACAATATCCTGCAGGGAATCATGCCCCCTGCATCGGGAAACTGGAAGAACAATCCCCATGCGGATGACCTGGACTTCCAGATCGAATCGGATTTTATCGGTATCATGTCACCGGGGCTTCCGAATGAAGCGGCTGAAATCGCCGACCGTGTGGGGCATATCATGAACAGCGGCGACGGATGGTACGGAGGTGTTTTTGTTTCAAGTCTCTATTCCCAGGCTTTTACCACCAGCGATCCTGAAAAACTTGTCAGCGGAGCCTTGTCGGTGATACCGGCAAAAACGAAATTCCATGATTGCATCAGTGATGTGTTGAGTTTCTATAAGCAGTACCCGGATGACTGGAAATCAGCCTGGTTTGAACTCCAGAAGAAATGGGACAGGGATGTAGGATGCCCCAAGGGCGTCTTCCTGTCATTCAACATCGATGCAAAGATCAACTCGGCTTATGTGGCACTGGCATTGCTTTACGGGAAGGGTGATTTTACGCGGTCGGTTGACATTGCAACGCGCTGCGGGCAGGATTCCGACTGCAATGCTTCTACGGTTGGCGGTGTTCTGGGGGTGATACTTGGGTATTCCCACATCCCGGCCTTCTGGCTGGAGCCTCTTCAGGAAATAGAGCCCATGACCTTCGAAGGAACATCCATGTCGCTTCAGAAAGTTTATGATATCAGCCTCAGGCATGCCCTCGAAATGATCACGAAAGCCGGAGGAAAAACGGATGGAGATACGATCGTTATCCCTGTCAAAAAGATCGCTCCGGTAGCTTTCGAACAGAACTTTGAGAATACCTTTCCCGTTTACCGCGACAGGTTCGATAAATCATTCACCGATGAACTCTCTTACGACTTCCAGGGGAATGGTTTTATCTTTTACGGGAACCTGGTGAAGAATGCAAAGATCGATAAGAGCTATATCGACCGGATAGCCAAACGTGCCGGATCGGAAGCCATGGCGCTTGCCGAACCGGATGATCCTTACGTGGCAGAAGTGGAGGTGACAATTGACGGTAAGCCGGACGGACTGGTAAAACTGCCCATGAAAAACACTTCGAGGCGGCTTGAGCCTGCATGGAAATATCAACTGACAGAAGGAAAGCACAATGTGACGCTCAAATGGCGAAATCCTGCGCCCGGATACGAAATCCGGATCAACGACATAGTTGTGTACTCGGAAAAGCAGCCTGAAAGCAATTTACCTAATCCTGAAAGACCATGAAACGTGCATGGATAGTCCTGTTTATACTGCCGGCACTGCTCATCACCTCCTGCAGGGAGAAAGGGCATAAAACCGGCAGTCTGCCCGAAAGGGTAACGATCCCTGTGGAGGTCCTGAAGGACAAGATCAAAGGTGGATGGGCAGGGCAGACTATTGGTTGCACATTTGGCGGACCTACGGAATTCCGGTTCAAAGGGACTATGATCCAGGATTATCAGCCTATGGTGTGGTATGATGATTATATTAAAGAGATCTTCGAATCCGATCCCGGTTTATACGACGATGTTTACATGGACCTGACCTTTGTGGAGGTGATCGAACGCCTGGGTATCCATGCTCCTGCCGATTCATTCGCTCTCTCCTTTGCCCATGATGATTATAAGCTCTGGCATGCCAACCAGGCCGCCCGTTACAATATCCTTAACGGCATCATGCCTCCTGCTTCAGGCTACTGGATGAACAATCCCCATGCTGATGATATCGATTTCCAGATTGAAGCCGATTTCGCCGGAATGATGGCGCCCGGAATGATTAACTCGGCAGCGGAGATCTGTGACCGGACCGGACATATCATGAACTATGGCGATGGATGGTACGGCGGCGTTTTCATGGCCGGAATGTACAGTACCGCTTTTATTTCGGATGATATTGAATTCATCGTCAGGGAGGGACTGAAGCCCGTTCCGCAGCAAAGCAAATTCTATCAGGCTATCGACGACGTACTGAAATGGCATAAAAAGTATCCCAACGACTGGAAACAATGCTGGTTCGAATTTGAAAAGAAACATACTTCCGAGAAGGGCTGCCCCGAAGGGGTGTTCAACGCCTTTAACATAGATGCCAGCGTGAATGCAGCCTATGTCGTTATGGGGCTCCTCTATGGAGAAAAAGACTTTTACAGGACCATGGACATTGCCACGCGTTGCGGACAGGATTCAGACTGCAATCCGGCAACTGCTGCCGGCATATTGGGTGTCGTGCTTGGCTACGACAAGATCCCGGCCTTCTGGAAACCGGCCATCGAAAAGGTTCAGGACCTGAAATTCCCCTATACCGATATGACCCTGAACCAGGTGTACGACCTGAGCTATAAACATGCAACGCAGCTTATTACCGGCAATGGCGGTGAGATCAAAAACGGTCAGGTCACTATCAAAGTGCAGCAACCTGAAGTGCTGCGGCTGGAACAATCCTTCGAAGGGATGTATCCCGTTAAGGAATTACTTGTACGGAAAGATTTCCTGGATGAAAGCATCAAAATCGATTTCACCGGAAACGGCATTGTGGTGCTGGGGAATGTCAGAAGCCGCTGCGACCTGTCGGGAAGCGATTTTGTCGCTCTGCTCGATGTGTATATCGATGGTAAAAAGACGGAACAGGTCAGGATGCCCTTCGATTATATCGTTCGTAAATACGACATCTATTATAAATACATGCTGCCGAACGGGGCCCATAAACTGGAGATCAAATGGGTGAACCCTGATCCGGATTTCAGGATCTATCTGAAGTCGTACGTGGTTTACGGCGATAAGCCGGCCCCGATGCTCAACCCCGGAAATGTAAAATAGAAGAACAATGATGTACAGGAAAATCTTCATACCATTGATTACCGGCATATTCCTGCTGGCCCTTTTCTTTGGGGCATCCGGATGCCGGAAGTCGTCGTGCGAAGATGATCCGGAAGAACCGGTTGTCTTCAATCGACTGGTGGAAAATCAGGTCCTGCAAAGCCACGTGCTTGGGCGTCCGGTGAAATATGCAGTATTGCTGCCTGCCGATTACGACAAGACAACGATTGACTACCCCGTGGTTTTTCTGTTGCATGGCTTCGGCGAATCGGAAACAGGATGGTATAAGGGAGGTTATTTTCAATACTATCTTGATAGATATTCCTCAGGAACAATACCGATGATCTATGTAATGCCCGAGGGATATAATTCCTATTACGTGAACCGTTACAACGGCAGCTTCGATTACATGGACATGTTTGTCGATGAGCTTGTTCCGGCGATTGACTCACTTTACCGGACGCAGCGGGGGGCACAGTACAGGGCCGTGATGGGATATTCGATGGGAGGATATGGCGCACTTATTCTGCCGGCCAAACATCCGGAAGTATTTAAAACAGGTGTGGTCCTCAGTATGTCGTTCCGTACCGATGAACAATATATGGCGGAACCGCAGGGCGTCTTTGACCTGCAATGGGGATCGATTTTCGGCGGATCGGGATCCGTCGGCGAACAGCGGATAACGGAGTATTATAAGGAATACAGCCCGTTCCATTTCATGAATCCTCCGGAGAACGCCTCCCTGAACGACCTTGCCCTTTTCCTGGATTGCGGCGACGATGAGGAGACTCTATCCATTACGAATAATGCGTTGCATTCAATCATGAGGGAGCAGGGAATACCGCATGAATACAGGGTCAGGAACGGAGCGCATACCTGGGACTACTGGCATAGCGCACTACCGGAAGCTCTCCGCTTCATTGGATGTGCGGTCAGGCAAATACAATATCCGGATGAGCCGGATCGTCTGTATACAGGTTTACCGGTTCCCGAGAGCAGAATAAAGCATGAGACAAGCCCTGATAATTCGTTGGTATACAATGTAGTGTTGCCTGAAGTCTATTCCGATACTGCCGCCCGCTTTCCATTGATCATTGCTCTTCATGACCGTACCACCGGCTATGAGGAAACAGAATCGCAGGATCTTTACTCACTGCTGGCTTATCAGATGGATCAGAACAAATGCCCGCAATCGCTGGTTGTGGAGATCCCGGTAACGGCGACAGATCTTTCTGCTGCGGCACTCGGACAGATTATTGATCAGGTCCGTGTAAAATACAGGGTCAGCAACGACCTGAGGAAGTCAATTCTTCTTGGGAATGGCAGAGGCGGCGCACAGGCCTGGGAAATATCCCTGGAACCCGAAAGTACTTTGAATGGCTGCCTCCTTTTCGATGCAAGCCTGCCGGCAAATGCCGATGCGTTCAACCCGGGAATGGCTTACTACCTGTATAGTTGTGATAAGGGAGATTACTATAAAGGATACAATTCCCTGTATGCTTCTTTCCGGCAAAATGAAGCCGACTATGAATTCAGGATTGGTCAGGGTGTTCAGAATCACAGATCATTTCTGAACGGCCTTTATGAATCCTACGGATTTATGAATCAACATCTTACATACACGGGCTTATGATCAGGAAAACGGTGACCTTCTTAATGATATGCCTGCTTGCAGCAAACTTTGCCGGGGCAGGCAACGGCCTGCTGATCCGGGAAGGAATGGTGATGCACAGCCGGATACTGCAACAGGATATCCGTTTCTCCGTTTGCCTGCCACAGGATTACTATACAAGCAGTTCATCCTATCCGGTGGTATACATGCTGCACGGTCTGGGCGATGACGAAAGCTCCTGGCTCGAATACGGTCAGATCAGTCAATATGCATACGCGGCAACAGCCCGAAGCGAGATAGTTCCGATGATATTCGTGATGCCTCAGGGTTTCAGGACCTATTACATGAACGACTATCATGACTCCTGCCGATACCAGGATATGTTTATTCAGGAATTGGTACCCTATATCGATCGTATTTTCCGGACAATTCCCCGTAACGACCAGCGTGCCCTCATCGGGTACTCCATGGGTGGTTACGGAGCTCTCATGCTTGCCCTGCAGCATCCCGACGTGTTTGGGGCAACCGTTCCACTCAGCATTTCGGTGAGGACTGATGAGCAATATATGACAGAAGAAGCCTCCGGATGGGATAAGCAATGGGGCAGTATCTTCGGTGCTGAAGGGAAGACAGGAGAAGAAAGGATTACCCCGTATTACCGTTCCCACAGCCCGTTTCACCTGCTCAAAGATATGCCGGCAGCCCGAATCAGTAATCTCCGGATCTATATTGACAACGGCGATGATGAGCAGACGCTCTGCCGCAGCAATGAAGAACTTCACATCCTGATGCGCAACCTGAACATTCATCATGAATTCAGGGTCAGGGACGGCGGACACAGCTTCCAATACTGGACATCGGCCCTTCCCAACGCGCTGCGCTTCATGAGCGATGCCTTCAGCTCGGTTCCATACAGGGGTGATACGGCTTCCGATGAAGCCGGTACTCGCAACTGTAATGCGAAAAGCTTGTCAGGTGAGGAACCGGAAGGCATACAGGTTTTTCTGCCTGAAGGATACTCCTCAACCGACCGGCGATTTCCGGTAATGTATTTTGCCGGGATCCGGGATCGTTCCCTGCAGTCAGATATCGCAGATGCAGTAGCAAAAGAAACGGAATGCAATATGCTGCTCCCTGTGATCCTCGCATTTCTTCCTGGCGAAGATACTGCTGCCCTGAGGAGTGAGATAAGGACTGTGGAGCGCATATACCGGGCCAGGAAAGGTTACCGTTTCCGGACGATAACCGGCTACCGCGAAGGAGCTGTTGCCGCATTACAACTGGGAACTTTACCGGCTGAATTTGCTGCCTGCAATCTGTGCGATGCCTTCATTTCAAAAGATGAGGCAGTGAATGCTGTTGCAACGATCAAGAAACAGAAAACACCTGCTTTTTATATCGATGCTCCTGCCGGCGGAAACTATTATGAAGGGAATGGCTTTGCACACATGCTTCTTCGCGACCGGGAATTGCAACATGAATACCGGGTGCGTCAGGGAACGGGAGGTGCGGACTGGTTCCTTACCGGTTTGCAGGAAATGCTGAAATACAATGCATGGATGATTCATAGATAACAATATATCCACCAACAAAAACAATTAACATGTTCATTGTAAATAGTTACGGACTGGCAGTAATACTTTGCTGTGTTACGATGCTCTGCTGGGGGTCCTGGGGCAACACCCAGAAACTTGCCGCCAAGACCTGGCGATACGAGTACTTCTACTGGGACTATGTCCTGGGTATGCTCCTCTTCTCTGTGCTGATCGGGCTTACGCTCGGAAGCATAGGCGACAAGGGCAGAAGCTTCATTCCTGACCTGATGCAGGTAAGTTCCGGCAATTTCTGGAGCGCCTTCTTCGGCGGAGTGGTCTTCAACGCTTCCAACATCCTGCTTTCTTCTGCCATTTCCCTTGCCGGGATGGCGGTGGCTTTCCCCGTGGGAGTTGGTCTTGCACTCGTGCTCGGCGTATTCATCAATTATTTCAGCACCCCATCGGGAAACCCGACACTGATTTTCCTGGGGGTATTCCTCATCATCATTGCCCTTGTGCTCAACGGCATCGCTTACGGACGCAAGAAGCAAAGCGGCGCTGACAAGTCCATCATAAAGAAAGGCCTCTGGGTAGCTATTGCTGCCGGTATCATCATGGCGTTCTTCTATCGTTTTGTTGCGGCTGCCATGGACCTTACGAACTTCGAATCACCCCAACCCGGCATGGTTACGCCGTATACGGCCGTATTCATCTTCGCATTGGGCGTTTTCGCCAGCAACTTTATCTTCAACACCTGGCTGATGAAAAAGCCCTTTGTGGGTGAACCGGTTGCTGTTCAAGGCCTCTTCAAAGGAAGCCTCTCGACCCATGCTGTGGGAATGCTGGGTGGCCTGATCTGGTGCCTCGGGACCTCACTGAGCTATATCTCGACCGGGAAAGCCGGCGTTGCCATTTCCTACGCTCTGGGACAGGGAGCCACCATGGTGGCAGCCTTATGGGGCGTGTTCATCTGGAAAGAATTCAAGGGTGCGGGGAAAACCATCAACACTTTGCTCACACTCATGTTCATCCTGTTCGTATCGGGGCTGGCCCTCATCATCCTTGCCGGAAATAATTAATCAACCATAAGTCACAATTCACTAACCTTAAAACTTAACCCATGAAAAAACAACTGTTTATCCTGTCGGTGGCATTATGCCTTGCTACGGCATTCAGTTCATGTAAAAAGGACAACACGGATCCGCCTTCAGTAACTACCGGCACCGTGGTTTCGATCACCGAAACTTCCGCTACGATCAACGGTGAGGTTACTGTCGCCGGTACATCGGATGTAACCGCACGCGGCATGTGCTGGAGCACCACTCCGGAGCCAACGGTGGAAGGGTCAAAGACTACCAGCGGTACCGGACTGGGAACCTTTACAAGCGAACTTACCGGCCTTACCCCCGGTACGCTTTACTATGTGAGGGCTTATGCAACCAGCACCGACGGGACTGCTTACGGCGAACAGATCTCCTTCACCACTTCATCGCTCATCAAGACCATTGGCGTGGTTTACACCGATGGTATTGAGAAATATGAATTCACTTACGACGATGCCACCAAGCGTATTGTAAAGATCGACGATTACTGGAACGATGTTCTCGACAAGACCATCACCTATGACTATTCCGTTCCCGGCAAACTCACGATCACTTCCGGTACCAATGCAACCGTTTATGACATCAATGAAGACGGCATGGTTGTGAAAGAAGACTGGGGCGGTGGCGAATATGCTGCTTACGAATACGATGACAACGGCTACCTTGTTAAGATTATTGAACATTGGGGCGGAGTGGATCATGTGAAGATGGAAGCTGTAGTTACTGATAATAAGATCATGCAGCATACCACTTATACCGACGACGGTATTGCCAAGAAGATCAAGACCTTCGTTTACACCAACGGCGACAATAACAATAACATCTTCCAGGCAAGCATGATCGACAGCAATACCAAGCCGATGGGCAACCTTTTCGGAAAATCAAGCTCCAAGCTGGTTGACTATCTGGAATACTGGGATCCTCGCGTTACCCCGATCGAAAAGGGTAAAACCACCATCACCTATACCTTCGATGAGAAGAACAGGCCTTCTTCAATCACAAGGGCCGGTAGTGGCTGGCAGGAACTCTATACTTATACTTACTATTAGTAGATAGCCCGATGCTTACGGAAGCATTTGCCTCATTAAATAAATTCTGGTTTTGATAAGTAAGCATCTGGTTAGTTTGAGTTGAGCGAAAAGGCTTCCCGGATCAATCCGGGAGCCTTTTCTTTTGCTGTATTGTAACGACGATGAGAATTGTATGAATAAAACTAAGATCATTGGACTATTTGCAGGCATCGCGGTAGTGCTGGCCTCCGCCATGCTGCCTCCTTTTGACCAGATGTCCGCGGCATCGCGCAACACCGCGGCCGTTACCATCCTCATGGCAATATGGTGGATAGCTGAACCCATTCCGATTTATGCCACCGCTCTTGTTCCCCTGGTGCTTTTCCCTTTGATGGGAGTGCTGGATGCCAAGAGTACTGCCGTGAATTACGGCCATGACCTGGTCCTGATGATGATCTCCGGTTTTTTCATAGCCAAAGCCATTGAAACGCATAACCTGCATAAGCGCATCGCGCTGATGCTCCTGAAGGTATTCGGCAACAGCCGGGCGAAGATACTGCTGAGCCTGATGGTCGCCACGGCCATATTATCGATGTGGATTGCCAACATCACCGCTGCGCTGATGATGCTCCCGATCGGATTATCGATCATCGTCCAGGAGGAGTCGTTCAGTGAGCGACAGCCCAAATTCGGAGCGGCCATCATGCTGGGGATCGCCTATGCTGCCAGCATCGGAGGCGTTGCCACCCTGATCGGGTCCCCCACGAACCTTATCTACCAGGGGATGATGTCAAGCCTGTTCCCTGCGGCTCCATCATTCAGCTTCTATTCCTGGCTGAAAATCGGGATACCGGTTGCAGTCATCTTTCTTTTTGGCGTATGGTATTACATTGTCCGCTTTTTCAAGCTGAAAGGGAGCATTCCGGAAAGTCATGAAGTGGTCCGGCGGGAGCTGGCTTCGCTGGGTAGGATGTCGTATGGCGAAAAGAGTACTCTGGTGATCTTTCTGGTAACGGTAGTCCTCTGGGTTTTCAGGGAAAACCTGGTCCTGGGTTCATTCACAATCCCCGGATGGAGCAACCTGCTGGGAATAAGCGAGTACGTTAGCGACAGTACAGTCGGAATGTTCTCTGCCCTGTTGCTTTTCATGTGTTCCGACGGGCAAGGGAAGCGTCTGCTCGACTGGAAAACAGCCAGCAAGATACCCTGGGGAGTCGGGGTGATTGTCGGGGGAGGTTATGCCCTGGCGGAAGGATATAAGTCTTCAGGATTGGCTCAGTGGCTGGGAGAGCAACTGGCCGGAGTAAGCACGCTTCCGGTGTTTGTGATGCTCTTAGTCGTGTGCGGTGTGATCCTGTTGTTTACGGAGGTGAATTCCAATACAGCCACCGCCAACATTTTCCTGCCGGTGCTTGCCGGCATAGCTGTGGCAGGGAAGGTAAATCCCCTGCTGCTGATGGTCCCCGCCACGTTTGCCTGTTCATTTGTGTTCATCATGCCGGCCGGCACCGGTCCCAACACGGTGATCTTCGGAAGCGAAAAACTGACGGTGCAGGATATGGCCCGTTGCGGAATCGGGCTGAAATTGCTGAGCATGATCATTCTGCCTGCCTTGCTGTATTTCATCATCGTGGTACTGATGAAAATGCCTGCAGGATTGCCTGCCTGGGCGGGTTAAGCGGAAAGTTCTACAGTAGGAAGCTTATGGATTCTGTTCTGCGCTCAATGCCTTGGCCCTGTGGATTTGAGTGTTGCGTTCCGCGTACCTGAACAGGTCCTGATCTCATCATTACAATCAACACGGAACGATTGAAAAGGCCCGTTTACGAAGCCTTACTTCGGGGTTACGTTAAATTGTCCTATCTGCAGGCTGGCGGAAACCGCTGTAGAGAGCTTGTCGGGATTTTCGGGAAGGCACATATGTGCTGGCGGGGCCGTCTACGCAATTAACCCCAGGTTGGTTAATTAACTATGCTAACTTCACAGATTGATTAAGTAATTCAACACTGAAATTTACTTTGGCGTTTAATGCTTTAAATACTTTAATAATGGTTTCAAATCTCGCATCTGTAAGACTATTTTCGAGTTTTGAAATCTGAGCTTTTTTGACTCCGACTAGTCTGCCAAGTTCTTCCTGAGTTAAATGCCGTTCTTTTCTGGCTTGTCGAATTGCTTCTCCAAGTAAATCGAGGCGTAATTCATTCTCAAAAGCCTCCCGTTTTGGAGAACCACGCTCGCCAATATATTTGTCTGTTAACTCATCAATTGAAACAGTATTGAGTTGGTTATCTTTTGTGTTCATATTGTCTTCCTTTCAAAATATTGTTTTCTGATTCTTTCAGCTTTATCAAGTTCACTCTTTGTCGTCTTATCAGTTTTTTTTATTATTCCATGAGTGGCTATTACTAAAGTTCCATAGATCCCTGATTTGTCCCAGAACGCAAAAAGCCTGTAATGCATTTTATTGTAAAGGGTTCTGAGCTCCCATATTTCAGTTGTTAGTTTCTTGAATAGCTCCTTATCGTTTGAGAATCGGGCTTTTTGAATGTTATAAATGACTTTCTCTCTTGCTTTTTCTTCCAGACAATCAATAAATTCGACAGCTTCATCAAGAAGTCTGACCTGAAACTTCTCTCTCATTTTTTAATGTATTTACAAAAGTAATAGTTTCTTGATAAGGAAACAAATTCATTTTTGAGCAAACTCTCAATGACTTGAGGTTAACGGTTTCAGAACCTGGCGCTGAGGCCTAATCAAGCCGAGCTAATGTAAGGCCTTAGAACCAGCCCCCTGTTGGAGGTAGGGTTGTTCATCTCATTTCAGAGCAACCTAATTATTTGATAATGATTTTTTTCTTTTAATGAATGAAAACTTAACTGGTAAAATTGAGAAGGTATTTATTAATGATTAATGTTGAAGTATATTGAATCTCCGCTTTTTATGTTGAAGGTTGAATCAAAGACAGTGCCTCCAACTGAGTAATCGTTAAACCAACAGCCAAACCAATTTTCACGATCTGGATAAGCAGGCAGAACCAAAGTAGTGTCAGCGGCTGAAGGCTTAAATTCAAGTACTGAGTAATTCCGGATATGTCCAAGTACACTGATATTGTTGTCTAAAGTACTTAAAAGGACTTTTTGTACATTAATTAAATTATGAAAGTTCAATATTATTTTTCCGACGGGTTTCACTAAGATATCTAATCTCAGAGTATCATTACTATACTGTTTAACTATAGTATCACCAAAATAGCTAGGACTGGTCGCAGCAATGTGAGAATCAGATTTATGGGCTATGTGAGGATCTGTAAAGTAAGTTTCATAGACTAAATATGACCCACTCATACTACTATCAGAACTTATTATTTTGTACCGATCGATATCCTCCAGTGTCACAATCATACCTTTGATTTTATAACCTGTAGAAGGATCTATTAAATCACCTTTTATATTAAAGTATATTGTCGTATAAATCCGTTCACTGGAATCATAATCATTTGTACAATTGGTTAAAAATATGACATATATAATGATAACTATTTCATTGAGAGTTTTATATGATTTCATTGTACTGATTTATTAGTTGTTGGATCTCAGAGGTGTAATTTGCCAGTACTTTGATGCATTATTCTATTCTCATTATATTGGATTTCTATACCTTGCCCCCAACGTTCCGGGGGCTAGTGTTAGGTTTTTTTCACTCGTCGTCAATAGTGGCCATAACGCCAGCCTCTTGTTAGCAACCGTTATTAATTGGTATATCCAAGTGCTTTAATATCGTTTAAATCATTAGCTGGATATGTTTTCCCATTCGTAATCACATAAAGATAGTCACAAATCTCAGTTACGTTTTCATATAAATGGTCAGTAATGATGATCCCCTTTTTGTATTTCTCATTCTTTATAATAGTTTTTAAGGTTTCAATGTGTACAGGCATTATATGTGAAAATGGTTCATCTAACAAACAAAACTTTGCACTTGATGCGAGAATTGAATAAACTTCTATTATTCTTCTTTCCCCTCCTGATAGGTTGAACAGTTTTATATTAATATATTTTTCAAACTCAGGGAAGTACTCAGTAAATTCTTTGAAATCAAGTTCAAAGTCATTAAAAACTCTTTTAACCTTAAGGTTCTTAGGAATATAGTTAAATTGAGGCAGGTACTTAAATATCTTTGGATTACAAGATCCATTTATTATTGCCGTTCCATCTAGTCTGACTGATTTTTCGTTGGTAACTAATTCTCCATAGATAATATTCATCAAGCAAGTCTTGCCAGTACCATTCCTTCCAAGAATACCAGTAATCTTGCCGGTCTCGCTTTTAATATAAACATCCTGAAGCACTTTCTTTATTCCAAATTCAAGAATAATGCTGTCAACTTCCAACATGTGTTTCATGTAATTTTAATGCTAAGGTTATTGCTAAAACGATAAATATGGAGAAATCAAAAATCAGGATTGGAATCCACAGTCTTGCTTTTGATATCCCAAGGTTCAAATAATAATAA
>CAZJCG010000014.1:0-75496 GCA_964544545.1 uncultured Lentimicrobiaceae bacterium | reverse complement strand
ACTTGTTCCTGGTTTTGTTTTTTCCGGAATAGCAGCCGGGAGGAGAAGTTTATCCTGATGGAACGCAGTGGAATCGGGAACTCCCGGCAGCTCCACAAGAGTGATAAAACCAGGAACTTTAGTTCCTGGTTTTGTTTTTTCCGGAACAGCAGCCGGGAGGAGAAGTTTATCCCGATGGAACGGAGTGTAATCGGGAACTCCCGGCAGCTCCACAGTATTATTTTACTAAATACCTGTAATTCATTTGATTGCAGGTATTTTGTTCTTATGAAGCGTATATTTTAACGTATACTCGAACTTCAATTCAGGATCGAACAAACTCTTTTGTGGAAAAAACGCTCAAAGTGACCAGCCTGCGCCAATCTGATATCACGAATCTAAACCAATGAATCTATGTTGTTTGCATTGGTCATATTAAATCGGCGTAAGGTGGTCAATTTAGTCGGCGCGTCCAATCTGATTTTTTTTACCAGGCAGTTGCTTTAACTGGCTCATAATTCGAGTTTAAAAACCGCAGAATGATAAATCCGGACTAAACATTGCCAGTAATCCGGACGAAAATATGCGGGGTGGTGTGAAGGGCGAATGGCGCACCGGTTTTTTATTTTGACTGCACTGAGGTGGCTCGTTGGCTATCATAGAAAGAGTAGAACAATCACCATGCGATAGGAATCGCTCGGCAGCGGGGAATTAAAGGAAACGGTTGCCGGAGAGCAGCTTTTTATTAAAATATACACATCATTCCCATAGAAAATCATCAGGATTTCAATAACTTTACTATTCTCACTACCTGTCATAGGTAGCACAAACTGTCAAAGCCTACCCGGGTATTATCCCATCTTGCTTACAGAAGTTTACCGGGTAGAATCAATGCCGCTAGTCAACGCAGGTAAATTGAACAGTAATTATTAATAAAATCCATTAACACTCTATTCCATGAAAGCATTTTTCATATCGCTATTCCTATGGATAGGACTGGCTTCGTTTGCACAGGTTGCCGTGAATACCGATGGCACTCCGGCTAACAATTCGGCCATGCTGGATGTCAAGTCGACCGATAAAGGGGTTCTGCTTCCCCGAATGACACTGACCCAACGCGACGCAATAATCAACCCGGCGGAAGGATTGATGATCTATTGTTCCAACTGCGGGACAAACGGTTCCCTGAGTATTTATACCAATGGGAAATGGAGAACTTTTTCCGCATGTTTTCTCGCGTCGCCGGTTGCCGGAACACCTGTGCTGGACCTTGACCAGATTACCTGGGTATGGGAACCGGTAACCGGTGCCGACGGTTACAAATGGAGCCCGGGAAATATCTATGAGACTGCCGTCGACATGGGAAGCATCACTCAAAAGAGCGAGAGCAACATCGTTTGCGATACCACCTACACAAGGTACGTTTGGGCATACAACGACTGTGGCGTTTCGGATCCTAAAATCCTTACAGCAGACTGTTCTCCCGGAGCCCCGTGCCCCGGCTTGCCTTCGTTCGTGTATGGAGGAAAAGTCTACAACACCGTTCAGATTGGTTCACAATGCTGGATGAAGGAAAACCTGAACATTGGCGCTAAGATCAATGGATCTCAAAGCCAATCCAATAATGGCATGATTGAAAAGTACTGTTATAATGACAGCGATTCATTATGCGATATATACGGTGGATTATACCAATGGGCTGAAGTAGTTCAATATTTAAATGGTGCTACCAACAATAATTTTTGGAATCCAATTCCATGTGGGTATGTGCAGGGAGTTTGCCCTGATGGATGGCATATTCCATCAGATGAAGAATGGTGTACACTGACAGTTTTTTTAGATTCAACCGTCAATTGCAATATCTTTGAAGGTACCGGAACCGATGTTGGTGGTAAAATGAAGGAAACCGGAACGACTCATTGGTCAAGTCCCAACACCGGCGCGACAAATGTGAGTCAATTTTCAGCCTTGGGCAGCGGGTACAATTTTGCCGGAGAAAGTTTTAATGGGTTAGGTTTTAATGCTCTGTTCTGGTCTTCAACTGAGCGGGAGGATTCGCCAATTGATGCAATCTCACGCGAGGTATTTTACAACCAGAGCTATATTAGAAGGAATAGTGGCTATAAATCAGCGAGTTCTGCTGTTCGCTGCCTTAAAGATTCAAATTCTCAGGTTTCACTACCTACCGTTACAACCACCAATATTACTGATATAACATCCACGACTGCTTCAGCGGGAGGCGAAGTGACTTCTGACGGCGGGTCCTCTATAATAGTCAGAGGCGTATGCTGGAGTACAAGCCCGGGGCCAACGTTATCAGATAATTATAGTGCCAATGGTACAGGCTCAGGAACATTTAGCAGTAATTTGGCAGGCCTTCATCCGGTCACTCTTTATTATGTAAGAGCTTATGCGACGAACTGCATTGGTACAACATATGGTAATGAAGTACATTTTAATTCCCAGTTGTGGAATTGTGGTTCTCCTATCACTATTCATCACGTAGCCGGCACTGTTGCCCCGGTTACCAAGACAGTAACCTATGGAACGGTTACGAATGTGCCAGGAGAACCGACAAAATGCTGGATCACCAGCAACCTTGGAGCCGACCACCAGGCAACTGCCGTGAATGATACAACTGAGCCTTCAGCAGGCTGGTATTGGCAATTTGGCCGCAAACAAGGGTACAAATATGATGGCAATCTTATTACTCCAAATACTGGCTGGGTTATTCCACTAGAGGGTAATGACTGGCAGGTTGCCAATGATCCCTGTGCTCTCGAGCTTGGAAGTGGCTGGCGCGTACCCACATACAATGAATGGAATCATGTGGATGAAAGTGGAAACTGGACCAACTGGAATGGCCCATGGAACTCCGGTCTTAAACTTCATGCTGCAGGCTACATTCTATACTCTTCCCCTTCCATTGGATCGCTCCTTTTGCGTGGAAGCAGCGGCTCATACTGGAGCAGTTGGCAGACTTTTGATATGCTTGGTGGTGATTCTTACAATGGTTTTACGTTAAATTTCGACAGTAGTTCAAGCTCGGTATCATCGCAACAGAAGCATTACGGGCTTACGCTTCGCTGCATCAGAAATGAAACATCCGTCGGACCTAACAAGCCGACAGTGACGACTTGTACTCTTTCAAACCTGACATTTAACTCTGCATTATGCGGAGGCGAAATTATTAATGATGGCGGCTCTGCTGTGACCTCAAGAGGAGTTTGCTGGAACACAAACAAAACCCCGATAATTTCAGAAACCCACACTTCTGACGGAACCGGAGACGGCCCATTTGTGAGCAATCTTTCAGGTTTAGGTGCAAATACTACCTATTATGTCAGGGCTTATGCAACAAATAGTGTTGGAACATCCTACGGGAATGAAGTGACCTTCACAACGCCCTCAAATCCAAAGGCTTGCCCTGGCATATCGAATTTGGCCTTTTCAGGAAAAACATACAATACGGTACAAATTGGCACACAATGCTGGCTTAAAGAAAATCTTGATACACGAACCTATAGAAACGGCGAACCGATACCCCAGGTTACCAATTCTACCCAATGGGCTGATTTAACCAGCGGGGCGTACTGCAATTTTAGTAATGATTCTTCAACAGGTGTTAAGTATGGCAAGCTGTATAACTGGTATGCTGTGAACGACCCAAGAGGATTAGCGCCACAGAACTGGCATGTGCCTGCTATAGAAGAATGGGCGACATTAGTAAACTATGCGGGGGGTGATAGCATTGCAGGAGGAAAACTTAAAGAGGCAGATACTTTGCACTGGAAAGCTCCTAATGCGGGTGCGACTGACGAATTTGGATTCAGTGCCCTTCCGGGAGGGCTGCGATACTATGGCGGTGGTGAGTTTTTCAGCCTAGGCGAAGCCGCCAATTTCTGGAGTTCTACTGAGCACGTGCTCGACTTTGCGTGGTTCCGCAACATGTTATACAGCCATACACAGGTTGGAGCCTACCCTGAAGGCAATAGACCTTATGGCATGTCGGTGCGTTGCATAATGAATGATAGCATTATACATTCACCAGTTACACAGGCTTATAACCTGACCTTTGATAATATGCAGGTTTCTCAATTTACTTTTAACTGGATTGATGGCGACGGATCAAAGAGAGTGGCTCTTATTAAGCAGGATAGTGCCGGAACTGCAACACCTGTTGATAATACAACTTATACAGCAAACACCGAATTCGGTTCCGGTGAGCAAATCGGGTCATCAGGCTGGTACTGCGTTTTTAATGGAACTGATCATCTATCAGGAGTGACGGTTACAAATTTGCAACCAAATACGAATTACAGGTTGATGGTTATCGAGTACAATGGAGACCAGGATTCAGAGCGTTATAATACATCAGCAACGGATGGAAATCCAAAAAACCAGCGCACCAATGCAGTATTCACTTGCGGTTCTCCTATCACAGTTAATCATGTAGCCGGCACTGTTGCCCCGGTTACCAAGACAGTAACCTATGGAACGGTTACGAATGTGCCAGGAGAACCGACAAAATGCTGGATCACCAGCAACCTTGGAGCCGACCACCAAGCGGACTCCTTGACTGATCCTACTGAACCTTCAGCCGGGTGGTACTGGAAGTTTAACCGTAAACAGGGTTATAAGCATGATGGTATTACCCTAACTCCCAATAATTGGATAATAGAGGTTAATAATTCGGGTTGGGTTATAGAAAATGACCCCTGCGCTATTGAACTTGGGACCGGCTGGCATGTTCCTACGATAACCGAATGGGATCATGTAAGAGCAGGCTGGACTGGGCCATGGAACTCTCTTCTAAAGATCCATTGCGCAGGTGAGCTGAACGCTAGCAATGGCATGCTTACTGGGCGTGGCGGGTTTGGACGTTACTGGAGCAATTCATCTTACCATGTAACCGGGGCCATGTATATGGGTATTACCAGTGAAGGAGGAACTGGTTACAGCTATTACATAAGTCCTTCTTGTGGTTTTTCTGTTCGGTGTATCAAAGAGTGAAGCAGGAAAGAAAGAAATGGATTTAATAGAAAACCGGTATTATCGAGCCGGTTAGTTAACGGGCAAAATGACCGGAACATAGAAGGTTTTTGCACCTTCTGTATAACAGAATATTATGGGTAAGGAGGTAAAATAGTGGTGACGAACGCATTTAAATGTTGTATATTAATTGCATGAAGTATAAGAGGAAAAAGGCTCTACTGAGGGCAAGCTGTCAGCAACAAACTTCACCATCGAATTGGATGAAGAGGAGATCTTCGAGTCCACTAATGCAATTTATCAATTTGCGACTTCAATTCGGAAAATCCTGAAGGTAACGAGATAATCTGTTTCATTTTAGCATCAAGTATAATCATTACCGGTGTTGCCAAAACAAAATAATCAGCCGCTGCTTTGCTATTTACGCCTTCGGCAGCACGCAGATGCTGCCATCCTGCCAAACTTTTGATTTTTTGTTCCCACGCTTTAATTGGAAAAAACGCTCAAAGTGACCAGTCTGCGCCAATCTGATATCACAAATCCAAACCAATGAATCTATGTTGTTTACATTGGTCATAACAAATCGGCGTAAGGTGGTCAAGATAGTCGGCGCGTCCAGTTCGGGCTTTACAGTCTCAGCGTTAATGTTCAGGGAAACGAAATAACCAGTATCCGTTCTTTCGCCCTGATCGAGAATAGGTTTAAACCAACCGATTTTCCTGATCTGGTTGCATTTCTGAAGAAGACCGTAAAAGCAGATCAAACCAAGCTGGTTTTTCTGCAATAGAGTATTATTGTAATTCGCAGTATATCAGATACCCAATTATCTCATGCCGTCTCTTTTTATTCGCACATGCCTCCTGCTGGCTCTATTTTGTGTAAGTACTGTCAATGCTCAGAAATACTCATACAAGTGGGGAAAACCAACAGATGATGAGAAAGAACTGAAAGTCTGTCCCTTTGATTCAACCGCTTCCGTTGTCATGCTGGATGAATCGGGAAATGTTGAGTTCGGATTCGGATCAGGTTTCGTGACCATCCATAAGTACTTCAAAATGAAAATACTGGATGAAAGGGGCCTTGAGGCAGCTACAATCCGTCTGCCCTTCTATACGAAAGATGGTTTTGAGAAGATCACCAATATGAGGGCGCAGACTTTAAACTTTAGCAACGGCGGCAAGGTTGAAGCAACCAGGGTTGAGTCAGATCAGTTTTTTGAATTTGATACCGACAATGAATGGAAAGAGATTCGATTCACCTTTCCCTCTGTAAGCCCGGGCTCGATACTTGAATACTCATATACGCTGAGCTCGAAAAGTTATACATTTCTGGAAGGATGGGTCTTTCAGAATCCTTATCCTACCTTACATTCGAAATTCTCCGCCATGATAGCCGAAGGTCTTGATTACAGGGTGATTTACCAGGGGAAGAATCTGATCGCAAAGTATAACAATGGTACGCAACAGAATGAATGGGAACTATACTATCAGCCGGCATTAAAGGAGGAACCCTACTGTCATAACATCATGGATTACGCCGAAGCAATCAAGTTCCAGCTCGTCGGATACAAAAAGGTGGGTATAAGAGGAGACGTGGAAGATGTCAAAACACTCTATACGTGGGAATCGGTCATAAGTGAAGTGATGGAGTCGGAAAGCTATTTCGACTATCTGAAAGACAAAATGTTCGCAGAGAAAAATCTGAAGTCAGTTGCTATTTCGGATTCTATGTCGGAAAGGAATAAGGCAAAGGCCATCTATGATTATGTATTGAGAACACTGAAATGGAACCGGGAATACCACCTTTTTCCTTTGCATCATGCCGGTCAGTTGATGGGTTTCCGGGAAGGCTGCAGTGCCGATATCAGCTTGTTGCTCTATTCGCTCATGAAGGCTGCAGGCCTAAATGTTGGTTTAATGATGGTAAGTACAAAGGATAACGGCGAAGTCTTTAAGGATTGTATACTTGCTTCGCAATTCAATTCTGTTGTTGTGCACCTCAATCTCGACGGGCGCGATTATTATATTGATGGCACGGAACCAAACAGGCCATTATCATTGCCTCCATCCGTTTTTTTAAATACAACAGGACTGATGCTTGATAAAAGGGCGGTTATCTGGAAGGAAATAAACAGCATATATTCCTCAAGAATAACATCGCTGGTGTCGATGGTTGTCGGGAATACCGATTCGACCGGCTTTAATATTGATCTGAAATTTGAAGATTATTCTGCCCTGAAGTACCGGGATATGCTTGAAAAGTCCGGAAAGAAGGAGACCGTCAGATCCATTCTCGGAGAGAATAACACTATGATGAACATTGCGGGAATTGAGGTCAGTAATGAGGAAAAAGCGGAATTGCCGCTTCTTATACAGGTGAAAGGCTCAACGAATCATTTGGTAAATCCTGCAGGCAGAATGCTCTATCTCACACCGCTGATAATCCCAAGGCTGGCCAAGAATCCTTTCACATCTGCTACAAGAGTGTATCCGGTTGATTTCGATTATAAAGAGATCACCAGGACCATATTGAAAATCAGGTTTGCTGACGGTATTGTTCCGGTTGACATCCCTGCTGACATAAACTGGACGTTGCCTGATAAGTCAGTTTCTTTCATCTATAAAGGTCAGAACACGCAGGAAGAACTGACCCTGACCAGCCTGTGTGAAATCAGGGATCCCATGATTAAGCCGGATCAATATCCTGCCCTGAAAAGATTGATGGGTAATATTCTGGAGAAGTTAAACCAACCCGTGGTTTGTTCGCTTCCGGAATCCGGAAACTGATTAACAGCCTGACAACTCCTGTTTTCATCGGAACTGTTGAAGGAAGTGCTGGTTCATTTTCCTCCCAGGCGTACCTTGCAGCGTATATTCACCTGATCGGAAGATGAAGCCGGTGCAGAACCTGAATGAGGTGACGGTCTGTCTCCTCCTGAAGGAGGATTGCCCGGCCCGGTCGATGAATTCCCACTTCCCTGCATTTGCCTTCCTTGTTCCTGCATGTCTCGCGCTGGTCGCTGACCGTTTTCTGAAGGCCTACCCGTCATTCCGGTTTCCAGAGCATCTGCCTGGATTTTTAATCCAATCACGACAGGTTGTTTGCCGGTTTTAAAATCTCTGTTGAAACAGTTGTTAGGGATGATAATTTCGCAGGTCATAGCTTCCTGATCATCCCAGTCAAGCCCGGCCAGAATGCTTCTGCTGTCCTGCAGGCTGAAAGTACCGTTCACTTCAGGTTTGAAACCCGAAAGGATGATGGACTGATTCGATGCATGAAAACGCTGCTGCAATCCTTTTTGTTTTTCCATGCCCATTCCGGACCTGTCGGGTTGCTGCATCCCTGCTCCGGGATCCGGTCTTCCCGACTTGTTCTCCGCCCTGCTCGGGACTGGGAATTGGATCATTACAGGATA
Source organism: uncultured Lentimicrobiaceae bacterium (assembly GCA_964544545.1). Lineage (GTDB taxonomy): Bacteria > Bacteroidota > Bacteroidia > Bacteroidales > UBA4417 > UBA4417. Next base: position 67,110 of record CAZJCG010000014.1, on the reverse strand, counting down.
TTTCTTTTTACCATTCTCATCGATCAAAACCTTTATTCCCGAGCTAAGCACCTGCATCTGGGTGGTCCTGTCAGTGACCCGTATACATATATACAGATTGGCTTCGTCATGAGTAATGTTGTATTGCAATCCGCTCTTTGAATCACTGAAACGAAGCGGAAGTGTCCATTCTTTCGTTTGACCATCGGCGGCAACTGGAGTTGCTTGCCATCGGGCTTCGAGTTCATTTTGTGAAAATACGGACAGTGTTAACAGGCTGAATGTGATGCCAATAATTCCGGATATCCCCTTGTTCATGGTTTTGATTTTTCCGGCAAACGTAGGTTTTGACAGTATGCATGAAAAACAATTTATACATAGAGGGTGATTTTGTAGACGTAACGGTTGAAATTATCTCCGAAAAGTAAGGCAAACGGACCTGGCTTGTGAGGCCAATGAAAATATTCTTAAGCAATAGAACAAATGTTCGTGTAAAGTGTTAATTTAGTGGTAACTAGGATGTTCTTCCAGAATTTGCTTTTTTTGATTTTCTCGTATTACCAAACTACTATTTTCCGGATTAATTAACTAGGCATTTTAACTTTTGCTCAGGTTCCGGTAATAAGTAATGATAGAGGCCATTAGCTGCCGGCAGGCTTTGAAAGTATATCCGTATCCCTCTACAGGCTTTAGGATCAATGAAGAAATCAACCAGGAAAAATGGCTACTTTGCCGGATTAAATCTGCAGTTCCTGTATCTGTTCAGTGAAGGAGATGCCGGGTTGGCCGTACTCGATATGGGATTGGTGGTAAGGGAGGCAGACAATTCGTTTTGCCGGCTGATGGGAAAAAGTGAAGACGAACTGACAGGTTTGCCTTTTCACCTCCTTGTTCCAGACGATGTGCAACTGAGTTCGGAGGAATTCTTTAAATCGTTGTTGGAAGGGACCGCTTTGACTATCCGTTCAGAGGCAAAGATTGTTAAAGGAGATGATACAGGCTGGGTGCGACTGGCATTTGCTGTTCTTCGGGAGACAAAGGACAAACCTTCAGGCATAATATTACTTGCGGAGGATGTTACAAAGTTCAGACAGGCTGATAGAGACCTGAAAGAAAGCGAAGGGAAATTCAATTCTCTGGCTGACTCGTCTCCTTTTGGTATCCTGATATACCAGGGCGATAAGTGGGTCTATGCCAACCGGGCGGCAGAATCCATCTGTGGTTATATTCAGGAAGAGTTGTGCAGGATGAATTATTGGGATATCGTCGCGCCCGAAAGCCGGGAAATGATCAAAAATACCGGACAGGCAAGGCAAAATGGCGACCTGCCTGATTCATCCTATGAATTTCAGATCATTAAAAAAAGCGGCGAAATCAGGTGGATATACCTTTCGGCCAGCTCATTGCTGTTCAGGGGGGAGCGGGCTGGAATTCTGTCAGCCATCGATATCACTGACAGGAAGAAAGCCGAGGAAGAGCTTGCTTTGCTTAATGCCCAACTGGAAAAACGGGTTACTGAACGAACAGCAAGTCTTCAAACAGCTATCGCCGAGATGGAAGCTTTCTCGTACTCAGTATCCCATGACCTGAGAGCACCCCTGCGCGCCATCAAAGGCTTCTCTGCCATACTTGCGGAAGACTATTCCAATAAACTGGAAGAGGAAGGATTGCGTGTTTTAAACGTAATCCGTGACAACACCAGGAGGATGGACCGGTTGATCACGGATCTGCTTGCATTGTCAAAAGTATCGAGGTTTGAGATTCAGCAAAGCCGGGTGGATATGCAGCTGCTTGTTAAAAAGGTAATGCGCGGCATTGAACAGAATTCAGGATTACTACTGACAAATGTTAGGGTGGGAGAGCTGAAACCAGTTGTTGGCGATGCAGGACTTCTTGGTCAGGTATGGCAAAACCTGATCTCCAATGCCTTAAAATACTCTATGGGGAGATTGGATTCCTTTATTGAAATCGGGAATATTCAGGATGGTGATAGTATTGTATTTTTTGTAAAAGATAATGGCATAGGGTTCAATCCAGAATATACGGATAAGCTGTTTGGCGTTTTCCAGCGTCTTCCTGATGCAGCCGGATTTGAAGGAACAGGCGTGGGATTGGCAATAGTCAAAAGGATCATTATCAGGCACAAAGGGAAAGTATGGGCGGAGGGAAAACCCGGGGAGGGAGCAACATTTTATTTTTCACTTCCATGTTGCCAGAATTCATCATTATTTCCGTAACTTTAGGGAAAGAATATATTTACCCAACAAGTTTGAAAAGGAGGTGCTACACAAATTCCCCCAATTACAGCGGATTGGTACAAAAGAATTGAAATTCACATAGCTGGAATATGAAAAAGGACAAAATCAGAATCTTATTTGTAGAAGACGTAGAGAATGATATGGAAATCGCTATCCATGAATTGCAGAAAGAATGGAGTGATTTCACATGGAGGAGAGTGGATGACCGGGAAAATCTGATAATGCAACTGGGCCAATTCAAACCCGATGTGGTGATCTCTGATTACTCCATGCCAAACCTGAATGGTCTGGAGGCACTTGAAGTTATCCTTTCCATGGCCCCCGGTATTCCGGTTATCATGTTCACCGGTTCCGTGAATGAAGAAACTGCCGTTGCCTGTATGAAAGCCGGCGCAACCGACTATGTCCTCAAGGATAAAATAAAGAGGCTTCCGTATGCTTTGCGGGAAGCCCTTAGCCAGAAGGAAATAAACCTTGCCAGGGAACAGGCCGAGAAAGCACTCAGGGAAAATACTGAACGCTACAGCACCTTTCTGAACTCCACCAACGATCTCGTTTTTCTGAAAGATCAGGAATTCAGGTACCTTCTCACAAACAAATCCTATCAACAATTACTGGGAAAGTCAGATCAGGAAATCATCGGTCATACCGATTTTGAGATCCTGGGCGAAAATGAGGCTGCGAATTGCAGGAAATCAGATGAAAAGGTAATTGAGGTCAACAGCTTGTATATCAGTAAGGAGTATATCGGAGATGAGATTTATGAAGCAAGAAAATTCCCGGTGGTACTTGGTGATGGAATGACAGGAGTAGGTGGTTTCCTCAAGAATATCACAACACAGGTAAAAGCCGAATCCATGCTGGACCTTCAGGATACCATCCTCAGCACGGTTGCCAATGCGGTCATGATTACGGATATCGAAGGGAAAGTATTGTCAGTAAATTCCGCATTTACCCATATGACCGGTTTTACTGAGGAAGATATTATCGGGGAAAAATCCGGTGATCATCTTGTCCTGGGTTTGCATGATGAAGAGTTTTATAATTCCATGCGGGATACCATCCTGAGTGGCAAGGTATGGCATGGTGAATTGATCAACCGGAGAAAGGACGGGACTTTTTACAATGAAGAAAACACAATCACGCCTTATCGTGATTCGCAAGGCAATATTATCCGGTTTATTGCTGTGAAACAAGATATTACAGAGCGTAAGGTCTCTGAGTTGGCACTGGAAGCATCTGAAAGGAAATACAGGCAACTGGTTGACAATGCGTTGATCGGGATATACACCACCACCATCGAAGGGAAGTTTATCGATGCAAACGATCCGATGTGCAAAATGCTCGATGTCGAATCGGATACTGAACTGAAAAAGATCAGTATTCAGGATCTGTATAAGTGGCCGGAACAGCGAAAAATACTTGTTGATAAACTGCTTAACGAGGGTAAGATCAAAAACTTTGAGGTTGAATTGTCGACAATCAGGGGAAGAGAAAGAAGTGTGATTGTAAATGCGATCCTCGAGGAAAGTCACATTATCGGAATGGCCATGGACATGACCGAGCGCAAGAAATATGAGGTCGAATTGAAGAAAGCCAAGGAGAAAGCTGAAGAGAACGATAAGATCAAAACCTCATTCCTTGCTAACATGAGCCATGAGATGCGTACTCCGATGAATGCCATCCTTGGTTATTCGGAGTTGCTTTCATCGCCGGCCTATTCCGAAAGTGAAAAGCACGATTATGTCAACATCGTGAGCAAAAGCTCGAAGCAGCTCATGAGGATCATGAACGATATTGTCGAGGTGTCGAAGATCGCCTCCGGCCAACTGACGGCCAACCCCATCCCTTTTGACCTGAATGTGCTTATCCGGGATATATGCAGCCAGTTTTCTTCTGTGGCTGAAAATAAAAAACTGGTATTATCCTATAAGACCGGTTTGCCTGATCTGGCATCCAGGATCAAACTCGATGATATGAAACTCAGGCATGTCCTCTTTAATGTGATCGACAATGCCATCAAATTTACCGAGAAGGGGAGTGTTACCGTCAGTTACGAGTTAAAGGAGTCCATCCTTGAATTTAAAGTGATTGATACCGGCATTGGTATTCAACCCGAATTCAAAGAGGCTATCTTCGAACGATTCAGGCAATTGGATGATTCATATACCCGTAAATACGGAGGATCCGGGCTCGGCCTCTCCATCGCCAAATCATATTGCGAATTCCTGGGTGGCAAGATTTGGGTGGAATCGGTTCCCGGCTCCGGATCAACCTTCTTTATCCATCTTCCTTTCATACCGGTGGAATTGCCCGTTAAGCCGCCGGCCGAAACAGCGGTGGCACCGGAAGATTTCAGCAACTATACGATCCTGGTCGCCGAGGATGATGATATCAACTTCGTTTACATGGAACGGCTGCTTTCGAAAGCCAATTCCAATATTGTCAGGGCTGCCAATGGTCAGGAAGCTGTAGATATCATCAATACCGGGAATCCGGTCGATATTATCCTGATGGATATCAACATGCCATTCATGAATGGCCTGGACGCTACAAAGATCATCAAATCAGTTAATCCTGATCTTCCAATCATTGCCGTAACAGCTTATTCGCTGAGTGGCGACCGGGAAACCTGTCTGTCGGCTGGCTGTGATGATTACATTCCCAAGCCCATACGCCGCGATGAACTTTTCGGGAAACTCAACCATTACCTCGTATAAAATATCGGCTTCAGTTTTTTTACAGACTGTAAAAATTATTTCATCATCACTCAGGATTCCATGTCGGTCCTGAGTTTTTTTATAAAAATTATCGGGAATATCAGTTTTTTTAATAAGCAGGATATCAGTTGTATATGTTGGAATTAAGCCGGAAGTGCCGGGTGGCCTGTTTGCTATATCTGAAGTTTGGCACGCATTTGGTAAAAGAGGGCGCACCGTAAAAAACGCATCTAACTTCCTTCGCTAAACCTTACTCAAATGAAAAACTTACTCATCATTGCTGCCCTTCTCCTTGGTTTTACAACTGTTTCTCTTGCACAGGTAACCGCTACCGCTTCCACATCAGCTACCATTATAACCCCGATCGCCATTACAAAGGATGTGGACATGAATTTCGGAAATATTGCTGTCAGCCCGACCTTAGGCGGAACCGTTGTCCTCCCGACAACCGGAGTTCGCACCAAGACCGGCGGTGTTACCCTGCCTGTAGTTACCGGAACTGTAACCCCCGCTTCATTTACTGTTTCAGGTGAAGGCAGCAGCACATACACAATCACCCTTCCGACTTCTGCTATCACCTTAACCGGCCCTTCCGGAACCATGACCGTTGATAACTTTATCAGCACTCCATCAACCACCGGTACGCTGAGCAGCGGGACCCAGGAAGTGAAAGTGGGAGCAACCCTGAATGTTGCTGCCGCCCAGGCTGCAGGAACCTATACCAATGCTTCAGGTCTGTTTGTTACTGTCAACTACAACTAATAGCATCGGCTCTTACCCGTTATCCTGATCCAAAGTATTTTATTTATTACAAATCACTGGCAATACCTCAGTCATGACCAAGTATAATAAACAGATCGCAGTTGTACTCGTAACGCTTGTAATGCTTGTAGCATCTGCTGCAAGGGTTCAGGCTCAGGCGAGCGTGACTGCAAGTATGTTTGCAGAGGTCATTGCGGCACTAACAGCCACTGAAAATTCCCAGATGAGTTTCGGGAAATTTTCACCGGAAACCAATGGAGGTGAAATTCACCTTTCGCCTCAAGGTATCCGTTCCGTTACAGGCAATGTTGTTCTGAGCGGAGGGGGGCACAGCGCCGGCAGTTTCGTTATCACGGGTGAAGACCAGGCCACATTCACCATTACACTTCCTTCCGACAATTCTATCCTGACGAACAACATAGGTACGAAGACCATGCTCGTAAAAGACTGGGAATCGGTACCTGCTGCAGGTATCGGGGCCGGAGTGCTTTCCGGCGGATCGCTGGAAGTGAAAGTTGGCGCAACCCTCGTGGTGGGTTCAATGCTGGATAATCCGGTCGGCTATTATACCGGAACCTACGTAATAACCTTTGCCTACAATTAGATAATCAATAGATATTAAGCATTGTTGCCTTTGCTTGTTTGGCGACATTACAGCACCGGAGTTTGCTCATGTTCTCCGGTGCTTTGCTTTTATATGAGTTGCTTTTTCAGGAAACTACCAGCGTTTTTTCTTCCCGGGCGCTTGCTTTGAGCCATCGTTGTCACGTGCCGGGTTGAATTTAGAACGGCCTTTTTTCTTTCCCCGGTCAAACCATTTCTCCTCATTCTGAGCCTGATTGCTCCCGCCTTCTTTCCTGCGAAATGACTTTTCTCCTTCGCCGAAGTCCCTTTTATTCTTAAATGATTTCCCTTTCCGGTTCTGCTCTTCCGAAATATCAACACGTATCGGCCGGTCGTTCAGGAATTTTCCCTGGAATGCCTCAATGAAAGGCTTTACATAATCGGAGTCAACCTCGATGAAGGAAAAAGTATCACCGATATCGATCTTCCCGATCCTCAGGTCCCGCATGCGGGTATATTCATTGATCATGCCCAGGAGTTTCGGGGGCATAAGCCCGTCCTTACGGCCGATGCTCAGGAACAACCAGGTGAAATGGTCACGTGACGACCATTGTACTTTCTCGCGGCTTTCGTCAACGTTCAGGTCTTCAGTATCCCTGTAATAATCAAGGAACCTGTTGAACTCGACCGAAACGAACCGTTTGATCAGGTCCTCATTGCTGAGCCACTGTAATTTCTTAAAGATCACCGGCAGGAATGCCATGATCTCTTCCTCGTTCACCTCCACATTTTCCATCCGGTCGATCAGATGGTAAAGTTGCTTTTCGCAGACCTGTTTTCCGGTCGGGATCTTTGCCTGGTTGAATTCTTTACCTACCTGTTTCTCCAGTTGCCTGATACGGCTTTTCTCTTTCAGGTTAACGATCGAGATGCTGGTTCCGGCCTTGTTGGCGCGGCCGGTCCTGCCACTACGGTGTATGTAACTGTCAGGATCGTCGGGCAGGTTGTAATTGATCACATGCGTCAGGTCGTCAACGTCGATACCGCGGGCAGCAACATCGGTTGCTACCAGGATGGAAAGGTGGCGCTCCCTGAACTTCTTCATCACATGGTCGCGCTGCGACTGCGAGAGGTCTCCATGCAGGGCGTCGGCATTGTAACCGTCGCGGATCAGGGAGTCGGAGATCTCCTGGGTTTCCTGCCGCGTGCGGCAGAAAATAATTGCATACATCTCAGGATGGTAATCGCAGATCCTTTTCAGCACATTGTAACGGTCGCGGGCATGGGCAATGTAATAGTTATGCTTTACGTTAACTGCGCCCCTGTTGCGTTGGCCGATGCTGATGGTTTCCGGCTTATGCATATACTGCAGGGCGATCTGTTCCACCTCCTTCGGCATGGTTGCCGAGAAAAGAAAAGTGTGCCTTTCGGGTGATGCAGTCTCGATGATGCCCCGTACTTCTTCCTCAAATCCCATATTCAGCATCTCATCAGCTTCATCCAGTACCAACCAGCGAATCTCCGACAGGTCTGCTTTCCTCCGCATGATCATGTCAAGCATGCGGCCTGGTGTTGCTACGATGATCTGCGAACCTGCCTTCAGCTCTTTTACCTGTCCTTCAAATCCTGCTCCTCCATAAATGGGTGTCACCCGGATTCCCGGCATATACAACGCAAAACTGCGGAGGTCGTTGGATATCTGCATGCACAGCTCACGCGTCGGGCTCAGGATCAGCGCCTGTGTAGCCTTATTTCCCGCATCGATCATCTGAAGCAGGGGCAACCCGAAGGCTGCGGTTTTGCCTGTGCCGGTCTGGGCCAGACCGATCAGGTCGGTATTATTGTCAAGTATCCTGGGGATCAGGGCCTCCTGGACGGGCATCGGGGCCTCAAAGCCCAGTTCATTTACAGCCTTCAGAATATTCTCCTGCAAGCCTAATTCATTAAATTTCATGTATTAAATATTAGCCGGCAAAGGTACTCCGATTAAGATAGCAAATTACCTGAAACGGATAAATATCAGTAAATGCGTATTTTGGCACCATCGCCAGGAGGCTGAAGGTGCATTAATAGTATCGGGTGCCTGTTACCGTCCCGCCGGACTGAACCTGAAAAGAAAGTCTTTATCAGGCATAAAATCCGTCTTTCTCCAGTGAAAGATCACAGCATCACCGAAATCAGAATGACTGTCGGGAGGGTATGATGATTCCAGTATCTCGAGGTAGGCAGGCATAACTAACTCATAGCTGGCCTGTTCCAATGGCTTCCCCCATTGCCTGGTTGTGGTGAGAATATAGCATGCCTGGTTATCCTTGTGCTTTTGCCTGTAAGAAATGGTAAGCCGCTTGATACCTTTTGCACTTACCTGAACCTGGAACATGCACAGGGTGTCATGCACGGTGACAGGAATGAACTGATTGTGGGATTCGTCATCCATCACAACAATGGTATCAACGGATTTTCCGGGTCCGTTATATGGCACAGGATAAACAATACTGAAGGTTCCCGCCTGTTCGCCCGGATTTCGGAAATAATAGTCCCCGCTTACGGTAAAGAAATTCGAATCCAGGGTAAAAACAAGGTCTTCCCTGAAGAATTCAAGGGACTGTGAAACAGCAGACAATGACAATAGTAAAGCGAGTGAGATGAGGAATGTTCTCATGGAATGTAAAGCAATTTGCCGTTCCCCAGCTTCTTCCCGTGATCCGTAACCGTGTAATAATAGGTTCCTCCGGTTCCCAGCCTGTTTCCGTCAACCGATACCCGAAATTCCTTTTGTTTGGGTAATGCCGTGCTGTAAATTTCCTTTCCGGTGGAGGTGTAGATGATCAACGTAGCATCTTCCGGGTATCCTTCCAGCGAGAAATAGAATTGAAGGCTGGAAGAGAAAGGATTAGGTGCTACTATGATCCTTCCCGGCTGTGGAAGGTTTTTTTCATCGAACCCTACATGAAAGGTCGAATCCATAAGATGTATATCATAAACAGTCGTTTTTCCCGGTTCAACATTTACCCAGGCCGGATTGCTGATCAATTTTGCTATAGGAAAAGCGTCAGGGTAAAAAAGGACATACATCAGGTCCCAGTTGTTGGCCGGGGTAACCATATTGAATGTACTGTCGGTATTGAACTGCATGAAAGGAGCCAGATTATCCTGTATTTTGAATAATCCTGAAGTAAATACATTGCCGTCACAATCAAATAGTTTCCCATGGATCTGTCCAAGTCCGCCAATTGTGTCATTCACTGATCCGATGGTCGGACTGGTGTCGATATAATAATAGAAATTGTCATCTATCAGCGAAATGGAAGCGTCAGAGGGAAGGTTCAGAATATTGTTACTCCAATTGGATGGCCCGTAGGACAAATTTGTCCAGGTATAATAAATCCCTGCATAACCGCCATCATCAAACCAGGAATCAGCAGTTGTTGTCGCTGTTAAAAAGTCATCTGCCGGATTGATGAATAAGGGACTGGAAAGTGAATCTATAGTGATAACCAGTAAGGTAGCCGGAGAAGTGATTGAAAAGTGCAGCAGGCTGGCAGTTCCGCTATGCGAAGTGATTTCAATCTGTTTGATGGCTGTGTCGGAAAAAAATGTGCCCTCCGGAAACTCTATTTTCAGTTCAATAGTCCAGTTTCCCTGGGAGTCAAAATAGACTTCGTTCAAATGCGCGATTGGAACATAGAGAGCAATTGGATTGGCAAGAGCCAGGGCGTTCAGTGAAAGTAAGAAGGACATAAACAGAATAATACATGATGTTTTCATAGCCTGATGTTTTTGGCGGTAATCAAAGGTATATAATCTGCTGTCAATAAATCATCTGTATCTGAATTAAATATATTTGAACGGCTAAAGTTTTCTGAAACTTCGGTAGCGATTTTGAGTGAATCAGACGGATCTTGGCTTCCGGATTTTCATTATTTCTATCTTTGCACGAGAAACAGAATCCTATGATACTCTTCTTCCAGCATCCGGATAGCCTGTATGCCGTACAGTATTCCGGAAATCCCACCCAAAGTGACAAACAAAAACTGGAATGGCTTTTCGGCGGCGCCCGGCTCCTGGTTGAAGAAACGATAGCCGGGTTTTTTATTGGCCCCAGGCGTGAAATGATCACTCCCTGGAGCACTAATGCCGTCGAGATAACCCAGAACATGGGCATTCACGGCATAGCTCGCATTGAAGAATATAAGCCTGCCGGCAGTGCAGAGGCTGTTCATGATCCTATGCTACAACGCATCTACCACGGCCTTGACCAGCATATATTTACCATCGACCGCGAACCGGAGCCCATACTGTACATTGATGATATTGCTGCCTATAACGTCCGTGAAGGCTTGGCACTCAGCGAAGAAGAGATTGCCTATCTGGAGGAAGTAAGGAAAAAGATAGGCAGAAACCTGACCGACAGTGAGGTTTTCGGCTTTTCACAGGTAAACTCGGAGCATTGCAGGCATAAAATATTTAACGGGTCTTTTATCCTTGACGGAGAAGAGAAGGAATCGAGCCTGTTCGATATGATCCGGAAAACGTCAAAGGATAATCCCGGGCGTATCGTTTCGGCATACAAGGACAATGTGGCATTTATCGATGGCCCGAAGGTTGAACAGTTTGCCCCGGCCACACAGGACAAACCTGATTTCTTTGGGATAAAGGAGATCAATACGGTCATTTCGATCAAGGCTGAGACCCATAACTTCCCCACTACTGTTGAACCGTTTAACGGTGCAGCAACCGGTTCAGGCGGGGAAATACGCGACAGGATGGCCGGTGGAAAAGGCTCTCTTCCCATTGCCGGCACAGCTGTTTACATGACTTCCTATCCCAGGACAGAGCCGGGCAGGAGCTGGGAAACAGGCCAGGAGCCGCGGGAATGGCTCTATCAGACACCGGAAGAAATATTGATCAAAGCATCCAACGGAGCCAGCGACTTTGGAAACAAGTTCGGACAACCTCTCATCTGCGGTTCCGTCCTTACGTTTGAACACAGCAGTGAAGCCGGCAATTACGGATACGATAAGGTAATCATGCTGGCCGGCGGAATCGGATCGGCTAAAAAGGAAGACAGTCAGAAAGATCATACGCAGCCTGGTGACCACGTGATCCTGCTGGGCGGTGATAATTACCGCATTGGTATGGGCGGCGGTGCTGTATCGTCTGTCGCTACCGGCGAGTATCACAGCGCCATTGAACTGAATGCTGTTCAGCGTTCCAACCCGGAGATGCAGAAAAGGGTTTACAATGCCATCCGGGCTTTGGCCGAGAGTGATTCCAATCCCATTATTTCCGTCCACGACCATGGGGCAGGAGGGCACCTGAATTCGCTCTCCGAACTGGTTGAAGAGCAGGGCGGAATGATCGATCTGTCGAAATTGCCGGTGGGTGATCCCACCCTTTCCGCCAGGGAGATCATCGGAAATGAATCGCAGGAGCGGATGGGACTGGTGATCCATGGTAAGGATGCAGAATGGGTTACACGGATAGCCGAACGCGAGAGAGCGCCTATTTACAATGTTGGCCGGATTACCGGCGACCATCGCTTTACCTTTGCCAACCCGAATACCGGTGAAAAACCCCTCGATATAAATCTGGAGTACCTGTTCGGTAAACCACCCAGAACTGTGATCCGGGATGTGACCGTGAAGAAGAATTTTGCGCCGGTCGATTATTCAGATGTGCAGATTCATCAGGCTATCAGCCGGGTGTTACAGATGGAAGCCGTTGCCTGTAAGGATTGGCTTACCAACAAGGTGGACCGTTCTGTTACCGGGCGGATAGCCATGCAACAGTGTGCAGGCCCCCTGCAGCTCCCGCTGAATAACCTGGGTGTTGTAGCCCTTGATTACCAGGGACGGAGAGGAATTGCCACTTCGCTGGGTCACGCTCCCGTAAGCGCCCTCATTGATCCCGCAAAAGGATCGAGGCTTGCGATTGCTGAAGCATTGACAAATATCCTGTGGGCGCCGTTGGAAGGCGGTCTTCAGGGCTTATCGCTCAGTGCCAACTGGATGTGGCCGTGCAAAAACCAGGGTGAAGATACCCGTCTGTATCAGGCAGTGAAGGCTGCCAGCGATTTCGCTCTGGCACTCGGTATCAACATCCCCACCGGAAAAGATTCCCTGTCGATGACCCAGAAATATCCCGACGGGAAAGCGGTGCTTGCACCCGGTACGGTGATCATCTCGGCTGTTGGCGAAGTGAGCGATATCACAGGCTGCATCACACCCGTGCTGAAGCCGGAATTTACCTCCACCCTGGTCTATGTTGATTTTTCTGCCGGAGATTTTGAATTGGGAGGAAGCAGTTTTGCCCAGTCGCTGAACAGCATCGGGGATAAATTGCCTGATGCTGCCGGTGCTGAACGGTTCAGGAGATCCTTTGATGCCGTCCAGGAACTGATCCGCCGCGGACTTGTTATTGCAGGTCACGACATATCAGCTGGCGGACTCCTTACCACCCTGCTGGAGATGACCTTCTCGCAGCCGGGCATCGGGATGCAGGTTTCTCTGGATCAGGTGGGCACCGGTGACATCATTCAACGGCTTTTTGCTGAGAATCCCGGAATCGTCCTGCAGGTGAATGACCTTGACTTTGTAAGCGTGTTCCTGCACGAAAACCAGGTCAGCTTCCAGGTGATCGGGAAGCCTGTTCCCGAAAGGAAACTGCTGGTGGCTTTTGAAGAATGGAATACGGAATTTGATATCGACGCGTTGAGGGATGACTGGTTCCGGACTTCGTACCTGCTCGATCGCAGGCAAAGCGGAGAAGGGAAAGCCAAAGAGCGTTTCTCCCACTATGGGATGCTTGAAAGGAAGTTCCGCTTCAACAATGATTTTACCGGTCAATACAGTCAGTATGCCATAGAGCCTTCCCGAAAACTTACCAGCGGGATCAAAGCTGCCATCATTCGTGAGCAGGGCTCGAACGGCGACCGCGAAATGGCCTGGTCGCTGCACCTGGCAGGCTTTGATGTGAAGGATGTTCACATGACCGACCTGGTTTCAGGGCGGGAAACACTGGAAGAAATTAACCTCATAGTGTTTGTAGGCGGATTTGCCAACAGCGATGTGCTGGGCTCGGCCAAAGGCTGGGCAGGCGCATTCCGATACAATGAGAAAGCACGCCGGACTCTTGAAAACTATTATGCAAGGGAAGATACCCTTTCGCTGGGCGTATGTAACGGCTGCCAGCTGATGGTGGAACTCGGGTTGCTCAATCCCGATCACGATGAGAAACCCAGGATGCTGCACAATGAATCCAAGTACGAGTCATCGTTCCTCACCATCGATATACTGAAAAATAATACGGTGATGTTCGGGTCGTTAGCCGGTTCCACGCTTGGGATCTGGGTTGCCCACGGTGAAGGTAGATTCTGGTTCCCTTATCCGGAATCGAGCTATCACATTCCCGCCAGGTTCTCCTATTCCGAATTCCCGGGAAATCCAAACGGATCCATGTTCAATGCAGCATGTCTCTCTTCGGAAGATGGCAGGCACATTGCCCTGATGCCACACCTCGAACGCTCAATCTACCCGTGGCAGTGGGGATTTTATCCTGACGACAGGAAACATGACAAGATCACACCCTGGGTGGAAGCCTTTGTGAATGCCCGGGAGTGGATTTGGGACAGGCTTTAATCATGGATCGCTCCTGAACCGACCGATAATCTGCGTATCTTTGCGCACATTTTTCTAAACCATGAGTATCCATATTGAAGCAAAATCCGGTGAAATAGCTGATTTCATATTATTACCGGGAGATCCTTTGCGCGCTAAACATATTGCCGAAAATTTACTGGATAACGCTGTTTGTTATAACAGCATCAGAGGAATGCTGGGCTATACCGGGACATACCAGGGGAAACGGGTATCTGTCCAGGGAACCGGCATGGGATTACCCTCACTGATGATTTATGCGAATGAGCTGATCAGGGATTATGGTGTAAAAACGCTGGTGAGGGTAGGAACCTGCGGTGGCATCCGCGAAGATGTCCATGTCCGTGATCTTATTATGGCTGTAAGTGCATCTACCGATTCCAATGCAGTTGCAAGGGTATTCCCGGGAATGACATACGCCCCCACCGCCAGTTTCCGTTTAGCACTGAAGGCGCATGAAAATGCCGCAGCCATGGGGCTGAAACTGAAATCAGGCAACATCCTTTCTTCCGACCTCTTCTATCATGAACCCGAACAGGGTGACGCCTATGCAATATGGCGCAGGTACGGAGTTCTCGGTGTTGAGATGGAATCAGCCGGACTATACATGCTGGCAGCCCGTCATGGTGTGGAGGCGCTGTCGTTGCTCACGGTCAGCGACCACCTGATCACCGGCGAACATGTTTCTGCAGATGAAAGGCAGTATAATTTCAACCAGATGAGCCAGTTGGCTCTTTCACTGATCGGCTAATCGTAATACTCTGTCTTCGTTATGATTGTCTGTTCCGACTTTTTCGGGATATACTTTTGACGTGCACTTTTGTGAGGTCAGAAGCAAGCCTTCCATTCCAGTGGAAAGGATTAATTTTCCACCAGCTGTCCTATTGTTGGTTTTGTTTTTTAACTTGGATGGCTTAAAACAGTTTCTTCAATACTGAAACGAATCTCCACGATGCCTCGTACTATCCTTATAACCGGAGCTACAAGCGGAATTGGCGAAGCCTGTGCCCGGCAGTTTGCCGCAGTGAGCGACCGACTGATTCTGTCCGGCAGGCGCAACAGCCGACTTGAAGCGCTTACGCAAGAGCTCACATCTTCTTTCCACTCGGAAATATTTCCTTTGACATTCGACATCAGAAATCAGGCTGAAGTTAAACATGCACTTGATTCCCTGCCTGAATCCTGGAAGCAGATCGACATCCTGGTCAACAATGCAGGCCTGGCTGTGGGTTTGAATCCTGTTCAGGATGGCCTGACAGAAGACTGGGAACGGATGATTGATACCAATGTTAAAGGATTGCTCTATGTAACCCGGCAGATTGCTCCGGGTATGATAGCAAGAGGCACCGGCCATATCATCAACATCGGTTCCATTGCCGGAAAAGAGGTTTACCCTAACGGGAATGTTTATTGTGCCACAAAGTTTGCCGTGGATGCTCTCACGAAAGGGATGCGGATTGATATGCTCCCCTATGGGATAAAGGTCAGTCAGGTATGCCCCGGCGCCGTTGAAACCGAGTTCTCTGAGGTGCGTTTCAAAGGTGATACCGAAAGGGCGTCAAGAGTCTATGAAGGCTATACCCCGCTTTCGGCGGATGATATTGCTTCAGCCATTGTATGGCTTGCCGGTCTGCCGCCTCATGTGAATGTGAATGATATGGTGATTGTACCTACTGCACAGGCAAGCCCGGCTTATCATTACAAGCACTCGTGAACATTGCCCGGTTATCACCCGGGTAATCCGCACCTATATGTAAATCAACGCATTGAAAGATGAATTCTGTCAACAGGCTTTTTGACCTGCTTCCTTTTGTGAAGGAATCCTATTCCTGGAAAGATGATCTTTTAGCTGGTAAAGAAAATGGAGTATGGAAGAAGTATTCCATCGACGATTATATTGCCGGTTCCGACAATGTAAGCTTCGGATTGATGGCATTGGGCATTGGGAAAGGAGATACCATAGCAACTATTTCAAGCAGCCGTCCTGAATGGAATTTCCTGGATATGGGGATCCTGCAGACCGGTGCTGTTCATGTTCCCGTTTATCCGACGATCAGTGAGGCCGACTACCGGTATATACTGTCGCATGCGGGTGTTAAGCTGATCTTTGTATCGGGTTGGGACACCTACCGGAAGATTGAACATTTCGTAAACGATCTTCCGGGATTGAAAGGTGTTTATGCTTTTAAGGAAACCGAGGGTGTGGCACGATTCGACGAACTGGTCAGGCTTGGAGCGGCAAATGCTGATCCGGCAAGGCTTGAAATGATAAAAAATGGCATACAGGGCGACGATGTGGCTACAGTCATATATACTTCCGGAACAACAGGCAATCCTAAAGGAGTAATGTTGTCGCACCGCAACATCATTTCCAACTTCATGGCCTGCAAGCCGATCATGCCTTTCGGTGATGAAGGGAAAGCCCTTAGTTACCTGCCGTTGTGCCATGTTTACGAACGGATGCTGACCTATCTGTATCAATACTGTGGAGTATCGATCTATTATGCCGAAAATCTTGCGACCATCGCCGACAACATGCGGGAAATCAAGCCCGATATAATCTCGACAGTTCCCCGTCTGCTGGAGAAGATATACGACAGGATCATGTCGACTGGACTGAAACTCAAGGGTGTGAAGCGATGGATCTTTTTCTGGGCCGTACATCTGGGATTGAAATATGAGATGTACGGACAAAATGGATTGATCTATGAAGCTAAGCTTAAGATCGCCCGCAGGCTTGTCTTCTCAAAATGGTTAGCAGCTCTCGGAGGCAATATGAAAGTGATCGTTTCGGGAGGTGCCGCTCTGCAGCCCAGGCTCGCAAGGATATTCTGGGCCGCCGGAGTGCCTGTACTTGAAGGATACGGACTGACGGAAACCTCGCCCGTGATCTCAGTAAGCAATTTCGATGAGAACGGGGTGAAATTCGGTACCGTCGGACCCGTTCTCGGGAATGTCCGGGTGATGATCGCCCCCGACCAGGAAATACTCTCTAAAGGCCCTAATCTTATGCTCGGGTATTATAAGGAACCTGCCCTTACGGCCGAAGCCATCGACGCTGACGGATGGTTCCATACCGGCGATCTGGGTCAGATAGAACCTGAAGGACAACTCCGTATAACCGGCAGAAAAAAGGAGATATTTAAAACCTCATTCGGGAAATATATCAGCCCGGAACTCATTGAGAATAAATTCAAGGAATCACACTTCATCGATGCCTTAATGGTAGTGGGCGAAAACCAGAAGTATGCCGGTGCCCTGATCGTACCTGATTTTACATTCCTGCGGTCCTGGTGTGCCCGTAAGGAGGTGCCCTATACCACCGATCAGGAAATGGTTCAACACGAAAGGATACAGAAACGGTTCGCCCGGGAGGTGCAAAAAATCAACAAATTCTTTGGTGCTACCGAACAGGTGAAAACTTTTGACCTGCTCGAAGAAGAATGGACGGTGGAAGCCGGTGAACTCACCGCATCACTGAAGCTCCGCCGCCAGTTCATTCAGCAGAAGTATAAAGCCCGGATCGATAAGTTGTTCAATAGATCGGATGACTGACAGACTACGCTCGTGCTGACGGATACCGCTGTGACTATTCGAACAAACAGCGATTAAAAGGTATATTCATCCGGATTCATTTCTCTGCCCGATGGAAAAGCAGCCGGCCACGCGCATATTCGATATCCTCGAAGCATTGCCTTCGCTTTACCGCGATGGACGGGAAGTGTTTGCCACCCTTAGCGGCGATAAGCAGATCAGGTATTTTGCCGGCGAATACATCCGGAAAGCGGAAATGCTCGGTTGCGCTCTTCTGAATGCCGGCATTAACAAGGGCGACCGCATAGCAACCCTTCTTGATAACCGTCCCGAATGGAACATCCTGGATATGGGAATACTGCTTGCAGGTGCAGTCCATGTGCCGGTTTACCCTACCCTCAGCGCGGACAATTTTCGTTACATTTTTGCAGATGCCGGGATCAGAATGCTTTTTGTAAATGATGCCGGTGCCTATCAGCGCGTCAGAGAAGTATTGGATTTCCTCCCAAATCATACTGCCGTGATCTCTGTCGACCGTGTGGAGGGCCTCCGCTCGATGGAAGAGTTCATGGGAGCAAAGAATGATGATCTCCTGCTGGAAGAACTTCGGACTTCTGCATGGTCAATATCAGGTGATACCCTTGCTACCATCATTTATACTTCCGGAACGACAGGGAAACCGAAAGGAGTGATGCTCTCACATACCAACCTGGTAAGTAATTTCATGGAAGTGACCCGGATTCTTGCAGAAAATCCGATGAAAAATGCCCTGAGTGTCCTGCCTTTATGCCATGTTTACGAACGCATTCTCAACTATGCCTACCAGCAATCAGGCATATCCGTCCATTATGTTCCATCGCTGAACCTGCTCAAAGAAGGACTGAAGCATGCCCGTCCGGAAATATTTTGTGCTGTGCCCCGGATACTCGAGAAATCATTTGCCCGTTTTCTCCAGCGTGGAAGGCATCTCAGGGGGCTCAGGAGAAAAGTATTTTTCTGGGTGGTGGAAATGGGTCAGCACTATGAACCATCCGCTGCTTCAGGACTCCTGTATGGATTGAAGCTGCTGCTGGCCGATGTTTTTGTATTCAACAAGTTACGTAAGGGATTTGGCGGCAGGCTCAATACCATTGTCTGCGGTGGTGCCAGCCTTAATCCCAAAATTGCCCGATTGTTATGGGCAGCGGGAATCAAGGTGATCGAAGGGTATGGTCTTACCGAAACATCGCCTGTGATCGCTGTAGGGAATTTCGGAGAGAACGGTGTGCTGATCGGGACCGTGGGACCCATATTGCCTGGCGTTCAGATTGCCTTCGCCCACGATGGCGAGATACTCTGCAAAGGACCGAATGTGATGATGGGCTACTACAACAGGCCGGAGCGAACTGCTGAGATCATCGACAGCAACGGATGGCTGCATACCGGGGATATCGGTAAAATGGTGAATGGCCGTTTCCTGCAGATCACCGACCGGAAAAAGGAAATGTTCAAAACCTCGGGAGGCAAATATGTTGCACCCCAGGTGATGGAAAACCGGTTCAAGGAATCACCGTTTATTGAGTTCGTGATGGTTGTGGGAGAGAACAGGAATTTCCCTGCTGCACTGGTAGTGCCCAACTTCATTTACCTTCGGTCGTGGTGCTTTATTAAAGGGATTCCATATACCACTAATGGCGAAATGATCCGGAACAGAAGGATCATCGACCGTATCACCCGGGACATTGCCGCAACCAATAAACTCTTCAGCCATCCCGAACAGGTAAAAACCTTCCGGCTGTTGAGCGATCCGTGGAGCATCGAAACAGGTGAACTTTCACCTACCATGAAGCTCCGCCGTTCCTATGTTGCAGAAAAATATGCAGCGATAATTGATCAGATATATTCCTGATCAGTGTAAGATTTTGAACAAGAGTTCTTTCATGATCTCGCCATCCGTAACGGAATAATTTTCCAGACCAATTGCCTTGCAGTTGGCTTCACGGATCCAGGATATGATATCCATGAGCTTGGCAGGAGGATAGTTGCGGGCTGCAATAAGATATTCGTCGGCCTTGAATGGAGGGATCTTCAATTTGCCTGCGATTTCGCCCGGGCTCTTTTTCTCCAGCGAATGAAGCAGCATCAGTTTTGAAAAGAACATAAAGAGCAGCGGAAGGATCTTGAAAATGGAGTTCTCCTTAGGATTGGCGGCGAAATAGTTGATGATCTGGTTGGCTTTGAGAACATTCCTGTATGCCAGGGCTGTTTGAAGCTCAAAGGTGTTGTAATCCTTGCTGATCCCGATATACTTCTCGATTACCTCTTCGGTGATCTGCTCCGATTTCGGATGGTTGATGAAAAGTTTGCCTAACTCATTGTCGATCTTTTCCAGGTTATTCCCCAGGAACTCAACCAGCATGGTACAAGCCTTATTGTTGATGGTATAGCCCTTTTCCCTGACCTGTTCGCTGATCCAGACCGGCAACTCGCTGTCATATTTCTTCTTGGATTCAAAAAGGACAATGTTTTTGTCCTCTTTTCTGGCCAGGTTCATGATCTTTACCGGAGGCGTCTTGTACTTGAAGGCCAGCACCAGAATGGTGGACGGGGAGGGGCTCTTCAGGTATGAAAGGATGAACTGTACCGATTCGTCTTTCTTAAGATCCATGTCCTGGGCTTCCCTGAGCACTACCAACTGGTAATTGCCCATCATCGGGAACCTTTTGCACTGGTCGAAGAGTACGGCAGCAGAGGTATCTCTCCCATACAGAACCACCTGGTTGAAAGCCTTCTCGGTTTCATCCAGCACATTCTCAGCCATATACTCTGCTATGAGATCAATGTAGTAGGGTTCCTCGCCATATAAAAGGTACACCGGCCGGAATTCCTTTTTTTGAAGTTCTTTGATCAGTTGGTTGAAGGTAGGCATGGGTGCGGCTCAATCAAAAAGTTGAATTGCCTGAAGAGGAATTTGAAGTGGACTTAGAAATGCAAATGCTTCAGCGTGAGTTTTTTATCGATCATCTGTTTCAGCGAATCGATGCCAATCATCAGGTGATCATTCATGTAACGTTCTGTCACCAGACGATCGCTTGTTTCAGTCTTTACACCCGTGGATATCATAGGCTGGTCCGACACCAGAAGAAGGGCGCCGGTCGGGATCTCATTGGCAAACCCCACAACGAAAATAGTTGCAGTCTCAAGGTCGATAGCCATAGCCCTGGTGAGGCGCAGATATTTCTTAAATTCATTATCATGTTCCCATACCCTGCGGTTGGTGGTATAGACTGTACCGGTCCAGTAATCGCGGCTATGTTCGCGGATTGAAGTGGAGATGGCTTTCTGCAGGCTGAATGCAGGCAATGCCGGCACTTCTGGAGGGTAATAGTCATTCGAGGTTCCTTCACCCCTGATCGCGGCTATCGGAAGGATAAGATCTCCAAGCTGGTTCTTGCGTTTGAGCCCGCCGCACTTTCCAAGGAACAGGCAGGCTTTGGGATGGATCGCGCCCAGCAGGTCCATGATCGTGGCAGCATTGGCACTCCCCATACCGAATTTGATCATGGTAATATTACCGCTGGTGGCGCTTGGCATCGACTTGCCCTGTCCTTTGATCTCAACATTGCAGATGCGTGCAAACTCTTCCAGATATGCCGTAAAGTTTACCAGAAGTATGTATTCGCCGAATTCTTCCAGTTGCTGGCCGGTATACCTCGGGAGCCAGTTAGCCACAATCTCTTTCTTTGTCCTCATGGATCGGGTTAGATTAGAAGTGTCGCAAATTTAGATTATTTAATCCATCTTTGCATGACAATTGTTTACACGCCATGCAGCCACTCAACCTTCCAGGCTTCGATTTCCGGATTTCACAGGACGGCGGTAAGATGATGATCTTCGACAGGATCAGGAGGAAGCATGTAGCATTGACACCCGAAGAATGGGTAAGGCAGCATGTGGTTGCCTATCTGAGGGAACACAAAGGTATTCCTGAAAGCCTTATCGGAGTAGAAAAGAAACTGGAAATCAACGGTATGGTCAGGAGGTTCGACCTGCTCGTATTCAACCGGAGTGGAAAGCCGGTGCTGCTGGTCGAATGCAAGGCGCCTTCGGTTGAGATCAGTGAGAAGGCTTTTGATCAGGCAGCCAGGTATAACAGAGCACTCAGGGTGGATTATCTCGTCGTCACCAACGGAATGGCGCTTTATTGCTGCAACATTGATTATCAGAGCAGCGCCTTCCGGTTTCTGCCTGATATTCCGGATTACAAGGAGTTGAATCTTTAAGAATCATTTTGTCTGAATGGATATACCGGGTTACCGGTTCACCCCAATACCTGTCCCTATGGAAAATCTTTACAGCATACTGCCAAGAGAGTTCTTCGAGCTGCTTGTCATCTCCTTGTTTTCGCTGATCATCGGACTGTCGCAAAAAGCGCTGCGCAGCAGTCAGCCGGGGAACACCGATTCTACATTTGGCACCGACCGGACTTTCACCTTTATCGGGATACTGGGATACATTTTCTGGATTTCGGATGAATCCCATTCGTTGTACCTTGCCGGGCTGTTATTGCTGGTCGTCCTTTTTGCAGTTAACTACTATTTCAAGATCCGGATCTACCGCGATTTCGGACTTACGTCTATCACGGTTGCACTTATTACCTATGCACTTTCTGCGTTGCTGCGGACTCAGCCTTTCTGGTTGTTTATAACGGTTTATGTGATCCTGCTGGTGCTGGTGGAACTGAAAGATTCCCTGAATGCCTTGTCAAAAAGAGTAGAGCGTGAAGAGTTCATCACTCTTGGAAAATTCCTTGCCATAGCCGGCATCGTTTTGCCCATCGTGCCCGACACTCCTATTGTTTCCTTCATCGATCTGACACCCTACCGGATATGGCTGGCCGTGGTCATCATTTCCAGTATTTCCTATTTATCTTACCTGTTGAGGAAATTCGTTTTCCACGATTCAGGTGTATTGGTTACCGGTATACTGGGCGGACTGTATAGCAGCACGGCTACAACCTTTGTGCTGGCCCGCCAGGACCGTGAATCAACGGGTAATCATCATCTGTTTGCAGCCGGAATGATCCTGGCCACTTCCATGATGTATCTCAGGATCTGTCTGCTCCTGGCCATCTTTAATTTCAAACTGCTTCTGATCCTGTATCCCTGGTTGCTGCTCATGTTCTTGGTTTCCTTGCTGATAGCCGGTGTGATGTTGTTTATTGGCAGGAAGTCGGCTCAAAACGTTGATATGGTTCCTTCAGGCAAAGCAGTCAATCCACTGGAATTCAGAATAGCCATCATCTTCACCCTGCTGTTTGTAGCGTTCAGTTTTATTACCTATTACACCCTCCGGCAGTTCGGAGGGCAGGGTTTGCAGGTATTGTCTTACCTGGTAGGATTCACCGATATTGATCCGTTTCTGGTCAACCTGTTCAACGGACATTTCGGAGTGGATGATATGCTGATTTCGGTAGCCACTTTACAGGCGGTCCTGAGCAATAACCTGCTGAAGCTGGTATATGGCTTATCGCTTTCATCAGGCTCTTGCCGGAAACTGCTGATTGCAGGATTTGTTCCGATCATTCTGATAAGCCTGCTGATTATCTGGCTCATATAAAAAAAGCCGGAATGAATCCGGCTTTTCCTGTATCTGACGAAATGACTATTTGCATTTGAGGACGGTAGTCATCTGATAGGCGGCAGCAGGCTTGTTCGGGCCCGAAGTCACCTTCTTGTAATTAGCACAGGCATTGGCGTTGTCTTTCTTTCCTTCGTAACTCTTTCCGATCTGGAAGTAAAAGTCGGAGATCTTATCGGGTTTGGTTTCCAGTGCGATACCTTGCTTTGCGGCTTCAATAGCCTGATCGAATTTGTTCTGTGAATTGTAGCTTACACAAAGGATCAGATAGGCTGTGACATTATCAGGGGAATACTTGATGGAGGAGTTTGTCAGTTCAATAGCCTGTCCATAGTTCTTTTCCTTGAAAGCTTTATTGGCCCTGCTCAGGAAAGTGGATCCCATGGATTCTTTGGCTTTGCTGGCAGTCGCTGTATCGTTGCTCTTTATGCCAAGTTCATAGGCTTTATCCATCGATACCTGCATCTTGTCAAAATCTCCCTTTTTCTTATAGGCAATCCCTTTGATGAGGTAGGCTTTGGTGTATTCCGGATCATAGCTGATGGCTTTATCGAAGCTGGCGATGGCACCGTCAGTATCTTCTGCTTTCAGCTGATCCTGCCCTTTAACGAAGTAGAGCTTTGGTAACTGATTCAGGGCTTTTTCTTTCTTTTCGGGGTCGTTGAATTTTTCGGCGTACACGATCGTTTGATCAAAGGCTTTGATCGATTCGTCAATCTTTTTCTCTTTTAACAGGTCGTTGGCGATCTGGTACTGCCAGTCAGGGATCACGGCGCTTGCCATCCGTTTGATATCATCGGCATCGGCGCCGATCTTTTCGCACATGTCAACCACTTCAGTCATCCCTTTTAAAGCACCTGCGCGATCGGTGGTGCTGAGGTTACGAGCGGCATTGTATGCATTGCCTGCATCATCTTTGGTCTGTGCTGAAAGTTTCCCGGTGTTAAAGATTAAAGAGGCTGCAAGGGCAGCGGAGAAAATCAGGATTTTTTTCATAGTTTCAGGCATGATGGTGTTGGTTGGACGTTCTACTGGGTACAAATGTAAAAAGAATTATTTGTTTTTCCTGAATTTTAGGAATGGACGGAAAAGTATCAAAAAGCAGGCCAAAATCAGATGCGCAGATGAGCAGGTAGAAACGCTTTCTTATCACGAAGATATATTTTTCAAAATAGGGAAATTTCAATATTATCGAATTTGTTTTACATTTGCACACTTCTTACCCGGAAAGAGGCGTGAGAAAGGACTGCCCCAAGGATTTTCGACAATAATTCCTTAACTGATCATAGATATGAAAAGCTCTATTCTAAAGGTTGTTCTAGCAATCATAATTGTTGTTCTGGCTTACTTTATCTTCAACAGCATCAACACGCCGCTGAAGTTTGAAAAGCAGCTGAGTTCACGTGCCGATGCCGTGATCGTTAAATTGAAAGATATCCGAACTGCCGAGAACCTGTTTGAAGCAATGCACAACCGGTACACGGGCAGTTTTGATACTCTCATCCAGTTTGTCCGCGAAGGTAAAATCCCAGAAGTGAAGATGATCCCCGATCCGAAAGATACGACCAATACCCGTACAATCACTGATACGATCGGCTTTGTCAGCATCTTTGACTCCATTTTTGCCAAAAGAGATTATAAGCTGGAAGATCTTAGCCTGATACCTTTCTCCAACAACGAAAAGTTCACTCTTATGGCCGGTAAGATCAACAAAGGAGGAGTAGATGTGAGCGTATTTGAATCTACAGCCCCGCTCGAGACTTATTCTACCGGTCTCAATAAGCAAATGGTTATCAACAGGGTACAGGAACTCAAAGACAAAAGCAAATTCCCCGGTCTGAAGGTTGGATCCATGTTTGAAGCTTCAACCGACGGAAACTGGGAATAAACCGTAACGCCGTTGGAATGTATTCTGAATCTGGTTGATCCGCACTTCGACCAGGGACATACCGATAAATACAGATTGTCCATCCTGCTCAGGCCGGATGGATTTTCTTTTTCAGTGCTGGATACCCGGCTCAGGACCTTTATGGCCCTTACCGACTGTTCAGTCGTCGACAGCCCTAATGGCGCACCACCTAAAAACGAGTTGCTCTGCGATGCTTTCAGGATGCAGTTTGAAGCATTCCCGTTGCTTCGGATGCGATACAAAAAGGTCGACCTGGTATATGCATCTTCCAGGACAAGTCTTGTTCCGGAGGTTCTGTTCCGTCCTGAAAACGTTAGTGCCTATTTCAGATTCAATCATAGCCCCGATGTTACCGAGATCATAAAAGATGAGCAGGTCAGCGGAACCGACATCAGAGTGCTGTATGCACTTCCTTCTTGTCTTGAAAAACTTACCGCCGGGTGGTTTCCGGGTGCGGTAACCGGCTGTTCGGCGTCAACCCTCATCAGCAGCCTTCTCAGGGATAACGCCCACATTCCTGATCGTCAGGTTTTCGTTAACCTGTGGGAAGATTATTTGGATATTGCCGTAATCCAGGGACGTCAGCTGGTTTTTTACAATACGTTTCGCAAAAAGGCAGCGGAAGATATGGTCTATTATGTTGTATTCGTATTGGAACAACTGGGATTCATACCATCCGAAGAAAAGGTCACGTTGATGGGAGCTATCGACAAAGACTCCGATGGTTATAACCTGCTGAATAAATACATCGACAGGCTTTATTTTGCGGGTATTGGTCCCGAAATGGGTTTCAGTCCTGCCTTTGCCGGCGTGCTGGTACATAAATATTACACCCTTTTCAATCTTCCCTTGTGCGAATAATCAGCGGATCACACCGTGGGCGGCAACTGAGGCCGCCAAAAGGCCTTCCCGTGAGGCCAACCACCGACCTGGCCAAGGAGAGCCTCTTCAATATTCTTACTTACCGGGTTGACCTGGAAGAGCTGTCGGTTCTGGACTTATTTGCCGGAACGGGAAATATTTCATTTGAGTTTGCATCCAGAGGAGCACAGTCGATTGTGGCTGTAGAACTGAATTCGAGATGCACGGATTATATCCAGCAGGCAGCCCGGGAGATCGGCTTCGGTAACCTGTTTGTTGTGAAGGCAAATGTGTTCAATTATCTGAAATCAGTAAAACGCAAATTCGATCTCATTTTTGCCGACCCTCCCTATGATATGAAGGAGAGCAGCGCCTTGCCGGCACTCGTTTTCGGGAATGATCTGTTAAACCCGGAGGGCTGGCTGATCGTGGAACATGATTCAGGCATGAATTTCAGGGACGAAAGTAATTTCGTAGAGGAACGGGAGTACGGCAAAGTGCATTTCAGCTTCTTCCGGCAACCGGCTTGATGGATCAGATCATCACGGCAGCAGGAACGAACTGCCGGATATCGCCACCGTATTTATGTACTTCTCTCACGATGGAAGAGGTGATCATCACGTGTTCTGGTTTTGTGAGGAAAAACAGCGTTTCAATGCCCGCGTCAAGCCGGCTGTTCACCTGGGCGACACTGCGTTCAAATTCAAAATCGGCCGATGTCCGCAGACCGCGGATCATATACAGGGCATTTTTACTCTTGCAGAAATCGATAGTCAGGCCCTGGTAGCTCTCAACCAGGATGGAGGGCTCATCGCTGAACACATTTCTGATCCACTGAATACGTTGTTCCAGCGGGAAGTATCCAGATTTATCGGCATTGATGCCTATTGCTATATATATCTTGTCGAAGAGCGGAATGGCTCTCCGGATAATGGATTCATGACCGAGGGTGATGGGATCGAATGATCCGGGAAAGACTGCTGTTTTCATGGTCTTTCATATTAATTGTTACAAAGGTACAGAATGAAAGGCTATTTCTTCGTTTCCGGGTCGTACAGACTGAAAAGTTCCCTGAGCGAAGCATACGTGTTTGTGCAGATACCGGATATCTCATCCCGGCTGATCCAGCGTGCTTCAAGGATGTCTTCTTCCAGTTGCGGCCGGAGTTCCTCCGGACCGGTATTCTCCATCTCAAACCAACGGGTTTCCTTGAGGATATCAGCCCCTTTCCGGTCAGTATAAATATGGTAGGTTGAGGGCAGCTCCCGCACAATCCTGAGGGATGACAGGCCTGTTTCCTCCATAACTTCCCGCTGTGCCCCGGCAGAGGCGGATTCGCCCGCTTCGAGTTTTCCCTTCGGAAGGTCCCATTTTCCAAGGCGGAAGATCACCAGTAAGTTGCCTGTCTGATTAAAAACCAAACCTCCGGCGGCCTGAACCGGAGTGAATATGGCATTGAAAGCGCGGCAGGCTTCTGCAAATTTGTTGCCTGCATTTATTAACAACTTGCTGCAATGAATATCCGACCGGAAACGTTCATATACCTCCTGAAGTCCTTCCGGGGTTTCAAATTGGATCAGGAAAGCATCTTTTTCGAGTTCCTCTGTGTTGATAATTTCTGAAATCCGGATTACCTTGTCATTCAGAAAAACTCTGTACCTTTGAGCCATAGATGAAGAATTTCAGGTATTAACATTCAGGCCGGGGATGACCCAGGCTGATGGATTTGATCTGACAGAATACCTGCAAAAACCATATCGGATGATGAAAATGAAATTTGAAGATACTGCTTTGACCATAGCCGAGTCGCTGCTGCAAATTAAAGCAATAAAACTGGATAACGTTAATCCCTTCACCTGGGCTTCAGGTATTAAGTCACCCATTTATTGCGACAACCGGCGCACCTTATCCTATCCCAAGATCAGGACTTACATCCGTCAGGAGTTTGTTAAGCTGATCAACGACGAATTCGGGGAAGTGGACCTCATCGCAGGTGTAGCCACCGGCGCCATTGCTGCAGGCGTGCTCGTCGCCCAGGATCTGGGCCTTCCGTTCGTTTATGTGAGGTCAGAGAAGAAGAGCCATGGTCTTGAAAATCAGATCGAAGGCGTCGTGGAAAGCGGTCAGTCCGTTGTGGTAGTTGAAGATCTTGTATCCACCGGCAAAAGCAGTCTGAATGCTGTTCAGGCCTTGCGTGATGCAGGCTGCAATGTAAAGGGCATGGTGGCAATTTTCACCTACGGGCTGCCGGAGGCTGAAGAGAACTTCAAACAGGCCAACTGCATCCTGAAGACCCTCACTACCTATGATTTCCTGATCAAGAAAGCATTGGAACAAAATATCATCAAGGATTTTGACCTGCAGTCACTTATCCAGTGGCGCGAAAATCCCAAAGCCTGGGGTGTATAGCTATGGGGAAAAGGATCGAGAGTGAGCATACCCTGATAGAGCGGGGCGCAGGAGATATCTATGACTTCCTGAAGGACTATACCAACTTCTCCCGTCTGATACCTGAACAGGTCAAAAACTGGGAAGCCACGCCCGATCATTGCTCATTTGAGATTCAGGGTATGGCAAGCCTTGGGATGAGGATCACCGAACGGATACCACACGAAAAGATCGTTATGACCGGCGAAGGGAAACTGCCCTTCAGCTTTACCCTTACAAGCCATCTGGAGAAAGTTTCAGAACAATCAACGATGGTCAGGTTGGTGATTGATTCGGATTTGAATACTTTTATGGCCATGATGGTGGAAAAACCACTGTCGAATTTTATAAACCTGCTTGTTTTCCAGTTAAAAAAGGTCATGGAATCGGGTAGCTGATCCGGGGAATTTATTCAGCCTTATGGGTGAACTCTATAATAAACTCATGCAGGATGTAAGGTTTGTTGAGAGCCTGAAAGCCTGCATCAACTGTGGTACCTGCACTGCCATCTGCCCTGCAGCCGAATTCTATATTTACGATCCGCGTACCATAGCCACCACGGTTCAAACACGGGATGATGCAAAGATCATCGGGTTGCTGAAAAGCGAGACCATCTGGTATTGCGGCGAATGTATGTCGTGTAAAACACGTTGTCCCAAAGGGAATGCCCCCGGATTGCTGATCATTGCACTGCGAGCTATGTCGCAGGATATGGGCTATTTCGTGGAGTCAGAAAAGGGCCGGCAGCAACTCGCGATCAAGCGCAGCATTGGAGAAAAGATCCTTTCACACGGCTATTGCATCGTTCCTGAAAGTCTGGCTCCCAAAACCCATCCGGAACAAGGCCCGGTGTGGGAGTGGGAAACTGAGCATATCCACGAAGTAATGTCACGACTGGGAGCGAATTACGAAGGGGACGGCCCCGGAGCCTTGCGGAAGATCCCTCAGGAAGATCTGGACGAGATCCGCCGGATCTTCGAAGTTACGGGAGGAATGGAACGCTACGAAAAGATCGAAGCTTTTTCGAAGGAGAAAGCAGAAGAGATGGGTGTGGATCTTGGCGAAGGAACCGAGAGCGAGTATTTCCTCAAGGTGTTTACCGACAATAACCAAACACACACCCGGGAATGAAAGCTGAAGGTAAAAGGCGGATCTGGAAAGATTACCAGAAAGAGATCGCCAACGATAAATATTTCTACGCCCGTTCCTGTATCCGGCAGAACTTCTTCCCCGGTTCGGAAAAAGTGTTCACGCAGATTCTGAAGGACGAACTGGGTAAAGATCTTCACGACAATCAGCATCATACCTCCTGCACCGGCATTGGCTACCATACCGACGTGGTTCCTTTTGAAACCACCATGACGGTAATAGCCCGGCAGTTTGCCCTTATGACCGAAGCCGGATACGAAAACTATATTGCTTCCTGCATTACCTCCTTCGGGCTCTATACGGAGATCATCGAAACCTGGCATCATTTCCCTGAGACATTGGAAAAGACCCGGGAATACCTCCTGAAGGCAACGGGAAGGGAGTTCAACATACCCAAAAACCTGGCACACGCAAGCGACATTATCTATAAATTTCGCAATGAGATCGCGGCTAAAGCCAAATTCAGACTGGTTGACAAAACTACGGGTGAACCACTTAAGGTGGTTGAGCATATTGGCTGCCACTATTCCAAGATGTTCCCCCACAAAGGTGTTGGCGGTGCCGAATATCCGTATGTTCTGGCCGGCATGATCGAAGCCTGGGGCGGAGAGGTGGTGGATTACCCTGAACGCCGGCATTGCTGCGGCTTTGGATTCAGGCAATATGCCGTGCAGGCTAACCGGGGTTTTTCAATCGCCTGCTCCAAGAAGAAATTTGATTCGATGGCTCCCTTTGAGCCCGACATGATCATCACCAATTGTCCGGGCTGCCCCATGTTCCTCGACCGCTGGCAGTATGCACTGAGCGAAATGGAGGGGAAAACCTACGGCAAAAATAACCAGGGAATTCCTGTATTTACCTACGAAGAGGTGGCAGGCATGGTGCTCGGATATGATCCCTGGGATATCGGGCTGCAGGTCCACCAGGTTCCGGCCGAACCGGTCCTCGACAGGATCGGAATACCTTACGATCCGGAGAAGAAGTTCAAGGGGCGGAACGGTGAAGATCTTGGACGCCCGGAAGCGCCATCTTTTCTTAAATTTTACCGGGAATGAGTAAACAAATCGTTGTGATCGGCGCCGGAGCAGCAGGACTGGAGGCTTCCTCCATACTGCATACAATGGGTCATTCCGTCATGCTGATCGAAAAATCGGACTCTCTTGGAGGACACGTGCAGGATTGGCACCAGCTTTTCCCGAACCGTCGTCCGGGAACAGAAGTGGTTCAGAACCTGACCGGCAAACTCGACGGGAACATTCCTTTGGTCTTAAACAAGGAGATCGTTTCAATCCGTCCGTTTTCAGGTAAGTTTATCCTTACCGCTTCCGACGGATGGGTCGTGAATGCCGATGCCGTTCTGGTTACTACCGGCTTTGAATTGTTTGATGCCCACAAAAAAGAGGAGTATGGATACGGGATCTATGACCATGTGATCACATCGGCCGACCTTGAAAAGCTCTTCAAGAGTGAAAACGGGCTCAGGGAACGTCTGGGGAAATCTCCCGAAAGGATCGGATTTGTCCATTGTGTAGGTTCCCGCGACGAGAAGGCCGGCAATCTCTATTGTTCCCGGGTTTGTTGCGTCACTGCCGTAAAACAGGCGATTGAGGTAAAAGAACTTTATCCCGCTGCCGAAGTATATTGCTTTTATATGGACCTCCGGATGTTCGGACGTCATTACGAAGAGCTCTACAAAGAAGCACAGGAAAAGCATTCCATTCAGTTTATCCGCGGCAGGTTGAGTGAAGCGGCCGAAAACAGGGAAGGCGGCATCATTCTGAAGGTAGAAGATACGCTGATCGGACGGCCATTAAAGCTGACAGTGGATCTGCTGGTGCTGATGTCGGGAATGGTTGCCTCCGACACAACGCGTGCCATTGGTGAATCACTCGGATTGCACAAGGAAGAAGACGGATTCCTGGCTCCGGCCGATCCGCACCTGTTTGCCAACAGGGGAGAAATCCCGGGAGTATTCATGGCCGGGGCCTGTACCGGTCCGAAGAACATCACCGACACGCTGAACGATGCGCGCTCGGCTGCTCTTGAGATTGATCATTACCTCACCCGTGCCTCCTAATATAAACAGGGAATGAAAGATCCAGCTGCACGATTCGGGTTCAAGGTCCACAAGGACCGACAGATCGATTATGACCGGAACAGCCGGAATATATGGAAAGTGGTGGCTAAGGCAGAACCGACCATCAACTGGTGCTTTTCATGCGGTACCTGTGCTTCCACCTGCAGTGCAGGGAAGTTCACTGAATTCAGCCTTTGCAGGATCATTCTGCTGGTAAAAAGAGGAGAAACCAAAGGACTGGCCGACGAAGTCTCGAGATGCATGCTGTGCGGTAAATGCCAGCTGGCCTGTCCGAGAGGTGTCAACACGCGTAATCTTATCCTGCAGATAAACAGGGCTTTACAAACCGAAATGCCATGACCTTCAATATTTTTGTCATACCGTTTTTCGGTGGCCTCCTGTTCCTGCTGGCGGTGCTCATCATCAAATTCAGCCGGTGGATAGCCTTTATCGATCGTAGTGGCAGGAGAAAGATAGGTTACGGGCTTTTCAGCCTTCAGCTTTTCCCTGCAACCTGGGAAGTATTTACCGAATGCCTTGTTCACCGGCGCATGTGGAAGCAGAATAAACTTCTGGGCTACATGCACATGAGTTTTGCCCTGGGCTGGTTTCTGCTGATCCTCATGGGGAACGTCGAATCCAGGATCTATAGCGGCGGACATGTGAACCCGCCATATTATCCCATTTTCCTGAAGTTCTTTGTTCACGATAAGCGGGTTCTTCCTTTTGAGCTCGATACGCTGCCCGGATTCTTCCGCTTCAGCATGGATTTTATCCTTCTGTTTGTTCTGTCGGGACTTGTGCTGGCCTTGTTCAAGCGCATCCGTTCACGTTGGTTCGGGATGAAGCGGACTACCAGACATAATGCCTTTGATCAGTGGGCGATCACCAGTCTGTGGCTGATCTTCCCGATGAGGCTTCTGGCCGAAAGTTTTACCGCAAGTATTTACGGTGGTGGAGGTTTTCTTACCAACTCCATCGGAGATGCACTGGTGACGCTGGCGCCGGTACCCATACTCTCGGGGATCTCTTATGCATGCTGGTGGGGGTATTCCACCGTACTGGGTATTTTCTTTGTCACTCTTCCCTGGTCGCGCTACATGCACATTCCAACGGAAGCCGTAATGATCTATCTGAAGCATTTTGGGGTGAAATCGGGAAAAACGATGAACAGCTTCAGTGAGATAGAGATGCGCGCCTGTCCGCGTTGCGGTGTATGCATCGATGTTTGCCAGATGAATGAAGCAGGCATGACGGCCTCTACACCGGCGTATTTCATCCGCTCGCTCAGAAACCAGGAGGCCGATCCGGAACTGCATGCCAACTGCATGCTGTGCGGCCGTTGTCAGCAGGTTTGCCCGGTGCAGATTGACCTGCTCGATTTGCGTATTGCTTCCAGGCAACTGGATAATGCAATGATCGACAAGCGATTGACCTACCTGCCGGCAGATGTCCCCGACAGCAAAGGGATCAATGTACTGTATTTTGCCGGATGCATGGGACACCTCACGCCTTCGGTGAAAAAGGCCATGGTGCAGATCCTGGAAGCCGCTAATGTAAAATACAGGTTCCTGGATGCCGACGGCTCCATCTGTTGCGGACGTCCGCTCCTGATGGCCGGCATGTTTGATGCGGCCAGGTCGCTGATCGAAAAGAACAGCCAGGCTATCAACGCTTCCGGAGCCAGGATACTGGTCACTTCCTGCCCCATTTGCTATAAAATGTTTAAAGAGGAGTATAAACTCTACGGGGTGGAGGTACTGCATCATACCCAATACCTGCTTCGTCTGGCGGAAGCCGGCAGCCTTTGGCTGAACCACAGTGGGCAATCGGTCGTTTACCATGATCCCTGTGAATTGGGACGCGGTTCGGGAGTGTACAAGGAACCCCGCAAATTGCTGCGCCGTGTAGCCAAGATCATTCCTGTTGAACAGGAAAAAGAGCATGCACTATGCTGCGGTGGATCCCTGGGCGACCTTCAACTTGATTTCAACCAACGCAGGACGATCCGGAATGCAGTCCTGGAAGTCCTGACAAAACCCTCACCCGACATGCTGGTGACTGCTTGTCCGCTTTGCAAGAAAACATTCCAGGACGGCAGCCAGGTGAAGGTCATGGATATTGCAGAGCTCGTTGCCTGTCAGATGGACCTCCCTGAGCATGAACCTGTGGAGGCAGAAATGGCAACCAGATAGTTTCCTGAAGAATTGTATCCGGAATATTCCTGTTCCTTTACCAGGGGATTATTCCTGCATTAACGACATCCTGTTTGAAACGTATCCAGTCCCAGGTTGTCCCGAAGAAGCATTTCTGGTAATG
Source organism: uncultured Lentimicrobiaceae bacterium (assembly GCA_964544545.1). GTDB lineage: Bacteria > Bacteroidota > Bacteroidia > Bacteroidales > UBA4417 > UBA4417. The sequence continues at coordinate 33,274 of CAZJCG010000014.1, read as the reverse complement.
ATGCGACATCCTGACATTGTAATAGCTGAATGCCACAATGACCGGAATGAGCAGCCACAGCGCCGGTTTCTTCGGCACTGAGATGAATCGCTGAAGCATATATGCCAGCGGGAGCGACAGGATTGCCAGATACTCCACATAGGGCCGCTGGCCATAGCTGCATCCGAATGACCAGGCATGCCAGGAGGCGGAAGTATAACTGATCGCCAGGAAAAGGAGGAGCAGGTACCATCCGCCGTTGATCTTCAGATAGATCATCAGTAGGATACCGGCAACCAGGACAATGAACATCGGCACATAGATGAACAATCCATTCATCGGGGCAAACCAGACCTCCAGCAGTTTCGGGGATTTCCAATAAATAAACGATTCATGCTCATAACCGTTGTAAAACCACCGGCCACTCAGGTAATGCCAGTAGCACATCTGCGGGAGGAAAACAAGGAAGAGGATCACCAGGAACAATAGTATCTGCAGGGGCTTGAAAAGCAGGCGCAACCGTTTCATAAACGTTTCCCGGGAGTTCACTTCCAGAAAAAGGACGGCAGTGCCGAAAAGAATATTGGTCGGACGGATCAGCAGCGCCAGCGAAAAGGCCACACTCAGGATTATGAAATGTTTCCTTTTCCCGGTATCGATGAAGCGTACCGTCTGATGGAGCATCAAGGCAAAAAGGAAGAAAGAATACACATGGGTCATCAGCCCGTCGATCATGGAATAATAGTAGAGATTCGTTCCGAAAAACAGGATCAGGATGGTAAGATAAGTAGTCAACTGGTTGAAGTATCTTCGGAGGAAGACCGACAGCAGCCACAGTCCCGCAACCAGGTAGAACAGTGCTGCCACATTGGTCATCGTATAGTAAAGTTGTGAAAAGCCGTTGTCCTCGGGAAGGCCGAGAACCTGCGAAATGAGATGCATTCCGATGAAGAACGGTGAAACCAGGATGGCAACACCACAGGAGTATTTATTCCAGAGTTTCTGGTTTACCGGGTTGATCCTGAATCCATTCCCGCATTTCTCCCTCATATCCTGCGGGAAATCGTCAAACCGGAATTTGTAAAAGAAAGTAGCCGGAAGGTAAATGTAGTACCCTGATTTATCGGCAAATATCTCGCTTTTCCAGTCGAACCGCTTGAACTGTTTATGGTACTGAAGCGAAGTGTAGACTGCGAAACAATAAAGGATAATAAAAAAGATTAACCGGAAGGAGAGCTGATTTTTATGCATTCGGATGAATTATAAATAGGTGATTTCTTTTACGTCGCAAATATAGGGTTGGTCATTCCTGTCGTGTACCACAAGCTGACCATAGGGCGAAAGGCCGGTGATCCTGGCTTCCAGCAATGTGCCTCGTATGTTGTACGAATGCCATTCACCAAAACGGAAAAGCAGGCGGAGGTATTCCCTGTGCAGCTTTCCGCGATTGCCGGCTTTCAGTTGACGGTAGCGTTCGTCAAGTGTCAGCAGGACATCCTTGAGCACTTTCTCCGTCTGGTACTCAGTGCCGCTGATGTTTCGCAGGGAAACGGGATTGGGTGCATCACTGAGGAAGATCTCCTGGTTTACATTCAATCCGATGCCGGAAACGGTGTAGTCCAGCATATTGCCAATGACCGAGTGTTGTATCAGAATGCCGCAGGCTTTCCTGTCATCGATATAGATATCGTTGGGCCACTTGATCGTGATTTTTCTGTCAGGGAGGTAGCCGGCTATCAGATCAGATATGCCAAGCGATACAACTTCATTGATCAGGAATTGCTTTTCAGCGGCTAAAAAGCCGGGGTAAAGGATGACGCTGAACGTAAGATTCTTACCCGGCTCACTCTCCCACTGATTCTGTCCCTGACCCCGGCCTGCGCTTTGTGCGAAGGCATTTATCACGGTCCCTTCCTGCGGACGCTCACCGGAAAGAAGTTGCATGGCATAGGCATTGGTCGATCCTGTAGAAGGAAGGTCAATGACCCTGGAACCAATGACGTTGGAACTCATAATCCTGGTATTTATCGCTAAAATACAACAAATGAGCAGATAGCCTGTTATCTGGATAGAAATGTGATCTGACACTTTGTCCGGTTCTGATAAATAGGCCTGATGTTTGTGTCATTGATGCCTCCCGTATACCGGGGAAGTAACGGGAAATCTGTATCTTTGCATAGATAATACCATTCGGATGGCCAAAAAAAAGAAGATCGAAGCACCTGACATGTTAGCCGATGTTGTGGTTCACGGAATGCAGGAGCGTAAGGCACTGGATATTGTAAAACTGGACCTTCAGAAAGTGCCCAATTCCATAACTGACTATTTCATTATCTGTCACGGAACATCCAGGTCGCAGGTGGAGGCAATAGCTGATTCGGTGGAAGGAGAAGTGAAAAAGGCTGTCGGGATGAATCCATGGCATAAGGAAGGGCATGAGAATGCTGAGTGGATCTTGCTGGATTACTTTGATGTAGTGGTGCACATCTTCCTGGAGGAATCCAGGAATTTTTACAAACTGGAAAAATTATGGGCTGATGCCGAACGCACCGAGGTAGCTACCATACTCTAATAGTGATTAAAGTCAACAAAAAATAATGACTCAAGAATCTGATAACCGCGACAAAGGCGGCAAATCTCCCGGGAATGGCCCGCAAAAGCCAAAGAACATCAAGGTAAAATTCAACTTTTACTGGATATACGGCATTTTGGGGTTGATATTCTTCGGACTTTATTTTGCCAATATGGGCTCCAGTCCCAAGGAAATCGACTGGGGTCAGTTAAAAGGAATGCTCCAGAACCAGGAGGTCGAAAAGATATACCTGGTGAACAAGGAGCAGGCTGAGATATATATCAAGAAGGATAAGCTGGCCCTCGATAAGTTCAAGGATGTAAAGCCTGCGAACAACCTGACCGGTTCAACCCCTCAGTATGTTTATCAGATCGGCTCCGTTGAAACATTTGAAAAGGATATCAGAGATGCCCAGCAGAACCTGCCGAATGTGGTTTATCCGCGTAATATCACCCGCCGCAACTGGGGTAGTGAAGTCCTGGGCTGGGTATTGCCTGTGGTGATCCTCGTAGGACTGTGGTTCCTGGTGATGCGGATGATGACCAGGGGAAATGCCGGCGGGGGAGGTCAGATCTTCAACATCGGTAAATCGAAAGCCCAGCTTTTCGACAAGGATACCATGGTCTCGCTCAATTTCAATGATGTGGCCGGCCTCGAGGAAGCAAAGGTAGAGGTAATGGAGATCGTGGAATTCCTGAAGAATCCCAAAAAGTATACAGAACTGGGAGGCAAAATACCCAAAGGGGCACTGCTGGTAGGTCCTCCGGGAACCGGGAAAACCTTGCTGGCAAAGGCCGTTGCAGGTGAAGCCAAGGTGCCGTTCTTCTCCCTTTCAGGCTCTGATTTTGTGGAGATGTTCGTCGGCGTGGGTGCTTCCCGTGTCCGCGACCTATTCAAGCAGGCCAAGGAAAAAGCTCCCAGCATTATCTTTATCGATGAGATCGATGCTGTTGGCCGGGCCCGCGGACGGAATCCGATGACGGGATCAAATGATGAAAGGGAGAATACCCTGAACCAGTTGCTGACGGAGATGGACGGTTTCCAGACCAATGCCGGAGTGATCATCCTGGCAGCCACCAACCGCGCCGATATCCTCGACAGGGCATTGCTCCGCGCCGGCCGCTTCGACCGGCAGATATACATCGAGCTGCCAGACCTGGAAGAACGGAAAGCGATTTTTGCAGTTCATATGCGGAACCTGAAGATGGATCCTACCATCAATAGAGATTTCCTGGCAAAACAAACTCCGGGCTTTTCCGGCGCCGACATTGCCAATTGCTGCAACGAAGCAGCATTGATAGCGGCACGTAAGGATAAACAGCATATCGACAAACAGGACTTTCTGGATGCTATCGACAGGATTGTGGGAGGACTCGAAAAGCGCAATAAGATCATCTCGATACATGAAAAGAAGGTGATCGCCTACCATGAGTCGGGGCATGCCTCCGTGAGCTGGTTGCTTCAATATGCCCATCCTCTGGTCAAGGTAACCATCGTTCCGCGGGGAAAAGCTCTCGGAGCCGCCTGGTATTTGCCTGAAGAGAGGCAGATCACTACCTTTGAACAGATGTACGACGAAATCACCGCCGCTCTGGGAGGCCGTGCCGCCGAGGAAGTGGTATTCGGTAAAATATCGACCGGCGCACTCAATGACCTTGAAAAAGTTACCAAGCAGGCCTATGCCATGGTAGCCTTCTACGGTCTGAATGACAAAGTGGGGAATATCAGCTTTTACGATTCTTCGGGACAACAGGAGTACATGCTGGGTAAACCTTTCAGCGAAAAGACCGCCCAGGTGATCGATGAAGAGATCAGCAAAATGGTGGAATCGGCTTACACAAGGGCAAAGAACCTTCTGATAGAGAACAGGGATAAGCTGAACCAACTGGCTGAAATTCTTCTCCAAAAGGAGGTTATTTTCCGCGAAGACCTGGTAAATATTTTCGGTGAGAGACCTTTCGAAGATCAGGAACATGTAGCCTTGAACGGAGGGGATACAGAGGAAGGCAATGCTAATGTTGCACCTTCACCAGCATTTCCGGAACCGGTCGAAACCGAACAAAAGGATCTGCCGCCCCCGCCGCCCGATACAATTGTGTAATCACTGAATATTAACCACTTATTTTCCTGAAGGATCATCCCATGGAAGAAAGCACATCTAGGGAAAAAGTATTGAAGAGGGTCCGGAATGCTCTTATTTACAAGACCGACAATCCATTTGCCCAGGTTGATTTCGAATCCGCCATTTATCCTGACCTTGCCGATTCGCCGGATGTGAATTTCGCCCAGGAATTCACAAAGGCAGGAGGACAGTTTGTTTACTGCGAAGGTGAACAGGATCTGGTAAACACCCTTTCGGCCCTGGCGTCAGAAAGAGATTGGAATGAGGTTTATTGCGCCGAACCGGAGCTTCAGTACATTTTGACCCAGGCCGGTATTCCGTTCCAGTCGGATGCTGAAAGTTTCCACGACCTAAAAGTCGGAGTTACCGGATGTGAGTTCCTGGTATCAAGACTGGGGAGCATCATGGTTTCTTCCAGACAGGCTTCAGGAAGGCGATTGAACGTTTACCCGGAAATACATCTGGTACTGGCTTCTCCCTCGCAACTCGTCCCTGACCTGAAGGATGCGCTGGCAGGAATACGGGAGAAGTATCCCGACAGGATGCCATCGCTGGTTACGCTAATCACTGGCCCCAGCAGGACAGCCGATATTGAAAAAACACTGGTGATGGGTGCTCATGGCCCGAAAGAGCTGTTTGTTTTTCTGACAGAGCCCGTTGAACAAGGTATTGAAGAGGAATGAACATGTCGCTCGATTGGGTAGTTGTATATACCACCGACAAAGCCTTTGATGCGGAGATCGTAAAAGCCGCACTTGAATCCAACGATATTCCGTGCATTCTGGTAAATAAGCAGGACTCTGCCTATCTTATCGGTGAAATAGAAATCTATGTATCTACAGAGAATTCATTTTCTGCCAAACAACTAATCCTGCATTCAAAAGGTGAATAATCTGGCGACCCGCTCCCTGACCGGTGCTGTTTTTGTGATCATCATGATCGGTTCGGCCATTCTGGGCCAGTTTGTATTTTCCACTCTTTTTCTGATCGTCACCATAACAGGCCTTTGGGAGTTTTATGGTCTGGTGGGAAAACGCGTGGCCAGGCTGCCGAAATACCTGGCTACGGCAACCGGTGCCATTCTCTATATCACTTTAGCTATGAATGCTGCCGGTTTTCCGGATCAGCGGATATTGCTGCTGAATATTCCCCTGCTCTTTGTTCTTTTCATTGCGGAACTCTGGCGAAAGGATCAGGAACCTTTCCGGAATATTGCCTGGAGCCTGGCAGGGATCATCTATATTGCACTTCCGCTCGGTTTGAGCTTGTTTCTTTTCGATCCGTTGGTAAAAAGCGGACCGTTTCATTACGGGGGTATGATCGGATACCTGGGAATCCTCTGGCTGAATGATACAGGCGCTTACTTTACCGGTTCGCTCATAGGGAAGCATAAGCTGTTTGAAAGGATCTCGCCGAAAAAGACCTGGGAAGGAAGCATCGGCGGAGCCGTTCTGGCAATCGCTACCGCTTACCTGGCCTCAATCCTGTTCCCGCAGTTCTCTGCCTGGAAATGGATCGGTATAGGCATCCTGACTGTCATCTTCGGAACGTTGGGCGACCTGGTGGAATCGGCATTAAAACGCAGCCTTAACATTAAGGATTCAGGTACTATCCTGCCCGGGCATGGCGGAATACTTGACCGATTTGATGCCGTGTTGGTTTCTGTGCCATTTGTCTTTGTATTTTTGTCGCTCTTTCACTAAAACCAGATCAGTGACCCTATGACCAGGATGCGCATTCATCGCGAAGGATACAAGATTATCATTTTCACTACGCTGATACTCCTTCTGCTCATCCTGGGGATCAACCTCATTTTTCCTGAACAAACGGTCATACATTACCTTGCATATTTCGGTCTGGCAATCTTTTATTTTGTAGTTGTCCGCTTTTTCCGTCTGCCTGAACGGCCTGTAGTCACGCACCCGGATACGATCCTTTGCCCTGCCGATGGTACCATTGTAGCGATTGAAGAGGTGGAGGAGACCGAATATTTTCATGATATGCGCCGCCAGGTATCCATTTTTATGTCACCCAACAATGTGCATGTAAACCTCTACCCGATTAGCGGAAAGATCGTCTATACCAATTACTGGCCCGGATCCTTCCTGGTAGCCTGGCACCCGAAATCTTCCACGGAGAATGAACGCCATACGGTTGTTATTGAAAATTCTCATCACGGATCGGTATTGGTTCGGCAGATTGCAGGGGCAGTGGCCAGACGGATTGTCTGCTATGCGCGTACCAACGAACGTATTACGCAGGGATATGAGTTGGGATTTATCAAATTCGGCAGCAGGGTGGATCTCTTCCTGCCGTTGTCCGCAACCATCCAGGTGAAACTGGATGACAAGGTGAAAGGCGGGATTACCCAGATCGGGAGGTTCTCAGCCCATCTTTAACAACTCATTAACAAAAATGCAGGAAAGGTATATCTGAAAACAGGTTACTTTTGCGTTATCAAATTGATCAAACCTTAAAACAATCCTGATATGAAGAAAATCGCAATGATCGTTTCCCTGATGACCCTGGTACTTGCTTTCGCCGTTACCAGCGTTTCAGCACAGAAAGTTACCACTACCCAGAAAGCTACCACCGAAAAGGTGAGCAGCGATAAGGCAGCTCCTGCAGCTAAAGCATGCTGCGCTGAGAAGAAATGCTCTTCAGCAGCCAAGGCATGCTGCTCCGACAAGCACAGCGGTGCTGCTGCCAAGTCAGGCTGCTCAAAGACCTGCACACCTGCTGAGAAAGCTGCTTGCGGGAAGGAAGGAAAAGCAAAAACCGAAACCGTTCCTGTTCCCAAAACGAAATAAGGCTGACAAGCCATTAAAAAGGCCGCTCCAACAGGGCGGCCTTTTTTTATGCAACCTGCACTGACTAAAACGAAAAGGCTGATGGCAAGAACACTAATAACAGTGTGAAGTTTAGCCTATGTAAGTTTATCCGGTGCGAGTCAGAGGCGAAATCCGGAAGCAATTCCCGGTAAATATAATAGCAACCAATTCCTTACGCCGACCCTGTATGACTGAACTTTATCACTGTTCGACGGAATTCTTACTTCTGACTAACCAGCCTGATTTCAATCGACTGGTCCGATAAAAAAAGGATGTGAGGGAACTATTCCCTCACATCCTGCTCAATTTGAAATATCAGTCAATCCTTGTGGGATATTCAGATCTTCGCCGTTAGTGGACTATGATTTTGCGGGTTATTTGCTTGTTTGCTGCAATCAGCGCTACTGAATATACTCCGTCCGGAATGTTGGGAAGGTCGATGGCTTCTGTCAAGGTTCCGTCAATAACAAGCATATGTTTTTCGTATACGGTGATACCCAACTCATTGGAGATTCTCAGATCGAATTCTTCCTTCCAGGGAATTGTGACCGATAGGGTGAAATGTCCGTTGTTCGGGTTAGGATAAACATTTACCTTTTCAATCTCTACAAGTTCATTGGTTCCCACGACAGATGACACATAAATAGTGTTGGAGGCATTGGAATTGCATTCATTTATAGTGACCATGGCTGAATAGGTGCCGATGTATACTGCTTCATAGGTCTGACCTGTGGCTCCGGGGATCTGAGTGCCGTTGAAGTACCACTGGTTTCCAACCTGAGCGCTGCTGGTAAGAATGTTTTCATTCTGTGTAATGACAGGTGCGGGTGGCACCGGATTCACGGCAACGGTTAAAGCGGAAATTGGACCGGTTCCGCAGGTGTTCGTACCGGCAACGGTCACCTGTCCGGATGAAGCGGCATTAGTGAAGTCAACCGTGATAGTGGAGGTATTGTCTCCACCTGTAATTATGGCACCTGCAGGAACAGTCCATTCATAACCGTCAGCATTTGCAATGGCAGCTATGCTGTAGATCACACCTGAAGTCTCCTGGCAAACCGTTTCAGGTCCTGAAATCGGGCCGGCTGCTGCAGCTGCCTGAGAAATGGTCACCGGATAAGTAGGTGAAGATGTTCCGTAACCGCAGGCATTTTCAGCTATAACAGTTATGTCGCCTGAGGAAGCATTGGATCCGAAGTCGACGGTAATAACATTTGAGTTGGCTCCGGATGCAATTGTTGAACCGGCAGGAATAGTCCACACATAGGAAATGGCATTGGCAACAGACGCAACAGAGTAGGTTACTCCGGCTGTTCCTGCACAGACGGTTTCTGTTCCTGTGATTGTTCCGGCTGCACCTGGCAGCGGTTCAACAGTAACATCAAACTGAGTGGGTGCCGCAGCAGTACAACCTGCAGGGCTGGTGTATGAAACACTCACCCATCTGGCACCGGCTGAAGTCCAATAGATCATAGCCTGGTTGCTTCCATTCAATACGGTAATAGTACCGCTGTTTGGCGAAATATTCCATACATATTCGGTCATTCCGGGCTCGGTGGTGTATGTGTAATAATCGGAGTTTTCGCAAACAGTGTTGCTGCCTGTAATGGTTGGAACCGGTGAGCCATATACCGTGACGTTGTATGCCGGTGAAGGAGATCCGTTTCCGTAAGTGTTAGTGCCGCACACCGTAATGACTCCGGAAACGGCAGAGTATGAATAATCAACAGTGATGGAGTTGGTGTTAGCTCCTGAAGCAATCGATGCTCCGGCAGGAAGTGTCCACACATAGCCGGTGGCGCTGGGAATGGCAGCCACACTGTAGGCTACTCCTGTAGCGCCCTGGCAAACAACAGTTGTTCCGGTAATAGAACCTGCTGCAGGGGGAAAGGAAGCTACAGAAACAGGATAAACCGTTGGGGCAGCGGCCTGGCAGTTGCCGGCGTTATTATAATTCACGCTTACCGATTGCGATCCGGCAACGTTCCACACTACGGTGACGGTGTTATCGACAGTTGTGCCTCCCGATGTAATCATTCCACCGGCCGACACCATCCAGTTGTAACCCGACATGCCTGCATCGGTAGTATAAACCTGGGCTGTTCCGGCTGCAGCAGAAGTCGGTCCGGAAATGGTTGGAACCGGAAGTGCATTTACATTTACATTGTACACAGTAGCTAATGCAGCCGGGCATGAACTTGAATTTGTATAATTGACACTTACTGTCTTTGCCCCGGTCGTATTCCAGATCACGGTGACATTATTATCGGAAGTTGTGCCACCGGCAGTGATTGTGCCACCGACTGAAACCGTCCAGGTATAACCGGTCATGCCGGTTTCGGTTGTATACACGTTACCGGCGCCCCCTTCGCAAACGACCGATGGCCCTGTGATGGTTGGAACCGGTAAAGGATTCACGGTCATTGTGATGGTGTTGGAAGTAGCTGGATTGCCTGTGGCGCAGGTGAGATCCGATGTCATCACCAGTGTTGTAATATCATTATTGGCAGGTGAGCAGGAGTATGTATTCGTATTGGTCCCCACAGGTAAGCCGTTTATGAACCACTGGTAGCCAGGAGATGTACCTCCGTTGACGGGAGTTGCCGTGAACAATACGCTCGTCCCGGCACAGATAGTATTTGCATTGGCAGCGATGCTGACGCTTACCGGCAGGATAGGATTTTCGGTGATAACAGCGTTGCCGTTCATCGTAACGGTTCCCCCGGTACCGGTGCCGGTTACTGTATAAGTGCCCGCAAGCTGATTTCCGAAAGTAATGGCAGCACCGGTGCCATCGATGGTGGTGAGCTGTGCGACTCCGTCTTTGTAAAGTGTATAGGTTGTTCCGCTCTCTGAATTATCCAGCCCGACCGGTAATCCAGCGCCTCCCTGGCAATAGGAACCGCCCCCGGTAACATTGAAGGGAGCAGGAGCCCCGCAGTTCAATACAACATTGGACGCATTGCTAAAAGTGTTGGAAGTGGTCATGGTGCAGGCTGTATTAAGCCCGCCCGTGTAAATGGAAACCTTGGTGGGGTATGGAGAAGTAGTAAAGCAGAAAGTCAGGTTGGCGTTGGAACAGGAGGTAAAGGCTACCGTATTGGTAAGACGTATGCGGCATATGCGGGTTCCTGGGGCTGTTGTAGAGATTACAGTTCCATTTCCATTCCCCGGAGGAGCTTTGGTTGCCAGCTTCACAACATTTGCCGATTGTGTAAAAGTAACGTTTGTAGGCTGTTGGGATGTATTCAACTGGGAAGTGCCAGGCAGAATGGAAGCAGTGATGTTCCCTCCGTTGTAAATTGCGGAGTTCACATAGATACCAGCCTGTACTGTAGCCATTTCAAATGGTTCAGTAGGATCGGTATCGAGTAAATACAAGTCAAACTCGAGAATGTTAGGGGATGTGAAAACATCATTCTCGATGGTGTAATGGAAAGCAAACACATCATTGGGAGCATTCTGGGCCCTAACCCCAATAAAGGCCAGCAGTGCTACAGTCAGGATTAAGCTTTTCCAGAAAACTAGCGTTGTGATTTTTCTCATTTTTTTTGGCTTATTTAAACTATTGAAAGAAAAGTTATACTAAAAGGAGGCTGTCTCAGAGTCTGGAATTGACCTGATAAATTATTCTCTTCCTTCTGTCAAACTTGAGAAAGATGATTTACAACAAGCTGGGAAGAATAATCATTGCCATTTCTGTCCTGTGAAACAGCCTCATTGTTGAATGTTCGCTCAGTTATCAGGGATGCATTGCCCCAACAAACATCGCATTGTTGTTATCGATCAGGATCAGGTCGGATGCATCGATAAGTCCGTCTCCATTCACATCAGTCGAAAGATAACCTATCTGGAAATTAGCCACATCGTTATCAGTGCCTATCAAATCGCTGGAATCAACAAGACCGTCCTGATTATCATCGCCTGCAAAGAACACGTAATCGGTGCCGATTTGTTTCATGTTGTTTCCAAATGCCTTGGAGGCCGAAGTACTGAAATCGTAGCTCAACGATCCCGGTGAGGAGAAATCAACCGGAAGTGCGCTCCAGGTCTCGATGCTGTTCCTGTGCTTGATTACAAGGTAATAAGAGCCGGTTACATCCGATGGGAGTGCCGAGATCGAAAGAGTCCCGTCGGTATTAAGGTCTGCATTGCTGAACTGATATGCCACACCATAAGGGGCAACGGTATTATGCAGTTCTACGGTTACCAAGTCAGCCACGCTTCCCGGGAACTGATCCCCTGATGCGTTCTGAGCCTTGTTCATAGTGCCCGACCCTGCATACAATCCTTCAAGGAATAACTTGATGTTCAAAATCCTGGTTGCGGCCGAGGTGGTAAAAGTCATATCATTTCCTAAAACTGTCAGTCCGCCAGCGGTTATTCCCCTGACCTTAAAATGATAGGTAGTGTTCGCTGCAAGACTGGAGATTGTAGTATTGACGGGAGTTGCAGAAGTGCCCGAAACTGAGGCGGGATTCGATACAACGGTATCTCCATAAGCCTGGGTCAAACCATAGTCAAAGAAAAGGCTGATAGTGTTGTTTGCTGGGGTTACGGTAGCGTTCATAGTGGCTGCATCAGCTGAAATATCGGTTGCTTCTAACGTGGTGACAACCGGATCGTTACCGAAATTATAAGCTCCCATATCAGGAGGTATGGTCCTGTTGTTCCCTGCATAGTCAGTCGGACAGAGTGGCTGGTAAATTCCTGCATTATTCAGGCTTTCTTGGGTGGGATGAAGATCGATATCAGAAACAAATTGCGGGTTGATGTTCTGACCGTTCGTTTCCTTTCCGGTGGCAGTTTGCCATGCTGAGAAGCTTGTTTGTGCAGCGCTATTGATGTATCCTACACCCGGATTGTTGCCATCCACGAAGTAATCGTTGTAGTCAAGAGTGCTGAATGCGTTGACCGGGGCCAGGCAATAGATAGCATAGGTCGTTGCATTGGCATTGGCAGAAACGGGTTGAGCAGAATTTTTGAAGATATTGTCCTGGATGTCCAGCGAGGTTATGCCATTGTTAATATTGATGCAGGTTGCATACGTCGTGTTGGTTGCACTTAGGATGCTTCCACTAAGGTAAATGGTGTTATGGTAGAGTTTTACATTACCGCCAGTCCCGAAAGCGATTCCCATGGGTTTGCCTGGGCTGCAGATATTGTAAATCAGATTGTTACATATTGTATTAACGGTGGAGGCATCGCTGGCATAGTAGATTCCATAATTACTTGAGGCACTGCCAGAAAACCTGAAATCATGGATACTGTTGGCTTCAAACCTGCTGTTCGTGGTTCCGCCGAAGATGTAGATACCTGCCTGGCCATAATTGATATTTCCCGATAGATTGCCAAAGATTTCATTGTTCATGATAAGGCAACTGTCGACGCTCATTATGCTGATGCCACGGTAAGTGATGGACTTGTCAGGATTTTCGGAGCCGATGGTATTGTTGATGATCTTTCCATTGTTGGCAATACCGGATGATCCTCCGCGGTACCAAATTCCGAATCTGGCGCTGGAAATATTATTGTTCGCAATCAGCATATTGTCATAGTCACCGCCGCTTCCGTCGAAACTTACTGCAATGGTTGCATTGGTAATCTGCGCAGAGTTCAGGATATTGCAGTTCTTCAGGGCGCAATTCTTTGCATGATTGCTGCCATTGTTATAATATCCCACTGTATAAGAGTTCATGGCGCCATTTGTATTTTCGATGGTAAGATTTCTGCCGGTTCCGTCTTCGCCGGCTCCATCGATCGTTACATAATTGGCTCCGTTCACTTTGATGATTCCGGTTACGGAGGATCCGGAGATCGTGGTGTTTTGACCGAATCTGGGCCGGATTGTCAGAGTGTTCGTTGCACTCAGTCCGATCATTGGCTGAACCGTGATGGGATAGGTTTCCGAAGGATAGGAAGCATCCTCAAGTTCAAGAACGATTGGTCCGACTGCTTCCTTATTAGGTAATGAGTTTACGGCATCGGTCAATGTAGTGAACTCCTGACCCACTCCAACCGGGATGACACCGGAAATGGCGTTCAGGACACTATACATCATCGGAGTGGTGGGCGGTTCGCAATAGGGAGGATTGGCCGAGAATGACATTGCGCCGAATTGTGGGAATGCGGCGAGATTTGGCGTGGCAATGCTGTCCTGGGCTACAATGTAATAACTCACGGTATCACCAATGGCTGATCCTGTGCCAAATGTGAAGGAGAACTGATCGTTGCCGATGAACTCGCTGGTTACTCCGGTCCAGGTAGTAGAAGAAGCTTTTTTCCAGTAGAGCATGGGCATTCCGATTCCGGAACGGGGTACATTGTTAAGGTCTGTAATAGTTGCAACAATAGTCCGTGCCGATGTGGATGAAGTATTGGCCAACGGGGTGCAGGTGATGAACGGGGAGATAAGGTCGATGGTAACACCCCCGAATTCATCCGCTCCCACGTCAGGATTCTGGGCCTGGTACGAAGCATTATTGGGGTAACCTGCATTGGGGAACCTGGGATCGCCATCAACGTCCTGGTTGATAGCGGGCGATGAGATTACCCGTCCTCCGCTTTCACACGGAGTAGCCACTCCACTGTTGATATGAAGATCATAGGGATGTGAAGTGACATCTGCAAATGCCGTATTCTCAGTAAATGAAAGTGATTCCCTCGGGTAAACAATAGCCTTGTAATCTGCCAGCGATCGCGCCTCGGTGCCCGCATTATCAGTGTAGAACTGGTTGGTGGCTGTCGGCTCGCCCAGATATATATCGTTGTTATTATTGTTAAGAGAGAGAGTACTCAGATCATTATAGGTTCTCTGAAGGAAGATTCTGTGTCCGAATCCGTTTGAAGGGCTTACATTAACAAATATATTGTTGACCATTTCAAGAGGAGTACTGGCATTTGCATAAACCAGGGCTGTCCCGAAGTTAGTTGCTGTGCTTGTAGAATTCAGATACACAGTGTTGTTGTACATTTTACAGCCCGATATCGCAGCAAGGTGAATTGCCTCAACACCGGGATCATAAATGGTATGGCTTGCCTGAAGATCTCCGATGAAGTTATTATACATGGTGACATTAGCTGTGCTGTTTATGCAATAAAGCCCATAAACATTGGCAGCAATCAAGGTTGCGGCAGGATCGCCATTATTAACGATATCTTCGATGGTGTTCTCATGAATAGTTGTTGCACCAGCCTGGAAGAGATACAGCCCATAGGTGTTTCCGCCTCCCACAACTTGTTTGGTAAGTGTGTTCCCATAGATATCCGGGGTTGTTGAAAAGCTGGAATAATAAAGCAGGTTTGTAGTTCCCATGGAAACAGACGAGTTCTCAGAGACTATATTATTATAGACATTGACAATTTTACCGCTACCGGTGATATAGAGGTAGTTGTTATTTCCACCTGATTGCACCGATTGAAACCTTTGATTCTTGGTGATCTCGTTACTGTAAATATTCCAGGTACTTCCTGCCGTGCTGTTGGAACCTCCGATATAGATCGCATTAATGGCACCGGTAGCTGTGGCGGAAGATGAACCGATCTGATTATTGCTTACAGAATTGGAATAAAAATTCAGGTAGCAACAACCTGAAGATTGGTAAATACCATTGAAGGCTCCGGTGGTCAGATTGGGAGAAGTATTACCTTTTATCTGATTGTTATAGATGTTGATGGTATTTGATGTACCATTGGAACCCATTCCGTTGTAAATGCCATAGAATGAATTGGTTGTTCCCGTGTATTGTACTGCGATCGCATTATCACTGATATCTGCATTTGCATTTATACCACCGCTTGTAAAGATCCCGTAAAAAGTAGTGGAAGTTAATCCTGTTATGGTATTCTGCCTGATAGACACATTGTTTTGATTGCAGATGTAGATACCGTTGCAGGTTCCGCTGCTGCATCCAAGACCTGTCAGTATGTTTGGTCCGGCATTCCCGATCTCATTATTTAAATCATAATAGGAGCTTGAAGCTGCCCCGGAAAGATAGATGCCGTTTGAAGAGTTGATGATGCTATCGTTAAAGATCCTGATGGAAGAGTTCGCGCCGGTGATATCGGTGATCGTCAACTGGGTAGCAGGGCTACCGGGAGTAACGTTGTTTGCATAAATGCCGTATGAGGATGAACTGATATTGGTCAATTCAATCGTACAGTTCTTGATGGTTACATTCTGTGAGCCATTGGTTGCAGAGGATTTCAATATGGCTATCCCCCAGTCTGTTACATCCGGTGTAATCAGATTAAGAGGATTTTCCCTGAAAGTGATCCCGTCGAAAGTGATGTAATCTGTTCCTGAAAGACAGATTATATAATCGTAGCTGCCAGTACCTGTGGCGGGCTTTACGACGGGATTGGGACCACTGCCTGATTTCTGAAATACTATAGGGGAGATTTCAGTCCCGGTTGCTGTAATCAATCCGTCAGTTGGCAATGCGAAGACTTCCGAATACCCAGCCGAAATATTAAAAGTGACTCCGCCTTCTCCAACTCCCTGATTGTTGAGGGCGGCAATCGCAGAACGTATCATTGGGTACTCCGGACTGGGAATGGTAAATGTCCCGGTCACCTGACCCGACGCTATGCCGAAGGTCAGTAATGCAATGAAAAGCATGGTGATCTTTTTCATGGTATTGTTGTTAGTTGTGTTGGATGGAATTTTATAGATAGAAGAACAGTAAAGGCAACTATGCATGAGGATCATTCTTCACTTTAGATGGAGGAGGGGGCTGTAACTGATCGATAAGTTTTTTCAGTATCCTGTTTTGTAAGAGGCGATCGTCGACAAAATCTGATTTGTCTTCTACTGTACCCTCGGTATCAGAATGTACTTTTTCATCCTGAGCAGATTTCAATTTTTCGGAAGATTTCAATTTTTCTTTCATCACAGGCGTTGCATAAATACATTGACAAATGTATACTGCCTGTAAAGGAATGGGCCCAAAATCCACCCCTACATTAGCTCTACAAGCCTGTAACTATACCTCTACAGGAAAGCGTAATGAAAAGGTAGAGAGATTGATAGGGCTATAAGGATGAAAGGAATACCACAAGGTTGGTATCGGGATCAACGATTCCCAGTTTTTTTCTCAAACGGAACCGGGCCATTTCAAGGGCTTTGATATTCTGCCCGGTCAATTGCGCAATTTCCTTGGTGGACAAATTGAGGCGCAGCAGGGCACACAACCGTAACTCACCTGCCGTAAGTTCCGGGTACGTTTCCAGCAGGTTCTTATAGAATTCTGTATGAACTTCTTTGAAACGCAGGTCAAATTCTTCCCAGATCTCCTTTCCGACATTATCCTGCACCTCCTTGGAAATCCTTTTAAGCCGGGATTTCAGATTTGAGTTTTCATCTTCATTTTCCAGTTCGCCCAGCTTCTGGCTTACTACCGCCATGGTTTCATTCTTCTTCATGAGCGACATGATATTGGTAATGAGCTCCTTGTTCTTGTATTCAAGATCCATGTTCAGTTTCTGCTTCTCCAATTGCAACGCCCGCTGCCTGATCCTGTGGAAGTATAAAACGATAATAAAAATGATGATGATCAGAAGGGAGGTAGAAATCAAAAATGCAATATACAGGCTCTTTCTTTTAGATTTGATACTTATTTGCTCATTCTCAAGTTGCATATTGCGCTTACGGAATTCATACTCCCGTTGAATTTCGATAAGTGACAGAACGGACAGGTTTTTGCTTTTAGCAACGCTGTCGTTCAGGGTTGTATATTCTTTAAGGAGCGTAAAGGCAGTCTTGAAATTGTTCAAATCAGCCGCAGTTTCATAAAGCCCCTCGATGGCATCCAGTTTCTGCTCAGGCATCTGGTATTTGACTGACAGCTGATAGGCTTTAGTATAAAGCTGTTGCGCAATCTCATACTGTTTCCTGTCTCTCGCAATTTGCCCTTTTTGATTGATGACGTATATGGTGCTACCGATATGGTTTAGTTTTGAAAATTCTGCGGAGGATTTATCCAGGTAATATTCGGCGGAATCATACTGCTTTAATGAAGACATCAATTCTCCAAGCCTCAGGTAATCAGTGGCAAGCCACCTTGTATTGTTGAATTTCTTGTTGAATTGAATCCCTTTATGAATGTAATAGCTTGCAGAATCGTACTTTTTCAGGTCTTTCATGATTTGCCCAACAAGGGAATAATCACTGCCGATCCGTGTTTCATCCTGAGTGAGTATATGTATCTTAAGCGCTTTTTGGAAATAAATGCCGGCTTTTGACAGAGACTTGGGATCGGTGGATTGAGAATATAAAATGCCGATGAACTTGTATAAGGATGCCGCACCGGTTGAATCCTTTAATTGCTCATATATCGATAATGCTTTGATTGACTGCTCGATGGCCAGGTCAATTTTGTTCAACAGGCTGTACTTTGTTGCTGCCACATAATTAATATAGGCTTCCAGTTCGGAAATATGAAGCCTGCTATTGATGGATGCAGCCATGTCGAGGGCTTCAAGCGCCTTATAATAGTTTGTGGTCTGAAATTCCACATGCGACAGAAAAGCATAAGCCAGGCAGATGGCAGGCAAGTCATTTTGCTTCGAAGCCTCTTTAAGGGCCAGGTTAGCATAATAGCGGGCAGTATCAGAATTTTTGATTAAGTTGGCATAGGAACGATTCAGCTTATCGACCAGAGACTTATTACCTGAAACTTTTTTTAGCGATTGTTCACTCCACTGTCCCCGGCTCAACACCGGAATGCTCAACAACAGTAGCATGAAAATCCACGGAAGAGAAATCGATTTTATATACCGGCAGATATCCTTCATGGTTTGAGTGCTATTCAACAGTTGATTGCCTGTTCGCTGAATCTGGCCTTTATTCCGGAGAATAAAGTTGTACCTTCCTGTTACAGTACTTTAAAAATCCACAGATTATACGTGTCAGGCTAATATAACGATTTTCAGGCAAAAATATCGAGGACTTTCTTATAAATGGCGTTTCATCCTGATTTTTATCATCCATGATCCGTTGAGTTATTTTCAGATGGCATAAGATGATATATCCGACTGCCAGATACGGGAAGTTAAACAATCAAATTTTCGGAAAGGAAGAACCATTCTGTGCCATTCCGATGGAAGGTTTCAGGAATTAATTAGGAGAGGGGAATACCTCCTGCAATGGAGTAACTGTAAATCGGCAGGAGGTCCGGATTAAGTAAGTATATGTATTCAGCAATTGAAGGTCAATTATCTGGAAGCCCTGTGATTATTACACGTGATTTCTCTCCTGCCTGATTACAGGATATTCTCTATCTCACGGAGATGCCGTACTTCAAAATTCACAGGATCATTATGCAAGATCCCCCCGTGATTCACAAAAAGCTGATCCATTCCCACATCCCGGGCACCGGCAATATCCACTTCCAGATCATCCCCAATCATAAGGCTCTCTTCAGGAAGCGCATTGACCTTCTGAAGCGCATACAGGAATATGCGGGGATCAGGCTTTTTGGCGCCCGCTTCCTCACTCGTGATCACCCGGGTGAAATACCGGTCAAGGCCGGAATTCTTTAGCTTGCTGAACTGTACCTCCTCAAAACCGTTGGTGATGATATACATCGGATACCTTGGATACAGGTATTCCAGAATCTCTTTGGCATAAGGGAATAAGTAAGTTTTTGAGGATATCCCTTCAATGAAACCGGCTGCCATCCTGGATCCAAGCTCCCTGTCGTCAACTCCGAACTCACATAAGGTGAGATAAAACCGCTTGAAGTTCAGATCATCCTTCTCAATCCCGTTTTCGCGGTATAAAGCCCAGAGACCGGTATTGATGCCAACATAGCGCTCACGGAACGCCTCATACGAAGGAATCCCCCTTCCGACTAAACCGAGTGTTTCGAATAACTCCTTCTTGGTTTCTTCGGCATTCCGCTCAAAATCCCAGAGGGTGTGATCGAGATCGAAGAAGAGATGTTTATACCGTTGCTGTTTCATTTTGCGAATCTTTCAGGTCTGTAAGCACCGGTATAACTGAATCCGCTAATAAAATGCTTCGCAATTTTATAGCGATTCAGTATATACTGCTTTTTCATGTCCGGCAAAGGTAGACGTTACAGCCGGTAAAAAAAATTTTGACCTCTTTGTCGGAGAGTTAGAAAAGTGTTGTATTATTGTGATATCAAAATAATATCAAACTGAAATGGAAAAAGAAAAAGTTAAGTCCCCGCTTTCAGGCTATGCCGGCATCGCGGTTATGATTTTACTGATGGGCCTGTCGATGGTCTGTTTCATTCTCTACAACCAGAATTTTTTTGGGATAACCGTTGGGATTGTATCCGTGTTGATTTTCTCGTGCATGACGCCCGGATTTCTGGTACTGAACCCGAACGAATCTTCGGTTCTGACCCTGTTTGGCGCATACAAAGGGACACTGAAACAGAACGGCTTTTACTGGCTGAATCCCTTTCTGTTGAAGAAGAAAATTTCCCTTCGTGCCCGCAACTTCAACAGTGAATTGCTCAAAGTGAACGACAAGCTGGGAAACCCTATCAACATCGGGATTGTGCTCGTGTGGAAGGTTGAGGAAACATTCAAGGCGGCGTTCCAGGTGGATGACTATATCCGCTTTGTTGAAATACAGAGCGAATCGGCCGTTCGCAAATTAGCCGGGCATTATGCCTATGATAATTTTGATGAGGAGCAGACGGAGATCACGCTGCGTTCCGGTGGCGAAGAGGTAAATCACGTGCTTGAAAAAGAACTGGCGGAGCGTCTGCAAATTGCCGGGATCAAGGTGATTGAGGCCAGAATTGCGCACCTCGCTTATTCAGCAGAAATTGCACAGGCTATGTTAAAGAGGCAGCAGGCAACTGCAGTTGTTGCCGCCCGTACCAAGATCGTGGAAGGTGCAGTCAGCATGGTTGAGATGGCACTGGCAAAACTGGAAGAGAAGAAGCTGGTATCGCTCGACAGTGAACGTAAAGCCGTTATGGTAAGCAATCTGCTTGTGGTTCTGTGCTCCGACAAGGATGCTTCGCCGGTGGTAAATACCGGAACTTTATACTAAACTGACATGCGGACATCAGGGCATTATCTTTTTCATGAAGAGCAGGACTACCGGCATCCGGTGATCATAATGATGATCGTCATTTTTACCCTGGGCATGGTTGTTTTCCAGCTTTACCAGATCTACCGGCAGATATACCAGGGGCAGCCTGTGGGCAACCCGCCCCAGAGCAATTCAGAACTGGTAACAAGTGCTGTTATTGCCATCGTAGTGGTCGTTTCCATAGCTGTCTTTCTGCTCAATCTGCGATTGATCACCGAGGTACGGTACGACGGATTCTATTACCGCTATCCGATCCTGATCAACAAGATGCGGGTGATACGGAAGGAAGACATTGTCAGGTATGAGGTGGCTAAATACCATCCGTTGAAAGAGTTTGGCGGCTGGGGATTCCGTACCCGTTTAGGGCGCAGGAAAGCATACAGCATCCTGGGCCGGCAGGGGGCCAGGTTCCAGCTTGCCAACGGCAGGGAGGTCCTTTTCGGGACACAACAGCCGGCGGAACTGAAAAGAGCGCTGGATAAAATGATGAATCCGTCCAATTTTTGAGGCTATGCCTGAAAAGAAGGTTTTTGCATTAAGGATCAGTGAAGATATCCTGAAAGCGGTCGAACGATGGGCTGCCGATGATTTCCGGAGCACGAACGGCCAGTTGGAGTGGATCATTCATAAAGCCTTGCGGGAAGCCGGTCGCAAACCGGTCAGTCCCGAACAGGAGAATAGTAATAGCAAAAAGGAAGTGAAAGATTAACAGGTGGATTTGTGAAATAATAGAGGCTGCCCTGAAACGGAGCAGCCTCTTTTGATATATATATGTAGAATGCTGTGACTTATTTGCCCTCTTCTTTCTTGGCTACGGTGCCTTTGATCTGCAGCACTACAGGACTTGAATCGGCATTGGTGGTCACGGTGATGGTCTTTGTAAAAGGCCCGACGGCGGCAGCATTGTAAGTGGCTGAAATAATGGTAGACTTACCCGGAAGAATGGGTTCCTGGGAATATTTCAGGTTGGTGCATCCGCAGGAAGCTCGGGCATTCTGGATCAGCAACGGTTCTTTGCCTTCGTTGGTGAGCTTGAATTCTGCCGTACGGGGAATGCCCTGGGCAATTTCTCCAAAGTCGTTCACCATTTTGTCGAACTTTGCCTTGGGAGCATTGGGATTGGGAGCCGCTTTTTCGGTGGCAGCCGTCTGGGAAAAAGCCTGGGTGCAGGCGATCACAACGGCGATCAGGAAGATGATCTTTTTCATATTCAGGGGTTATAAAGTTTTTGTGGATACAAAGGTGGTTTGGAATCTGGGAAAACGGATCGGAATTGTGTAAAACTTTCTAAACCAAATGTAAAAGATTGTAAACGAAAAGCAAATGATCATCAGGCTGATAAAATTGCCTTACTTTTATACCGTTGCGATTTCATTTTGCGATACAGTTTAAGGAAGATTTTCAAAGGCTATACAGATGAGGATCAAACATGTACGGTTCGTTGTGCTGCTGGGCTCTTTCGCCATCATCGGTATAATTGCAGTACAATGGTATTTCCTGCGGAAGGAGTGGAGCAATAAAGAAAAGCAGTTTTCGCAAACGGTGATGATTGCTTTGCGCAATGTGTCATATAAACTTCATTCGATCAACCAGACGGTTCCAAGCACAGTTACGCCGGTGAGGCAGTTGTCGTCGAACTACTTTGTGGTGGATGTGAACAGCGAAATCGACGCGAATATCCTGGAACATTATCTGAAACTGGAATTTGATCGGCTGAATATCCGGACCGATTATGAATATGCCATCTATAACTGCAGCACGGACGTTATGGAATATGGCAATTACTTTACCTATAACGGGAAGGTAAAGCAGGATGCCATCTCTGTGAACCTGCCCAAATATGCGGAATACAACTATTATTTCGGGGTAAACTTCCCGTTGCTCAAGAATACGATAGCGGGTGAGATGGCCACCTGGTTCTTCCTGATCGGGATACTGTTTATCGCAGTGATATTCTTCGCATATTCCATCTTTGTGATCCTTCAGCAGAAAAGGCTTTCGGAGATGCAGCGTGATTTCATCAACAACATGACCCACGAGTTCAAAACACCCATTGCCAGCATCAATATTTCGGCGGATGTGATCGCCGATCCTGAGATCATAAAAGAACCCTCCCGCCTTCTGACTTATGCTTCCGTAATCAAGCAGGAGATCAACCGGCTGAATGACCAGGTTGACAAAGTGTTACAGATCGCACGCATCGAAAAGCACGGTTTTCATCTCCGCAAGGAGCATCTGGACCTGAATATCCTGATCCGGGGAGTGGTTGAAAACTATACCGGGAAAATCCGGATCCGGACAGAGTTATGGCCATCTCCTATCGAAGTGAAGGCCGACAAATTACATCTGACGAACATTTTTCATAACCTCCTCGACAATGCCGGCAAGTACTCAGGCGATTCACCGGAGGTCACAATTACGACCAGGCTGGCAACCGGGAAAGCGCAGGTGCTTTTCCAGGATAACGGACCGGGTATCAGCAGGAAGCACCAGAAAAAGATATTCAGGAAGTTTTACAGGATACCGGCAAACAACATCCATGACGTGAAAGGCTTTGGCCTGGGCCTTTTCTATGTGAAGAATATTTGCGACGCCCATCGCTGGAAGATACGTCTGGATTCCGCAGACAAAGGAGGAGCCTTGTTTATCATTGATATACCTGTTTCATGATCCCGCCGATGAAAAAAGCCCGCATTCTTTATGTAGAGGATGATCTTACCCTTTCGTTCGTCACCCGAGATAACCTTGAACGTGCCGGGTTTGAAGTAGACTATTGTGAGGATGGCCAGCAGGCTGCCGAAAAGCTGGCATCGGGCCGGTACGACCTCCTGATCCTGGATGTGATGCTGCCCAAAATGGATGGTTACTCGCTGGCCAAAAAGGTGCGCGAAACGGATGAATCCGTTCCCATCCTTTTCCTTTCTGCCAAGTCGACCAAGGATGATAAGATCTATGGCCTTCAGATCGGAGCCGACGATTATATCACCAAGCCTTTCAGCATTGAGGAACTGATCCTTAAGATAGAGGTTTTCCTGAAGCGGAAGCACATCGATCTCAACAGGCAGTTCAAGGATGAGTCCTTCAGGATCGGGAAATACACTTTTATTCCATCCAGGCAACAGCTGGAACTGGGTGATTCGGCACAGACACTCACCTACCGTGAATCGGAGTTGCTGGCATTCCTTTACCGCAACCTGAACAGTGTGTGCAAACGTGAAGACATCCTGGTAGCAGTCTGGGGTAATGATCATTACCTCGCAAGCCGCAGCCTGGATGTCTTCATTTCACGCCTCCGGAAATTATTCAGCGCTGATCCTTCTGTCAGGATCGAGAATATTCACAACCTGGGTTACAGGCTGCTGATCCGGGAACCATAAGGCTTCCGTGCCTACCGGATGATCAGTTTATCCTGTTTCATCAGGGTATTTCCGTCGTAAACTCTCAGAATATACAATCCTGAAGGTATTCTGTCGCGGAGCAACTGTATGCGGTTCCCGTTCACAACCTGCCGGACCGATAAGTTCCTTCCATCGAGTGAAAACAGTTCAACCCGTGGTTTCTGGAAATTATTGGCTGTGGTGATAAAAGTATAGCTGGCCATGGGATTGGGAGCTATGCTGATTTCGTTGTTCGGGAGTTCCTGGCTGCCCAGTTCGGAACCGGTGGTAATCAGCCTGAAATGAAAATCGGCAGCGATGACTCCCCACTCGGTTCCGTCGAAGAAGAAGGTTCTGCCAGCCGCGCCCCCGTCAGTTTCGGTAAGGTTCACCGTGTCGCCGGTCACCGTAAAGCCCATGAATACATCACCGCTGAGTGTGCCAATTTCGGCCATGTAAGGACGGAGATCTATCCGGGTCATAGGTGAAGTGTTGTCAAGCGAAGCTTCAGGAGTTACCGCGAAAGGAGTGATCAGATCGTTTCCGGGGCCGGTGAGGGTTGAATTGGGCGCCCATAAATGGAACATCATATCGGTATTCAGATGGTCCACATCGGTGTAATTCCGGATAAGTGCCGTGGCAATATGAGTCGGTCCGTTGAGGGAGAAAACTACTGAGGCACCTTCTCCGGTGAAGATCGACACGAAGTAGTCAACAATCCCGTTGTCATATTTATAATATTCTCCGGCAATGTAAGAGGCTACATCCGTTGTGGTCGTATTTAAATAGGGAGAAGCGTCGGTTAAAACAAGCTGGTAATCGACATTGGAACCGGCGCTTTGAGCCGGGATAGTGAATGTGTAAGTGTTCCCGCTTGTATTGATGCCTGCTACCGCAGTCTGAGGCACCCCATCCACGGTATATTCACATAAGGCTGTTACCAGTCCCGATATATCTACCACCTCAGCTTCTACAACAAACTCTCCTAAGATACCTTCATAAAATTCGGGAGGAGTGGTGATCACAAGGGGTGGTGAATGGTCCTCATCGGAACTGACAATGATAAAATCGTCGATATACATGCCATCCATCACGTATCCCTGGTCGGAAACAAACCGGAACCTTACTTTCACGTTGTCGTTTCCGGGACCGACAAACCCGCCCAGCGAATAGGAGTATTGAGTCCAGTCATTCACAACTCCGTCGAAAACGGCGAGATTGGTAAAGGTGGCAAAGTTATCGTTCGATACATCCACATACATGTAGTCGAAACCGGCTTCAATCTTGAACTGTGCCCAGAATGAAACGGATGCCGACATCTTCGCCGTAAGGTCCACCCCGTTGGTCATGGCGCAGGTGGAAGTCTGATTGTTCGTGTAATTCCCCGATGGACTTTCGGTAAGAGAGTGGGTGGGTGAATAAGCTTTGGTTGTGGAGAGCCCCCAGAGACTTGAAGCGGAGGCAGTCCAGTTGCCAAAACCTGACTCGAAGTCATCCGAGAACTCGGTAAACTCGGTGAGCACCGACTTAACAGTACCTTTTCCCCGGGCCGACAACCCGGTATTCTGCGCGAACACCTGGAAAGATACAATCGTGATCAGACTGATCAATAAAGTAAATTTTTTCATGGTTATGATTTTGGTTAATGAAATTGGATATTGACAAATATAGGTGTAACGTTTCGGGAAATCAAGAAAATAATATTCACAACGTGTTCATTGCCCGAATTATATCGCGAATTTTCCCTGCCAGGTATCGCGTTCTTCAAGCTTTTTTTCGATCATCACAGCTACCTGGTCGGTGCGGAGATCCCATGTTGGCGCCGCCTGGAAACGAGGAGGCGCTTCGCCGGTAAAGCGTTCAACAACGATAGCCGGATTGAGCCGCTCCATGAAGCAGATGATAAAATCAATATATTCAGATAAAGAAAATAAGTTGAAGCGTTCGGGATGCTCACCGTATTCCAGGGCCATGGCTGTGCCCCGGATGATCTGGAGCTGGTGGAACTTGACCGTATCAATTGGAAGCCTGGAGATGATCTCTGCTTCGGCAAGCATCTGATCCCTTGTTTCGCCGGGAAGACCGAAAATCAGGTGGATGCCGGTCTTTATCCCGTATGCAGAAGTCATACGGATCGCCTCTTCCGACTCTTCAAAAGTATGCAGCCTGTTGATACGTTCCAGAGTGGCGTTGTAACACGACTCTACTCCGTACTCTACAATTACATAATTGGTTTTTGCCACCTGCGACAGGTATTCGAGCTTTTGCCTGTCGATGCAGTCGGGGCGCGTGCCAATAACAAGCCCGACGACACCGGGGAATGCAAGCGCTTCGTCAAAAAGAGCCTTCAGTCGATCAATGGTCCCATGGGTGTTTGAATAGGCCTGGAAATAGGCCAGGTACTGATTTGCCCTCCGGTACCGGACGCGATGGAACGTTATTCCTTCCTCAATCTGTTGGGTAATGCTTTTCTGCGGCTGGCAGTAGGATGGATTGAATGCATCGTTGTTGCAATAGGTGCAGCCGCCTGTTCCTTTGGTTCCGTCGCGGTTCGGACAACTGAAACCTGCATCGAGCGTGACTTTCTGAACGCGTTGACCGAAAGTCCGGCGGAAATATTCGGTGTACGAATTGTATCGTCTATGATGTCCCCAGGGGTAATGAGTCGATGCCATAGGATAAAAGAAGAGGCTGAATCAAAAGTTGGTTTTTATAACCTTTTTCTCTGTGACACTCTGTGATTTCTCCTCTATTCCGATAGCTATCGGAACTGTGTAACAATAAATTACAAATTACACAGAGAGCAGGAAGGAAACTCAGAGTTACACCGGGAACTTTTGATGCAGCCTCTTAAAAATACGATTATTGCGTTATTCAGTAGCCTTTTCGAGCCGTTTCATGATGGAGAAAATGAAGGTGGCCGAAAGAAGGCAGCAGATCACCAGCACACCCCAGAAGGCGTACAGCGGGAGCTTCTCCCAGAACATTCCCATCACTCCTACGAGATAGTTGCCAATGGCAGTGGCAGCCAGCCATCCGCCCTGCATCATGCCTTTATACTGCGGAGGTGCAACCTTGGCTACAAACGACAATCCCATAGGGCTCAGGAACAATTCTGCAATCGTCAGCACGAAATAGGTTCCGATCAGCCAGCCCGGATTGACCAGCACATTCGAAACGCCCTGCAGATCGGAAGGAGCCGGAAGGCCTAAGGATGCGAAGATCATGACAATGAATCCGAGAGCAGCGATCAGCATACCAAAACCGATTTTCTTGGGAGCTGACGGCTCTTTTCCCTTTTTCCCCAGGAAAGCAAACAAAGCAACAGCAACAGGCGTCAGCAATACAATGAACAGCGGATTAAACTGCTGGAAGATCTGAGGCGTTATCGGCACCAGTTCAAATGCACCCTTCACAACGATAAAGTAGAATATCACGAGACCTGCCAATCCCAGTGCCGAGAGAATGATCCCGAGTTTCGGCTTTTTCTCGCCACCGAACAACCCGATGGTTGCCTGGTAAATGCCATAGGTGAACAGGATAAACGGCAGCAGGGCCAGCAGGGAGAACATCATATTCTGGACAGGGGAGATCATGCTGGCAGTATAATCCCTGGCAAAGAAGGTCAGGCATAAGCCATTCTGATGGAACGACATCCAGAAGAAGATCACAACGAAGAATACCAGCAGTAAAGCGATTACCCTTTCCTTCACCTGCTTGGGAGTGAGGATGACCACGTCGGCCTTGTTTCCGGAGAGCTTGGCTTCCTTTAGCTGCTGCTTGTGCGTCTTATCAACCGCTTTCCAGGTTTTGCGGAAACCAAGGAATACTGTGACGGAGATGACCAGACTGATACATGCCAGGGCAAAAGCCCAGTTATATGACTTGGTAAGCGATTTTACCACATATTCTTTGGCGAAATTGGAAGCAAAAAGTTCGGGCTTCGAACTGTCGCCGAAGAGTTTAGGATCAGTGATAACTATTTTGTTGATTTTCTCGGTTATCGCAGCCTTTGCCGCTGCATCTTCAGGCATTTTACTTTCAAGCAGCCTGTATTCCTTCAGCGATAAACTCATTGAGTCCTTGAGCATGCCGGCATTCGTAAGCTGATAGAGACCTGCGGATTTCAGTTTGAACAGGGCTTTGTCCTGGTCTTCCTGGAAGATCACACCCTGTTTTTTCTTTGCTTTCTCGATGATCTGAAGGCTGTCTTTCTGGGTGGCAACTGCTTTCTGATGGTTCTTGAAAACATCGGCAATGAAGGTGTTTTTATCTACAACCTTATCGTTCAGCTTCACATAGTTCTTCGGGATGGAAGCATCATAGGTAAAATGCTCCTTGGCAAGAATGGCGTTATTGATACTATTGGCGGCACTGGGTGCAAAAAATGCCCCGATGTTGATGAACATGTAAAAGATCGAAAAGGCAATGTCGCGCTTGTTCTTATAAATGTCGGATTCATAAAGATTCCCTACAAGTGCCTGAAGATTGCCTTTAAACAGGCCGGTTCCCATGGCAATCAGCGCAAGGGCGCCAAACATCATGACATAGCCGGCACTGTTCGGTTCGGAGGGTACCGCCAGCAGGAGATAGCCGGTGAACATCACCAGAATACCCAATAAGATCGTCTTTCCGTAGCCGAGAACTTTATCTGCGATAAACCCGCCCAATAACGGAAGGAAATATACCAATGAAAGGAAACTTCCATAGATAATACTGGTGGTGGACGAAGTGAGTCCGAATTTGGCCTGCATGTACAGGGCCAGAATGGCAAGCATGGTGTAGTAGCCAAAACGCTCACCCATATTAGCAATAGCTAATACAATTAACCCTTTCGGATGCTGTTTGAACATAGATGTAGGATTAGGTTATTTGAGGAAGGATTGTTTTCATGACAAATATAAAAAATCCTCAATAAGGCAAAGTCGGATGAGTGATGATTGTTACGGATAAGATTATCAGGCAGATATGTTGCAATCAGGAAAATAGTTGTCTGGCAGGGCATACATTTAACGGGATTGCTGAGCCATTTCCCGTTGAGGAATGTCGAACTGTTGAGCCCATTTGATAGACAAAATTGTCGGGTATCTGCCCCGGTACATCTGAATAAAGAACAGTTTTCAGCCTGATTATCAGCCGTATCTTCAAACGAATAGTATTCCCGGCAAGGAGGCGGACTGCATCAGAACCGTAACCTGACCATGAGGCTGATTTCACGTTTACGGTTACCATCAATAGCGGTAGGGCCGTCTGAGATCTGATCCAGTCCCGGATAAAATGTACCGGAGTACTTCACCCAGCATACGCCCCGTTTCCATAAGTCAGCCCTGATCATCAGGCACACTCTGCTACCTTTTCCGGATAAAGCCGGGGCTGAAAACGATGCAGGAAGTCCATTCTCATAGGCATAAATCCGTGCGTCGTAGGAGTCCGTATCAAACCAGGCATAGCGGGCATAAAGGCTCCAACCTGGCTTCGCCGGTGGCGTGACCTGTATTTCCTGGCTGAAGCAATACCCGGTTGACCGGAGGCCCTCTTTTATTACGCCGGTCAGAATGATCCTGTCGCTGAAAACAATCCAGGAGGCAGCCTGGTATCTGAACTGCCATTGCCAGCAATCCCGGTCCAGGAAAATGATTGGGCGGACTCCGGATTCAAAGGTTGTTGCATTCTGGGGCGACCGGATAAACCTGTACCTGAAATTCATGAAGCCTCTTGCCGAATACGACCAGGAAAGACCGGCGGAATACTCATACCCGGTTGAAGGTGCATCCACCCGGTAGCTGAGCCACGGATGCCTGAAATGATCCGTATAGGCAGTCAACACCAGTTTGCGGGAGATTGAGGCGGAAATGCCCAGATAGACCCCGTTTTCGTTTGTGGCCTGGCCTCCGCCAAAGGATGCTCCATTCGGATTGACATAGCCAGACGGGTAGTTCCGGAATACCACGGATACCGCAAGTTTTGGGTCGGGCGAAAACGAAAGCCCGTGAATCTGGGCCAGTCCGCTATTCAGCCGGTAGCTGGTTTCCCCGTAAAGGGTCAGTCGTTTGAACGAAAATCCGTAATCCCATCCCGCAACGGTCAGGCTGTTGCCTGTTGGCTGAAACTTCGAATAAGGAGTGCTTTCCGGGGCTAAGGCCTTGGTATACCTGGTTTGGCAGATTGTAATTCCCGTAATGAACCGGTTGAAACTGAAGCTGGCATGGCCGCCAAAAGTATACTCCTTCACGGTCTTCCTATTGTTCAGTTCATTGTATGTGCGATGATAGCCTGTTTCCAGGATTGACACTATTTCCGGATCATCCGCGAGTAGTGTGTCCTGCTCTGTCAGGCTGGCATCGCGGCTTCTGCATGAAAAGAACCCGGTGAGCCCTGTTTTACCGAATTTAACTGTTGCAGCAGCCCCTCTCATAAAACGGGTTTCGTTGGCGGATGCATGAGGCCTGACGGTTGCGGCATGTTTACGCTGTGGCAGCATGCCTCCCGATTTCCCCATGGAGAAACCTGTCCACAATGTGAGTCCCTGCCCGAACTGAAGGTGATAATCGCCAACAACCAGGTAGCTGATCCTGCCCAGATCACTCAGGTATAAATGGGCGGAGTAAAAGTCGAACCCAGCCGGACGACTGCCGGATCGTTTCAACAGGGTTTCGCCGGCATCCTTTTCCGCAACAAATCCATATTGCAACCGGTCCTTGTATTTATACAGATAGCGGATACTGAATGCATCCGGACTTCCTGAATAATAATTCCCCGGGTTAAGTGTCCTCAGACTGTCACTCACCTTCCGGAAACCTTCCTGCTGGTCCAGCACCCGCTGGTATTTAAGCGTTATCTCCGACCTCCCCTTGAGGAGGGCTGTCTTCCATTTGAATTTTTCCTGACGTATGACAGTTAGCGTGATAAAAGGCAATAGCTGTTCAATAACAGGCTGATTGAATCCTTCGATGAACTGCAACTCATAGATGGAGTATAGCTGGCCGTACTTTAGCGTATACTCCAGCAGGTTCTGTATTTGCTGTTCATTGATCAGGGGTAGTCTCCTGAGTTCGTGTTCATCCGGCGAATTAAGGTTGACGGGATCCTGCTTCAGCCCTTCCAGTTCATCCTCCCACTGGCTGAAGTCCAGTTCCGTGCCTGCATCCTGCGACAGTTCTTCAGCATAGTATTCCATGAAACCGGGCTCCTGGTTGCGAAGCGTGTCAGCCGGCTGACTGTATCCTGCTCCCGACAGTAGTAGCGCTGTAAGCAGACACAACTTTCCTGTATGGTTCATGATAAATATTTTGGATAGTTTTATAAAAGACAGAAAATCAAATATTTACCGGCTGATCCGTTTGCCTGAAACGGGAACGTTTCCAAAACGGTACTGAAGTGAAGATTGTGGTGAAAAGCCCAGAAGCTCGTGGTAGGATGCCGAAACGTCGAGTGAAAAACGATCAAGCCGGAATCCGCAGCCCAGCGTGTATCTGAAAGGTGCTGTTGCCGCACCGAGGCGGGCTGTCACCTGCCGGTTGATTTCATATTCCAGTCCCGAGTGGAACTCTATGGGAGCAAAGGATGATTTCATGATCTCCGCCGACAGGTTCAGTTTCCCGGAAAAGGAATACCATAATCCTGTCCGGAGAATGACCGGAACCGGGTTGTCTTGCCTGTTTCCGAAGGAGGCGCAAACTGGATTGAACACATGGGTCCCGATGGTCAGGCTTTTAGAGATCCTGAACTGCAATCCGGCCTCAAAGGTACCGGTAACCCCGGAACCCAACCCTTCGGAGATATGCATGCCGATCAGGTCTAATTGCAGCCCTGCCGAGACAAGGCCGCTGAATGTCCGGGCATAGGCCAGACCCGCTTTCCAGGTGTTGAGTGTGGAGTTGCCGCTGTAATTCATTGTGGTGCCAAAGGTGCCATAACCGGTCGGGTAGGTAACACAAATTGCCTGGCTGCTCAACTCCCTCATGAGATAGGAGTTTTGATAATACAAGCCGGCAACAGGATGCTGAAGGGCGGCCATCCCTGCCTGGTTGTTGCTGGCACTCCATTCGTCGGCGACTGCCACTGAGGTATATCCCCGTGAAATGCAGGCAGCACCCTGCGGGAACCAAAACTGACCCATACTGTGTTTCAGGAACACACAACATAGCACGACCGTGCAGATGAAAATAGTTTTCATGGAATAATTGAATTGGAAGATGAAAAATTGATATAGAATAACTCTGTTTGCCAGCATTAAAGATAGTGAATTCTTCGCCCGGAATTTCCATGATAAGGCTATATTTGAATCCTATTTTTCAACAAAAAGATATGATCAGCAAGGATGTATTTCTGTTTCTTTCAGAGCTCAAAGAAAACAACAACCGTGAATGGTTTCAGGAGAATAAGCTGAGGTATGAACGATCCAGAAAGGAGTTCGAAAAGTTCCTTTCCGGCATCATCCCTGAATTATCGAAACTGGACCCTGAGCTCCAGTCACCCGACATGAAGGATTGTATTTTCCGTATCTATAAGGATATCCGCTTTTCGAAAGATAAGACGCCGTATAAGACCAACTTTGGTGCTTTCGTTGCCCGAGGCGGACGGAAAACGATATTTCCCGGTTACTACATTCATATTGAACCGGGTGAGTCGATGTTTGCAGGCGGTATCTATATGCCTTCGCCCGACACCCTGAAGCTGTTGCGCAATGAAGTGTATTTCAACAGTGTTGAGTTTAAGAAGATTCTCTCGGCAGGGAATTTCAAAAAGTATTATGGCCAACTGGCTGACTGGGATAAGATGAAAAAGCCTCCCCGTGAGTACCCTGCCGATTTCCCGGATGCCGACCTGCTGAAATACCGCAGCTATATGGTTTCTGCTTCCATTTCGGATGACCTGGTTACATCCGCGGGATATAAACAGCATCTCCTGGAGTTGGCCAGGACTGCTCTCCCCCTGAATCTGTTCCTGAACCGGGCGATCAGCAACGGGTGATAAGAGTTGGAGAGAAGGAAGGAGAATTCGATGATTAGCTGATTAGCAGATTCGGTAATGAAATTTGAGAATTTATAAATTTAAGAATGTGAGAATTAGTTAATTCGGCGATGAAATTTGGGAATGTGGGAATTTGAAAATGTGATAATTAGTCAATCTTGCGATCATTACTATCTGTAAAAAGACAAGTCAAAAAAAGCACAAGGCTTTAATTATGGGTAATTAAGCCCCTCGCCTTGAGTTAATGTCATTTGACATTGGAAAGTGAAAAGAGAAAAAGTTAAAGTTCTTTGACATTTTTGTTAATGATTTCTAGATACTGATTAATAACGTGTTTTGCAA
>CAZJCG010000013.1:29175-84183 GCA_964544545.1 uncultured Lentimicrobiaceae bacterium | reverse complement strand
ACTTTATTGTCGATTCGGTGTATTGCCCCATACAATATACGTTAATCAGGGCGAGAATCAGGATGATAGAAAAGTGTTTCATAGCTATAGTTTAAATCATGATCATGAAAATATACTGAATCTTAACAGGTTTGCCCCAAAGGCACGAAGTGCTCCTTCGGAGGGAGCCTGCCGGCTCGAAGCAAAGCTAATTAGATTCAGTAATACTGAGCAAGTTCCGAATAGGAAATTTCGACCCGAAGGGTCCCTCCGAAGGAGTCTCGAAGGAGCACTTTGTGCCTTTGTACCCTGGGGGCAAACCTGTTCAGCCGCAGTATAAAAATATACTGAATCTTATTAGGTTTGCGAAGCAAAGCTGATTAGATTCAGTAATACTGAGCAAGTTCCGAAAAACAAATTTCGCAAACCTGTTCAGCCGAAGTATAAAACAGCAATAATTCGGAGGACCTTATTGTCCACAAACAATTCATTTTACACCTGCTTCCAAAGAGAAAATCTCCCTAATTTTACATCATATTCCTTTCAAATTCAATCCATCGGAACATGAAGAAACTCATTCTATTGCCTGCAATCTTGCTTTTGATACTTGCAGGGTGCAAACAGCCATCCGGCACATCAGGATCTGCAGTCACGTTTATCAAACAAGCCACCATGGACAAGGTGATCAAACAACTCACGGATTCGTGCGGCGAACAGGCCAAATTCCGCATCGAACGCGGCGTGAAACAGGCTGCATCGCTCTGGCAGAAAGAAGACGGCACAGCCGAAGAATTCGCCGCTTTCTGCACCGCAAATTTCGTTGCCGATTCAGCCAACCTGCAGATTCTCTTCGAAAAGCTGCAGAATTCCTTTGAAGTACTTTACGGCAACTTCAACAAAATGGGTATGGACCTGCGGATCCCTGTAGATCTGGATGGTCCCGCACTCACGCCTGTCGATGAGATATTTGCTTCCTTCTCCCCTTCCGCGCACCTCACCGACGATCTGTTCCAAAACAAGATCGCCTTTATCACTGCCCTCAACTTCCCGTTCTATACCCTTGCCGAAAAAACCGAACAGGGCGCTTCCTGGAACCGCACCCAGTGGGCCTATGCACGCATGGGCGACGTATTCACCTCGCGCGTGCCTGCCGAATTGAACCAGAAGGTCACCGAAGCACTTTCGAAGAGCGACATGTACATTTCCGAATACAACATCATGATGGGCAACCTGGTGGATGCCTCCGGGAAAACATATTTCCCTGCCGATATGAAACTGATCAGTCACTGGGGGCTGCGTGATGAGTTGAAGTCGCATTATGGCAAGCCGGATGGACTCACCAAGCAAAAGATGGTTTATTCAGTAATGAAACGCATCATCGACCAGAGCATTCCGCAGGATGTTATCAACAGTACGGAGTACCAGTGGAATCCAACCGATAATAAAGTCCTGAAAGGTGGGAAAGAGGTGTCATTCAAGGCTGAGCCTGATACCCGTTATGAGATGCTGCTCAATAACTTCAAGGCTATGAAGGCCGTTGATCCTTATTACCCGGCATATCCAACCTATAGTCAGCGTGCTTTTGAACTGGGCATGGAAATCCCCGAAGCCGATGTGGAGAAGTTGTTCGTCAGCCTGGTCACCTCCCCTGAGATCAAGCAGGTGGGCGACCTGATCAGCAAGAGGCTCGGCCGCAACCTCGAACCTTTCGACATCTGGTACGACGGCTTCAAGGCCCGCAGCAGCATCAATGAAGACGAGCTTACGGCAAAAACGACCAAGTTATATCCAGACGCTAAAGCCTTTGAAAAAGACATGCCCAATATCCTTCGCAAGCTGGGCTGGAGTCCGGAAAGAGCCGACTACATCGCTTCAAAGATCCAGGTCGATCCTGCCCGCGGCTCGGGACATGCCGCTGGCGCTGCCATGAAAGGCGATAAAGCCCGACTCCGCACCCGCCTCACTCCCCAGGGCATGAATTACAAGGGTTACAACATTGCCACCCATGAGTTCGGGCACAACGTTGAACAGACCATCGACCTTTACGACATTGACAACTACATGATGCAGGGCGTTCCCAACACGGCTTTCACCGAAGCGCTTGCTTTCCTTTTCCAGAAACGCGACCTGATGCTGCTCGGCATGAAGGACAATGATCCGAACAAGGAGTATCTGGCAGCCCTCGACGCTATCTGGTCCTGTTACGAGATCATGGGTGTATCGCTGGTCGACATGCAGGTCTGGAGGTGGATGTACGACAATCCCAACGCCACCCCGGCACAGTTGAAAGAGTCCGTGATTCGTATCGCTAAAGATGTGTGGAATAAGTACTATGCTCCGGTATTCGGACCGAAGGATGAACCTATCCTGGCCATTTACTCCCACATGATCGACAATCCGCTGTACCTTTCGAACTACCCGGTAGGACACCTGATTGATTTCCAGGTGGAAGGATTTATGAAAGGCAAAAACTTCGCCTCCGAAGTTGATCGCATGTACACCCAGGGACGCCTCGTACCGCAGGTCTGGATGAAAGGCGCTGTTGGAACAACCATCTCGGTTGATCCAATGCTGAAAGCTGTGGATGAAGCGCTGAAAATGATAAAATAATATTTGACTACCAGAGTCTTATAACCTTATCAGGAGGCTGTCTCAAAAGCATAAATTAAGTACGATCACTCTCTGTGGCCCTCTGTGCCTTCTCTGTGATCCTCTGTGTAACAACTATTTAAGAATTTCACAGAGCTACACAGAGCAAATTATAGAGTTACACGGAGACTTTTGAGACAGCCTCTTTCGTTTGATCTGCCCTATTTCTTCAGCCTTTCCCACGCCTCCTGCACGGAATCAACGAAAAATATTCTCCCCAGCCTGTTGCTCTCGCGGATAAAATCAAGCAGACTTTTACTTTCCATTGAAAAAATAAAACTTAGGATTTTATTACGACCTTCTTTTAAGATATTCTATAAATAAAAACAGTGATGATAATAAGAAAAAATTGCCTCACTTTACTATGCCTTCTTCTGGCATTTTCAAGTAATGTATTTTCACAAATAACTTTTGATGATTTAAAGAGAAATTCAGATTCTATTGTTGTTTTATCTAAAAATGATGTGGCGTTTACTGGTAAAGTATGTGGAACTTGCAGAATGTGGGATAAAACACGTGAATTCGGTCAGGCAGAAATGTTTATAAGCAGTTTAAGAAAAATTTGGGTTGAAGGTTATTATCTCAATGGTAAAGAAAATGGTCGTTGGATATATAAAACAGTAAACGGCAAGCTCAGGGGAAAAATGAACTTTAAGAAAGGCTTACCTCATGGTAAGTATGTCATCTATTATGTAAATGGTAAGAAATTTGAAAAGGGTAAATTCAAAAATGGAATATATGATGGAATTTTACGTTGTTGGGATAAGGATGGCACTCTTAATGTCAAACAAATAATTAAAAATGGGAAAGAAATTAAACACTTCAAATATTCAAATGTTCCTTTAGTAGATTATTAGGTTCTCACTGTTCGTAGTGTTCTGAAACAAAAAGAAAAACAGGTGCTACCTGTCGTCTGTGCCTCAGGACAACAGGGAAAAGGCCGGATCAGATTCGATTCTGTTCCGACTTTCCTTTATTTCGCCATCCTTTCTCTTGCCTCTTCCATTGAAGACACGAAAACCACCCGTCCCTGCCTGTTGCTTTCATGGATGAAATCCCGCAGACTCTTGCTTTTTACTTCCGCAAAATCTCCTACAATCGCCAGTTGAGCCCGGTAGTTCGAAAATTTCTGGAGAATATCTCCGGCAATACCCGTCTTCAGGTCGAAAAAGGCCGGAATGAAATTTTTCTGGTGAAGAATAATTTTACCTGCTCCCTGATAGCTGCAGTTGGCCATTATATCCAGCGCATCCTGGGTGGTGCGGATAAGGATTTCGTCGGAGGTAATTTCGGCAATATCAGTGCCGTTTGAAGGGTAAAATTCTGTTTTCATGGATAATAGACTTTCAGGATTACTGTAAACAGGGATAACCTATACCCGGATCTCAAATCCCAGATCAAGCTCGCCGGCCGGCAGACCTTTGATTCCCCAGTTTTCAAGTGGAGGTTCATTCAGGTAAACAATAATATCCGTTTCCGAAATACCCGGATCGCGCTTCAGGTTATCAATAATTGCCCGGTAAAGTTGCCGCTTGGCTTCCGGACTTCTGCCTTTAAATGCCGTGATCCCGATAATGGTAAAACAATCCGTTTTATTCGTGTTTCTCTCGAAATTATCTTCATCCAATTCGTATAACCGCTGATTTCTGTCACTCTCCGGAATTCGGAAAGCTGTCACCAGGGCATCGTGGATACCGTTGAGGATAGCCTGTTTGTATGCTTTGTCCTTCCCTTTGTAAATTTCTACCCTTACGAGTGGCATAAAATGAATCGCTTAAAGTATTTAATTCTTAATCGTTTGTGTTTAATTTCGGTGACGGTCGTAACCGACTTTATATTCCCACCGTCTTGCTTCTCCGCTCCAGCAACAGGGTATCCCTCCACCTGCCGTTCATCTTTCCGATCTTTTCCCTGAATCCTACCCGCCGGAATCCCAGCGCTTCATGCATCCTAACGCTGGAATCATTCTCCGGAAAAATACCAGCCTGCAGTGTCCATATCCCGTTTTTCCCGCTTTCTGCGATGAGTCTCTCAAGCAGCCGGCTGCCGATCTTTTGTCCCCTGAACGTATCCTTAACGTAAACGCTCACTTCAGCTACGCCGGCATAAACACAGCGTTCCGAAACCGGCGACAGGGCTGCCCAGCCTGCAATTTCGCCCTCTGAAAGGGCCACAATGCGGCAGGTCTTGACGTGACGGCTGTCCCATTCTTCCCAGGATGGCACTTTCTGTTCAAAGGTGGCGTGACCGGTTTCGATGCCCTGGCGGTAAATTTCAGCAACTTCCGGCCAGTCCGCAGCATTCATGGGCCTTATCGTAATGGGCATAACAGCTTGCATTTCCTGGTAAAAATAGTTGAAATCGCTTTGAGGCTGCAGGAGAGCTGTTGACTTTCATTAAGTAATCCCTTTTGTCCCGCAATGCATCCGGAAGATGAAACCTGATTATAATCCGCTGCCGTTCTCAATAAACCGTGTCAGATCATTCAGGAACCTCACCATCGGCGCACCGTCGATCACATCATGGTCGATGAGCACAGTCATATTCAGGATTTCCCTCACTTTAACCTCATCGCCGACGACAACAGGCTTCTTCAGAACCGAACCGATGCCAAACGACAGCGGATGCACCGTCCTGTGAACAAACCAACCTTTGATGGTCCCCATCATGCCTGGCGACGTCACCACTACATTGCCCATTTTTTTATAGGCGAATTCCGGATTTCGCAGCAATATCCTCCAGAATGCCCGCCGGAGAGCTCCGGGCAACCGGTAATAAAGCCTTTCATAAAACTTAGGCTTTTCATTCAGGACGATATCATGAGCTGATAAAACCTTTTCTTTCGCTTCTTCTATTTCCCGGGTGATCTCTTCTATTCCTTTTTCATTGGCCTTTTCTATGATCATCGGTATTGGAACCTTTTTACCGTCCACTTCCTTTTCAACGATCATGGAAACATTGATATCACTGAAAATGACAAGCTTCTTCCTGCTGCCCAGATAAGCCGCCGCTTCGGGATGCAGTTCCACGGCTTTACTGATAGCATGGATGATCCAGCCACTGAACGAAACCTTCCTTCCGGCTCTTTTCAGTTCCCTGAGTTTCATCCTGCTGTCGGTGACGTCGAATTCGAGCAGGGCGCTGATATGATGCCGCGTCAGCCCGACGGAATACACATCGAAAGTGGCAATTCTTGAAGACGGGATGCTTTGATAGAGCGGATGGCCGGTCATCGTGCAGACAGGTTTACTGCTTCCTTCATCGGAATGATCCTGATTCCTTTCTTCTCCAGCTTCCCGAGAGCGTTGGCTTTGCTTTTTTCAGATTTTCCGGTGACGGCTTCAGGAACCAGGGAAACAGAAAATCCTCTTTTGACACCGCCAAGCGCAGTAGCTGAAATACATTTTTCCGCCAGCAGGCCTGTAACAATAATATCACTGGCATTCCGGCTCCTGAGATAATTCATCAGCTCCGCTGAAGCAAAAGCATCGCCTGTACTGACCTTAATGAATATCTGGTCGTTAACGATATTCAGATGGGGATCAAAGTCAGGGGCGGGCAGAGTATCGGTTGAAAATCCTTTCGAATTGATCACCAGGGCCTTTACTGCCGATTTGACATACAGGATCTTATCTTTCTCAAAACCGGCGATCAGGGAATCGATATTCGCTATCATGGATCCCGCAACATCCTCATAAGGTTTATCCTTAATGAACTGTTCCTGAACGTCGAGGACGAGGAGAAACTTTCCCTGCGAAAAGGCAATCGCCGGAAGGAAAGCCAGGCCAATAAGAAGAAATTTGAGTTTCTGGGATACTTCTCTTTTCATCGGTTACAGGATTAAAGACCCATTGAGGTTATCTCAATCTCTGTGTAACTCTTTATTTCGCTCTGTGTTTCCGATAATCTTCGGAACTGTGAAATTCTTAAACTATTGTTACACAGTCCCGACAGTTATCGGGATCACAGAGGATGCACAGAGGTCACAGAGAGTAATAGTATTTTATTTGAGCTTTTGAGGCAGCCTCTTCTGTAACTGAAAGGCCGATAATTTTCCGAAGTCGTTGGTTAGTTCAGTTCCAATACTAAAATTACGGTATTTTCATGTTGCTGAACCACTTTGAAACCGTTCTTTTCCAGCACCTTGACGGATGGTATGTTATCTGTTGCCGTTTCCGCCCTTACTTTCCTGACGGTTTTCTTTCCCCGAAGCCAGTCAATCATTCCCGCGATGGTTTCTGCCATGAATCCCCGGTTACGATAACCTTCGTCTGTACCGTATCCTATCTCGATTTCTCCCTGCTCATCCGGTGCTCCGTGGAAGCAGATGCCGCCGATGATCGCCTTCTCGGCCTTTTCGATCACCAGCCACATTGTGTAGAAAAGCGGATCGTTGGAAGGGTTCAGTATGTTCGGTAACAGGTCATTCAATATCGCCTCTTTGGTTTCATTTTCTATCAGAGATTGGGAAGGTGTTAAGCCCAACTCCCGGGCAAGAGCCTCCGGTTCTTTCACGTGTTTTTTCAGTTCTTCCGCTGTCAGGGGCTTAATAAACAGTCTTTCAGTTTCTATCATGTCGTGGGATATATCTTTGAATCTGTTCAGCAAGGGATTGCCCTGCCAGTTCACATTTTTCTTTTCTTCAGCTTTATTGGGAAAATCATGGGCACCTTTTTCCTGTATTCCAGGTACTCCTCCCCAAAATCCCTGATCAGCCTCTTCTCTTCCGATTTCTTCAGGAACAGGATGCCCAGGAGCAGAAAGCAAAGCAATACTAATAGTCCTTCTATCGAGTTCAGAAAGATCACCACTGAGGCATAAAGCGAAAACGCCCCGAATACCATCGGGTTCCGGCAATACCGGTACGGACCGCTTGTCACCAGTTTTTGGGTCTGCGGACTGACCGACACGCCGAAAGCATCCGTCGGGCCGCCCTTCCCCACAGTAAACAGGAACAGGTTGGACCACGCTGCAAA
Source organism: uncultured Lentimicrobiaceae bacterium (assembly GCA_964544545.1). GTDB lineage: Bacteria > Bacteroidota > Bacteroidia > Bacteroidales > UBA4417 > UBA4417. Next base: position 76,579 of record CAZJCG010000013.1, on the reverse strand, counting down.
AACAACCCCTGCAATCAGGAATACCGCGGATAAAACATACCGCAGCGCATCGGAACAAATCAATACCCTGCCAGGAAACAGGGCATCCCATTGCGATAGCCTGTAAAATCCGTAAGGTATCAGGACAATGAACAGGGCAAACCCGACCAGGTAGCCTGCAAGAAACCGGAGCGTTTGTTTCATGGTGAATTTGCCCTCATTTTAAACTTGAACGGTTGGTTTTCATCTTCATGTTTCAATGATCGCCTTTGTATCCCAAATATATAAATAACGGTTGTTTAAATACATCCAATCTATATATCAATTTATCAGTTGTTTGTTACCTGCCTGTTTACTCCATGTAAAGATCTGATAAGGCTCCCGCTTCACAATTATTGATAATTTTGCCTGCCGACAGATTTTGAGCCCGGAGTTATGAATGAGAGAATATGGAACAGGGATTTTATCTTCCTTGTCTTGTCCAACTTTTTGATGTACATCACGTACTATGCAATCCTGTCGGCCTTACCCATTTATTTAGTCACTGATCTGCATGCCTCGAAAAGCCAGGTAGGGGTTGTGGTGGGTGCCTATACCATCGCCTCGGTGCTGGTGCGTCCTTTTTCGGGTTTCACCCTCGACAGGTTTGGCCGCCGCACCATCTTTTTACTTGCTTTAATAGTATACGCGCTACTGTTTGCCGGATATCTGGTTGCCTTCTCAATCCTGGCCATCATGATGCTTCGCTTTGCTCAGGGTATCACCTGGGGATTTACCACCGTTTCCGGCTCTACCATTGCAGCTGACATTGTGCCCGTTTCGAAACGCGGCGAAGGCATCGGCTACTTTGCATTGTCTACCACACTGGGCATGTCGGTGGGACCGGTGATCGGGCTGTTTGTGTGTAACCAGTGGGGTTACCTGGCGTTGTTCATCACGGGTTGTCTGGTGAGCCTGGCCAGTCTGGCTTGTGCTTATGCCATCCGCATGCGAAAACGCTTTGTAGTCGGGAGACGGCTTCCTTTCAAATGGGACAGCCTGTTCGATAAAAATTCCGTACGCCCGTCGCTGAACGTCTTCATCACGATGATCTCCTACGGAGCATTGCTATCGTTCATTGCGCTTTACGGCCGCGAGATCGGCATCAGGAACTCCTCCCTGTACTTCCTGATCTTTTCCGTCGGCATTGCGGCAGCAAGGCTTACTTCGGGGAAGGAGTTCGACAGGCACGGCCCGCGAAGGATCATCACCCTCTGCATCATCCTGCTGATGATCGGTTTCCCGCTGCTGGCCATGGCGCGGAATGCTGTGCTGTTCTATCTTTCGGCTATCATCATAGGTTTTGGGAATGGTGTGATATTCCCTGTTTTCCAGACGATGGTGAACAACCTGGCCGATACCGGACACCGCGGGGCTGCCAATTCCACACTATACACTGCCGTCGATATCGGGATGGGGCTTGGGATGATCTCCGGAGGATTGGTAGCCCAGCATGTATCCATGTCGGCCATCTGGTGGATCAGCGCGCTGGTGAGTGTGGCAGGGCTCCTGTTTTTCCGCATCCTTGTGCTGAACCATTATGAGAGCCATTCAAGGCTGCAATCGTACAACCAGAGTGCAGAATGATCCGGATGTGTGCCGGAGTTGCTGCTTTTAGCTTCAGGATGAAACCAGCTTTCTCCTTTTGATTAACGTTTTGCAGCTACCCACAGTAGGCGGCTAAGAATTGATAATCTGTCCTTAAAGTATAAGCACGAACAGAAATACTTAACTTCACTCTTGTACCAACTCGCCAATTGTGGGTAGGTGCTGTTATGGGCAGGTTTTAATCATTTTCTGTCTTTATTTACCTTTGAATTATTACTTTTTTAGTCATTACCCCGACTTTTGTCTGGATCTTAACCAAGTATATCCCATTTTCAAGTTCGTCAAATTCCAATTCCATCAGGTTTCTGTTCTTGAACTCTTTGAGGAATAATAGCTGTCCCTGTATATTGTATATCCGAATTGCTATTTCTCCTTGGATTTTATTTTCATTAGAAACGGTAATCTTTGTTTGGGCCGGATTCGGGTAAATAGTAAAACCTGACTCTACTTTTTCAACTTCCTTTACGTTTACAAATCCGCCACCATTATTTGTTTTCATGATTGTACCATTCACTCCTGCAACATAGACTGTATTACTACTTGTGGCACAAATTGAATTGAAGTAGCCATTTATAATATCTGGATAGTTGGTCCAGGTTTTGCCTCCATCCTGAGTTTTTATTATTGTGCCACTCAATCCGGCAGCATATCCTGTGTTTGTATCGGCAAATGAAATAGACCGGTAATCATACACCGTTCCCGCATCGAGTATTGTCCATGTATCGCCCCCGTCAGTGGTTTTAAGAATCTCCCCGCCAGAAATATATCCCATACTTTCGTTAACAAAACTAATAGATTTTAATTCGGCATTTGATCCGCATTGTATAGTATTCCAGGTTTCACCACCATCCGTTGTTTTTAACAATATTCCATTATGACCTGTTGCTATCCCCGTTAGTTCATTTACAAAGCAAATCCCAAATAAATAGTGATCATCGTTGTAGTAACACAGCGTCCAGGTTAATCCGCCATTAACGGATTTAAGTATCCGGCCTTCCCACGTAGCAATGTAAACAATATAATAATTAACCATGTAAACTGACATAATTTCATCATAATAACCGCAATTTATCGGTTGCCACGATACTCCGCCGTCGGTTGTTCTGCCAATTGTGCCTCCATCACCAACGACTAATCCTATAGCCGGATCAATAAAATAAACGGAATTCAACCAATTGGAATTTGGACTATATGAAATATCGCTCCATGTTTCTCCCGCATCAGTGGTTTTAAGAATTATTCCCCAAGAGCCAACACAGTACCCTGTTGATGGATTGGCAAAAAATAGTGAATTAAGCCAATTCGTAGTACCACTCGAAATCTTGTTCCACGAATTCCCTAAATCCGTTGTATTAAGGATAATTCCTACATCACCTACTGCAAAAGCAGTATTATTTGTTGCAGAAACCGAAAACAAATCATTTGAGTTTCCTGATTCACAGGCAGTCCATGTAATTCCTGAATCAATTGTTTTAACAATTTTTCCTCCATATCCGACTGCGAAACCGGTGTTGGAATTTGAAAAAGATACTGAGTTAAATGTTTGATTCAATCCGGTAGAGTAGGCTGACCAGTTGCTTCCGCCATCAACAGTTTTAAAAATACTACCTGTAGTACCAACTATATAACCGGTATTTTCAGTTGTAAAGCATACAGAATTAAGAAATTGTGGCGTATTGCTTATAAGCGGAAACCAGTTTTCTCCCTGATCTGTTGTTTTCAGGATGGTGCCATTATGTCCGACGGCATAACCGGTTTGCGAATTTGTAAAAGTGACCGACCTTAGTGCATTAGGTGTCACATTTATGGATGAAGACCATGTAATTCCTCCATCAACGGTTTTTAAAATTACTCCAGGACTTTCCAGGGTAGCACCTACTGCAAATCCAATGTCGGATGAAACAAAACAAACAGACCATAAATCCTGTGTTGTTCCACTTTGCAGTTCAATCCAAGTTTCGCCTGCATCAACGGTCTTCAACATTATTCCGTTTGTTCCAACAATGTATCCTGTATTAAAATCAGTAAAATAAACTCCCATCAGATAATTATACTGTACTCCACTATTCTGAACTGTCCAATTTAAACCTCCATCAAGAGTTTTAATTATAGTTCCCCTATCTCCTACAGCATAACCTATATCATCATTAATAAAATAGGTGGCACGCAATAGATTACCCTGAGGTTTAGGATTGAGCCATGTCCATTGTGCTATTGCAAAAGAGGATAGTACTGTTAAAATAGCTGAAAGGTAAATTTTTTTCATCCGTAATTCGTTTATTTGTTAGTCTATCTTAGATCAAATATATTCTGACTCATTCAATGTACGCTGGTTGTTACTTCTCTTCAAACTTGCCCATAACTCATTAGTAGATCGCATCTTCCCGAACCTGAATCAACACAAGTCAATTTCAAGTGACAGGAAATTTCGTCAAACACATAACTGCATTTTCAGCGTCCGGTTTCCCGGATGAACCGGATTGTTCTGGATGCGGATGACATGACCGGCATTTTCATCCAGCCTGCATACTTCTGTTTGATCTGATCTTCCTGCTCGGGATTGGCCGCTGCTACAAGCATATCCTCGAAATAATGCCGCTGTGCGGTTATCAATTCCAGGCCGCCGGGATCTCCGTGTCCGGGAACGACCGTCCGGATGTCAAACCGGTGTGGTATACCAGCCAGCAGGGTCATCCATTGATCGATGTCCGTACCGTCTTCCCGGATCAATGCCGGATGGATCCGGTTAAAAACAAGATCGCCGGTAAAAAGGATCTTCCGGTTCTTCAAACAGATCACCAAATCGTTAAACGTGTGCCCCTGACCAAGGTTGTATATGCCGACTATTTCGTCGCCCAGGTTGAGGATCAGGCTGTCGCGAACATACTGGGTTGGCATCAAATCCGGTTTCAGATTCCGGGCAAGGAATTCCCGGCTATAGTTACCCATATAGATTTCACATCCCTTGTACCGGTCGTTTCCGAATGTATGGTCACCGTGGAAATGGGTGTTGATGACAATTATTTTCCTGTTACCGGCTTTCGCGGCAGCCAGCTCGCGGAGCTTCTTCCCGGGTTTATACATCTTGGTGTCGATCACAACAACGGCACTATCGGTCACCAGCAGACCGCTGTTACCGCCTGCGGTCATAACGGTGAGGCGTGGATCTATCTCTGTTGTTTCAGCAGTAAAAAAGAACTGATAAAAAGGATAGACCCGGATGATCAAGAGTACCATCCCGGTCAGTATCAATCCGCCAATGAATGCCAGTATCCGTTTCAGAGTCATAATCAGCCTGAAATTCAACTTCTGAATTGTAAATCACAGTTATCCGGGTAACATCAGAAAGTAATTGATAATCAGGTCCTACCTCACCCCAAACCCCTCTTCCCGATGAATCGGGACAGGCCCTGAAGGAGATGGGCTTAATCAACTGATTATCTATGATTTATGCAGTTCGGGGCAGTGTTAACCGGACTATAGTGATTGTAAATATAAGCTAGAATTTTAAATTTCGGACGGCAAACGTATAACACAATAAGATGTTGCGTCCGCGAACCCGGAACAAAAGGTCCTCTAATTATTCCGGTCCGGGATATGAAAACATCTGTTTCACGCCATGAGCGGTTCAAACTGAGCATGTGTGAAATGAAAACGGACTTTCAGTGAGGTCCCGGATTATAAAGACAGCGTTCCTGCAAGCTAACCGGCTTTCCCCGACGAGGTGTTACCTTCGCTCTCAGCCCTATGCTCTTTGCTCCCTGCTCTCAGCCCTTTGCTCTCTGCCTCGCTGTCACCTCGTTATCAGTTTGTTATTCGCGATCCGTCCCCTCCTGCAGCATGGCAGTGTGAAACGACCTGGCGGCATCCATATTAAACTCACCCTCCCAGCGGGCAACTACAGCAGTAGCCAGGCAATTTCCTATCACGTTCACGGCAGTTCGCGCCATGTCCATAAGCTCGTCGATCCCGAGTATGATGAATATCGGCCAGGCAGGAAGTCCAAAACTGGCGGCCGTACCCAGCAATATGACCAGTGAAGCCCTCGGAACCCCTGCCACTCCTTTGCTGGTAAGCATGAGGGTAAAAACAATGAGCAGTTGCTGGTCGATGGCCAGGTGTATACCGGCAACCTGTGCAACGAAGATGGTTGCCAGGGAGAGATAAAGGGTCGTCCCGTCAAGGTTGAAACTGTAACCGGTCGGGATGACGAAAGCGACGATTTTCCTGGGAACTCCGAATTTTTCCATGGCCTCCATGGCAATGGGCAGGGCCGATTCGGAGCTGGTGGTGGCAAAGGCAAGGGTTGCAGGTTCGGAAACGGCACGTATAAAATTCCGCAGCGGGATGCGAAGCATCAGAATAATGGGCAACAGTACCAGGAAAAGGAAAAGAATGAGCGCCGCATACAGTGTGGCTAAAAGTTTAAAGAGGTTTGTCAGGATGCCCAGTCCCATGTGCCCGACAGAATAGGCAATGGCAGCAAATACGGCAAACGGGGCCAGGTACATCACCAGGTTGGTGAACTTGAACATCACTTCCGAAAGACTTCCGGCGAAATTGACCATGCGCGAACGGTGGTTTTCTTTCAGCAGGGCAACAGCAATGCCGAACAGGATGCTGAAAACCACGATCTGAAGTACCTGTCCTTCATAGATGGCCTTGGCAATGTTCTCCGGAAAGATATGCAGGATCAGCTCTTCTGTCGACTGGGGCGCCACCTCGGGTATTCCCTGCTGTGCCATACCTTCCGGGATTGTCACTCCCACACCAGCCCTGCTGATGTTGATGGCTACGAGACCGATGAATAATGCCAGCGTGGATACCACTTCAAAATAGAGGATCGACTTCCAGCCCATTCGCCCGACCTGCCGCAGGTTCGAATGACCGGCGATTCCCACAACCAGCGTGGCAAATAATAGAGGAGCGATGATGGTTTTCACCATCCTGAGGAATATTTTGCTGATCAGATTCAGATGAACTGCTACAGATGAAAAATCATGGCCGAACTCCACCCCAAGTACCATGCTGATCAGTATCCAGGTGGTGAGCGACTTTCGCCTTAATGCATACCAGATCAGCATGAGCATCACCAGCCAGCGGACGGCCATCAGAAAATTTCCGTTCATGGTCACGAACTCAAAAGAATGTATCAGATGCAGGATTGCTGCCAGCAACAGCACGGAAGACAGAAATATCGCGAACAGTCGGGAAGAGATCTTCATGGGCAACGGATTCAGGCAAATATAACTTTTTTATCGTGGATGCCACCGAATAGCTGATATGCCAATAAGAAGCCCCCGGCAGTAAGAACTGCCGGGGGCGTTTCCGGGTATACCAGTACTACAAGCAGGACTAGTACGAACTTCCCTTGTAGACGATGGATTCACTCAGAGGAACAATCCTGCCGGTATAGATCAACTTGCCGTGTTTCGATCCGCTCAGCGTAGCTGTAGCATTGCCCGTTGCGGATATATCCATGAAGATGGTGAAAAATCCTATTTGAGTGGAAACATCCATTTTCATGGAAAGATTCTTTTTCTTATCATTTTTCGTTACAAGCCAACTGTCGATATTACCCGTTGCCGTTACCCCTCCTACATTATTCTGGCCCATATAATAGTTGTTTCCGGTTTGGATTACGGCTTCGGATGAATCGATCCTGATGAAGTTAAGGTTCGATGGAACTGATATCCGCGAGTTCCACTGATTGCTAAGCCAATCAGCTTCCAGGATGAACTGCCTTGAATCGATCACAGAAACCAGCTTACGGTATTCCGAGTCAAGTTTTTCCATCCGGATTTCCTTCCGTGTCTGGCTCTTACCGGAGGCTGGTTTACCTGTTGTTTCAGAATTCTGTGCCCCGACTGTGCCAGCAGTCAGAGCAACCAGCATAAGGATGACAACTGTTTTCATGGCGATAAAATTTGAGCAGCGTAATGCCGCAACTTTTATGCCGTTTTACAAATTTAAATAGTTGCTTTATGACTTTTTAAGATAGGTAAGATACAGGCTGAAATTACCGATTTATACCCGGACCGGCCTGTCGCTGACGAAATAATTTCAGGTTACCGGTTATTGTCAAAACCGATAATTCTATACATTTACCTGCTCACTATAAGTGTTTAACTGTAGAATTACTACTAAATCAAAGATAAAAGCATCTGATTGTTAACCATCAGGAACAACAGGAACACGGAAACACCGGTTCCATCCAATAATCAACTACTTGTATATCGGAGCTGAACCATACTTCTGCCATGATTAAGAACAGCTTTAAGTGCTCATTGACAACAGCCGTCTATGCCAACCGCCAGGTGATTGATCTGGTGAAACCAATCACCCTCGTTATCCATGACACCGACGATAGTAACTGGAAGTTCTTTTGCGGCGATGGAAAACAGATTGGAAACGAGAAACCCGTTCTGGTAGCACTCGAGGAAATCCTGATGATCGATCCTTCGGTTGGCGAAATTGCCACATTGCCTGAAGGATGCATTGCCACCCGCAAGTACATTGGCGACAACTGGAAAGTGACTTCAAACAAAGGATGGACATCCGGAGTAAATGCACGGTAGCACGGAATCCGTTGCTTCTTATCCGCCTTAGGGTTGAATCACTGGGGATGATTCGCATCCATACTGTATCATTCTTCGGATGTTTTTACCGGTAGTCCTTTCATTGTTAATGCGGGACCATCACTACAGGCGTACCGGTGTAAAGCCGGGAATTACCGGTTTCATTTCCAGTAGCCGAGGATCAGTCCTGCCACTGTAAAGCCAGTAACCATATAGCCTCCGTTGATAAGGATATATCTCCAGCTCCGCATTTCATAAACGGCATTCAGGGCCAGGCCCATGGCAACCCATCCGAAGCCGGTCAGAAAACCGTACAGGACACACTCCAAAGGCCCTGCTTCCGGACTTCCAATCCTAAGTGCCAGCGTGGCAACCATCACCAGAGTAAACAAAAGTGTCAGCAGCATTACCCGGGTCAGGTTTGCTTTTTTGGCATCTTCCGGGGTCATGTTCACCTCCTTCATCCAGGCTTTACCGAAAAGAAAGGTGTACCAGACGGCGCCTATGGAATAAAATGCAAGCGCAGCAGCCACAACTGCAAACCAGTTGATAGCCGACAGGTCAATGGGTTGATAGAACGGATCCATAAGCTATTTGTATTCCATGATTACCGCATCTCCCCTGATGATGGTCATCCCGTTGATGGCCAGTGAATCAAGGTCGTTAACAATAGGATAAATAGAAATCGGGGCAATTTTTTCAACCCGCCGGAATAACTGTCCTGAAAAGAACTTGCTGTTCATGATGGCGCCCATGATGAGGATGGCGTCAACTTTCCCTTCCAACACAGTTGCCATGGCTCCGATTTCCTTGGCTACCTGATAGGCCATAGCGTCGAGAATAAAGGTAGCCTGTTCATCCCCTTCATCCACCATCGACAACACCTGGCTGAGCGACTTGGTTCCCAGGTAAGCCAGAATGCCTCCTTTTTCGGTGATGAACTGACGCATCTGCTCTCTTGTATATTTCCCGCTGAAACAAAGGTCAATGACCGGTCCTACTGGCAGGCTGCCGGATCGCGTCAGCGAAAATGGGCCGTCACCGTCGAACGCCTGGTTTACGTCCACCACTTTCCCTCCGTGATGGGCGCCTACCGAGACCCCTCCGCTGCCAATATAGGCCACAACCAGGTTCAGCTCTTCATACCTGCGGTTGATGCTCTTGGCATATTCTTTTGAGACATTCTTATGGTTCAGGGCATGGAAGATGGATGTGCGCTCGATAATGGGAAGGCCCGATACCCTGGCGATGGGTTCAAGCTCGTCCACAACCACCGGATCAGCCAGATATGCTTTGGCAGCCGGGAGCAGGGAAGCGATCCTGTCGCCGATCAATCCGCCCAGGTTGGTGGCATGCCTGCCCATGACGCCGGTGCGGAGATCACGCTTCATAGCATCATTCACCTCGTAGATCCCTGATTTCAGTGGTTTGATCAGTCCTCCGCGTGCCATCACGACGGCAATATCCGACAAATCGATCTGATTACTTTTCAGCTCCTGCATGATCAGCTCCGTACGGTACTCAAGCTGATCAATCACATCGTTAAAGGCTGACAGGTCTTCCGACCTGTGACGGATAGATTTCAGGAAAATCAGGCTTGTATTCCTGTATACCGCTATCTTGGTTATATCGACTTCAGGATAGATGACCAGTATGCTTTTCATACGGCGAAGATTTATACGTTAAATCAAAGTTAATAAGAATTGCTGTTCTTTTCTCTGATCATCTAAACAAAGCCTCCGGCCCAAATGTTTCCGCCGGTTGGCAACAGCCGCATACTTTTACTTCAGATCCCAATCCGGATATTCAACCCAGAAGCCCTGCCGGTATTCCCTTTCCGGATTCCGGCACAGCTGATCTGCGGTTTCTGCAGGTCTCTATGAAAGCGTATCTTTGTCTAAGTTCATTATTCTCAATGCATGATACGATTTATCCTGGCGTGCGCCTGCATGATGCTTTTAATGGTCCCGGCCTACGCGCAGCGCGACACCCTTTTGCCATCGCAGGATCTGTGCAGTTCCGGGCAATGGGAACTTGTGTTTTCTGATGAGTTCGGAAACGGAAGTCTCGACAGGGATAAGTGGATAACCTGGTATCCCTATGCTGATGACGGCAGCGATCAATGTGAGTTTTGCCGGCTTCACGGAGAAGAAGGACAGGTCTACCGGGATGAAAATGTGGCGGAGGCGAACGGTTTGCTCAAGCTGATCGCCCGCAGGGAACCGTCTGAATGGTATGGCCGGCAACGGGCATTTACCTCGGGGATGATCCATTCGAAACAGTCATTCGGTTACGGGCGTTACGAGATGCGTTGCAAGCTGCCGGAAGGGATGGGATTCTGGACGGCTTTCTGGATGTTCGGTGAGAAGGCGACCGAAATCGATGTCTTTGAAATCGGCACACAAAACAAACGCCAGCACCATGTCGGATTGATCTCCTGGAAGACAAAAACAGACCAGCAAAAGGGATTGCGCAGCAAATCCAACCTTCTCGACGGCTTCCATACTTATGCCCTGGTGTGGGAAACGAATTTTATCCGTATTGAGGTGGATAGCCTGGAAGTATGGAATACCTGCCGGTATCTGACAAAACGGGGAAAACCTTTAAAAAAATGCAGTGTTAAACTAGGAGAGTACCGGGTTCATCCCTCCTGGCCTCCCCTAGGTGAGAGGCTGAAGATCATTGTAAATGTGGCTGTGGGGACAGAAACGACCCCTTTCACCAAATCTCCCGGCCCAAAAACCGTACTTCCAAACCAGATGGAGGTTGACTGGATCAGGGTTTATGAAAGAAGACCGTAAACCGAAATCAGATTCCGGGTTGAAGAGTTCTACAGGTATTTCTGATTTGAATTCTTTTATTCCTGACGCGCCCGCAGGACCAGGATTCAGTTTGTCACAATCCATAAGTTTAACTCCTAGTGAATTAGTGGCCAGCTTAGCGATTGTGAAAACTTCACGGAAATAGGATAATGTTAATCAAAGTAGTATTTTTGAAGAAGTATGAATTTACCGCTTATCTATCTTGATCACAATGCCACCACACCCGTTGATCCCCGGGTGCTGGAAGCAATGTTGCCTTTTCTTACCCATAATTTTGCCAATGCTAACAGTACCCATCGTTTTAGTGTGGAGGCCTATGAGGCTGTTAAACTGGCAAGAAAAAGGGTGGCCGGCCTTATTGGCGCGGAGCCCTATGAGATTGTGTTTGCCTCAGGGGTAACACCTCAAGTATCTTAATACTTTATTGTTTTAATTTTCTATACATTAATTATTTCTACTATGAAAAGAGATACCATTTTTGAAGAGATCAGGCATGTGAATGCCATCGGACAGGAATACTGGAGTGCCAGAGAACTTTATGCTGCACTGCAATACATCAAATGGGACAAGTTTCTGAATGTTATTACAAAAGCCAGGGAAGCCTGTTTAAAAAGCGGGCAGGCTGTGGAGGACCATTTTCTCCGTGTGGAGAAAATGGTGGAGATCGGGTCCGGTGCTCATAAAGATATCGGTGATTTTCATCTCACCAGATATGCTTGTTACCTGATAATTCAGAATGCAGATCCTCGTAAAGAAATTATAGCTTTAGGACAGACATATTTTGCCTTTCAAACACGAAAAGCTGAATTGCTTGAAGATGTGTTTCAACAATTACATACTGAAGAAGAGAAGAGGATATTTTTAAGAAAAGAGTTGTCGGAACACAATAAACAACTTGCAGATGCTGCGAAATCTGCTGGAGTAATTAAACCGCGGGAATATGCCATATTCCAGAATCATGGTTACATGGGCCTTTATAATGGTATGACAGCAAAAGATATTCATGCAAAGAAAGGATTGAAAAAAGACGAGAACATCCTTGATCATATGGGAAGTACAGAATTGGCGGCCAATCTGTTTAGAGCTACTCAGACAGAAGAAAAACTTAAAAGGGAAAAAATTCACGGTAAAGAAAAAGCAAATAAAACCCATTTTGAAGTTGGGAGAAAAGTGAGACAGACTATTGAAGAGTTGGGTGGTACAATGCCAGAAGACTTGCCTGCCCATGAAAGCATCAAAAAGATTGAAAAGAAAAAGGATATGTCAGAAGACGCTGATTGATTTCAAATAATCCACCTCTTGTTATGATTATTAAAGTTCTTAAGAGACGGGTAATTATGAAAATTGTTGGGCAATAAGATTGGATGACCGGCAAATTGCTTTATTGAGAGAATGTCTAAAATTCTCGAAATGCCTTATACGTTGAATTCAGAATTCAGTATACAGGAGTTTGAAGAGTTTATTAATAATACCAATAATTCCACTAAAATTCTATAATCGCTAATCAGCATTTTTACTTTAATGGATTAACGGATGATAAATGAATTTTTAGACAGTTACTGACAATCATTAGTCATTTGAACTTCAGTTCCCTAAACAAACAGTACAAAGATGTATTTTTGTGTAAACAGGTAGTAAAATAACGGCGTTGAAAAACGAGCACTACATTGAAGTCAGGGCCCTCCGCAAGACCTATGGCGAAATACAGGCCGTGAACGGACTTGAGTTCACCGTTATGAAGGGTGACATTTTTGGATTTCTCGGGCCCAACGGCGCAGGGAAGAGCACGACCATCCGCATGCTTCTTTCGCTGGTGCGGCCCAATTCAGGAGAAATAAACATTTTCGGACTGCCGCTCGCCGGGAACCGGATGCACATCCTTTCGCGCATCGGGGCAATGGTTGAAGAGCCGCGTTTTTACGAATACCTGAGTGCTTCCAGGAACCTGGATATCCTTGCCCGTTTGTCGGGTAAAAGGATATCACCTGAAAAGATCAGGGAGGCACTTATCATGACCGGACTGGAAGAGCGCTGCGACAGTCCGGTGAAGACCTTTTCGCATGGCATGAAGCAGCGGCTCGGCATTGCCCAGGCCATTGTGCATGATCCCGACCTGCTCATCCTGGACGAACCGGCCAACGGACTGGATCCCAGGGGAATGAAAGATATGCGCGAGATCATCCTGAAACTCAATAAGGAATTCGGCAAAACCATACTCATCTCATCGCATATCCTGAAAGAGGTGGAGCAGATGGCTAACCGGATGGTGATCATCGACCGGGGAGCCAGGATCGTGGAAGGAAATGTACGCGAACTGCTGGGCAAAGCAACTCTCAATCTGAATATCGACGTGTCGGATCCTGTGAGAGCCCTTGAATTACTGGAGAAGATGCATCCAACTGCAGAAGTTCGGATGGAAACTGACGGTCGACTGGTGATGAAAGCCGGCAGGGAGGAAGTCCCGGGAATCGCGAAGTTCCTGGTGGAGAATTCATTTCAGGTATCCGCCATCACTCCGGTGAATTCGCTTGAGCAATACTTCCTGGACAAAACCTAAGCCAGCCCGGTCATGTTAACATTATTCCGTATTGAACTCAGGAAGATCTTCGGACGCAAGCGCAGCTACATCAGCTTTCTTGCCCTGCTGGTCCTGATCACCATTATCCAGGTAGCCATGTATGCCGAAGGCCCTACCCTGCTTGATCTCATCACCAAGAACCTGGAGAACACCTTTTTGATGGAAGGCAGCCTGCTGAACGGATATTTCATCAGTTTCATGCTGATGAACAGTCTGTGGGTGCTGATGCCGTTCCTGGTGACCTTTGTTGCCGGCGACAGCATTGCCGGCGAAGCTCATGCAGGAACTCTGCGGATCCTCCTTACCCGGCCGGTCTCCCGTTCCGCACTGGCAACTGCCAAATTTGCGGCATCCATCTGCTATACCTTCCTGCTGGTGTTATTCCTGATGCTTCTGAGCCTGGGCGTGAGTTGCCTCATCTTTGGCACCGGCGACCTGATCGTCTTCCGGAATACACTGAACATATTCCCCGAACATGAAGTGCTGACCCGCTTCCTGTGGGCTTTCGCATTCTCATTCCTGGGAATGGCCGTGATCACCTCGCTGGCATTCCTGCTGTCGTCAGTCGCCAATAATGCCATCGGACCCATCGTTGCCACCATGGCCATCGTGATCGGGTTTACCATCATTACCAACCTCAATCTCGAGGTTTTTCAGGTTATCCGGAAATTTCTTTTTACAACATACATCAGTTCCTGGACACTCTTCTTCGATTATACCCTCGACCGCGTCCAGATCGGATTTTCCGCCCTGGTTTGCCTGGCGCATATCCTGTTGTTCTTTCTTGCCGCCTTATGGATATTCAATAGAAAAGACATACTGACCTGAAATGAAAAAGACCTGTCTACTCCTCATCCTGTTTGCCGGCATGCAGGCTTTTAGCCAGAGTAAAGATCCCGGCGCCCTGTTGAATGCTGTTCGAAGCAAGTACATGACGGTAAGGGATTATACGGTTGACGCAAAGGTTGTGGTGGATGTCTGGTTTCTGAAAATTCCGGATAAAACAGCCAAAATATACTACAAGGCTCCCGACAAGATCCATGTGGAGACCAAAGGCTTTGCCCTGCTGCCAAGGAAGGCGGCAGGCTTTAATCCCGGAACATTTATCGGGAACAACTTCACGGCCCTGTACATGAAAAGCGAGAAATGGGGGACCGCCGTAATCGATGTGGTGAAGACCGTTCCCAATGATGCAAACAGCGATGTGATCCTGAGCACCTTCTGGATCGATGCACAGAAAAAGGAGATCCGGAAACTGGAGATAAACTCACGGAGCGGAGGCACCTTCCAGGTGGAACTGGAATACAACAAACTTCCCTTTGATCTGCCGGAAAAGATCCAGGTAGAGTTCGATGTCAGTCAGACCGACATGCCCAAATCCTTCACCGGCGAACCGGTTAAAAAGGATAAGGCTGCCGCAAAAAAAGCGGAAAACAAAGGCAAGGTGACGATAACCTATTCCAACTACCAGGTCAATAAGGGGTTGGATGACAAGATTTTCACCAAAGCGAAATAACAGGAAACGGTCATTCTCTACGGGAGATCATTCTTCTGATTCCGGGCAATGTACCAGAACCGCTAAGCCAAATCCTTAAAAATCAGAAGATTCCTGAGCTGTTCTATCAGAATGAGAACCATACCTTTAGGAAGTTCGAAAAAATAATCATGAAGACAACCGACAGCAGGATCAGCATCACGAACTCCAGCCCTCCCAGTATCAATCCGGTCAATGCCAGGTAACGTCTTGGAGAACGCAATC
Source organism: uncultured Lentimicrobiaceae bacterium (assembly GCA_964544545.1). GTDB lineage: Bacteria > Bacteroidota > Bacteroidia > Bacteroidales > UBA4417 > UBA4417. The sequence goes on along the minus strand of CAZJCG010000013.1, from coordinate 61,216 downwards.
CCAGGATGCCAAAGATAATGGCAATTGCGGAAAGGGGCAATGCGAGGAATGCTGTTGCCTGGATCGCGGTAAACGGAATGAAAGCCAGAGCCGCAAACACCGATATAAGTGCAAAGGTAGAATTGCGTTTTTCTTTCCTGCTCAGGGGATCATCTTTTGCAGCAGGTGGAAACTGATCGACCTGTGTTGAAGGATTATGTCGTCTCAGGCCCGGGCTGACGCCATTTTTGGTCGCAGCGTTCCTCCCTGTAACTTTATGCGGATCAGAAGTTGTCTTCTTGACAATTCCGCGCTGCAGGATAACCGGCCGCCGGGCAGGAGTGAATTTCAAAAGACCCGTTCCCGGAAAATCCGGCAGGGAATTCATACAGATCGGGAATGATTCGATGCTATCCCTTCCCTGAGACTTCCAGGCAATGACAGAACCGGCTGTATTGCCGGATGTATCGTGTCGCCTCTTCACCGGTTCAAGCCAACGAAAGCCCGGTTTCCTTTGTTCCAGCGAAGTAAGGTTGGGATAGGCGGAAATATGACCCTGCTGGCTGCAGGACGAAAAAAAACCAAAAGCCAAGGGGATCAAGGCCAGAAGGATTTTTTTCATTCTATTGTCGGGAAGATACATGGCATAACCGGAATAAATCCTTAAACCACCATTTCATGCTTGCCTGGTACTCTTAAAGATACAAAAAAAAGTGACCGAATGCTATGGAAATTGCTGAAATGAAGCGCCTGAAGAAAGAGCCCGTTGAGATTTACGGCAACGTTTTGAGAAACGAAAGCAAGTTGTGTCCGGCTGGCAATCCTGGAAGTGGAAGATTGAATTGATTCCAGGTATCCATGAAAATTCAGACCGGGATGGGAGAGCCGGAGAATTTTATTGGTTCAAACCTTGGGACTCTTAAGGTACCTATGCTTTTTTACCATTGCCTTTTTATTGATTGAAACGCTTAAAGATGCGCCGGGCATCATAATTCTATCAGAAATAAAGCATACTACCTGATTATCTTATAGTTCGCTGTCCTGATCTGTAAGACGAAATATATATATTGCAATATTTAGTACTATGTATTGCATAGTACTGTTTATTGCATTATCTTTGTCGCCGATTTAACATTCATCCTCATGGAAAAAGCGGAATCAACCATAGCACAGATGCGGAAGGGGGTGCTGGAGATGAGTGTGCTGGCGGCCATCAACGGGAACGAAGCCTATGCTTCCGACATCCTGGAGCGGCTGAAGCAGGCTCATCTGATCGTGGTGGAAGGCACACTCTATCCTATCCTTACGCGTCTGAAGAACGAGGGCTTTCTCAGTTACCGCTGGGAGGAGTCCTCTTCGGGCCCGCCCCGGAAATATTACAGTGTTACACCGGAAGGCCACAACTTCCTGAACGAATTGCATTCCGGCTGGAATGAGCTGGTCACCGCCGTTGAGCATCTGATGGCCCAGCCCGGAATGAATGACTCATCCAAACAACCTCAGTCATGAAAAAGAATTTTTCTGTAAACATCGGCGGCAGGGTATTCAATATCGATGAAGATGCCTACGAACGCCTGAACGCTTACCTGGCTAACCTCCGCAGCTATTTTGCTTCCGAACAGGGCCGGGATGAGATACTGGCGGATATCGAAAGCCGGATCGCGGAACTCCTGGAACAGTATAAAATCCAGGGCTCTCCTGCCATCAGTCTTGAAATGGTCAACCGGGTAATTGCCGGGATGGGGGAACCAGACCAGCTTTCGGGAAATGAGCCGGAACGCCCTTATACGTATGATGCTTCCAGGACACACGGGAAACTTTTCCGGAATCCTGACAGCAGGCTTCTTGGAGGGGTGGCATCCGGGATTGCTTCATGGTTCGGTATCAATCCAGTGTGGATCCGTTTGTTGTTTGCCGGTTTCACGTTTGTTTATGGTATCGGAGCCATTGTATACATCATCCTTTGGGTGATCCTTCCCCAGGCCCGCACCACCTCCGAGAAACTGGAAATGCAACGCAGGATCATCAATATCGATTCGGTGCGCAATGAAGTCCTGGCTGCCGGTTCCGGATTAAAGACCACCGGAGATACGATGCTTCATACTACCCATCAATTTTTTCGCTTCCTTGCCGAAGTGATCATTCATGTGTTCCGGCTCCTGCTTAAGGTCCTGCGGATGGCATCAGGGGCTTTCCTGCTGATGCTGGTTTTGAGTATGTTCACGGGATTAAGCCTGGCCTACCTTATCCGGGAACCGATGAATACCGGCAACTATTATCTCGACACCACAACGCTGGCTGAGACCTTTTCGTGGCTGATGCCCGGTGCGGCTGTCAGATGGCCGGCATATATCGGGATTGCCCTGTTGATTGTAGGAGTTTCCGGGATGTTCATCCTGCTTGGGTTGCGCCTGCTGGTGAAATGGCCGCCATTGCGTTGGCAGGTGACCGGAGCGTTCGGATTGCTGATCCTGGCCGGATTGATATTCGGCGGTGCCGCAATCTACCAGTACTCACAGAGCACACTTGAACGGGCAACCGATTCCCATACGCAGGTATTTCATCAGCAAAACAAATCATTACACCTGGCAATGGGACCAACGGATCCCGGTCAATATTGGCGCCCGCTTGGTGATAAGGATATTTCGAAACTCAGCCGGAATATTCTCGGGGAACTCCAGATCAGCATACGACCGGCTCCCGGCGACAGCCTGATACTTACCTCTGTTCGCGAAGCTTCGGATTACCAGGAAAGCCTTGCCGCCCGGCATCTGGAAAACATCCAGTACACATACTCCTACCAGGATACCCTGCTGACACTCACCCCCTTCTACAATTTTCCAGGGAAAGACGGAATGCACCGTCAATCGATGGAACTGATAATAGGGATACCTGTCGGGACAACCATCGTGATGGATGATGAGGTTGCGTGGAAAGTGAATTACAGGGATTTCCCCGATGGATCAGACCGAAACGGAACTTTTCAAATGTCCCCGACAGGCCTTAAACAAATCCCGGTAGAAATCCCGGCAGCTGACTCCATCCGGTAGGCTGTCCTTCTGAAAATTTCAGGCAGTCTTTATGCCTGACACTCTATGAATCGTGGTGGTTTCGATGAATTCCCTGCACGGATGTAAAAATCCGGCAGGGATATTCAGTGTGCCTGTCAGGGTAAAACCTTTCCCGATTGTCTTTATAATGTATTCTGTTTGAATGGAAGAGCAAAGTTCTTCCGGATTATTCCTTAACTGATATTACTAAAATTAACGGCCATGATCAGACGTCTTATCCCGGTTTTCATTCTTCTTTTTTCGTTCAACTTTACGGAAGTAAAGGCTCAGGTGCCGTTGCCAGCCAGAAACCTGCAGGTCGACAGCCTTACCTTACTTGCCACCTGGGATCCTCCCAAAAGCACTCTTCTGGAAGAGGGCTTTGAAGGTGATTCGCTTCCGGCAAACTGGTCCCGGAGTTCCATGGGAGAAGGATGGGATACTGCGACTGTTGGCGTAATGGGATTAATCCCCATTCCGGAACACGGACGATATATGCTTACCAACGACGGTGAAGCAGATCCGGGGAATAATGGTTGTTGCGACTACCTCATTACTCCCATTCTTGACCTTACCGGTTACGGGAATTACCAATTAAGCTTCCGGAGCTTTTTTACCGGGAATTACGGACAACTGGCTTATGTGAAGATGAGTTCGGATAACGGACTGAACTGGGCCACCCTGATGCAGTTAGCTCCCAATCCTGCCTGGCAGGAAATAACAGTGGATCTTTCAATGTATTCCGGGCCGGGAGGACTCTCAAACGTGATGTTCTCATTTCATGCTGATGATCAGGGTCAGGAAGCTTCAGGCTGGGCGGTGGATGATGTCATGGTATTTTCTGATAGTCTGGGTGTCACCGGTTACACAATTTCTGTAGACTCTGTTGCAGTCGGAAACACCTCCTCAACCTCTTATCAACTCGACCCGATGATGTACCTTCCGGTATCAGGGCATACCTGTTGCGTTTCTGCGGTGTATGGCTACGGATCAAGCCAAGAGGTTTGCAAGGATTACCTTTGCTTCTATCTGCCCCCACCGCAAAACCTCAGCAACACAGTCGTGGGCGACAGTATTATTTTCACATGGGATATCCCTCTTACCCAGGCACAATTGTTAAATTTCATTTTATACCCTGAAAATGGCAGCTTTATTCAGATTCCTGCTTCAGACACTTCATATTCTGTGTATTGTGAGAATGGTGAAGTCTGCATCCGCATGACGTCAGTGTATGATGTGACTCTCTACGGGTTTCCCGGATTAGCTAGCGAATCCGATTTTGCCGTTTCATGCGGGTACTCCGACAGCGGTTACGATCTTCCCGTCGCTGAGGACTGGTCTTCGGGACAGTTTGCATTAAATGGATGGGAAGCCGGTCCGGGCTGGGAGATTGATAACCTTACGGGCCAGGATGCACCTTCCGTGATGTTCTCTGCACCTCCCGGAAAAGGAGCCTATGCAAGCAGCCTGGAAAGCTGGTATTATGATGCCACGGCTATTACCGAGTGCTCTCCGGTTGATGTAAACCTGGATTTTGACATCCGGTTGGATGATCCCGTATCACCCTGTAATGATGTATTACAGATCCATATTCTGACCGGTGATGAAGATCATACGCTGCCTCTCAATTATCCTACCTGCAGTTCGTACTGGTTACCGGTGCATTACCGGATCACCGACCTTGTAAAAGGAACAAACTTCCGGGTCCGATTCGAATTTCTCGGACCGGTGCCCGGCGACAGTGCCGTCTGGCATATTGATAATATCCATGTGTATTATACAAGTAGCGGGTATCCCGAACCTTTCTTTATCGATGCAAATCGAACAGGCTCTCCCGAAAACGATGTATTGGTTAGCTGGAACAATTACGGATCCGGTTACACGGAATATATCCTCGATGATGGTTCTTCCGAACAACAGCTGTCGGTCGGAACACCGGTGAATATTTGGCTGGGAAATGAATTCCCGGTGACTGAATCAGGCTCCATTGTCATGGCTTCTGTTTACCTGCTGGAAACACCGGGTGCTTTTGCCGACTACACCATTGATGTTTTTGATGGCTCCCGCAACCTGGTTGCATCTTCTCTTCCCTTTGTAGCGCATTTCGGTGATTGGACCCACATTTTTCTGCCGGATATCCCATTTACCGGTCCCTTTTACTGTATGTTGCATATCCGGTCGAACGTACCTCCTGACCAACCGGGAATTGACAGCAATGGCCCCAATGCTGCGGCAAATTATGCCTGGGTAAAGGTGGATTCCGATTGGTACAAACTGAATGATCTCGGTTATGATCCAGGTGTTTATATGCTGCGAGTGTCGGCTATTGTTGATGGGGAAATGACAACCTTTATGAGTGATTCCCATGAAAAACTATCTACCTCTTACACAAATCAGAAATCCCCGGCAAACCCGGGGGCAATGCAATATTCTCCCCTTCCGACCCAATCAATCACCTCTGAATGCGACACCCTTGGTTATGGTATATACAGAAGGGCTTATAATTCATATCCTCCCGGAGGAAACGGCATGGGTGGGGAATGGGAATGGATCGGATGCACCCCCGCGAATGTGCGGCAATATCTCGATAAAAACCTGGGCAATGATCTGTATAACTGCTATGAATACGCAATATCTGTAATCTATCCTGTGGGCGAAAGCCTTCCTGCGGGTAATGCCTGGGACTGCATATATGTGGGGCAGCCTGAATTACAGGATGATCCGGATGTGAAGTTGTACCCCAATCCGGCTGATGACTATGTCAGCATCAATTTAAACAACGATTTCATCAAGGGCCTTCTGCTGGACATTCACGGGAAGCGGCTTTCAGAATTCAGTCTGGAAGGAAAAACCATAGAAACCATCTTTACCGGCACTTACCCCGATGGAATTTATTTACTCGGACTTCAAAAAGAGGACGGCAGCTTCGTTTCCGGGAAGCTGGTGGTGAGGCATTAGGAATGTAAGATCGGGAATGAGCAGGTTTCAGGAGAGTTGAAGGTTAATCATTGTATAAACGTACCTGGTCGATATACAATCTCCTTTGGGGACCATCGTATTTGAATTCAATGTCCAGTCCGAAATCCAGGTAATCCGATCCGAGGCGCAGAACTTTATGGAAATGATGTTTGATCTTGTCGAGGGTATTGGCCAGATGAAGGAGTTCCGGTTCCGTAAGTATCATTTTGTCGGGCGACAGGCTTGAATAGGAGATAATTTCCACTATTTGCTTGTCTTTAAAAAACTCGTTAGCCAGCCGGGGATAGCAAAGGATCTGCTCGCAAATCGTGCTGTCGGAAGGCTTTACAACAGTTTCTTCCCCCAGTTGAAGGTTCAGGGTAAATCCATAACTCCCCGGTCGATAGATGTTTTTAGTGATGGCCACACCATTTGCCACCTCTGAGGGATACGACCGATGCACCAGTATCCCCATAGCCACCGATTCCTGGTCAATGCCAAACAGCTTCCGCTCCACAAAGGCATTGTAGTTCCAGGCACTGGCCCATACTTTTTGTATGGCTTTGTCGATCGTCTTTACCGAATCATCCAGAATTCCTGTTTTCGACTCATATAACCCGGCACCCGAAAAGCCTTTCATGTCTTCGGCATTGGTGGAAGACCTGAAGCGCATTCTGGTAAAGCTTGATCCAGAAAGAATTCTTTGTTCCACCGCCTTTTTTAATGAAGAATCAAGTGGCCATGATTCGATCCGTTTTCTGATAATTTTGAGTCGGTTTCTCAATGAATCCGGATAGTCAATGATGCCGGTATCCCGGACCAGGGAGGTGATAAGGCTGTCGGCCCCGGAACGGATCAGATGCTGATGATAAAAATAAAACGGAATGACAAAAGAGCCTTCCGGCGTTGAAAATCCACACCTGGCACTGATTTTCTTCAGCTCTCCGAAACAGGCGGCCTTATTCCCGACATAGGATGAAGACCTCCGATCCAGGTAATCCGTTCCGATTAAGCTGTCTGCTTCCAGATCACAGTCGGGCTTTAGCGCCGACCGGTGTTTTATTGCCTTATTCTTCAGGGCAACAACCTTTACTGTAAATCCATCATCCGTTACCCTGAACTGCACAAATTGCCCAATTTCAGATATGAGGGCAGAATCACGAAGGGCATCCACATAGGCCATGGATGGTATTTTCCGGTTCACCGACAGGACTGAGATATGGCTAAGCGGCGTCTGTAACTCGGTAGTGATGATGCCTGCTACCGGAGGGATGTCTATCATACTTCCCTCCACAATCAGGATGTCATTCTCGCGGCAGCTGGAAAGCATTTTTTTATCCTTAACCAGCCGCAAGTAGCCATAGGAGGTCCGGGCATTGATTTTCTGGTACTTCTGTCCTTTGAAAATTTCCAGGGGAGTGATGACCGGGACTTTAAATTTCCCCTCCTTACTCAGTTCTTCAAGCCTGGAACTGTTCAGCAGAAGTTTCAGACTATCACCAAAGTACACCGCTGATCTGACTTGCTCAAACAATGTGATTATATCGTCAGACTGCATAAAGTCAAGGGGGGATATCTCAAACACGAAAGTTCCCGATCCCCTGAAATAGTTCACATTGGCCAGAAGGAACTGCCGGCAATCCGGAAGCGATGAATAGTTGCAGATATTAAACCGTTCATGACCGGAGCTGTATCGCAATACCTGCTCGCAGAATTGGAAATGGATCTCAAAGGCTGCAGATCTGATAAAATAGAGTTTCCCATCCTGCAGGTCATAAACCACCTTTACAGCATCCACCTGCCCGTATTTCGCAGAGAGCGGATCTCCGCTCAATTTCCGGAATTCGCTGAAAGTACGAATCGATGGGTAATAATCCTGCGAATACAAATAAATCGGGAGGTTCATCCCAAGCAGGAGAAGCAGGAAAAAAGTTTCCTTACATTTAAAAGAATAAGGCATGATATACAAAGGAAAATATCATTCAGTGCATCAAATATATGAAATGCACAAGTAGCTGCGTTCAATGGATGCAAACATTCAGGCTGATGTGTTTTGTCGGGAATGAACTAAAAAAGTTGCCATTCATCCATCAAAACTTCCTAATTTTCAAACCCATTATACATGTGCATTAATGCAATCATCAAAAACAAATGATGCATTCATGGAAATGATTCTGTCAGAAACTCCGGGTTCTGGTCTGGCCCTCATTAATCCTCGATGACTTAAGTCCCTGTTTTTTAATCCCTTTCAGAGGTTTTCTCATGGACCGGATGTCTTCCGGGGAATAATCCTGCCAGCCGCTTACCTTGGCGATGACCCGGAGCGGGTCCATTATCTGGTTAGATTTTGAAGTTAAGAGTCTCTTTTCTTTATCAGAAAGTCCGTCCTTCTTCATCTTCGGTCAATTGCCACCTTTCCTCAGGATCTTTCCCATTGGCCTGCCTTTAGCCAGTTCATCCACCAGTTTATCAAGGTATCGGATCTTCTGCATGAGTTCGTCCCTGATCTCTTCCACACGGTATCCGCAAATCATGCCGGTAATTTTTGAAGCCTCCGGATTCATTGCGGGAGCCTGGGCAAAGAAGGTTTCAAAATCACAGTTGTTATCGATTTGCTTCTGCAACGACTGCGCATCATATCCCGTCAACCAGCAGATCACGGTATCCACCTCTGCCTTTGTCCGTCCTTTCTTTTCCGCTTTCTGCACATACAAAGGATACACCCCCGCAAAGGGCATTTTGAATACACTTGCATTACTCATGTTCCAGTTTGATTTTTCGCTTCGGATTCCCTGAAAAAGTGACCATAGGTCAATTCTGACCCCTGGTAAGTTCTATCCCGGCCTCCACGCTCTGTACTTTGCGCCAGGCTCAGTGATCCCGGTGCCTTGCACCATGTCCTTGCAGACTCCGCGTTGGCTGCTATGCCGTGTACTTCTCGACAATCTTCAGGATTACCCTTGTGGCTTTATCCATCGATTCAAGCGGCACGTACTCGAATTTCCCGTGGAAATTGTGCCCGCCGGCGAAAATGTTCGGGCAGGGCAGACCCATATAGCTCAGGCGTGCACCATCGGTTCCCCCGCGGATCGGCACCACCCTGGGCTCTATACCCAGTTCTTCCATGGCTTTGCGTGCCGTTTCCACAACGTGGAAAACCGGCTCAACCATCTCGCGCATATTGAAATACTGGTCCTTGATCTCCGGAACAAAGGTCTTCTCCCCGTACCGCTGGTTCATGAAATCCACGCACTGCCTGAAGAGAGCCTTTTTCTGTTCGAATCTGGTTTTGTCGTGGTCCCGGATGATATACTGGATAGTTGCCTTTTCGACACTGCCTTCAACTTTGATCAGATGGAAGAATCCTTCATAGTCCTGAGTGAACTCGGGGCGTTGATCCACGGGCAGCAGGGCATTGAATTCCATGGCCATGAGCAGGGCATTCTTCATTTTGTTCTTGGCATAGCCGGGATGGATATTTCTTCCCTGGATGAACACCTTGGCCCCTGCAGCATTGAAGTTCTCATATTCCAGCTCCCCGACTGCGCCGCCATCCATGGTATAGGCAAAATCGGCAGCGAATTTCTTCACGTCAAACTTATCCACGCCGCGTCCGATCTCTTCGTCCGGAGTGAAACCGATCTTCAGGGTGCCATGCTTTATCTCCGGATGGTCAACCAGGTACTTCACTGCTGTCATGATCTCGGTGATGCCGGCTTTATCATCGGCCCCAAGTAAGGTAGTGCCGTCGGTTACAATCAGCGTTTGCCCTGTATACTCCTTCAGTTCGGGGAATTCAGCAGTGTTAAGCCAGAGGTCCAGTTCCGGATTCAGTAAAATATTCTCCCCGTCATAGTTTTCCAGGATCTTCGGCCGGATATCGGCGCCGCTCATATCCGGAGCAGTATCTGCGTGGGCAATGAATCCGATGACAGGAACTTTCGTGTCGGTATTCGACGGAAGCGTAGCCATCACATAACCATTCTCATCCATGCTGACATCCTGAAGCCCCCAGGCTTTCAGTTCGTCGTGCAGGAGCCTGAGCAGGTCAAGTTGTTTGGCAGTGCTGGGCATGCTGCCTGAATTATCGTCACTTTGTGTATCGATCGCTATGTAACGGAGGAAACGATCCAGGATTTCTTGTTTCATAAAGGAAATAGTTTGATGGGTATTATTGCAGCCAGGCATATCCAACGGCCGGACAGCACTGCCATACAAAGGTAGCGGAAAAGTATCATCTGCTCATCCGGGACAGGAACCGGATTTCTGCATTTTTACAAGGAAATTGGCAGAGCACCGTCCCCCTTTTCTAAAGGGGGATAAAGGGGGATTTCTTCGATCCTGCCACTTCACTTAAACATGTCCCCCGTTTACAGGTTTCTTACTCCTCAGTATCCTTCTTCGCTCTCAGGGTTTCCCAGATGAAATAGCTGCAAAGAACGATCAGCATGATACCGGCCAATCCTTCGGCAGCATGGGATTCAAACCATTCACGATTTACGTAGTTCAATCCGAAGTTTGCCAATATGGCACTGATTACGCCCATGAGGGCTCCGCCCGCGATAAATCCGGAGGCGATGAGCGTTCCCCGTTCTTTTCTGGCCTGGTTCAGCTTGGCATCCTTGCTGCGGCTTCCGACAAAATGAGCAATCAATCCTCCTAACAAAAGCGGAGTGTTAAGCTGTATCGGGATGAACATCCCCAGAGAAAAAGCAAGCGCCGGCACACCGATCATGGTCAGGATCAGCGAAAGAAAAGCTCCTGCCCCGTAAAGTATCCAGGGTGCAGGTTGGCCGCTCATCATGGGACCGATCACGGCTGCCATGGCATTAGCCTGTGGTGCAACCATTGCCTTATCGCCGGTAAAACCGTAGGTTTTGTTCAGGACGATGATCACGCCCCCAACGGTGACTGCTGATACCAGCGTCCCCAGGAATTTCCAGGTCTGCTGTTTATAGGGAGACGACCCAAGCCAGTAGCCGATCTTCAGGTCAGTGATGAAGCCGCCAGCCATGGATAGTGCGGTACAAACCACCCCGCCAATAATCAGCGCAGCTACCATGCCCGAAGTGCCTTTCAGTCCTACCGAAACCATGATCAGTGAAGAGATGATCAGGGTCATCAGGGTCATACCACTTACGGGGTTGGTGCCTACGATGGCGATCGCATTTGCCGCCACAGTGGTGAATAGGAAGGCGATGATCATAACGATGGCCAGACCTACCAACGCGTGAGTCAGGTTATGTACCACTCCGAACTGGAAGAAAATGAATATTACAATAGCTGTAACCAGAATCCCGCCTGCAATGATTGCCATGGGCAGGTCCCGCTGGGTGCGCAGGTTGGTTTTATCGGCCTTGTGTTTCCCGAATATCTCTTTGCCGGCAAGCGAGACGGCCGATTTAATGATCTTGCTGGATCGGATGATACCGATGATGCCGGCCATGGCGATGCCGCCGATACCGATAGGTCTCACGTAGGCCTTGAAGATATCCTCAGCAGGCATGGCAGAAATGAGGGCTGTAATGCCCGTCCCGACTGCAATGGTCTGTCCGTCGGCAAAATAATTGATGATCGGTATGATCACATACCATCCGACAAAGGAGCCGGCACAGATGATAGCAGCGTATTTCAGCCCGATGATGTAGCCCAGGCCAACCACGGCGGCTCCCACATTCAGCTTGAAGACCATCTTGGCCTTGTCGGCAAGCATCTGACCCCAGGGGAAGATCCGGGTGGTGAACACTTCAGCCCACCATCCAAAGGTGGCTATGATAAAGTCGTAGATACCGCCGATAAGTCCGGCAACCAGCAGCAGCCGTGCCTGGTTGCCTCCTTTGGCGCCCGAAACAAGCACCTCCGTAGTAGCAGTTGCTTCCGGGAAAGGATATTTGCCATGCATCTCACTCACAAAGTATTTCCGGAAAGGGATCAGGAACAGGATGCCCAGGATACCTCCAAGCAGGGAAGAAAGGAACACCTGATAGAACTGGGCTTCCAGGTTCAGGATATACAAAGCCGGCAACGTGAAAATTGCACCTGCCACTATCACTCCGGAACTGGCGCCAATGCTCTGGATGATCACATTTTCCCCAAGAGAATTCTTCCTTCCGAAAACGGTGGAAAGCCCGACCGCGATGATGGCAATCGGTATGGCCGCCTCGAAAACCTGCCCGATCTTCAATCCAAGATATGCAGCAGCAGCAGAGAAAATCGCCGCCATGATAATCCCCCAGATCACACTCCACGCGTTTACTTCTGGGTACTTTTTGTGGGGCGACATGATCGGTTCATAAGTCTCGCCCGGTTTCAGTTCGGTGTAAGCATTTTCAGGAAGCCCTTTGATAGGGCCGGATTCGTGGTCGGACATGGTAAAAGCGTTTTAGTAACTGCCAAATATATAGAAAATCACCATCAAAGCATGAAATTCATCCGGACCCATTGATAAGAAAGCGCAATTTGTATACTTGTATACACAAATTAACGTAAATTTGTTACTCCGTTATATTCAAATTATGATTCCTAGAGAATTTGAGCAAACGATCCTCCATGATCTGAAACCGGGACATGTAACAGTCCTGATTGGTGCCAGGCGAACAGGAAAAACGGTTTTGATGGACCGGGTGGCTGAGTTGTTGCCCGAAAAAAAGATTCTGAAACTGAACGGGGAGGATTTTGATGTGGCCGCGATCCTGGCTTCCAGGAGAAGCTCGCTGCTTAACAACCTGGTGGCGGGTTATGACAGTCTGTTTATTGATGAAGCTCAGAGTATTCCACAGATCGGAGAAAGTCTGAAGTTGCTGGTAGATTCAAATCCCGGACTTACGGTTTTTGTTACCGGATCCTCTTCCTTCGACCTGCGCAACCGGATTGGCGAACCACTCACGGGTCGTTCAAGATTTCTGCATCTTCACCCGTTCTCACTCAGGGAAGTGGCTCAGGATTATCTTTCGGTGATCCGGCAATTGCCGGTTCTGCTGGTTTATGGCTCCTATCCCCAGGTATTTCTGGCCCAGAATGATAAGGACCGGCGGGTCATCCTTGAAAGTATCCGCAACGGGTATTTGCTGAAAGATGTTTTGCAGCTTGATAATGTCAAGGACAGCCTGTTTGTAATGAACTTATTGAGAAACCTGGCATTTCAGACCGGGAATGATGTTTCCTATAATGAACTGGCTTCATCGCTGAGCACCTCGGTTAAAACGGTGCAGCGTTATCTTGATATTCTTGAAAAAGCCTTCATCATCTTCCGGTTGTATGGCTACAGCCGGAATCTCCGGAAGGAAATCTCCAAAACCCCGAGATTTTATTTCTGGGATAATGGCATCCGTAATGTGATCATCTCCCGGTTTGAGCCCCTCGAAGCAAGGGATGATTACGGTAAACTCTGGGAAAACTACTGCATCTCCGAAAGGATCAAAAAGCAGCAATATCTGGAGCAGTTTTCCGAATTCTATTTCTGGCGAACCTATGATCAGCAGGAAATCGACTTAGTGGAAGCCAATGGTGCGGAGTTGTCCGCATTTGAATTTAAAACCGGGAGTAAACCGGCGCGGGTGCCGAAAGCATTTGCCACTCAATACCCTCATGCCACCTTCCGGACCATCGCTCCGGAGAGTATTTATGATTTTCTGATAACAGGATAAAGCCTGTATAAATCAGAATAATAACACGTTGAGTTGCCTCATCGATGATTGAAATTCTGTCTCAAATTGTCAAATGTAACTCCGGGTAAATTCCCAAATGCATATGTGTCAACAGCACGATATTCTAAAATTCATCCCGACTCCTTTGTATTTTTACCGGCCATGAACATTACCGAAATCCTCCTTTCCTGGTACGGACAAAACAAGCGCGATCTCCCCTGGCGTGAAACCCCTGATCCCTATAAGATCTGGCTTTCGGAGGTAATCCTCCAGCAGACCCGGGTAAGTCAGGGACTGGATTACTACCTCCACTTCGTGGAACGGTTCCCGGATGTAAGATCCCTGGCAGCCGCCAGTGAGGATGAAGTACTGAAACTCTGGCAGGGACTAGGTTACTATTCAAGGGCACGCAACCTTCACCATGCTGCCAAAACTATTGTAAATGAATACAACGGAGTTTTCCCCGGATCTTATTCGTTGCTCCTGAAACTAAAAGGAATAGGAGAATATACAGCTGCGGCCATTGCCTCCATTGCATTCGATGAAGCCGTGCCTGTGGTCGACGGTAATGTAGCCCGCGTACTGTCGAGACTCTTTGCCCTGGAAGAGCCGGTCGACACTCCTGCCGGCAGGAGACTTCTCCGGCAATTGGCGGAAGATCTTATCTCAAGGGATGCTCCGGCTACATTTAACCAGGCAATCATGGAATTCGGGGCACTGCATTGCACTCCTTCCAGCCCCGGATGCAGCGATTGTCCGCTTCGCATGCATTGTGAGGCCTATCAGAAAGGCAAGACTGAAGATTTCCCGCGGAAGTTGCTGAAAACGAAAGTGAAGGTGGTTTACTTTCAATACATGGTCGTCACATTCACCGAAAATGGCGAAGATTATATGTTGCTACGCAAACGGGAACAACACGGGATCTGGAAAAATCTCTTTGATTTCCCGTCGATGGAATCGGACCATGAACCTGACGTCAGTGAGCTGATCCGTTCAGAAGTTTTTCGTTCCTTAACCCAAGGCAATGATCCGGGGCCAATCACCCCCTCGAAGTTGTATAAGCACCAGTTGACACACCGTTGCATCTATGCCCGCTTTTTCCGCATCAGGCTGGAACATCCCCCCGGGAATACCTGCAGCTATATTCCCGTTCGCTGGCCGGAACTAAACGGCTACCCGGTACCCCGTCTGATTGAAAAGTATCTTGAAGAATTTTTCGCCGTATAACAGGGATATATATGAACAGGTTGCCAATCGCACTGTATTATCTCTACATTTGTATTAATCAACCTTTCAACCATGTCAAGAGGCGTAAATAAAGTCATCCTTATCGGGAATCTCGGAAAGGATCCGGTGGTGCAAAACTATGATACCGGTAAAAAAGCCACCTTTACACTGGCCACTACCGAAACGCAACGGGATCGTGAGGGCCGGGAGTCACAGCACACCGAATGGCATAACCTCGTGATGTGGCGCGGACTGGCGGATATTGCCGAAAGCCTTCTGAAAAAAGGAAGTCATGTATATGTGGAAGGAAAACTCCGGAGCCGTTCCTATGAATCGAAAGATGGCTCAAGGAAGTCCATCACCGAGATCCAGGTCGACACGCTGGTCCTGCTGGATAAGCGCAGGGATTCTCTCAGCGAAAACCACACAGACTCCTGGCAGGGGCCTGCTGAGGAAGGATCTGCCGGATATACCGACAATCATACTGCAATCGATTGATCTCACCGGTAACGCTTCTGAAATATTGAAAGTGCGGGTATTGCCCGGTGATAAAGTATATGTAATTTTGCTGTCAGCTAATCAATTGTAATACAAATTGGAAGACCCTCTCCCCGGTTTATACCTTCTTTCTGTTATCCTCTCCGGCTCAATGGCTTCAGGATTTGCACTTACATCCGGGCTTATCCTTGCTTTTTGCATCATTATCCTGCTGCTGATGTGCTCGGCAGCTATCTCGGCTTCCGAGATTGCGTATTTTTCCATTGGAGCGGCAGAGCTGAATGAGCTTAAGGCTAAGCGCTCCTCTGTAAATGCCCTTATCCTCTCCCTGCTTACCCGTCCAAAACGGCTCCTGGCCACAATCCTGATCGGGAATAATTTCGTGAATGTGGCCATAGTGATGATATCTACTTATATCACTGCCTCACTGACCGATTTTGACAAGCATCCCATACTGGGCTTTATAATCCAGGTAGTGGTCATTACCTCCCTGATCCTTTTACTCGGGGAGATCATGCCGAAAATAGTTGCAACGCGGAAACCCCTGAAGATTGCAGCTTTTATGGCCCGGCCGCTCCGTTTCATGGTCTTTCTTTTTTATCCTTTAAGCATACTGCTCGTCAAATCCACCCATCTCATCGATAAACGGGTTGCTAACCGGAAATATACGCTGACGCTGGATGAGCTCTCCACGGCTATCGATATCACTGCCGATGGTACCACCAACGAGGAAGACCGGAAAATTATGAAGAGCATTACCCGTTTCGGCGATATCAATGCCCGGGAGATCATGCGGCCCCGCGTGGATGTTACAGCCGTCGACGAAAGCCTTCCCTACCCCGAACTGATAAAAGTGGTGATTGACTCAGGGTATTCCAGGATTCCTGTTTACCGCGACACGCCCGACCAGGTCACGGGCATCCTGTATATCAAAGACCTGCTTCCTTATCTCAGCAGGGACGCTTCATTCGATTGGAACGGCCTTGTAAGGCCGGCCTTCTTTGTTCCGGAAAACAAGCCTATCAATGACCTGATGCAGGAGTTCAGGGAGAAGAAGATTCACATGGCCGTAGTGGTGGATGAATACGGCGGCACTTCCGGCATCATCACCCTGGAAGATATCATCGAAGAGATCGTTGGTGATATAAACGACGAATTTGATACAGATAACGAGGGACCATTCTATTCCCAACTGGAGGAGAACACCTATATTTTTGAAGGGAAAACCTTGCTGAATGACTTCTGCAAGATCATGGGCATCGACGACCGCATATTCGAAGATGCCAAGGGTGAAAGCGACACGCTGGCCGGATTGCTGCTGGAACTGGCAGGCAAAATGCCAGAATACCACGAGAGTATCCCCTTTGGCGACTTTGTTTTCCGTATTGAAGCCCGGGATAAACGAAGGATAAAACGGATCAAGGTCACCCGGAATGATCAGGATACCGGTGGCCGGGAATAATACTGAATACCGGCAACATTCTTATACAAAACCAGAAGCAACAAAAACATGCATATCAGGAGCAGAATCTTCCAAACAGGCCTCCTTTCCTCGGCAGTCATCCTTGCGGTTATAAGTTTCACTTCCTGTAACCAGGATGACAACACCCCCAAGCCCAGGGGATACTTCAGGATCGCCCTTCCCGAAAAGCAATACCGGACACTCGATTCGATCTATCCTTATACTTTCGAGTACCCGCACTATGTCAACATTCTCCCGGATGCGCAGTCGCCGGAAGAAAAAAACTGGATCAATCTCGGGTTCTACTCATTAAGGGGCACTCTTCACCTGAGCTATAAGCCGGTGAATAACATAGAGACGCTGAATACCTATATCGAAGATTCAAGAGCACTGGCGATGAAACATATCCCCAAAGCCAGCAGCATTGAGCAGATATCAATAGCCTACCCTGAACACAATGTTTATGGGCTTGTTTATGATATTAAAGGGCTGGGGGCTGCCTCACCTTACCAGTTCTATGCTACCGACAGCCTGCACCATTTCATGCGCGGAGCACTCTATTTCAATGCCGTCCCCAACAGCGACTCACTGATGCCGGTGATAAACTTCGTAAAACAGGATATCCATCATCTGATCGAAACACTTCGCTGGAAATAACCCGGAGATCGGTTAAAGCATTGAACTTCGTCAAAATGGAGAATCCCGAAAGCATCTATTCTGATCTTTTACGGAAATACAGTCTGGAATATACACGATACCAGAAGAACTGCCGGTTGCTGGTGTGGCTCCGGCTGATTGCATTTCTTGGAATCGCGTTGTTCTTCTATTTTGCTCTTACCTCCTCCCAACCGGCCCTGTGGTTCTCACTCTCGGGATTGTGTATGATCCTCATGCTCTTCCTTATCAAGATCCACTCAGCACAGCTCCGGAAGCGGGAATACACTGCCACGCTGGTCAGCCTGTGTGAAAAAGAACAGAAGGCCCTCTGTTATGAATTCCTGGAATTCCCTGATGGCGCAGATTTCATGCAGACAGACCATGCCTTCTCTTCCGATATCGACCTCTTCGGCCCCGGTTCGTTTTTCCAGTATGTAAACCGGACTGTCACCAGCATGGGCAGATCACTGCTGGCTTCCTGGTTATCAAAACCGGAGATGGACCCGGAAGAAATCCGCTCAAGGCAACAGGCATGCCGGGAACTCTCGCAAAAAACGGAGTGGAGGCTCCGCTTTGCAGCCACCGGTTACGAAACCGAATCGTCCGTATCGCCCGAAAGCCTGAAGCGATGGCTGGGGCAATCTTCACTGTTCAGAAATCATGAGGCATGGATCAGGACCATTGCAATCTGGCAGGTTGTAATGACCTTGCTGACCGTTGCCACAATCGCCGGTTGGATCAACTATGGGCTCCTGGTCCTGATGATCCTGCTGAATCTTGGAATTTCCGGGTTCTTCCTCCGACAGGTCAACCAGGTGGCCCGTGTCCTTGGTAAATCCTTTTCACTGCTTGAAAACTATACCGGACTGATCGGGATTCTTCAGGAGGTCGGATTCCGGTCAGGCTGGATGACAAGGCGGACAGAAAAGCTCTTTACCGGCAAAGCAAACGCCTCGGATGAAATTAAATCGCTGAGAAAACTGCTGCAGCGTTTTGATTCCAGAAACAACCTGCTGATCGGCTTCACGCGCAACGCGCTTTTTCTCTCCGATCTCCAACTGGTGTTGAAAATGGAGATCTGGCGTAACCGGAACGCCTCACAAACCGATACCTGGCTGGAAATACTCGGTGAAACTGATGCGCTGAGCAGCCTCGCCACTTTTGCATACAACAATCCCTCTTACGTTTATCCGATCCCTCTTACCGGAGAATTTTCCCTGATTGCAAAAGATATGGGGCATCCGCTTATCCCTTCCGGAGAAAGGGTCTGCAATGATTTCAGCCTCCGCGGATGGCATTCCATAGTTGTGCTAACCGGCGCCAATATGGCCGGAAAAAGTACGTTCCTCCGCACTGTCGGCTTGAACCACATCCTCGCCCATACAGGAGCGCCTGTTTGTGCCATTGAATACAGCTTCACCCCGGTTTCGCTGATCACCAGCATCCGCACCAACGATTCGCTGATAAAACACGAATCCTATTTCTATGCTGAGCTGAAAAAACTCAAAAGCATCATGGATGCCCTCAACGACGGACGGGAACTGTTCATCCTGCTCGATGAGGTACTCAAAGGGACTAACAGCAATGATAAGCTGGGCGGATCCATTATTCTGCTGCGCAGACTGATCGGAAAACAGGTTTCAGGAATTATCGCTACACACGATATAGCCCTGGGAGAGCTGGACAAGGAGTTCCCTGACAATATCCATAACTATTGTTTCGAGGCAGATATTTCGGAAGGAGGGTTATCGTTCAACTATAGGCTCAGGCCGGGAATTGCTCAGAATATGACCGCTTTGTTCCTCATGAAACAGATGGGGATCGTTTAATTATATCCTTGAATTCTAAAAAATCTGCAACAATAAGTACTTTTATCAGGTTTAAATATCATTCTGATGATCAGAAGAATACTACTGGCAGGCCTGGTCGTCCTGCCTCTGCTGGTTGCCGCGCAACATGAATCGTATTCCCGTGTAAAAATCTATCTGGACGGAAAGGCCGTTGCCACCCTGTTACGCACAGGGGTTGAGCCCAACTACCTGGATCCGGGACAACTATATGCTATCTGTGAACTGTCGGGAACCGAACTGAACCATATTATTCAGGCAGGTTTCCGGTACGATGTTCTCATCACGGATATGGAAAAATTTTACCGCGAACGCAACGAACGGCCTGAAAACCAGGTAAAAAACTCTGCCGGTACATCGGGGATTGCTTCCTGGCCTGTTCCGGCTAATTTCACCCTGGGAAGTTGCGGCGGATTCCTCACCCTCAACGAAATGATCAGCCAGCTGGACCTCATGCGGGAACTCTATCCCAACCTGGTGACGGTAAAGCAGTCGATCTGCGACACTGTCACTTCCATCGAAGGGCGGCCCATTTACTATGTAAAGATCTCCGACAATCCGGACCTCGCCGAATCCGAGCCACAGGTTCTCTATACCGGGATGCATCACGCACGTGAACCTATTGGTATGCAGCACCTGCTTTATTACATGTGGTATTTGCTCGAAAACTACTCTGTCGATAACGATATTAAGAATCTGGTCGACAACACTGAAATGTATTTCATCCCGGTTATCAACGTCGATGGCTATGCTTATAATATTTCCACTTTGCCAAACGGAGGGGGCATGTGGCGTAAGAACCGCAGGAACAGCGGCGGCGGGAACTGGGGGATCGACCTCAACCGCAACTACGGATATATGTGGGGATATGATGATGAAGGATCATCTCCTTACCCTTCTTCTGAAACGTACCGCGGAAATGCTCCATTTTCGGAACCGGAAACCCGCATGATCCAGCATTTCTGCGATAATCATGAGTTCCGCATCGCGTTAAACTATCATTCCTACAGCAACCTTTTCCTGTATGCCTGGGGTTACATCGATGATCTTACTCCTGATGAAGCACAATTCAATGCGTATGCCTCATTGATGACGCAGGAAAATAAATTTACCTATGGACCGGCCTGCACGACCATCTACCCGAGCAATGGCGGCTCCGACGACTGGATGTACGGGGAACAGGCCACCAAACCGAAAATCCTGGCATACACCCCTGAAGTAGGAGGCAGTGAAGATGGTTTCTGGCCTTCTGAGAACCGGATCATCCCGCTTTGCCAGGCAAACATGCTGGCCAGTATCACAGCTGCCAGACTGGTGGGCATATTCGGAAAAATCTATGACTCTGCCCCGCTGTTCCTGTACCAGGATAACGGCTATATCAGGTTCGACGTGAAACGGCTGGGAATGCAGGAAGGCGATTTAACTGTTACCGTTACTCCCCTGGGAGATGCGTTTTCGTCGGTTGGCCCCCCGGTAACCTTCAGCGGACTGTCACTTCTGGAACAAAGAACGGACTCTGTCGCTTACCAGCTTGCTCCCGGAAATCATGTGGCTGACACACTTCGCTATGTCCTTACCCTCGGCAATGGCCTGTATACTGTTTCCGACACGATCGAAAAGATATACGGTTATCCGTATACCGTCTTTTCGGATGATCTGAGCAACAAGGATCATTGGACCGGAACATGGGGGCTGAGCGAAAATGAATGGTTTTCACCCCCCTCATCCATGACCGACTCTCCTTTTGGTAATTACGGAAATAATGAAAATCGCAGCATCACCCTTACCAACGCTATTCCACTCAACGCATCTATACTGACTGTTCTCGAGTTTCGTGCAAGATGGGCGTTGGAAAACGACTATGACTTTGTGCAGCTGAAGATCTCTGCGAATAATGGCTCAACCTGGACTCCGCTTACAGGAAAATATACAAATGCCGGTACAACGAACCAGCTTTACGGGCAGCCATTATACGACGGTACAGAGAGTGAATGGATGCACGAAGCTATTTCACTCAACAACTGGCAGGATAAGAATATCAAGTTGCGGTTTACCCTGGATTCGGACGGAGGCACCGAACTTGACGGTTTTTATTTCGATGACCTGGTAATCAGCGACCTGCTCGATCCCACTGCAATAGCTGAACCTGAACCAGCTGAAATGTGGCTTGGAATACCGTCACCGAACCCGGCTGATGCGGTTGCCCGGATCTCATACCTCATCCCGTTCCGTGCAATGCCGGCAGTTATAAAGGTATATAGTGTTTCCGGGATGCTTATGACGGAAATGAAGATCCACAACGGACCGGGAATTGCCGAGATACCTGTCGACCAGTGGCCGGCCGGGTTGTACTACATCCACATGGAATCGGAAGGGATTCCTTCGCAGGTAAGGAAGCTGGTGGTACTATAAAAAAAAGAGCTGACGATCAGGCAACAGGCAGATCAGGATGCTTTTGCGGGCTTTGCCTTTTCCACACGGATCCCTATCTCCTTGATGCCTGGGGTCTGGATCTTGGGAACAATATTCTCAATACTCAGCTTACATTTGCCCGATTTGGAGATCCGTATGCTCTTCCACAGATAAGCTTTTACCTCCACCGGTTTTCCCTCTTCTTCGCCGATGAATTTACCGTTTTCCCTGACCGGCACTTTGATCTCGGTCATTCGCTCCTCACCCGAAGGCGTGTTGAGGATAACATATACCGGCATCCTGTCGTAGGGGAAATCGGGCGTTGGCCTGAGTAAAAGCGAGATATCATAGTCGCCCTCTTCTGCTTCGATCGGAATGGTGAAAACAAGTTGGTTGAAGCGGTCCCAGGTGCTGTTCGACAGAGCATGGTATTTCTCGAAAACCGGTCCGCGGGAAGAACAACCGGCAACCAGCGATAATACTGCGATCCATAGAAGTATCCGGAGTCTTTTCATCATCATTTTTCTTTCTCCTAAAAGTTATAAATATCTTATTATCCATCTATTACACCACTTCCGAGGCAAATGGTGTGGGCTTCATCGTACAGTACGCCGAACTGGCCAGCAGCTATTCCGGCCACGGGCACGTCGGAACTGATCACAAGGTGATTTCCCTCCCGGCGAATACTGCCAGTCGTGAAATCAGGCGTATGCCTGATCTTGAATGAAATCCTGACGGGAGTCGTGAGATCCTGCCAGGGATTGCCACTGATAAAGTTGAAATCTGCCAGACGGATCTCATCCCCATACTGGGTCAACGGATCGTAACCGTTAGAGACATAAATCACATTTTCGTCTGTATCCTTCTTCACCACGAACCACGGGCCCTGGCTCAGTCCAAGCCCTTTGCGCTGGCCAATGGTATGAAACCAGAAACCTTTGTGTTTCCCGAGTATCCTGCCCGTTTCCAGTTCAACGATCTTTCCTTCCTTTTCTCCGATATACCGGCGCAGGAAATCAACATAGTTGACCTTCCCCAGAAAGCAGATACCCTGACTGTCGCGACGGTGTGCGCTTGGCATGCCGACTTTATGGGCAATTGTCCTTACTTCCTGCTTCATGAGATGACCAACCGGGAACATCAGTTTGCGCAACTGCTCATAGGTGATCTGAGCCAGAAAGTCGGTCTGGTCTTTCACCGGATCTTTGGCTGTACCCAGCAAGACAACCCCATCTTTGTTGATCGTGGTGGCGTAATGCCCGGTTGAGATCCGGTCGAAATTTTTGCCCCAGTGCTTTTCAAACTCTCCGAACTTGATCAGTCTGTTGCACATCACATCGGGGTTGGGCGTCAAACCTTTCCTGACTGCATCAAGGGTATAGGCCATTACATTGTCCCAGTATTCTTCATGCAGCGGGACGATCTCCATCTTCAGTCCGAAATGTCGGGCCAGCCAGGTGGTAAGTTCAATATCTTCCTCCGAAGAACAATCCAGGAAACCCTCTTCATCTTTCATCCCGATCCGGATATAAAAGATAACAGGCTCATAACCCTGCTCCTTCAACAGTTGCAACATCACGGAGCTGTCCACTCCACCGGAAACCAGGGCGGCAATATTCATCATCGGTTTTTAGGCTGCAAAATTGCACAAAAAAGGGCAATGGTAACCCATGCCCTTGTCATTGTGCGAGGATAAAAACTCTAGATCAATCCTTTGGCTTTCTTTTCACGGATAGCGCGCAGCATATCAACCGTCATCTTTTCCAGATCCCACTTGGGCCTCCAGCCCCATTCACTGCGGGCGCAACTGTCGTCCATGCTGTTGGGCCATGAATTGGCAATAGCCTGCTTGATCGGTTCTACATTGTAATCCATGACAAATCCGGGGATATGTTTCTTGATCTCTTTGGCAATGATCTCCGGGTCAAAGCTCATGGCAGTGACGTTAAACGAGTTGCGGTGGACGAGCTTGGAGGGATCGGCTTCCATCAGGTCAATGGCTGCTTCAATGGCATCCGGCATGTACATCATGTCGAGGAAGGTGCCGGCTCCGAGCGGACAGGTATATTTACCGGTTTTAACTGCTTCGTAATAGATCTCAACAGCGTAGTCGGTCGTTCCGCCACCAGGCAGAGTCACATTGGAGATGATGCCGGGATAACGTACCGAACGGGTGTCAACACCAAAACGTTTGTGATAATAATCAGCCAGTAACTCTCCGGTAACCTTGGTCACACCGTACATGGTCTGGGGGCGCTGAATGGTGTCCTGAGGAGTCTTATCCAGCGGCGTGCCGCCACCGAATGCGCCGATTGAACTGGGGGTTGACAATGCACAGTTGAATTCCCTGGCCACTTCGAGGCAGTTCATCAATCCTCCGATACCTACATTCCATGCGGCCTGCGGCTTGCTTTCACCCACTGCCGAAAGGATTGCTGCGAGGTTATAGATGGTGTCGATCTTGTATTTCTTAACCACATCCGCTATGAGCTGGGCATTGGTGGCATCCACGATCTCAGCGGGTCCCGATTCAAGCAGTTCTCCGGTCGGTTTGGTAGAACGGTAACCGGCCACTACGTTTCCGTTTCCATAGCGCTTGCGCAATTCCAGGGTCAACTCCGAACCGATCTGACCCACTGATCCGATAACAAGAATATTTTTCATGTGGTGTTTTTGTATGGTTTATTGTTATACGATTCACAATTGGCGGCAAAATTAAACAAAATTGCCTTGCTTCAAAATATTTTCAGTCCCAACTTTGAAGACTGGTTTTCAGTCATTTATGTTCCCGATTAAAGCAAATATATCCAATATTGATCGTTAGGATTTGTTTGGTAATATTTTTCTCATTTTCATGCTATAATCTTCCCTGATCCGAACAAATACCTATCTTTGCGCCACTGTTAAGCAATAAACAATAACAGCTTATATATCACTAAAATACAAATAGTTATGTACGAAAAGTTTCAGTCGTTCCTTCAGAAAGAACTTTCCGGTATCCAGGAAGCCGGGTTATTTAAAAATGAACGCGTTATCGTCTCTCCACAGGGAGCCGAAATTTCGGTAAACACCGGCGCAAAGGTCCTGAATTTCTGTGCAAACAACTACCTGGGGCTCAGCAACAACCCTAAACTGATCGAAGCTGCCAAGAAGGCACTCGATACTCACGGATACGGAATGTCATCTGTCCGTTTTATCTGTGGCACCGGTGACCTGCACAAAGAGCTTGAACAGAAGATCGCTGAATTTTTCGGGACAGAAGATACTATCCTTTATGCTGCATGTTTCGATGCCAATGGAGGCGTTTTTGAACCCCTTCTGAATGAAGAGGATGCTATCATCAGCGATTCCCTGAACCACGCTTCCATCATCGACGGCGTTCGTCTCTGCAAGGCTGTGCGTTACCGCTATGCCAATGCCGACATGGAAGACCTTGAAAAACAACTTCAGGCTGCCCAGGCCCAGCGTCACCGCCTCATCGTTACCGACGGCGTATTCAGCATGGATGGCAACGTTGCCCCGCTCGATAAGATCTATGAACTGGCTAATAAGTACGACGCTATGGTTATGGTTGACGAAAGCCATTCAGCCGGAGTGGTCGGAAATACCGGTCGTGGTGTTACCGAATTATACAACCTGAAAGGAAAGATCGAGATCATCACCGGAACCCTCGGAAAAGCCTTCGGAGGCGCCATCGGAGGTTTCACTACCGGAAAAAAAGAGATCATCTCCATGCTCCGCCAGCGTTCACGTCCTTACCTGTTCAGCAACTCCATCCCTCCGATGGTAGCTGCCGCAGGGATCAAAATGGTGGAAATGATGAGCGAAACCAACGAGCTGCAGGATAAACTCCACGAAAATACGGCTTACTTTACCAAGAAAATGCTGGAAGCCGGTTTCGACATCAAACCAACCCAGAGCGCTATCTGTGCCGTTATGCTTTACGACGCAAAACTCAGCCAGGAAATGGCATCCAAACTGCTGGATGAAGGCATCTATGTGATCGGATTCTACTATCCGGTTGTGCCCAAAGGACTGGCCCGTATCCGCGTTCAGATCTCGGCTGCACACGAACGTGAGCACCTCGACAAATGCGTTGCCGCCTTTACCAAGGTTGGTAAGGAACTGGGCGTTCTTAAGGAAAAAGGTGACTGCGGTTGCGGTTGCAAATAATACCGGTTTCAATCAGGAATCGACCAATCCAACAGGTTTATTCCGGATTTTCAATACAACAGAGGCTGCCAAAAAGCAGCCTCTGTTTTTATTCCCACACATTCAGCAAAAACGCGTGTCCTGCTGTAATTTTGAAAGAAATTCACGGTATGAATGATATAAACATCCGATATAAGATCTGGCTTGAAACCAGCGACCAAACCGGTATTCTTGGAGAAGGAAAATGCAAACTCCTGAAAGCAATAAGCGAAACCGGTTCCCTGAAAGCTGCCATGGAACGCCTTTCATTAACCTACCGGAAGACCTGGGACAACCTGAACAGAATTGAACAAATTCTGGGGTTCCCGGTTATTCAGACTACCCGGGGCGGAAAAGAAAAAGGCAAGACGGTTCTGACCCCGCAAGGGGAAGCCATCGTTAAGGCTTTCAACAGGTTCCACGACCAGTATGATCCCATCATCATGAAAGGGCTTAGCGAAACCCTGGATGAGATTAAAAAACAGCTCTGAAAGCAAGTCGTGGATGATTTGAACCATTTTATAATTGTTTTCGAATTGCATACTTTTGCAACTCGTAACTAAACTTCAACCTTCCATGAACAATGCAATTTTCACTTTCGACAGTCCTCAGAACGAGCCTATCCTGCAATACGGCCCTGGAAGTAAGGAAAGAGATTCCATACAGGCCGAACTGAAGCGCCTCTCATCCGAAACCATTGAAATCCCTCTGATCATAGGCGGCAAAGAGGTTCGTACGGGCACAACCGGCAATGTCGTGATGCCTCATGACCACTCCCATGTCCTGGCCACCTATCATCAGGCAGGAGAAAAAGAGATCGGACTCGCCATAGAGGCCGCCCTGAAGGCAAAGAGCATGTGGGAAAATATTTCCTGGATTGAGTGCTCTTCAATCATGCTCAGGGTTGCCGAACTTTTATCGGTCAAATACCGTGACCTGATCGTCGCATCAACCATGCTCGGTCAGGATAAAAGCGTCTACCAGGCCGAAATTGACGCCGCCTGTGAAGTGATCGATTACCTGCGGTACAATGTGTTTTTTGCATCCCAGATCTACGGAGAACAACCCAAGTCGGGATTCGGACAGCTAAACCGTATGGAGTACCGGGCACTGGAAGGGTTTATCTTCACCGTAACCCCGTTTAACTTCACAGCCATTGCCTCCAACCTGAACATGTCGGTGGCATTGATGGGTAATACGACTGTCTGGAAACCTGCTTCCACGGCCTTATTCTCAAATTATTTCCTGTTTAAGATTTTCCAGGAAGCCGGAATGCCCGACGGAGTCATCAACTTCCTCCCCGGTTCCGGATCGCTCATCGGCAACACTGTGCTGAAGCACAGGGATCTTGCTGGTATTCATTTCACAGGATCAAATGGTACTTTCAATTCCCTGTGGAAAGGGGTCTCGGATAATCTCACCAATTATAAATCCTACCCGAAACTGATTGGTGAAACCGGCGGAAAAGACTTCATTTTCGTTCACAACTCGGCCAACCCGCTGGAAGTCGCTACCGCAATAGTCAGGGGCGCCTTTGAATTCCAGGGACAAAAATGTTCGGCGGCCTCCCGTTCCTATATCCCGCGCTCACTCTGGAAAGAGGTACAAACTCACATTGAGGATCAGGTTTCGAGAATAAAAATCGGTGATGTAGCTGATTTTTCGAACTTCATGAATGCGGTGATCGACGAAAAATCGTTTGATTCCATCATGGGCTACATTCAGTTTGCCGCCCAGTCGCAGGAATGCACAATCCTGACGGGAGGCAAAGGTGATAAATCGAAGGGTTATTTTGTGGAACCGACCATCATTCATACGACCAATCCTTTCTTCAAGACCATGCAGGAAGAGATTTTCGGCCCGGTTATGACGATTTTCGTTTATGAGGATAAGGATTACGAAGAAACCCTTCAGATCTGTAACCGCACATCTCCCTATGCCTTAACGGGAGCCATTTTCTCCTACGACAAATACGCCATGATCCAGGCATGCAGGGTGTTGCGCTATGCTGCGGGGAATTTCTACATCAACGACAAGCCTACCGGTGCCATGGTCGGACTTCAGCCGTTTGGTGGCAGCAGGGCATCCGGCACGAACGATAAAGCCGGCGGCAACCTGAACCTGCTTCGCTGGGTAAGTCCGCGGACGATTAAGGAAACATTCATTCCTGCTACGGATTTCGGGTATCCTTACATGCTCTGATCCCGCAGGCTTTTGCTGTTAATTCCAGGCTTCTGCTCAGTGGAAGAACAGGTACGCCACAGAAATGGCAGCTATTACGCCGGCAAGGTCGGCAATAAGACCCGCTGTGATTGCATAGCGGGTTTTCTTTATTCCGACGGAGCCGAAATATACGGCAACGATGTAGAAGGTAGTGTCGGCTGCGCCCTGGAAAATGCAGGATAATCTTCCGGCAAAGGAATCAGCCCCATACTGCTTCATGGTGTCGACCATCATGCCCCGTGCTCCGGAGCCACTCAGCGGTTTCATGAAAGCCGTCGGAAGTGCTTCGACGAAATCGGTATTAAAACCGAAATAGGCCACCATCTGTCCGATCCCTTTAACCAGAAAATCAAGAGCCCCGCAAGCCCTGAATACTCCTATACCCACCAGGATCGCCACCAGGTAAGGGATGATCTTTATAGCAATGCCGAATCCTTCTTTCGCCCCATCGATAAAGGCATCGTATACATTCACTTTTTTGACCAGTGCAAGAAGGATAAACGAAATAATGATTGTGAACAGGATGAGGTTCCCCGCTACCGACGAAATGGTAGAGACCTGCTCCTGGGGAATGGTGCTGAAATACCAGATGATTCCCGAAACCAGCAAAGTGAAGCTGCCAAGGTAGAGCAGCACCACTTTGTTCAGCAGGTTGATCCGCTGCAACAACGACACGGTAATAATACCGGTCAGTGTCGAACAGAAGGTTGCAAGCAAAATTGGTATGAACACATCCGACGGGTCGGCAGCTCCGAGTTGCGTCCTGTAAACCATGATACTTACCGGAATTATGGTTAATCCCGAAGCGTTCAGCACGAGGAACATGATCATGGCATTGGAAGCAGTATCCTTTTCACGGTTCAATTCCTGCAGCTGGGTCATGGCTTTGAGGCCCAGAGGCGTGGCTGCATTGTCGAGGCCGAGCATATTGGCTGCAATGTTCATCATGATGGAACCATTGGCCGGGTGGTCTTTGGGGATCTCCGGGAACAGGCGATGAAAGAGCGGCCCTACTGCTTTCGACAGCTGTTTCACAATACCTCCCGCCTCTCCTACTTTCATCAGTCCCATCCATAAGGTCATCACACCGGTGAGCCCCAGTGAGATCTCAAAACCGGTCTTGGCCATCTCAAAAGTGCTGTTCATCATTTCCGGGAAAATGCCAACATCACCCAGGAATACAAGCCGTATAAGACCAACAACAAAAGCGATGATGAAAAAGGCAATCCAGATATAATTCAGTACCATGCTGGTTGGGGAATGGAATATTTAAGCCCAAAGGTAACAAAGGTCGATTTTTAGAGTTATGCTGTTGGCAACAAAATAACCAAATTGCCTACTTTTGAATGAAAATCAACCGGGGATACTACTTCCCGGACACTTTCGAATACTGCATATTCTAATACAAACCTAAGATGAAGATAAAGTTCATTGGAGCTACCCGCGAAGTAACCGGTAGCAAGTTCCTGATCACCACCGACTTCGGAAAAAAGATCCTGCTCGACTGCGGTATGTTCCAGGGTAAGGGGCTACAGACTGACGGCATGAACCGGAAACTGGGATTTGACCCTGCTACCATCGATCACCTCATTCTCTCCCATGCCCATATCGACCATTCCGGGCTGATCCCCTATATCTACAAGCTTGGTTTCAGGGGCTCGGTGATCTGTACCAATGCCACGCGCGACCTTTGTTCGATCATGCTTGCCGACAGCGGTCATATCCAGGAAAATGATGTTAAATGGTTTAACAAAAAGCAGGTTTCAAGAGGTCTGCCCCCGATTGAGCCCATCTACACCGAGAAGGAAGCCCGCCAATGTCTGGAATTATTCATTGGTGTTGCTTATAACCGTAAATTCTATATTGATGACAAGATCAAGGTCCGGTTTGTTAATACCGGCCACATGCTTGGCAGTGGGGTTGCCCTGATAGAGATCACAGAAAACGGGAAAACCACCCGGCTTGCTTATACCGGTGATATCGGACGGCCTGTGAACCGTATCCTCCAGAAACCGCAACCTTTCCCGCAGTGCGACTACCTCATCACTGAATCCACATACGGCGATCGCCTCCACCCGAAGATGGAAGAGGCCGAAGATGAACTCCTGCGTGTGATTCGCGAAACCTGCGTTGAAAAGGGCGGCAAGGTCATCATTCCGTCTTTTGCTATCGGCCGCACACAGGAAGTGGTCTATGCCCTGAATAACTTTTTTAACGAGGGCAAATTGCCTAAAGTCAACATCTATGTAGATAGTCCGCTGGCAGTGAATGCCACTGAGATCTTCCGGATGCATACCGATAACCTGAACGAAGATGTGCACGAAGTTATGCTGGCCGATCATGATCCCTTCGGCTTTGGTTCGCTGTTTTACCTGAAGAGCGCAGAAGAGTCGAAACGACTGAATTCGTACAACAAACCCTGTGTGATCATCTCGGCATCGGGAATGATGGAAGCCGGGCGGATCAAGCACCACCTGGCTAATAACATAGAAGATCCGAAGAACACGATACTGGCTGTCGGGTATTGCTCCCCCATTACACTGGGAGCCCGGATCCTGAACGGAGATAAAGAGGTGTCGATCTTCGGTGAAAAGCACCCTGTAAACGCAACAGTGGAACGGATAGAAGCATTTTCGGGCCACGGCGACTATCAGGAGATGATCAACTTCCTGGGTTGCCAGGATAAAGAACAGATCCGTAAAGTGTTCCTGGTACATGGTGAATACGAAGCCCAGAAGTTTTACAGGGATAAGCTCCTGCAGGCGGGTTTCAGCAATGTCGCCATCCCGGACGTAGGCGAGGAACAGGTTCTGTAGTATCTCCCACGATTCCTTATTGTTATAAAGGAAATCTCTTGTATTCGGCCTGATTTTTTTGTATCTTCGTACAAAGCCGATGCACCATGAGATCCGTTATGCAAGTACCCGGTGTTTCCCTTCAATGGAAACAGCCTCATCTGACCACTCCGGCCTTTGAGTTGCTGGAGGGTGATGAAGTTTTTGCCACGCTCAAATTCAGGAACAGCTTCGGAACTTACGCAGAAGGTACTACTGCGGAGGGGTCCTGGTCGTTTAAGAGTCAGGGATTTATCAAGACCCATGTCACCATCCGGGAAAAAGGCAGCGAAAACAATATTGGCGTCTTCCACACCAATACCTGGAGCGAAGGAGGAACCCTGGAACTGCCTGATGGCAAAAAATACCAGGCCAATTCGAATTTCTGGCATGCCCGTTATGAATTCACCGACGAGGCCGGAAATACCATTATGCAGTTTACCAATATCGGGGGATTTAAGCTCCATGCCAGGCTTGAACTGTTTCCACCTGCAAAATCACTTCAGGAAACACCCTGGATGATTCTTCTGGGCTGGTATTTAGCGGTAATGACCAGTCGCGACGGGGAAATGGTAGCAGCGATGTTCTGATCAGGCATATCCCGGACAACAGTGATGACAGAATTAGTTAATTCGATGATTCGACAATTCGGCAATTCGATGGTTTAATTTCAACTGTACCCCTTGCTCTTTGCCCTTAGCCCTATGCAATTAAAGACAAAAGATAAAAGGAAAAAGATAAAAGAATGTGATAATGTGATTATTAGTTAATTCGGCGATTAGCTAATTAGAAAATTTAAGGATTTAATAATGAGATAATTAGCCAATTTGGTGATTAGCTGATTAAAAAATCAGTATTGTCCGGTTAATACTGCCCCGGGCTGCATAAATCATAGATAGTCTGCTGATTAATCCCATCTCCTTCAGAGCCTGTCCCGATTATCGGGAAGAGGGGTTGGGGTGAGGAAGCGACTGATTATCAATTTCTTTCTTATGATTCCCGGACAACGGTGATTCGATAATTAATTATGAAACTCTTTCAACTTTCATTTCGGACT
>CAZJCG010000013.1:13370-29075 GCA_964544545.1 uncultured Lentimicrobiaceae bacterium | reverse complement strand
CTTCGTGGCAAATTCATTTCTCGCAGATCACGCTGATGATTGCGATACCGGGGAACAGAATGCTCTGGTTACCTGGGATAGCTTTCGCATTATTTTATCCGGATTCAGTTAGCCGCTATTTTGGTACATTTGCGTTCAATTTTCAACCCTATGGAAAACAGACTATTTCTATACAATACCCTTACCCGGAAGAAGGAGCTTTTTGAACCCATTCATCCCAACCACGTCGGCATGTATGTATGCGGTCCCACGGTTTACGGGGATGCTCACCTGGGTCATTCTCGGCCGGCTGTCACCTTCGACCTGGTATTCCGCTATCTCCTTCATCTCGGATACAAAGTGAGGTACGTGAGGAACATCACCGATGTTGGCCATCTGGAAAACGATGCCGACGAAGGTGAGGATAAGATTGCAAAAAAAGCCCGTCTGGAGGAGCTGGAACCCATGGAAGTCGTTCAGTACTTCAGTGACCGCTATCATGCTTTTATTGACCAGCTGAATGTTAAAAAGCCAAGCATCGAACCCAGGGCTTCGGGACACATGATCGAACAGATCAATCTGGTGAAGACCATTCTTGATGCCGGTTATGCTTATGAGAGCAACGGTTCGGTCTACTTCGACGTGGAGAAGTACAACCAGACTTATCGTTATGGGGTCCTCAGCGGAAGGGTACTCGAAGACCTGCTTTCGAACACCCGTGACCTGGAAGGACAGGATGAAAAAAAGAACAGCTTTGATTTTGCCCTCTGGAAAAAGGCGCAACCCGAACATATCATGCGCTGGCCTTCTCCATGGAGCGACGGTTTCCCGGGCTGGCACCTTGAATGCTCGGCCATGAGCACCAGATATCTCGGCGAACAGTTCGATATTCACGGGGGCGGCATGGATCTCCTCTTCCCGCATCATGAGTCGGAGATCGCCCAGAGCACGGTCTGCAACCATAAAACCCCGGCCCGGTACTGGCTTCATAATAACATGATCACCATCAACGGGCAGAAAATGGGGAAGTCGCTGGGGAATTTCATCACACTCGAGGAGTTCTTCTCAGGTTCACATCCCGCACTTGACAAGGCTTACAGCCCGATGACCGTTCGTTTCTTCATTCTGATGGCTCATTACCGCAGCCCGCTGGATTTCAGCAATGAAGCCTTGCAGGCAGCTGAAAAGGGATTTACGCGCATGATGAACGCCCTGGCAACTCTGGAAAAGCTCGTTCCGGGTGAAGTGTCCACTTCCGACATTGCCGCATTGGAAACAGCCTGCTACGAAGCCATGAACGATGACCTGAACAGCCCCGTGCTCATCGCCAACCTGTTCGAGGGGGTCAGGATCATTAATTCGGTGAACGATAAAAAAGAACAGATCACTGAAACTGATCTTCTGAAACTGAAAAAACTCTTCCACGACTTCATCTTCGATATCCTCGGACTCATCCCGGAAAAAGGTTCGGAAGCCTCCGGTGTAATGGTTGACGGGCTTATGCAACTCATCCTGGATATTCGTGCGAATGCCAGGGCGAACAAGGACTGGGCAACAAGCGACAAGATCCGCGACTCACTGGCAACGCTGAAAATAGCTGTCAAGGATACCAAGGAGGGCGCAACCTGGAATATAGATCAGCAATAGACCTAAATCCCTAATAACCCATGAGAATGAAACCTGTTACCCTAATCCTTGCAGTTGCGGCTGTTGTGCTGATTACCAGCAGTTGCGGCAACAAAAAAGAAAAAATGGAAAAAGAACTCACTGCCTTCATTCAACGTTTCGATTCCGTCGTTAAGCCCCTGATGAAGGATGCCAACCTGGCTTACTGGAATGCATCTATCTCCGGTAAGGCTGAAGATTGGAAAAAGTCGGAAGACCTGAGCATCGAGTTGACTAAGGTTTTTGCCAACAAGGAGGACTTCGCTATCCTGAAGAAGATCAAGGAATCGAACACGATCACCGACGAGCTCCTGAAAAGGCAACTGGATGTCCTGTATAATGGTTACCTCAGCAATCAGGTGGATACCAGCCTGCTGAATGAAGTGATCAAGATGCAGACGACCATCGAACAGAAGTATTCCAACTTCCGGGCGAAGGTCGACGGCAAAGAGCTCACCGACAACGATGTGGAAAGCATCCTGAAGACCTCGGTGAAATCCGATGAACTGAAGAAAGCCTGGGAAGGACATAAGGCAATTGGTCCTGTTGTAGCCGACGACATCCGTAACCTGGTGAAGAAACGCAATGAAATTGCCAAGCAACTCGGCTTCGGGAATTATCATGAGATGAGCCTGAAACTCAGCGAACAGGATCCGGCCGAGATCAGCAAGCTGTTTGACGAACTGGATAACCTGACACGGGATTCCTTTGCCGGTCTGAAAGATGAGATTGACACTTACCTCGCAAAACGCGATAACGTAGCCAAGGAAGAGCTCATGCCCTGGCATTACCAGAACCGCTTCTTCCAGGAAGCACCTGAGATATACAGTGTTGAACTCGACAAATACTACAAAGGACAGAATATCGAAAAGCTGGTTACGGATTATTATGCCAGCATAGGCCTTGACATTTCCGATATCATAAAAAACAGCGACCTGTACGAAAAACCGGGCAAGAACCAGCATGCCTACTGCATCGATATTGACAACAAAAAAGATGTAAGAGTCCTCTGCAACCTCAAACCGAATTACAGCTGGATGGGAACCATGCTCCATGAGTTCGGCCATGCCAATTACGATAAGTATATCGACATGAACCTGCCGTTCTCACTTCGCAATCCGGCACATACCTTTACAACGGAAGCTATTGCCATGTTCTTTGGCAGGATGGCCAGCAATCCGCAATTCCTGGTCGATATGAAACTCACTGACGAAGCCGATGCAAAAAAGATCACCGAAGAAAGCTTCAAGGTATTGCGTCTCGAACAGCTTGTCTTCAGCCGCTGGGCACAGGTCATGTACCGCTTTGAAAAGAGCCTGTATGAGAACCCCGATCAGGATCTGAATAAACTCTGGTGGGATCTGGTGGAAAAATACCAGATGATCAAACGTCCCGAAGGTCGCAATCAACCGGATTGGGCCAGCAAGATCCACATTGCCACTTCGCCCTGCTATTACCACAACTACCTCCTCGGCGAACTGCTTGCTTCCCAGCTTAACCATTACATTGCCACAAACGTGCTTAAATCATCCGATCTCAGGCAAAGTTATTTTGGCAAACCGGAAGTAGGAAAATACCTGACAGAGAACATTTTCATGCCCGGCTCGCGCTGGTACTGGAACGACATGATCGAAAAGGCTACCGGCGAAAAACTCACGGCTAAGTATTATGCCGAACAATTTGTAAAATAAGTAGCTGAGAAATATCCGTTGTATACTGAATTTTAACAGGTTTGCCCCAACGGGGACTCTTTGAGTCGAAGCAGAGCTGTTTAGATTCAGTTATACTGAGCGTGTTCTTCAAAAAACATTTTTGACCCGAAGGGTCCCTCCGAAGGAGCACTTCGTGCCCTAGGGGCAGACCTGTTCAGCCGCAGTATATTTCCGCAGAAATGCAACTCTACCGCAACGGTAAACGGCAGTAAGGGAGATGCAGGATCAGCATTGAACAAATCTGATCATCGTTGCCCGAAAGGCTTCCGCGATACTGTTGCGGTATTTTTTTTCGCGGATCGGACATGAGCCGGTTGGGTTCAACCTTGTTCCTTTTCAAAAAAGTTATGACCTTTTGCTTATACGGCAATAATCTATATATTTGATCATTCCAGAGCCGGAAAATGACTCACCAATCACACATATCAACCCTCGTCTTGTATGAAACAGTTCCTGGTCTTCCTGTTCTTCCTGAGCACAATTTCCCTTTTTGCCCAACAAGCCGTTGATGCCGGTAAAAAGGTAAAAAGCAACCAACCGTC
Organism: uncultured Lentimicrobiaceae bacterium; assembly: GCA_964544545.1. GTDB lineage: Bacteria > Bacteroidota > Bacteroidia > Bacteroidales > UBA4417 > UBA4417. The sequence goes on along the minus strand of CAZJCG010000013.1, from coordinate 25,177 downwards.
AACCGAATACGACCGGATATCCTTAACCTACCTGCTTCTTGATTACAATCAGGGGCCTTATAACGACCTCATAAAACAGGCGTTTACCTCGGTTAAGGTGACAGACAAGTTTGACGACAATTCCACATCCCACCGGTTCGTACCGTCGCCTTTCGCGCGTGAGGAAGCAGTGAATGCATTCCTTTTCAATCCGCGGACGGGAAACGACATCACCAATAAACTGGGTGATGTATTAAAAAACCAGCGCTTTACCAACGATGTGGTAGCAAAATGGTTTTCGAGGAAAGATGACGGATCTTTCGGCGTGGAACTGATGCAGCAACGCGGCTTGTATAATGCCAGTGATGCTGATGTGAAAGCTGCCAATGCCAGCAAGCTGGGAACAGCCAAGTTGATGGATGCCGGCGAAAAGCTGCTCAACAACAGCTATATCCTCGTTTTTGATGTTACTGATCTCATCACCAAGGACGAAGATTACAACCGGCGGCAACAGAATTCCAAAACGACCATCAAACGCGACAAGAACGGATTCCTGGCAACTGTGAACGCCTATCTGTTCAAGCTGGATTTCAACGAAAACATCAACGCCCTTTTCTGGCAGGATCTGTGGGCTGAAGCTGGCGAAGCTTCCCTGTCCTCTAAAAAACAGGCTTTCGATAACTTTGATTTTCCTATCCAGTACATTTTCCGCACATCCTGTCAGGTGGAAGCCAGTCAGTACAATCCCGGTGAATCACTGGCGCCTAAAGTACAGGCCAGCGCCCAGGAACTCCTTGAAAAGCTGATCACCGACGGGGCTAACCAGAATCTGTTCAACATCGAACAGGCATTGGAAGACTTCAGGGTGAAGACCGTACTCTTTGGCACCCGTCCCATCACCGCCAAAATCGGGCTGAAAGAAAACCTCCGGCTCGACCAGCGTTATTTTGTATACGAAATGGAGCAAAATGATGCGGGCCAGATTGTAGCGAAACGGAAAGGTGTGATCCGCGCCACCAAACACATTACTGACAACAGGCAGGTGTCGACCGGTTCTACCGAGCCCTCCCGCTTTTACCAGGTGGCCGGCAAACGGCTTGATGCAGGAATGCTGCTCCAGCAACGCAATGATGTCGGACTGGCATTTTCGCTGAGCGGATCTAACGGAGGAGTACCCGGAATAAATGCCCGACTTGAGTACAATTTCTCTACACTGCTCCGGAAGAATGCACCCCGCATGCTGAAGTTATACTTCGAAGCCGGATATGACCCTTCTGAGATCGATTTAACCGCCGAAGGTTCCCTCACAACCGTCAACTATCAGAATTTCATTCATTTTGGCGGCGGACTGGCCAAAGAATATTGCTTCCTGCGCAACTTCCGGTTCCAGCCTTTCCTGGGAATAGGACTGGATCAGGTTTCGGAGAAAGATGACAGCTCCCTGACCCTTTCAACCCTTTATGGCCGCGCAGGAGCCATGCTCGGCATCAACCTCCGGCACAACCTGCAACTCACGGGCACCTACGGGACCTTTGCACCCTTCGGGAAGATCACCAATAAGGACAATGCCGAGGTAAAGGTCACCGGAGCCGATGAATGGCAGGACGGATGGGGTCACAAAGGAGGAACCATGGACATTGGATTGCGAATCGAATTCTAACCAAATCATAACCTACTTAACATGAAAACGAAACACATCCTGCTGCTGGCGGTAGTACTTTCATTCTTTACCCTCAACAGCAACGCCCAGAAAAAGAAAAATGTCGCAGCATTTTACGACTATGAAGTTGAATGCATGGGCACCGGTATGGATGGTACCCAATTGCTGAAAGTCTGGGGCTATTCCGCCAAACCTTCCGAAGCCGTTGAACTTGCCAAGAAGAACGCCGTGCACGCCGTGATGTTCAAGGGTATCCTGAACGGGAAACCGGGATGTATGATGCGCCCTCTTATCACCGAGCCGGGAGCAGAACAACAGCACCAGGATTATTTTACCGCTTTCTTCAAGAAGGGTGGCAAATACCTCGAATTTGTAAGTGTAAGCAACGATGGCAGCATCGATCCCAAAGACCGGCTCAAAGTCGGCAACCGCTACAAAATCGGCGTCGTGGTTTCTGTTTCTCATTCCGCTCTGCGCAAGGAACTGGAAGCTGCCGGAATTGTTAAGCCGCTGGGACAAGGATTCTAACTAATAACACTCGTTTAGCATGAATAAGATCCTGATAACTTTCGTACTCCTCATCGGAACCATTCTCGTTTTCGGACAGGCAAAAAAGCCGACAATCATGGTGGTACCCAGCGATGTATGGTGCACCCAGAACAACTACATGATGAAATATGACAACCAGGGAACTGAGGTGAGGATCCCGGACTATAAATTAGCCCTGCAGAGCGATGTGAACCTCCTCCTGGTGATCTCCAAGATCAACACGATGATGGCTGACCGCGGGTTCCCCCTGAAGAACCTGGAGACCGTCGTAAAAGATATTGAGCAATCAAGGGCCGAGGATAATATGACTTCCAGCAAGTCGAGCGGTGCTGCACTGGCGGAAAGTCCGCTTGATATCCTCAAGCGCACGGCCAAAGCCGACATCATCATGCAACTTACTTATACCGTTAATACCCAGGGGCCCAAGAAATACATCACGTTTATCCTCCAGGGACTGGATGCCTATACCGACAAACAGATTGCCGGTGCTCAGGGCAGCGGACAACCTTCTTTCTCTGCCGACCTTCCCATCCTCCTCGAAGAAGCCGTACTCTCGCATATTGATAACTTCAATGCCCAGTTGCAGCAGCACTTCGATGACCTTCTGACTAACGGAAGAGAGGTCACCGTCCGGATCAGGGTTTGGGACAACTCACCCGTTGATCTCGAAAACGAGTACGACGGAAAAGAACTGGCTGAGATCATCGATGACTGGATTGCCGGGCATACCGTAAACCACCGGTACAACAACAGCGATGGCACTGAGAACTTTATGCTGTTCGAGCAGGTCCGCATCCCGCTTTATACCGAGACCGGCAAAGCCATGGATACGCGCCAGTTCGTCACCGAACTTAAAAAGTACCTGAATGCGCCTCCTTTCGGTATCACCTGCAAGGTAATGGTACAGGGACTTGGCCGCGCAACTCTTGTTATCGGTGAAAAATAACCCAATACCGTATCGAAATGAAAAAATATCTGATACTCACTGTTGTGACCCTGTGGTCGCTGTTAACCGTCCAGGCACAGAATAATCTGGGCAAAACCGACGACCTTGGCAGGATCTCACTCACTCCGGTTGTTCCGGAACAAATGGATGGCATGCCCGACAATGCCCGTTCGGCTCTCGAAAACAAACTCCAGCAGATAGCCACGAATAACGGGCTGGGCGGTTTCGATTTTCAGGGTCGTTTTATCCTGACCAGCAAGATTGTGCTGAATACCAAGGATATATTGCCAGGGCCTCCACCTATGCACGCCTATACCATGGACGTTACTTTCTACATTGCCGATGCTGTAATGAAGACCGTTTTCAGCACCACCAACCTGACCGCCAAAGGCGTGGGAACCAATGAGAACAAAGCCTATATCAACGGGATCAGCAATATAAACGTCAATGCGCCCCAGTTCAAGAACTTTATTGAGAAAGGAAAACAAAAGATCGTTGAATACTACAATTCCAAGTGTGATTTCATCATCAAGGAAGCCCTGACCATGGCTGCCACCGACCGCTACCAGGAAGCGATCTTCAACCTGATGTCTATTCCGGATGTGGCCAAGGACTGTTATCATGACGCTATGGACCAGGTTCCTCCGATCTATGAGAAATACATCAATTACCTCTGCAACCAGGACCTGGCTGCCGCCAAGGCCGTCTGGGTCGCAAATCCCAATTCAGAAGGAGCCAATGCCGTTGCAACTTACCTGGCTGATATCTATCCCGATGCCGCCTGCTACGGAGAAGCACAAAAGCTTATCCAGGAGATCCGCACCAAGATCCGCCAGGATGAAAAACGGGATTGGAACTTCATGCTTAAGGTATGGGACGACAGCGTAAGCCTCGAAAGCCAGCGCATCAGAGCCTGGAGGGATATAGGCGTAGCCTGGGGAAACCACCAGCCACAACGCATCTATGATATCAACTGGATCCTTATTCACTAAAAACTGTTTTCATGATAAAGAAACTTTTCATCCTGCTGGTTATCAGCGGAAGCTTCCTGGCAGGATACGGCCAGGGTGTGACTAAATTCGGCCCGGTGGTTGATCTTGGGTTGGGATTTTATTCCCAGACGTCCGACAGCGTAGAACTGAAAGGCGGATTGAATCCGGCTTTCGGGGTTTCCATGCAGAACTATGTAAACTACTGGTTTTCGCTGCGGAGTACGGCAACCTATGCCTTCAAGACAACAAAGACCACCAGGGTTAACGGAGGCACCAAGGATAAGTTAAACGGACAATTCCTCGATCTTTGCGTTGCAGGAAGGTTCTCCAACTTCGACGATGATGTACAAACCCTTCCTTACGGCACTGCCGGACTGGGCTGTGCATTCAATATTGTGAGCAAGGGACAGGAAAAGTACATGACCGGATGCTCCTACAAGGGCGCTCTTCCCTATTTCACAGTAGGTGCAGGTGTCGGACTGAAGATGAGCTTCTTCTCCGAGTTCGATATCTCACTGAATTACAACCGCTACCTGGTACCTGTGTTTACTACACCGTTCGATTCGAAAGATGCCCGCCTGAACCAGATCAGCCTGAAACTGGCAGCATTATTCTAGGTCCTGTCTGTTACTCAACTTATTCGCTGCTGACAATTTTATTATCAGTGGAGGATGAGTATTTTCCGGCTGATGTTGATACCATCACCTCTGACAATCAACAGGTAAGCGCCTGAAGAGAGGTCTTCCGTATTCAACCGGATAAGGTAGTCAGTTGTTCCAACTTTCTCCCGGCTCTGCCTTAGCAGCATCCCCTGGCTGTTGAATAGTTCAATATCCACCGTTGTTGCTTTGCCTGTGGCGAGGCTGATAAAACAGTCACCGTGAGCCGGAATGGGATAGATATTCAATATACCGGACGCTGTTTCAGGAATCGAAACGGGCAGCACCAGGATACTGTTCGAAGGTGATGAACTGCAACCATTCATGGTGACGATCACGGAATAGTTGCCGGCATAAACAGCAACATATTCCTTTCCAGTTGCCCCGGGTATCAGTACACCTTCGAGATACCACAGGTTCCCTGCATCAGCGCTGCTTGTGAGCGTGTCGCCATGCTGTGTGATCACCGGAGTGGGAGGAATAGCATCCACCGTAACATACAAAGCCGGTGAAGCCTCACCGATACAGTTTCCGTTTGTAGGTACAACGGTAATGTCGCCGGAGGCAGCAGTGACATCGAAGGCAACCGTGATCTGGTTGGTATTTGCTCCGGCAATGATCTCCACTCCGGCAGGTAGTGTCCAGTTGTACCCATAAGCATTGCTCACCGGGTCGATGGAATATTGAATTCCTGATGCTTCTTTACAAATATGATCAGGGCCGGTGATGATCCCCGGCGTTCCCGGAAGCGGATTAACGCTGATTGGCAAGGGTGCGGACACAGGTCCGGCGCCGCAGGAATTGGAGGCCTGAACGGTGATATTCCCGGAAACAGATCCCGGAAGGTAATCAACCGTGATGGCATTCGTATTCTGTCCGGAAGCAATTGCAGCCCCTGTCGGAACCGTCCATACATAAGAAGTGATCGACGGCAGGGGTGCGATTGAATAGTTAACCCCAAGATCCCCTTCGCATACCACCTGAATGCCGGAAACCGGTCCGGCCTGGACGGGCAATGGTATCACCGTGATGGCCAGTACCGGGGAAGGCAGACTGATGCATGTGCCGTCGGTGGCATAAACACTTATATCGCCCGATAGAGCCGTCGGTGAGAAGTCAACGGTGATGGAATTGGTGCTATTTCCTGAAACAACCGTCACGCCCGGAGGAAGTGTCCAGATATACGTAGTGGCGCCGGGGAAAGGATCAACAGTGTATGTAACCCCTGTAGTACCGGCACATAATGTGGATGTACCGGAAATTGCACTCATCGTTCCGGGCAACAGGCACAGTGTGGTAAAGGTAAGATCCTCACCATCGGTCGTCCCGCCGGTATTCACTCCCACACAACGAAAATGATAGGTTGTTCCGGAAACAAGCCCTGTAAGATTTGCCGATACCGGAGCCGCCACGTTGCCTGTAACCTGTCCGGGGTTTGCGGCAACTGTATTTCCGTAAGCTGCTGTCAGTCCCCACTCAAAAGTAACAGCCGTATTATAGTTGTTAGCGGTTACACTGCCATTCAGAGTGGCGGTCTCCAGGTCTATCGAAGTAGCCGGAAGCGTAACCACCGTCGGAGGTATCGGTATTTGATTCGACAGGGTAATCTGGATGCTGTCGGACATGGTATTATCCTGAACCGAAGTGGCTTTAGCCCAGACCGTGCCATCCACTACTCCGGTAACTAACCCGGAGGTATTGATCGTGGCATAACCCGTTACCGGGATAATACTCCAGTTTACTGACTGGCTTGCTGTTGACGGAAATACTGTGGCAACCAGTTGCAAGGTCCCTCCACTGATGGTGATGGTGGCAGGAACGCCGCCCTGGGTCGCAACATCAACGCCTACAACACCATTCACCGAGATTCCCTGAATGTAGCCATGGTCGCCGCTGCCGCGATCTTCAGTCCAGATTCCGGCACAACGATCCAGACTTATCTTGGTAAAACCAAACCTGCCTTTACCACTGGTAGAGGTGGTGGAACTAAGCTCCACCCGGTTGCCCGGCCAGGCAAAATCACCGTTTGCATCCAGCCGGGTGGCATATATTTTATAATCTGAATCGTAAGAGGCGAACATCGGATTATCATCAACCACGGCGATTTCTCCTGCCTTCGTATCCCGGCTGGGGCTTACCGCATAAACAACCTTCCCCATATCAGTGAACTGTCTGGCACCTGTTGTCTTTAAAAATTTCTGGACATATACGCCGTAATTTGTCTGGTTTGGGTTTGTAAAGGAACATACCGACCAGATATAGGGTGAACCCGGCTGCAGGCCAATACTCGTCTCCATCTGGTAATTATCGGTACTGCTGGTATAGGTGTTGAATGCAGAGCCGTTCATTCCCCATGGTATGGTTCCTGCAGGATTGATTCGCTGCACGAAGGAATTGAATCGCATACCAGTGGAACTATAGTAACCAAAATAGGTAGTATCCGCATCGGCTACAATGGAATAATACCTGTATGGAGCAGTTGTCTGATTGCAGATCTGCAGCGGTGAAAAGAGTGCTGTCCCCGAACTGTTAAACATCTGTGCATAGAGGTTTGTCGATATTCCTCCTGCATTTTTCTGGTACACCACGGTGAACTTTTCATTCAGGTTGCCGACGATCTGCCCGCGTGTGGTGGTGCTGGATCCAACCATCAAAGTGACCGGGTTGCTCCATGCGATTGATCCCGCTGCAGTGATCTTCTGTAATTTAAGAGAGCCGCTGGCATCATCATTCCAGGTAACAGCAATGTCGTTATTGCTAAGTGCTGCCGGATTAGGTACAAGCCCGGCACCCAGCACAACACCATTGGCGCCCCATAGCTGAGCTCCGGCAGGAGATATCTTGTATAATACAGCCTGAAGCGTACCATTGCGTAAATCCTGACAGCCTATGATCAGATTGTTGGCGCCATCCACGCAGGCATTGAAAACATAAGTAGAGGAACCGGATGGTTGATTACTGACCAGAATTCCGTCATTCCCCAATTGCTTGTATCCGTTTTCATCAATTAACTGAGCCCGCATATCATAATTGCCTGAATTTTCATGGTAGTATGCAATCCAGGTCTTACCGTCCGACGTCGGAACCGATATCATATCGGCCGTGATCAGGCTTGAAATCTCGAGGTTTACGAAGGTGTTCGTATTCCACTGAGCCTTCACTTCCGAGGGCTTAAAGGCTACAAATACCGTGAAAACCAAAATCAGAATCTGTTGAGTCAGTTTGTTGAACATGGCTGCTTAAGGTTGGAAAGGTTAAGGATCGATTGACTATATCAAAGATACTCAATGAAATGGCGGGCTGTTATATAAACTGCATTTTCAGACTACTGCATACCGGAATTTCTCCTGCAATTCACTACGGCATTATTTCGTACAAAGCTGAATTCCAATTATTAAAACTGAGATAAAAAATTGATGATATTGACATCTGCTGCCAGACCCATCTTTTTTCTGAGCCTGTTTCTGGCCGATTCAACACTGCGGATTTCACGAAAGGTGATCGCGGCAATATCTTTGCTCGAAAGCCCCAGCCTCAGTAATGCACAGATCTTCTTATCGTTGGGAGAAAGATCAGGAAATGCAGCACTGAGATTTTTTTCAAACGACTGGTGAACTTCCTGGAAATACAAACGAAACTCTTCCCAGTCGTTCCCGGATGAGTACTGTTGCAACGTTGATAACAAATTCCTGATCCGGATGGATCGCTCTTTGTCTTTAGTACCCAGTCCCGTCAGGATCATCTTTAATTCCTCTGATGTTCTCAGGATCAATTCATTGTATCTCGCCAGACTAAGGGCATGTGCCGTCAGCTGACGGTTTTTGTAATCCAGTTCCAATTCAAGGTTATGTTCCTTCTCCAGCAGCATCTCCTTCTCCTTGGCATGAAGAGCGGCTGTCTGGCTTGCCAGTATCTCATTGGTACGACGCTCCCGTTTCCTGTTTCGTAACAGATTCAGGAAAAAGTAGGCTAACAATAAGAGGATAATGACTGCCGCCAGAAGAATGATACGCTGACGCTGGATGGCAAGTTCCTGTAGGTTGATCTTCTGCTGAAGAATCTGGTTGTTCTTTTCCTTGTTCACGACCTCGTAAACCGACTGGATCTGCTCCATCTTTGTGAGGCTGTTCAGCGATTCAAGCGAATCATTCAGGCTCACATACTCAGCATAATAATCCGATGAAAGCTGATAGTTCCCGATCGCCTTATAAAACCTTGCCGCATCATGCATCACCTTAAGTTTCTCCGACGGATTGCCAATCTGTTCAGATAATGTCAGTGATCTTAAGATATAGTATTCGGCAGAATCATTCTTGTGCAGGGTCTCATGAACCGATGCTATGGCCATGTATGAACCAATCAGTGCCAGCGGGAAAGAGTGCTTTTCCTGCAAGTCTGCCGCCATCCGGTAATACGACAAAGCAACCGGGTAATTTTTCATCTCCTGGTACAGGTTGCCGATGTTCGAATAAGCTATCGACTGGTCATAATAGTCGCTGTTCAGATTCAGCTGGTTGAGGGCGATGAGGGCAAAATCCAGAGCCCTGGTGGGCTCTTTCCGAAGAAGGTAGACACCCGCAAGATTGTTATAATTATTAAACAGTTCTGATTTGATATTCAGCTCTTTATTAATGCTGATCGCCTTCCGGAACAACTCTTCTGCCTTCTTCAGATCCTGCCGGTTGAAATAAAGCTTGCCGATATTATTGAACACCTTTGCCTTCCCCGCCTGAAATCCGATCTCGTTGCAGATCTGCATGGAATTCATATAATGGTCCAGGGCTTCATTCCACAAACCGGTCTCTTCATAAATGGCGCCAATCACATTTTGCAGAGACGAAAGCCGTTTTTTATCCTCGTTGTTAAGGCTTTTCTGCGCTTCAATATGTGAGCGAAGGCTGTTGAACACATCCAGGGCCTGCGGATGTTTCCCCTGCTCAAGCAGGAAAAGGCCAATGCTCCACGAGACTTTATAGGCTTTAGTGAAATCCGGCACACCGGAGGTGTTGCTCAGGGCGCTGGTGTCAATGCCATTTAAATCCTTATTATCAGGACTGTTCGCCCGTTCCGTTCTATAATAGCTCAGGGCCTTACTCACGAAGGGATAGCTTTCAGGGCGGGCCACTGTGAAGCCTGTCAGACAAAACAGGAGGAGGAAAACGGATAACTGCCGGATGGAATGAGGCATCAGAGCTTTACTTATGCTACACAAAGATAGCGACCTGAAGGAATTCTCACATATCCGGCCCGTCTTTTAAGCATTCATAGCGGGACTGCAGGAATCGTTAGTCAGGATGATCCTGACCGGTAATGGCAGGAAATGCCCGTAAGTGCATATGTTTCCGGACACTATTGGGATTATGAAGTGCTTGCCAGGTTTGCAGGCTCAGGAGACAATTATCAGGAAATAATTCTTCTTTCCTTTTTGTACCAGGATATAACGGTTGTTCAACAGTGAAGCGCCATCAACGGTGAAATCCTCATTAACCTTTTCCTTGTTCAGTTGAACACCACCATCTTTCAGCATACGCCGGGCTTCTCCCTTGCTGGGAAATACAGTTGTCTTTTCTGCAAGGAAATCCACCAGACCAATTCCCTGCTCCAGGTCAGCCTTGCTGATCGTAAACTGAGGAACACCGTCGAATACGCTTAACAGGGTTTTTTCATCCAGACGGTGAAGGGTTTCGGTTGTTCCCTTGCCAAACAGGATTTCTGACGCCTCAACGGCAAGGTTATACTCTTCTTCACCATGTACCCGGATGGTAAGGTCTTTGGCAAGAGCCTTCTGGAGGATACGCAGATGGGGTGCGGCATCCTGTTCCTTCTCCATAGCCTCGACTTCCTCCTTCCCAAACAGGGTGAATATCCGGATATACTTCTTGGTGTCCTCATCGGAACAGTTTAGCCAGAACTGGTAGAATGCATAAGGCGACGTCTTCTCAGGGTCCAGCCAGATGTTGCCCTTTTCCGTTTTCCCGAATTTGCCTCCATCGGCTTTGGTGATCAGCGGACAGGTCATGGCAAATGCCTCACCTCCGGTTTTACGGCGGATCAGCTCGGTACCGGTTGTTATATTGCCCCATTGATCGCTGCCTCCCATCTGCAGCCGGCAGCCCTTATGCTCATACAGGTAAAGGAAATCGTAACCCTGTACCAGCTGATAAGTAAATTCAGTGAAAGAAATGCCCGTTTCAAGCCTTTTCTGGACCGAGTCCTTAGCCATCATGTAGTTGATGGTGAGGTTCTTACCTACTTCACGTAAAAATCCCAGAAAGGAGAACTCTTTCATCCAGTCGTAGTTATTTACGATCTCCGCAGCATTGGGCTTGTTGGTATCGAAATCCAGGAAACGCAGCAGTTGCTTGTGAATGCATTCCTGGTTGTGCCGCAATATCTCTTCCGACAGCAGGTTTCGCTCTTCACTCTTCCCGGAAGGATCGCCGATCATGCCGGTTGCACCTCCGACGAGAGCAATAGGCCTGTGGCCGGCCATCTGAAAATGCTTTAACATCATGATCCCTACCAAATGCCCGATATGAAGGGAGTCGGCTGTAGGATCAATACCAACATAAGCGGTAGCCATACCCTGTGCCAGCATCTCCTCGGTACCCGGCATATAATCGTGGATCATCCCGCGCCAGCGGAGCTCTTCAACAAAACTCATAAACATCCTGTTTTGCCTGCAAAGGTAGGAAAAGTATCGGGAAGCCTAAACCGCGATCCAGCCATCCTTAATCAACTTAATCTGCAAGGACCTTTTATAGTTAGGCAGAGAGCAAAGGGCTTGGGGTTGAACTGTCATTCATGGTCATTTCCGCCGGCTGGCGGATCATTCATAGTCAAACGTAGTCATTCATAGTCACTCATAGTCATTCATGGTCAATCATAGCTAGTTCTTTTGTCTTTTATCTTTTGCCTTTTATCTTCCTTTAGCTTTGTTTCTCGCAGATTTCGCAGAAAAATCCGCAGATCAGCGCAGAAAGCAATTGCCAATCTGCGTTAATCTGCGTAACCATCAGCGT
>CAZJCG010000013.1:0-13270 GCA_964544545.1 uncultured Lentimicrobiaceae bacterium | reverse complement strand
AACTAATTCTTACATTATCAATTTCTTTTATCTTTTTCCTTTTGTCTTTTATCTTACAGTAGCTGAGGGCAGAGGGCAGAGAGCATGGGGAATTATCAAAATTCAATCATCGAATTAGCTAATTGACTAATTAACTAATTCTTACATTATCAATTTCTTTTATCTTTTTCCTTTTGTCTTTTATCTTCATAACGTCTTTCCTGTTTCTCGCAGATTTCGCGGAAAAATCCGCAGATCAGCGCAGAAAGCAATTGCCAATCTGCGTTAATCTGCGCAATCATCAGCGTTATCTGCGAGAAACGAATTTGCCACGAAGGCACGAATTGGGTCCGAAAATAAAGTTGAAAGAGTTTCATAATTAATTATCGAATCAGCTAATCGCCGAATTAACTAATAATCACATTATCACATTCTTTTATCTTTTTACTTTTGTCTTTTATCTTTATGAAAACCCTCACTCCCATACTACTTCTCCTCCTCCTGCCGTTTTCGCTGCAGGCCCAGAAGCCTTATATCAGCTGCGACCTGACTGAGGAGCACAGTTTTACCACGAACTGTGAAGGCCCCGCCACCGACAAGAGTGGAAACCTCTATGTCGTCAATTTTAAAACAGACGGAACAATTGCCATAATCCGTCCCGGAAAATCCCCCGAGTTATTCGTTACGCTTCCCGAAGGCTCCGTCGGCAACGGGATCCGCTTCAACAAGGCCGGTGAGATGTTTGTAGCCGATTTCAGGGGTCATAATGTTCTGAAAGTGGACCCCGATACCCGCAAAGTGAGCGTCTTTGCCCACAGCAGTGAATTCAACCAGCCTAATGACCTGGCTATCTGTAACTCTGGCATTATTTTTCTGAGCGATCCCAACTGGCAGGATAACAGCGGGAAAATCTGGAAGCTGATGCCGGATGGCACATTGACCCTCCTCGAGTCGGGAATGGGCACAACCAACGGGATAGAAGTATCACCCGACGACAAACATCTTTACGTTAATGAAAGCATCCAGAAGACCGTCTGGGTCTATGACCTGGACCCTGACGGGAATATCTCCAATAAACGTGTGTTTACCTGCTTCCCCGATTTCGGGCTCGACGGCATGCGTTGCGACAAGAAAGGGAATCTCTATATCGCACGTTACGACAAGGGAACTGTAGCTATTTTCAATCCTTCCGGAAAGCTATTGCGGGAAGTCAGCATCAATGGAAAGAAAACCTCCAATGTTTCCTTCGGTGGGCCGGATGGAAAGACGGTCTATGTTACTCTTCAGGACAGGGGCTGCATTGAGTGGTTCCGGGCCAGGGTAAAAGGAGCCCGCTGATCAGTATCACCGGTTAGCAATCCTGAAAACCCATGCCCACTCGCAGGGCAATTCGCTGATTTTTACAGAATTCAGATCAATGACCATTTTACCGTCCTCATACTTCCAGGGCAATTTCCCTTCTCTTCCAACCAGCGAAACCTCAGTCGAAGGGTCCGGGCGGTCAAGAGTCAGGATCAGCCGGTTGTCAGCGGGCCACTCAAGTGCGATGGCGTAAACGTTACCCTTGTTCTCCGTGTAGCAGAGCCACGTGGCCAGCGAACTGTACTCTGCATTCAAGCCGTGTTGAGCATCCTTTTCGATGGATGTATACAGGCAGGCTTCCGGTACAGCTTCTCTGGGCTGGCTTTTACCCGACCAGTAAAGCGTTGCATTGGCATTCTGCTTTTTCTCAAGGTATTCAACTTTCAGGCTGTATCTTTTGTCAGCATCCATCCTTATCTTCCCTAAACCTGAACCTCCTTTGGCTGCCTCCATCACATTGCTTTGTGTCCCGGCTTCAGCAGCAGTCCACTTATCCACAACCAGCCTGCCGTCGATCCATACGCGGATAAAGTCATCCGCCTCAGCTTCTATGCTATACTCTTCCGAAAAGCGTGGCTGGATGAAACCCGTCCAGGTGGCCGAAAAATCATCCTCCATGACCGGTTTGCCGGGTGAATTCCTGACCCAGTCGAAGTTTATACCGGGATCAATCCGTTTCAGGAAGACTTCTTTCTCCTCTGTGGTCCGGGAATAGGATTTCGATCCATAGATCGCTTCCCCGTTCACTTTCAACCAGCTTCCAAGCTGAAGCAGCCGCTCCTGCTGCAACAGGGGGATCTGCCCGTCGCAGTAAGGACCCACATTCAGGATCATCCCTCCTCCGTTGGCAACGGCCTTCACAAAGAAATGGACCAGATCTGCCGGGGTCATATAGGCATCCAGCGATTCATTCCGGTTAAGCCCGAAACTTCTTCCCAAACCGCGCACCTCTGCCCAGGGGCGATCGCTGCCGGCCAGTCCCGAACTGTATTCCGGCGTCCGGAAGCCGGTCCCTTCACTCCCGCTTCCCCAGCGGTCGTTCACGATCGCTTCATCCCCCACAAGATTATAATACCAGGAGATCAGTTCTGCTGAATGCCAGGTGGCCGCCGGATGATCCCATTCTCCGTCGGAAAAGACCAGCGAGGGCTTGTAAGTCGAAATCAGTTCCTTGAACTGGGGGATCATGTGCTGCTCAACATAGGCATGAACCATCTCAGGCTTATCTGTTCCCCAGCGGTAAAGCTTATTGTTCCATTCCGGCAGTGAATAGTACAGGCCCATCTTCAATCCGCGACTTCTTACTGCTGTTGTCAGCTCACCCGTAATATCGCGGTGCGGCCCTGTCTCGGCAGAGTTCCAGCCGGGCGCAAACCTGCTGGGCCAGAGGCAGTATCCGTCATGGTGCTTGGCAACAAACACCACGTACCGGGCGCCTGCATTTGCAAAGAGGTCCGCCCATTCATCAGCGTTAAAGAGTTCCCCCTTGAACAAGGGCGGATATTGGTCATATGTGAAGTTCTCGCCGAACACCCGTTTCTGGAAATTGATACGGGCAGTGTCACCCGTAAGCAATCCTCTCAGAAACCACTCCGCATACTGCTCCTTTCCGCTCCAGGCAGGGACAGAGCTCAGACTCCAATGAATGAAAATACCCAGCTTGGCATCGTTGAACCATTGCGGATAAGGCCTCTCCCTAAGGGATTGCCATTCAGACTGGTTTATTTTCTGCTGGGCAAGGACCGGAAATACCGTCACAGCCAGTACAATGATCCAAAAGATTTTTTTCATCCTGAATCTGATTTTTTATTTGAACACACTGTTGTCTGGAAAACATCATAAATTTATTGATAATCATATCCTTCCTCACCCCAAACCCCTCTCCTGAAGGAGATGGGCTTAATCAACTGACTATCTATAATTTATGCAGCCTGGGCCAGTATTAACAGGATAATATTGATTTGTAAAAAAACTGCTTCCCTGAGAATGATCTGTTTGCAAAGGTACGACCCGCCGCGACATTCCCATCCTGTTAAAGAATATCGCCTGGTCTAAACTTCACCTTTGGTAAAACCTCTTAAACATATTTAATTCGTTGTTGATCTGGATTATACAGATAAAGAGAGTTCACAGTTGTGTTAGTTATAAACAAAACGAGGACTGCAGAGAATTTCTTCTGAAATTTGAATTCCCGAACCTTACGAATATCCAACTTTATATGATCCGAATTCTCCATACCTCCGACTGGCACCTTGGTAAGCGATTGGAGCGGTTTCCCCGTCACGGGGAGCAGATAGAGGTACTGAACGAGATCTGCACCATCGCCGATGATGAGCATGCAGATGTGGTTCTCGTTGCCGGTGATCTGTTCGACACCTTCAATCCGCCTGCCGAGTCGCTTGATCTGTTCTACCGGACACTGAAAAGGCTTGCCCGGAACGGACAACGACCCGTTGTGGCCATAGCAGGAAACCATGACATGCCGGAACGCATCGAAGCCCCGGATCCTCTTGCCAGGGAGTGCGGCATTATTTTCGCCGGATTCCCTGAATCTCATCTGACGCCCTTCTCCATCGAATCAGGCTTTTCTGTCAGCCGGTCGGCTCCCGGCTTCCTGGAATTAAGCCTGCAAGGCAAGCCCTTGTTGAGAATCCTCCTCACTCCATATGCCAACGAAATCCGTTTGAGAAAAGGTCTTGCTTCAGAGAATCCGGAGGAGGAGCTTCGTGAATTGCTTTCCGCCCATTGGAAGAACCTGGCAGAAACGTATTGTGATCCTGCCGGCGTCAATATCCTGCTTGCCCACCTGCTGTTCATGTCCGAAGGCGGCGATGAGCCGGAAGAGCCGGAAGAAGAACGGTCCATCAGCCACATTGGCGGCGCCCAAACCATCTATACCTCATCGATCCCTGCTCAGATCCAGTATACAGCGCTGGGGCATCTTCACCGTAAACAGTTGATCGCATCCGGTCCCTGCCCGGTAGCCTATTCAGGCAGCCCGCTCTCCTATTCGTTCAGCGAAGCGGAACAACAAAAACAGGTACTGATCATCGACCTGGAACCCGGCAAACCGGCCTCAATCACGCCTGCTTTGCTCAGCAGCGGAAAGCGACTGGTGAGAAAACGTTTTACTTCCATTAGCGAGGCACAGGAATGGCTGACTGATAATCAGGATTGCCTCGTGGAGATGACCCTGGTATCGGAGAACTTCCTTTCAGGAAACGACCGCAGGCAACTCCAGGAGATCCACCCGGGCATCGTGACCATCATCCCGGAGATCACCGGAACAGCCGGATCTTCAGGTTCATCCGAATCGCAGGGCATGCAGGATAAAAGCATGACGGAACTCTTTACCGAGTACTTCAAAACCCGGAAAGGACAGGAACCTGACGAGGCTATCCTTGAACTCTTTCGTGAAATCAACGCAGAGGAGGCCGCACAATGATACCGGTATACCTGCAGATCTCGGGGATTTATTCCTACCGCAACTCCCAGGAAATTGATTTCGGGAAACTTACAGCCGCACATCTTTTTGGCATCTTCGGCGCCGTTGGAAGCGGGAAAAGCGCCCTGCTCGAAGCCATTATTTATGTCCTCTACGGAGAGACTGAGCGCCTGAACAACCGCGAACAGCGGGCCTATAACATGATGAACCTCCGGAGCAACGATGCTTTCATCCGGTTCGACTTCCTTTCGCCCGATCAGATGCTGTACAGGGCCGTCGCCAAAGGAAAACGTAACAGCAAAAACAAGGAAGATGTCAAATTTGAGAGAGCGCTCTACCGTGTGGAAGGCAATGACCTCGTTCCAGTTGATGTTGGCGGGATTGAGTCAATCATAGGCATCAGCTACGACAACTTCCGCAGGACTATCATTATTCCCCAGGGGCGGTTCCAGGAATTCCTGCAACTGGGAGCCAGGGATCGCTCCGACATGGTCAAGGAGCTGTTCGGACTTCAACGTTACGACCTGGCTGCAAAAACCGGAAGCCTTCAAAAAAAGAATGATGAGGCGCTGAACACCTGCCTGGGACGGATACAGCAACTTGGCGAAGTATCGCCGGAAAGCCTGGCAACGTTACAAGCGGAACTGGAGGCTCTCAGGAAGGACCTGGAGGAAGCCACCAACCTTCTGAAAGAGAAGGAAACCGCTGAATCAGCCTTGCAGAAGCTTCAGGAGATGCACGGCCAACTCGACAGGAACCGGAAAGAACTATCTACCTTACTGGCAGACCAGCAAGAAATTGACAAAGCCGAAAAACGCCTGAGTGATTTCGATGAATGTGTTTCGAATTTCAAATCCGACTTCAGCCTGCTCGACGACCGCAAAAGTCAACTTGGTAGCCGGGATTTGGAATTGCAGAAGTTGAAAGAAAGCTTAGTGACCGCCACCGCCAGATTCAAAGAGGCAGAAGTGAACTATGCCGACTCCCGGGTCGCCTACGAATCGCGTGAAAAACTATTGCAACAGTCCCGCGACCTGGAAAACTGCGCCCGGATCAACAACCGGAAGAAGGCTGTCGGAGTTTTGACCGAACGTATCAGCAACGGCGAAAAGATTATCAGGGATACCATCGCTACCCTCGAAAGCTTTAAAGCCACTGCCAAAGAACTCGGGGATCTTCGCAATACCCTTAAATCCCAGCTTCCCGACTTCAATCGCCTCCAACAGGTGCAACAGTGGTTCTCAAATAACAAGCTGTTGCAGGAAAAACAAAATTCGTTTCTTCGCGCCGACAACGACCTTCGCAAGGAGTTGGAATCCATCGAAAAGCAGGTCGGCTCACTTTGTGATGAAGCCGGACTGCAACGGGTAAAGGCTGCAGAATTCTCTCTTTTGCCGTCCCTGATTGCCTCGAAAAAATCTGAAGTTGAATTGCAGCTGAAACAGGTCAATGATGAGATTTTACATCTGGAAGTCCGGGAGAAACTCCATTCGTTTGCGTCGGAACTACACGAAGGTGAGCCCTGCCCGCTTTGCGGATCTAAAGATCATCCCGGCATCCTGTCAATCGGAAGTGTTGAGCCGGAACTGGCAAGTCTGAAGGAAAAGCGGTCGGCTGCTGAGAAAAAACGGGTTCTTATCGAAAAAGCACTCACCACTTCCGGCCTTCTAACTACGACATATGCCGAAAAGCATGCAGGCCTGGATGTCACAGGAAAGAACCTTCATCAGGCCTCTTCCGGCCTTGAGCAGCATAGCCGGGAGCATCCCTGGCCTGAATTATCCGAAGGTGATCTGCAACTTCAACTCGATAAATATCAAAAGATTCAGAAGGAGATCGACAGACTGGACCAGGAGCTGAAAACATCTTCCGGAAAGATGGATGAGGAAAACCGGAAACGGATCGGCTTTGAAGAAGGGTTGAACAAGCTGAAAATCGAACTTGGAGAAACACTTAAAGAGGCCGATACACTGATCACCCAGCTTATATCGGTCAACTATACGGACTATTCTTCCATTACGGAGGAGGCCCTGATGGAACAGTCGGAAACCAT
This sequence comes from uncultured Lentimicrobiaceae bacterium, assembly GCA_964544545.1. Lineage (GTDB taxonomy): Bacteria > Bacteroidota > Bacteroidia > Bacteroidales > UBA4417 > UBA4417. The sequence goes on along the minus strand of CAZJCG010000013.1, from coordinate 6,431 downwards.
TGCCATCCGTTACCGGCAGGTTACCGAACGGTATCAGTCGGATGAGAAACTGTTCCGGGAATGCCGCGACAACGTTCAGGCTTTGAATGTTTCCATTGCGAACCTGGAAAATTTACTGAAAAGCCTGAAAAATGAGATCGAAGAACTCAGCAGGCAACTGGAAGTCAGAATTCTGGCCTCCCGTTTCGAAAATGAAGCCAGGATAAGGGAGATATTATCTCTTCGGCTTGACCGGGTCGCCGAACAAAATCGCATCCGTTTCTTCCATGAAAAGATGGCAGCAGTGAAAACCGCCATCCAGGATCTCGAGCGGCAGCTCGAAGGTAAAACGTACCAGTCCGAAGTCCATGAACAGGTCCGTAAAGAGATCAGGGAGCTGAAAACCCGTCGCGACCAGGTAAATGAACAGAAAGGTGCGAAGGAAGGTGCGGTTGCCCGGATGACCCGTGATCTGGAAGAATCCGTCAGGTTGCAGGCAGAGCTTAAGACACTGGAAGTCAGAAGGGAAAACCTCCGGACACTTTCCGAGCTGTTCCGTGGACAGGCTTTCGTCAATTACGTCTCCACCATGTACCTTCAAAACCTGGTAAATGCCGCCAACGATCGTTTCTATAAACTGACGCGACAGCAACTCAAGCTGGAACTCGACAATGAGAACAACTTCCGTATCCGCGATTACCTGAATGAAGGACAATGGCGGAATGTGAAAACTCTTTCCGGCGGACAGACCTTCCAGGCTTCCCTTTGTCTGGCATTGGCTCTCGCAGACAATATCCAGCAGTTGAATCAGGGCGGGCAGAATTTCTTTTTCCTTGATGAAGGATTCGGAACACTGGATCGTGAATCACTCGACCTGGTATTCGATACGCTGAAATCGCTCCGGAAAGAAAACCGGGTGGTCGGAGTCATCTCGCACGTGGAGGATCTGCAACAGGAAATAAACGCATGGCTGCGGATAACACGGGATGAAGAACACGGCAGCCAGGTATCCGCCAGCTGGGAGGAGTAACGGTTATACTTCAGTTTTTTTACGGAAAGAAGAAACTGGATTATTTTTTCTGACAAGAAATAATCAGGAATTGTTGCCTATAATTGCTAACAATCATTCTAAAGACTTTGTTTGCCGCCTGTTAGATGAGGCTGCGTAATTCAATTACCTTCTGTAAGGATGTGCTTCCGTATTAAAGATCACCTTATTAAAATCAAGTGAGTGATTATCGTCGAAGAGTAAAAAGGCATACTTGAGCGTCTCTGCCAGGAAAAAACTTTCCATGTAATCGCTCTTTTCCTTGGTGATAACACTCTTCAGCGCGCAAAAACCGGTTTCGTTTTTACAGTACTTCACCAGGCTGTGGAACATTGTCTTGCCCATTTCCACATAGCGCGGTTCACGTGTATACTGGAAAAGATAATAGGCGCTCTCCAGGTTTTCCGGCCTGAGTTCATACGATGGCCAGGTGACATCCATCTTAGCATAATCCAGGCCTTCCGGTTCAATGCCATGAAGTTCCCACATGGCGAAATTCGACTCCTGCAATGCTCTGGCCCTGTCAAGGTCGCCGTCCATGGCCAGGCAGGCTGCAAAAAATGCATCCAGCGATCCGTAGCGCGTGGCAGTCGGCTTCCCTGTGTTCATGTCGGCATGACGGTACCACATACCGGAGGGCTGCTCGTCGCACAGATATGTATTCACGGCTTCCAGGCTGTTCTTCCACATCCCCGACATCTCCTCATCCTTAAAGAGCACAGATGCCTTCAGCATGTATTCCAGGTATGAATCAATCCCGCCGGAAATATGTGAACCGGTCGACACCCACTCCCCGGTCTCAACATTGATCGACGATCCGGTCAACCCCAGTGGTGAACGCCTTTGATCAAGAGCGATCATAGCTTTCTTTGCCGTTTCATAATAACGGTTGTCGCCGGTATGACGGCTCAACGTCCCGTATTCGATAATATAAGTCCCGATTTCAGCCGGATTTGACACTTCACCACGGGTCACGCCTGTCCGGAGGTTCACATAACGGTACGGCATCCCTGTTGGGGAGTTGAACGACTTGATCAGTCGGTCTCCCAGATCCTTCGCAAGATCGAGGAACCGCCGGTCACCGTCCAGTTCATAGGCAGAGAGCAGACCGCCGAGTATCCGGATGGAAACCTCGAAATTCTGGACTTCCATATCCAAATCAAACCGAAGGTCTTTCAGGATGATATCCTTTGCTTCCCGGGCCTCATCTTTCAATCCCATGATCATCAACCCGTCGAAAGCATCCACGGGGGTCATGAGGAGGGTTTCGTTGTACCAGTTATGGCCCGATTGGGAAAGCGGTTTAAGGGCATCCATTCCCCAGGCATACTGCTTATATCCGTTCCAGGCATGCAGATAGGCCTCCCGCACTTCGCCGGCAAGTTTAGCCATCCCTTCTTCATCCACAACCGGGTTTCGCTGTGCGGCATCATCTGCTTCCTGGGCAGATAATGGAAGCTGCACCACAGTAAGTATTGCCACCCATAAAGCCAAAAATATCGATCTCATCAGGTTCTGTTTTAAGGCACTGAATTTACTAAGGAAATCCAAGCCGGGATTAAAAAATAATCCTCAAATTTGAACTTACAACTGCCCTCCATTTATGAACCGCATCGTCTTCCCCTCGATCATTTCCGGAACCGTGCCGGCTCCGCCCGGTAAAAGCCAGACGCAGCGGGCCATAGCGGCAGGGCTGCTTGCCACTGGCACAACAGTGATACACAATCCCTCCCGTTGCAACGACTCTATGGCAGCACTCATGGTCGCCGAAGGCTTAGGAGCCTATGTTACGGTGTCGGAAACCGAATACCGTATCACCGGCGGCTCCCCTGACTGCGGCATTACCCTGAACTGCGGAGAATCAGGGCTTGCCATGCGCATGTTCGCTCCAATTGCAGCATTATCTAAATATCCTTTCATCCTCACTGGCGAAGGAAGCCTTAAATCGCGTCCCATGCGGATGATCGAAACAGCCCTGAACCAACTGGGAGCATCCTGTCATTCCAACGACGGTTTTTTACCACTCAGCATACAGGGCCCCATGAACGGAGGCAGCATAACGATTGATGCATCAGTGAGCTCACAACTGCTAACAGGACTGCTGATGGCCTTGCCCAAAGCTCCGGAAGATTCCGTGATCGATGTGGTTGACCTGAAGAGCAAGCCTTATGTGGAGATGACCCTTGATCTGCTGTCCCGCTTTGGCATCCGGATCGAAAACAGGGACTTCCAACAGTTCCTGATTCCGGGCAAACAACAGTATCAAGCTCATGATATTACCGTCGAAGGCGACTGGAGCGGGGCATCCTTTCTCCTTGTCGCCGGCGCAATCGGCGGTGAAATCGAGGTGACGGGCCTTCGTCCCGAAAGTCTTCAGGCTGATACAGCCATCCTGGATGCCCTGCAGCAGGCGGGTGCGTTCACTGTAATAAGAGGCACTTCCGTGAAAGCGATTTCTGCACCCTTGAGAGCATTCCGATTCGATGCCACCAACTGTCCTGATTTATTCCCACCCCTTGCAGTACTGGCCGCTTACTGCGAAGGAACTTCGGTGATAACCGGCACTACAAGGTTACTGCACAAAGAAAGCAACCGAGCAGCATCCATCGCGGAGGAAATGAGGAAACTGGGCATTATCATTGACCTGATTGGTAACGAGATGCATATACATGGAGGAAAAATCCTCAGCGGTTCCGTCAATTCCCACAACGATCATCGCATAGCCATGATGGAAGCCGTTGCTGCCATCCGATCCGAAGGTCCGGTGAAGATCCTGGATTCGCATTGTGTTACCAAATCCTTCCCGCTCTTTTTCGACACCCTGTCGCAAGTTGGCGCTACATGCATACAATCATCCACCTAACCTGTTGAGCAATGAATTCATTCGGAAAGATATTTCGGTTATCGGTTTTTGGTGAATCCCATGGACAAGCTATCGGCGTTGTGCTGGACGGTGTTCCTCCCGGGATGCTTCTTGCGGAAGAGGATTTCCTGCCGGATCTGGCTCGCAGAAAGAGCGGTGCACCCGGCACTACGCCGCGTACCGAACCTGACCGCCCCCGGCTGATTTCAGGCATCTACAATGGCTATACTACCGGGGCGCCATTAACGATCCTTTTTGAAAATAAGGATATCCGTTCAACCGATTATGCCCTTTTCACAGATATTCCCCGTCCTGGCCATGCAGATTTTACCGCACGGACAAAATTCAAAGGATTCAATGACCCGCGGGGCGGTGGTCATTTCTCCGGACGGATGACGCTGGCGCTTGTTGCAGCAGGAGTAGTGGCTAAAAAAATGATCCCGGCCATAAAAATAAAGGCTGAAATCCTGGAGATCGATGGAGACGCCGATATCCAAAAGGTGTTGAAAGCGCTGGAAGAGAGTGGTGATTCTGTTGGAGGAATCATATCATGCACTGCTACCAGTATCCCGGCAGGCTGGGGCGAACCATTTTTCGACAGTATGGAATCGATGATCAGCCATATAGTCTTTTCGATCCCGGCAATCAAAGGGATTGAATTCGGCAGCGGATTTGCCTCTGCCCGGATGCGTGGCTCGGAATGCAATGATCGCTATACAGACGTTTCAGGAACGACTGCCACGAATCATTCCGGCGGCATCAACGGAGGTATCTCCAACGGGAACGACCTCATTTTCCGGGTAGCGGTTAAACCGGCGTCCAGCATATCCCTTCCGCAGCAAACCCTTAATTTTAAAACAGGCATAATGGAGAATCTTGAAATACAGGGCCGGCATGATGCGTGTATTGCCCTGCGCATGCCTGTGATCATAGAAGCCGCAACAGCCGTTTGCCTGGCCGATATGATGCTGCAAAGCATATAGCCGGTAACTCCGGAATCGTCTTCAGGTTGCTGACGCGTTGATAAATCGACGTTGACAATATCGCCCGGTTTCACTATCTTCGTAAGAGTTATTCCATTTTTATTATCTGTTTCTATGAAAGCTGTCAGGTTCACCCATCACAATGCGGAATGCATCCGCCTGGAATTCCCCTATAACAGGGGTATCAATTTAATAATACGGGAGATTGAAGGCATCACCTGGAGCCGGACCTGGAATTCCTGGTACATCCCTTTTGCCCGGATGTCATTTCTTCAGCTTCTTCATCGCTTCCCGGATGTGGAATATGATGAGAAAAACTTCTCCATCCTTCTCGAAGATGAAGCAGACAGTAATCTGCCGCTGCCTGCAACAAAATGTACCCTGATCGTAACGCCCATTACGCTTGATAATACCGGATATTTCCTTCTGGAATTTGAAGGAGGCAACATGAATGACCTGGCAGCAAGAATTTCAGAATGCCGGTATTCAGTTGAAGCAGGTGGTTGGATACGGCCAAATATCTCCGGGAGTCTTAATATGATCTTCCGGGAAATGAGAGGCATAGCGTGGGTAGATGTCTCACGGGTATTTGACCGGAAGAAAATTGTCCCCGATAGAGGAGTCGCTCCGGTACCGAAAATGGAAAAAGCAATCGACAGCTTGCCCGAAATTGATGCCAAGGGGTTGGAGCAGTTGGAATCTTTTGCCAGCTGGTTAAGAAGTTCCCGTTACAGCGTTAATACACTGAAAACATATGTCGATGGATTGCGGGTCTTTTTCCGCTTTTGCAGGAACAAGCCTGTAGAGGATATCACCGTTAGCGATTTGATTGACTTCAACAACCGTTTTGTACTGAAAAACAGGTATTCATCTTCGTATCAGAACCAGGTGATCAACGCGATCAAGCTTTATTTCCGGAAGATCGAGAACCGGAGTCTGGATATTGAGGCCATTCAGCGACCCAGGAGAGAGCACAAGCTTCCCAATGTTTTGAGCAAGGAGGAAGTGAAATCCATTCTTGAAGCGTTGCCCAATGTTAAACACAGGGCTATGCTCAGTCTCATATATGCCTGCGGGCTTCGTCGCAGTGAGCTCCTGAACCTGAAGCCCACAGATGTGGATTCCAACCGGCATCTTTTAGTAATACGGAATGCCAAAGGCAAGAAAGACCGGATTGTGCCCATTTCTGACAAACTGATCGACATGTTGCGATCCTATTTCAAGGTCTATAAGCCAACAACGTGGCTGTTTGAAGGGCAGGAAGGCGACATCCCCTATTCGGAGACCAGTTTGCAGCATGTGCTTAGGCAGGCTGTAGATAAGGCAGGCATTAAGAAGCCGGTCACGCTTCACTGGCTTCGTCACAGTTATGCCACGCATTTACTGGAGTCGGGCACTGATTTAAGGTATATTCAGGAGTTATTAGGGCATAAGAGCTCAAAGACAACAGAAATTTACACCCATGTCAGCCAGAAAAGCCTCCAAAAAATCAAGTCTCCATTTGACGATTTGTGAAATTACTTCTTAATTTTATCCTGCTATAAAAAACCATAAACCT
>CAZJCG010000012.1:2491-91085 GCA_964544545.1 uncultured Lentimicrobiaceae bacterium | reverse complement strand
GTAGATAGACAATGATTTCAAAGAACGAATTTCAATTTAAAGTGGACACTAGTGAGATAAACATTGTTTTTACCAGTGGTATTAGTTAATCCAGACTGATTTCCAATGAAGGTATTATTTACAGCATTCGTATTATAACCTGATTCATAACCGATAAAAACATTATTTCGGCCGGTAAGGTTCTTAAAGCCGGTACCAAAACCGAGGAATGTATTATTCCAGCCAGTTGTATTGTTTTCACCACTAGATGTCCCGACGAAAGTGTTGAAGTTGTGCTGATTATGTCTCCCTGCAAAAGTCCCTAATGCTACACTATAAGTTCCTGAATTGGCATACTCCCCGGCTAGGGTTCCCATATAAAGATTGCCTGGACCAGTTTCAATGGCACCACAACTATCACCAATAAACAGATTACCATTGCCGCTGGAAACAACAAGCCTGTTGTCAACCAACGACATGGTATTATTTCCTTTTACCCAAAAATGGATGGCATCATTATCAGGATTAGAAGGTGCTTCATCAGTATTAATATAGGTATCGCCATCAGAATCAGTAATGGTACTGGCATTGACGGCATTAAATCCAACCAGTTTCCAATCAGGAGTAATAGGGCTACCGGCATTGTAATAAAGGCCTTTGATGCCATCGGTTTGAAAAACCATAAGGCCGGTCGCAGGCAAGAGTATGGTATGTATTTCTCCGTTTGTCATACGAGGAATAAGCATTCCTTTTGAAGTGCTTTTTACATCCAGCATCGCTGAATTATCCGGCAATGAGCCGTCAGTATTCACAGCGACCTGGGCAAATGAAGCCATTCCTATCCATAGGAATAGCGATAAGAAGAATGCTTTCATGGGATACAGTGTTAACGGACTTAAAAACGTCTACTAATCAATTCACCTGCGTTGACCAGCGGCATTGAATCTACCCGGTAAGCTTTAGAAAGCAAGATGGGATAATACCCGGGTAGGTATTGACAGTTTTGACTACCTATATCAGGTAGTGAGAATAATAAAGATAGTGAAATCCTGCTGATTTTCTATGGGGATGATGTATATATTTTAAAAAAAAGACTGCTCTCCTGCAGCCTTTTCCTTTTATTCCCTGCTGCTGAGCGATTCCTATCGCGTGGTGATTGTTCTACTCTTTCTATGATAGTCAAAGAGCAACCCCATGCGGATCACAGAATAAATAATGCGCTGTAAATGATCAATTTACGGCGCATTTCTTTTTGCAGTATCCGGAATCCGACTGATTCCCGTTATGCATTTAATGGATTTATCCTATTGTAAAAAACAAAAATTCCTGATTATCAGCTTCAGAATGTCTTTCGGACAGAAAAATTTCATACATTGGCCATACAATTCCCCATTTACTTTTCAAATTTGAATAACCCTATCTGGTTTCCTGAAGCATGTTTTCATGGTATGCGTATCTGATCGCCTTTGCCGGTGTATCACTGGAAGGGGAACTGTCGCTGATCACAGCCACTATTGCAGCGCAGAAAGGACTTCTTGACCTCTGGATAATGGTCCCCCTGGCATTTACGGGCACCCTGCTTGTCGACTGGGGCGTTTTCTTCAGTTCCCGGTTCCTGGGGAAACAACTATTCAAATGGATACCGTCACTCCGGCGCGCCGCATCGCGACCGCATGTTAGGCTTGAGCAAAGTCCGCAGTTAATATCTTTCCTTTACCGGTTTATGTATGGATTCCGTGTGATCACCCTGATCATGCTGGGAACGAGCAGGATATCTTCCGTCAGATTCATGAGCGGCAGCCTTATGGCCATTACCGTTTGGGTATCGGTTTACACTGCCCTCGGATATTACCTGGGGAAAGTCGTACAGAGATATTTCATTTTCCTTGATAACTATATATGGTACTTTGTTATCATCATTCTGTTTCTTCTTCTTATCGTCTTTCTTATCAAGTGGATCAGCAAGAGGATGCTGGATTGACGGGCAAGTGTGATCTAACAAGATTGACGCCATTTCCGGAGTCCTGTGCTCTTGCCTGAATTAATTTCATCCCGTACATTAGATTTATTAAGGGAAGATCCTTGTAACAGGATGAAAATCAGTTATTGATTTTTGTATTCCGCTCTCTCGGCAGGCAGCCCTGGGCAAATCCTGAAGTGTGACTGATGGCCACAACGGCTAAAGAGAAAAGGTACTTTTTCATGAGTTCAGGATGATTTGAACTGAGGATATCAGTGTTTTATAAGTTTTACTGTTTGAATGGTTTTGTCATTTTCCACTTTCAAGATATAAATCCCTGCTGGCAGGTGACTGATATCCAACTGCGTTGTTTGTTTTGAAATGATTTTCTCCAGTATTTCCTGCCCGCTAAGGTTGAAGATGGAAAGCAGGCCTTTAATTTGGTTTCCGGGTGTTTCGATGGTAATGAGGCCGGTGGTGGGGTTGGGGTAACACTTATATAGGATTCCCGACCAGGAAGCAACCGGTTCTTTCGTTCCTATCGGAGTTGCTCCATATTCATAGGCACCCATATCCACACGGGCAATATTGTCTCCATTTCCATCCCATATACGATGGTTCCCGAGTATGTCCCAAGGAAGCAGGAAAAGCCCGGTGGTATCGGGAGTGCCGGCATCAATGCACGGTGATGCAGAGGATAAAGCTAAACTGTCATTCCCGCTCAGGATAAATAAAGGATCTTTATCAATATTATTAGTTGACAAAATATGAATTGCATGTACTCCTGCAGGATTGAAATCAGAGCAGGCTATTTCCAGGGTATCAGAATAAGGTAAATATATTTCACTACCGTATTTTGCCGTATCACCCCAGAAAACAGAATTCCGAATCAATGGCATTGTACCTGATGAGTAAATCGCTCCGCCGAACATAGCAGACTTGTTATTGTAAAAGCTGCAGTTGATTATTGTCGCCAGGTGATGAACACTGGGTGGTCCTGAAGTATATAAACTAATTGCTCCTCCGGCAGCAATGTCATATGAAGAGTTGCCAGAAAACATATTGTTCAGTAAAAGAACCGGAATACCAACAATATTCAATGCCGGCCAGGCGCCATGATTATTAACGAAATAATTGCCGGCAATCATAACCAGATTAGGATCAGGGCTTGGATTAAAAGTAAAGTTTTCCAAAAGAAGAGCACACCCTGTAATCCAATCTTCAATGCCATTATTTCCCCGGAAGACATTGCCTGAAACAACACAACCTTCAGCAGGGTCAATTATACCAACTCCGGCTATTCCTCCCCACCCGGGATTTGCTGCTGTTTTAATACATACGTTATTGATTATCTCATTGCCGGTGAAAGTGATATGAGCATTCCAAATATGCACGGCTCCTTCTTCAGCCAGCCCGTGTACCCCATTTAACGTCTTTGCAGTATTATGCTGGAATTTATTGTTTTGGATCACCAGGTAATTTGCAGGCAGGTTGTCAACCACTTCAGGATGAGCAAATCCTCCGCCAACACTATAGCTAACATCTGCTGATGCGGTAGTACTATTCTCTGCAATGACGTTCCCGCTGATACGGGCGTTATAGAAATCGCAGATACCGCCTCCGAAGGAATTGGTAAATTTAGAAACAGTCGAGTTATAATAAATCTGGTTTTTTTCTACCACAATCCAATAGTCAGCGTCATCAACACTGGTTCCGATTCCACCTCCGAAGACTCCTTGTCCGTTTCCCGACTCTGTATCGTTAACCGTATTATAAATGATCTTATTATGAATTATTTTAGCTCCACATTGGTGTATAAAAATTCCTCCCCCGCAGCGGCAATTCTGGTCGGGATCCCAGGTTCCCCTGCCGCCACGGACTGTAAATCCGCTCAGGATGGAGGTTGTGTCTTCGCCCGAAGTAAACAATACAACAGAGGCGTTATCTATATCCGGAAGCAGGCTTCCATCAAGGATAGTACTGTTGATATGGTTGGTATCGCCATCTATCACGAACAGGCCTGTAACAAGCAGTGGCTTTTTGCCCATAAAATTTACCTGTTCGTAATAAGTTCCTTCGGCCACTATTACAGTATCGCCGGGGTTTGCAGCATTGATACCAGCCTGGATGGTTGAGTAATCAGCCGGCACATGGATAATCTGTGCCTGCAGGGCGGCAGTCAGTAAAATATTGCCAATAGTCAAAGTAATTTTTTTCATGGCAACAGATATTTTAAAATTATTAATCAGTGTTTTATGAATTTTACCGTTTCAACGGTTTTATCATTTGCCAGCCCTACAATATAAAGCCCTGCCGGCAGACAGCTGATATCCAGCTGCGTTGTCGGTTCGGTAATGGACTTCTTCATGACCTCCTGCCCGCTGAGGTTGAGGATGGTGAGTTGGCTTTTAGCCAGGTTTCCGGGTGTTTCAATGGTGAGCAGTCCGGTGGTGGGATTGGGGAAAATTGTAAAAGCCTTTGAGGAACAACTTTCCACACCAACCTGGCAAGCCGCTTCAACTTCTTCCGGGCTGTTGCAGCCGGGGGCATTGCTGTATATTTCCACTGTACCATGAGGGCCAGCCAGGTAATCACAGATGCTCTCAACATCACAGGTCTGTAAATGGCTGTTATAAAATATCTTCAGCTCTGAGATAGAATCAGTAAGCAGATTGTCAATCCCTGATAATGAGGTGAGATTATCATTATAAACTACATACAGAGAGCCTTTTAAGGATTGTAATCCTGATAGGGCTGTTAAACTTTTTAAGGCATTTTGGGATATATGAAGATAGGAACCAATGGAGTCGAGGTTTTCAAGGCCCGACAAGCTTTCGAGGGATGGATTTTGCCACAGATCAAGATACCCTTCGATATATTTCAGGTTATTTAACCCTTCGAGGGAGGTAAGAGAACTGTTCTTGAAAATCCAGGCTCCACCGCCTATATAAGTCAAGGCGTCCATTCCTTCAAAATTCTCAATGTTATTTTCAGCCATTAAAACTCTTCCCCCAATCGTATCAACATGATCCAATCCTGCCAGACTCGAAACAGAAGTATGCCAGATATCAAGGGAGCCCGGTATATGAGTTAAGTTTGAAAGACTGGATATATCTGACAGCAAAGCATTGCTGTAAAGTGTTATACTATGCACAGATGCAAGGTTTTCAAGACCACTGAGGTCAGTGAGTGAGGTACTGCTTATATACAGTTCACCACCGATAGAGTCAAGATTACCGAGCGAGCTGATGCTTGTCAAGGCACCCATGTTCCTGGTAGGGAAAACATATGAAATTCCAATCAGTAAACTCTGGTCTATGGTTGTTAAGTTCTCGAGCCCTGTAAGACTTGACAGAGTGTCATTGTTTATAATCATGAGTGTCCCTCCTATATGGGTCAGGTTCTCCAGTCCGGTCAGATTGGTCAGCTGCGGATTTCCAACAGGTGTTCGGTTGAAATATCTGCCAATATTAAGGTTACTGCCAACAGAGGTCACCTGGCTTAATCCTGATAAGTTTACTATGTCGTCGCCTGTAATAGATACATCACCCTGCAAATCAGAACAGCCTGGATAATCCGTCGGAAAGTTATCCACATCGTCTTGCGAGAAAAAGTAATAATTGCCATAAGGGAGACATGGCAGCGTAAAACCGCAGGAAGAAGTAATTTCAGCAGGCGAATCGCAGCCTGGAGCATTGTGATATATATCCACCGAACCATTGGGAGCTGCAAGGTATTCGCATATGCTCTCGATATTGCAGGTGGTCAGCGCAGCATTATCATGAATGTTGATATTGTCAATGGATGCTGCTGCAACATTTTCCAGCCCAGTCAAACTGATCAGGGATGTGTTCCCGATAACCGTCAGATTACCGCCTAAATATGTGAGACCTTCCAGACCGGTTAATGAGGTTAGCAATGGATTGCCGCTGATTCCGCCATTCATATTGTATCCTCCGAATGAAAGATCTCCTCCGACAGAAGTAAGCGCATCAAGTCCTGCCAGACTTGGAAGAATAAAGCATTGTATACTCAGATTGCCACAGATGGAAGTGATCACATTTAATCCGTTAAGGTTCGTAATATCAATTCCGCTCCAGTAACCGTAATCATGAATGTTAACATCCCCTTCAATCTCCGTACACCCCGGATAATTAATCTGAAAGCTGTCGATTTGTGTCTGGTTGGTAAAGGTGATACCCTCAGGCAGGCAGCCCTGGGCAAATCCTGAGGAGTGGCAGATGGCCAGAACGGCGATAAAAATTAACAGCTTATTCATGGTTGCTGGATATTTATTGTTTATCACTTCCGCGTTTTATATGCTTCACCGTTTCAGCAGTTCTGTCATTTTACCAGGATCATCTTCCCTGTTTCGGTCTGCTTCCCGGTTTGGAGGCGATAACCATATACTCCAGAAGGCAGGTTTTCCGCATTCCAATTAATCTCGTGTTTCCCGGGTGTTTCTATTGCACAAGCAGGTTCAGCAACCAGGCAGCCCATGTTGTTATATATCTTCAGGCTTACTTTACATTGTTGATCCAGCCGGTATCTGAAGGTGGTGGAATTTGCGAATGGATTGGGGAACACTGTCGAATTCCCGGCTTCAAAGTGCCTTATTCCTTCTAACCAGATCGTATCGTGTGCTCCCATGTCAACACCTGCGCCATAGGGGCGCGGGTTGCCAAGTATGTCGTACGACGGTGCATAATACGTTTCACCATGTGAGCACTGGAAAGAGGCAATGCCGGCATCAACTAACGGGCTCCATGGCTGGGCAATAAGATTCAATTGATCGATTAATAAAGGATCCTCATTGATCATTCTGATTGTATCGAGGTATACCCCGTAGATTAAATCAGGGTTGATGTCGGAATTTGTGATTTCCAGCGTATCCGAAGGGTATTTCATGTAGATTTCGTCATTCAGGATGGATGAATCACCCCACATCACGCAATTCATAAGTAAAGGTCTGATAAGACCATTTAAAGATGAATAAATACCTCCACCATAGTCATCCGCTTTATTACCGAAGAAACTATTGTTAATAAGCACTACCATATGACCAAGGTCCATCCCCATCTGATTATCACAATAGATTGCTCCGCCATATTCACTGGCGCGGTTACTGCTAAATACATTGTTCTGTAACTTCACCGGGTTGGAAAAGGCTGCGAATGCCCCTCCAACCCTTGCATCGTTATTCAGGAAATAATTATTTTCAACAAGCAAAGTCTGCAGGTCATCTGCAAACCACCCAAGAACTGCCAGGCCCCCGCTCCACATGTTATTGGTATTTGCCCTAAAAGTGTTGTTCTTTGCCTCTGAGTAAGAGCCCGGATGAATAAATGTTACTGCGGCGCTTGTGTAATAGTCATCAGTAGAGTTCGTTGTTGCCGAATTATTTTCAATCAGGTTATCCGATAAAACACCTTTCATAAATTCGAAATCTCCACCCGGTGAAGCAGCATAGCTGTTAATTGCCGTGCAAACATTATCGATGATGACATTATGCTCAACAACAGCCATAAGCGGTTCGGAGGCATCCATATTCGCACAGTTAAAGCCCCCGCCGATAGAAGCAGAAGTCCCAATGCTGGTGCAGGTATTGTTTGTAATAGTATTATTGCTGATCCTTGCATTGCCGTGGGTTTGTACCCCTCCTCCGCACGACCAGGTGCCGCTGCAAACACAGGAGTTCAAATCAATTACATTGTCACTGATCACAACCCAGTGGTCATCATACAGATCGCTACTGCCTATTCCGCCTCCTCCGACGGACTGGGTATTTGCGGGCTGCAGACTATTCACATGGTTATCCGTAATATGGTTATGAATGATCTTGGCTCCGGAAAGGGAAGTCAGTATCCCTCCGCCCTGCCTCCGGATCATGCCATCATAATAGTAGTCTGTTCCTTTCCCGTGCCTGATCGTAAACCCGCAGAGAATGGAGGTACTATCTTCACCAGAAATAAAATAAACCATGGATGCGCTGTCCATTTGGCTGTTGAGATGGTTTCCATCAATAACAGTATTATCGATGTGACCGGAATTGCCATCCATAATAAATTCACTGGCCACAATCAGCGGTTTCTTACCAAGGAAGTCGATCTGTTCATAATAGATACCATCTGAAACCAGAACAGTATCACCTGGGTTGGCTGCGTTGATCCCCTGCTGGATCTTGGGGAAATCGCCCGGAACATGGATGATCTGACACTGGAGCGTGGTTATTACAACCAGGCCGCAGCATAAAAGAATAATCCTTTTCATCGTAAGATGTTTTAATGAATGAACCGTAAGATCAGGAACAACCAAAGTCGTACTACAAAGAATTGCAGTAAAGTAGTATTTGCCGGTTTTTGGAAAGATCGCCCTAAGGAAAGACGTGCTGCCGGAAGAAGAAGAAACCAAGTTGAAAACGAAACGGGGTTAACCCAGTTTATTTTTGACGTATTCAGGCTTCGTTACATAAAGATACGACAATTCTTAATCTTTTCTTACTGGTAATTGCCTGGAGTATCACATTCCAGTCGGAGTGAAAAGAGTTTAAATTTACTTATTGACTAACCGTTCAATCAAAAAATGAATTATATTTATCCTAAATTTTGAGTCCTTAAATATGTCACCCAGGACAGCACGACAATTCCATGATATCCGTGAGGAAAAGAAGACCCTGATCATGGAAGTGGGTCTGCAGCATTTTGCTGCCAATGGATTCCATGCTACCACTATCAGTCATCTTGCCAAACACGCCGGCATCTCCAAAGGGCTCATGTACCATTACTTCACCGGCAAGGATGAGTTGCTTACCGCTATTATTCAACAGTCGGTCAATGAAGTGAACAGCTATCTGGATATGGACAGGGACGGGCGCCTGAATGAAGAGGAATTCGTTTTTTTCATCCGCAGGCTGTCTTTAATCCTGAAAGAAAAGCGATCCTTCTGGATGTTGTTTTTTCAGCTTCTTCTTCAAAATGAGGTCCGCGACAGAATGAGGAGTATTCTTTCGATGGATCCCCGTCAAATTCAATCAGTGACCGGTCCGGACGATACCCTGTTTCTTACCGGAATTCTCAGACTCATCCTGGATTATTTCATGCGGAAGACAGAAGAAAAAGGGCCATTCTTCGATCCGTACCTTGAATTCAACCTGTTCATTATTGAAATAAAAGGCTTTGCCATTAACTATATTTACAGGGATCATGAGGACGAGTATTATGAAAAGACTGTGGATGCCATCATTGAACGATTTAAATAAGCATCTGATGATTCGCTACCTGAAACCGGGATTATCTGTTTTACTGCTTGCAGCATGTACATTCAGTGTGAACGCACAAACGCTTTCGGCAACCGATATTGTCAGAAAGGCAGATGACAAATACCGTGGTGAGAAGTCAGGGTATAGCGTCATGTCGATGACCATTGTCAGGCCTTCCTGGCAGCGCACCATCGAGTTCAAATCGTGGTCGAAAGGGGACGATTTAGCCCTGACCCTGATAACAGCTCCTGCGAGAGAGAAAGGCCAAACCTTTCTGAAACGCGGATCCGAAATGTGGAGCTGGAATCCTTCCATCAGCCGGCTGATCAAACTGCCTCCTTCCATGATGTCGCAGGGATGGATGGGAAGCGATTATACCAACGACGATATCCTGAAGGAATCCTCCGTGGTGAATGATTATACGCATAAAACGGAGGCTGAGGAGACTATCGATAGCCACATCTGTTACCGGATAAGGCTTACTGCCAAAAAAGACGCGGAAGTCCTGTGGGGTCATCAGATCTGGTGGATCGATAAAAAGGAATTCATTGTCATGAAAGCTGAATTATACGATGAGGACGGTTACCTTGTCAGGACAGAAAAGGCCTCAGAACTTGCCAGGCTTGACGGGAGGCTGCTGCCCACCCTCATCGAACTGATACCCGTCGACAATCCGGGTTGGAAGACAGTTATCCGTATCAAGGAAATGAAATTCAACATCAATCTCGACGACAACTTCTTTTCGCAACAGAATATGAAAAGTATTCGCTAACACATTCTGTCAATGAACGACATTACGCTGGCATGGAGAAATCTCTGGCGGAATAAGCGACGGACGCTCATCACGGCGGCATCTGTGTTTTTTGCCATCTTTTTTGCCCTGGTGATGCGTTCATTCCAATTGGGCGCTTACGACAGGCTTTTCAGGAATATCATTGAATCATATACCGGCTATTTGCAGATCCAGCAACGGGACTACTTTGACGAGCCTGTTCTGGATAATGGTTTTGTACCGGATACCGGGACATTGGAGAAAATTAAGAAGGATGCCAATGTGAGCACAGTCGTCCCCCGCCTTGAATCCTTTGCTTTGGCAGCTGTTGAGAGCCGTACTCAGGGGGTTCTGGTGATGGGTGTTGATCCAGAGAAAGAGGATCAGGTATCAGGCATCCGGAACCGGATGGTGAAATTCAGGCTAGATCCTGCTGCCATCCGTAATCTGAAAGCTGAGGTCATCCCGGAGCGAATGAAAAAGTTACTGGATCTCTTTGTGAACGAATCTTATGCAAGCACGGCCAGGCTCATGATGGATATGAACATGCGTAACGCTGATACAGCCTCCCTCCTGCCCCTCTTCCGCAAGCATGCGTCGTTTACCAATCATTTCATGGATAAAGCCGACAGCACAGGAGTGATTATCGGGGACGGGCTTGCAGGCTACCTGAAGGTAAAGACCGGCGATACCCTTGTGCTTATCGGACAGGGTTACCACAGTTCAACTGCCGCCGGAAAATTCCTGATCCGCGGCATTCTGAAACTTCCGGCGCCGGATATTGACAACCGGATCGTCTATATGCCGATCGCAACAGCAGGTGAGCTTTTCGCTGCTCCGGGACTGATAACAAGTGCAGTGATATGTCTGCACCAAAATGATGATGAGAGCCTTCAGGAAACCACCGACAGGTTATCTCACATTCTTCCCGATCCTCTTGTTACCCGCTCCTGGAAGGAAATGAATGCATTGCTGATCAACCAGATAGAAGCCGACAGGCGCAGTGGTGCCATTATGATCGAAATCCTATACCTGGTGATCGCATTCGGTATTTTTGGAACTGTCCTGATGATGCTGGCCGAAAGGCGCAGGGAATTCGGAATGCTCATCTCCGTCGGGATGCAAAAACGGAAGCTGGCAACGATCTTTTCGCTGGAAATGCTCTTCACCGGATTCCTGGGAATCGTAGCAGGTGTCGTCGCATCATTGCCGGTCGTGTTTTACGGGTATTTCAATCCCATCCGTTTCCGGGGTCAAATGGGGAAAATGTATGAAGATTATGGATTTGACCCGGTGATGCCTACCCTTCTCCCCGACACATACTACATCTGGCAGATAGTGGTTGTCCTGATCATTCTCGCAGTTACCATCCTTTACAGTGTGCGTAAAATATACCGGTTAAATCCGATTCAGGCCATGAGGGCATAAATAGGCTTTATATGATCATAGGTATAGCGTGGAAAAATGTCTGGCGAAATAAAGGCCGAAGTCTCACGGTAATCTCTGCCGTGGCTGTTGGTGTATTTGCCGGTGTATTTGCAATTGCGGCCATGAACAGCTCTGTTGTTCAGCGTATCGACGCAGCCGTTAACGAAGAGCTTTCGCACATTCAGGTCAACAATAAGGATTTCAGGAGCAGCAGCGATGTTCAGAATTTGATGCATAATGCAGATTCCGTCTTGGGATTTCTGCAGTCGCAGCCCGGTGTTCAATCGGTGACCGGAAGGCTTATTATCAGGGGTATTGCGTCAACATCAGGTAAAAGCTCCGGTATTGAGATCAACGGCATCAACGTTGAAAAAGAGAAGCAGATGTTCACGCTTTCCCGGAAGCTGATTCCGGGGACTGGCAGCTATTTTGCCTCCGGCACAAAGTACAATACGGCTTTTATCGGCGAAAAGCTGGCGAAAGAGTTGAATATCATTCGTTTTACATTAAGCAGGGAGGCGATTGTGAGGCTGAAAAAAGAAAAGGTACCGGTATCTGTGATCGACAAGCTGAAACCCATCTATGATCAGCGTTTTGTTTCGGAAAAGAAATTCAACAGGGCCTTTGAACATTTGCTCACCGACAAGGAAAAGAACAAATATGGCCTGAAAATCAAAGAGGCAGCCTGGTCATTCAGGGAGGGATCCAAAATTATCCTTTCGTTTCTGGATATCAATGATATGCAGACAGGAGCTGCATTCAGGGTTTGCGGGATATTCAGGACCAACAACGACATGTTTGAAGCTACCTCCGTTTTTGTTCCGGTTGAGGAATTGAGGGCTCTGACCGGAATACCGGAAGGATCCGTTCACCGGCTGATCTGCCGGCTTGATAACAACGAACTAACCAACGAGATAACCCCAAAACTGAGAGAAGCTTTAAGAGGATATGAAGTCCTGAACTGGAAAGAGATCCAGCCCGACCTGGCAATGATCTCCGACATGATCCAGCAGATATATGGGGTGTTTATGGCGATCATCCTGCTTGCTCTTGCTTTCGGGATAGTGAACACTATGCTGATGTCGGTACTGGAGAGGACCCATGAACTGGGAATGCTCGCTGCCATCGGTATGAACCGCAGGAAAGTATTCTCCATGATCATGTATGAATCAGTGTTCCTTTCTGTTGTAGGCGGGATTGCAGGCATGATTACCGTTAGCGTGGTCATTGCTCTCACTGCCCGGCACGGGATCAACCTGGTGAAATATTCAGAAGGTATGGAAGCGTTTGGCTATTCGGCTCACCTCTTCCCTACCATCGATCTGCCATTCTTTATCATGACCTCAATCCTGATTATCCTCACAGGAGTGCTGTCTTCCATTTATCCTGCCCGAAAAGCATTGAAACTTAATCCTGTTGAAGCGATCCGGGCTGAATAACCGGACTAATCCTGTCTCCAATGAAAGTGATCGAACTCAAAGATGTCAATAAGATCTACGACAGCGAAGAAGTAAAAGTCCATGCCGTGAACAGTGTGACGCTGGACTTTCAGGAAGCTGAATTCGCGGCTATTGTCGGACCATCGGGCTCCGGCAAAACAACGCTTCTAAACCTGCTGGGCGGGCTCGACCTGCCAACCAGCGGCCGGATACTCGTGGATAAAGTTGATCTTTCGGCCCTCAGATCGTCTGAGCTGATCGACTTCAGGATGAAAAACATTGGATTTGTATTCCAGTCGTACAACCTGATCCCTGTCTTAACAGCCAAAGAGAATATCGGATTTATCATGTCGCTTCAGAAGTGGTCCCGGGAAAAACGCGACACAAGGACGATGGAACTACTTGAAGCCATTGGATTGAGCGACAGGGCCAACAGTCGTCCGGGCAAGCTTTCAGGCGGGCAGCAGCAGCGTGTTGCAGTTGCCCGGGCGCTCGCATCGAGGCCCAAATTCGTCCTGGCCGACGAGCCAACTGCCAACCTGGATTCCGTATCGGCTTCTGCTTTGCTTCAGATCATGGAGAAGCTTAATCATGAAGAAAAGATCACCTTCATCTTTTCCACTCATGATCCAAGAGTCGTAAAGATGGCGCATCGCGTTATTACCCTCGAAGACGGCCGCGTTGTATCGGATGATGTCCGGGAATAATTACCCAGTATTACGGCCATGAACAGGACTGTTCTTCTTCTTGCTTGCCTGCTGTCACTCTCTGTCTGTGCCATATCGCAGGAAGAGCAGAAACAGAAAGCCATTACTTTGAACGGATACGTATCCTCCATCCAGAGTGTGATGTTTGATTCCCTTACCGGATCAGCAACCTGCGATAACATTTTGCATAACCGTTTCAATCTGAAAGGATACCTGAATGAAAAAGCATCTTTTACTGCCGAATTCCGCAACCGCTTCTTCTTCGGGGATCTGGCCGGAATTGGGAAAGCTTACGCTGAAATGACCAGTGTTGATCCCGGATGGATGGACCTGTCGTGGAACCTGCTGAATGAGAACTCATTCTTCCTCAACACCTCTGTTGACCGCTTAACTTTCGACTACAAACAGGGAAATTTCGAACTACATACCGGCAGGCAGCGGATCAACTGGGGACAAGCATTTCTCTGGAATGTGAACGATATCTTTAATACGTATTCCTTTTTCGATTTCGATTACCCGGAGCGGCCGGGCAGCGATGCCATCCGGTTACAGTATTTCCCAACCTATTCATCCACATTTGAAGTTGCCGCAAAACTGGATCATGAAAACGATCTCACGGTTGCGGGATTATGGCGATTCAATAAATGGAACTATGACATCCAGTTCCTCGCAGGATATGTAAATGGTTCTGATCTGGTTGCAGGGAGCGGATGGTCGGGATCGATCGGGTCTGTATCCTTTCGCGGTGAAGCCTCACTGTTTGTCCCGACAGATGATAGTACGAGCAGAATGGCAACTGCCCTGGTTACAGCAGGCATCGACAAGATACTCAAAGACAATTCGGCCTTCCAGTTGCAACTCATGTATTCAAACCGTCCCCTGGACCTGGAGGATCTTTCACGTCTGTATGAAGGGAATCTTTCAGCGAAAGACCTCGCCTTCTCAAAATTCTCCGCTTTTGGTCAGTTCACCTGGGCGGCTACTCCCCTGCTCAATATAGGACTGTCTGCCATGTGGTTTCCCGATGCCGACGGATATTATGCCGGGCCGTCCATTGATTATTCACTCAACGAAAACCTTGATATTACTATCGTCTGGCAGCATTTCGATGCCCGGTTGAACTATGTAACAACAAGACTCAACCTGGGTTTTCTGCGGTTGAAATACGCCTTTTAAGCTAACTTTCTATCCGGGAATGGTACGGCTGAATTACTTCGATGCCGCATCCAATGCCATCTTCACGACTTCATAATTCACGGCGCCGAACATCTCTTCCACATTGTCGGTGTACTTCTCATTATGGCTCATGATGGCATCTTTCAGCATAAATGCCTGGTAATCGTGGTCCGAAGCGCCGATCCATGTGGCAAGAACACATCCCACTGCACTCAGTCCGCAAAGGAACAAGGTATTGCTCCCCGAATCCCTGATCACTTTATCAAGATCCGTCTTGTTAAATCCATTGGGATAGGTTTTAAAAACTTTGGGATCTTCAGGTTTGATATTGACCGATTTCGGGAATTCAAACTGCTCGGTACCGGGTTCTACGCCGAATTCCTTACTTTGATGATAGACGAGGATAATAGGCCAACCGTTGCTACGGAACAGGTCGATGTAATAGTTGATGTAATACAAAGCTGTTTCTTTTTCCCTTTCGGGGATCATGGGCAAAAAGGCATTCTGAATGTCAATCACGACCAGGGCTGGTTTTACAGGTTGTTTTGCCGACTTCTGATCCTGGGCAAAAGTGCTTCCCACTGACATGGTACAGAGGATCAGAAAAAGAATGAATACGTTTTTTTTCATGGCTCGATTTTTTGGGGATGGTTCGGTTATTTCATGGTTGATTCCGGAGTTGCCAATTCTTAATGGAAATCATTTTAAAGGCTGCGAATCAGTTCGTTCAATGCTGTTGCGATCTCAGGAAGCCTGGCACAATCAACAATTCCCGGATTATCTTTGGGTGTATGGGTTATGTCCTGTTCATTTACGTGTTCAACAAACCAACCGGAAGAAACGGCAATTGCAGGTATGCCGAATTGCAGGAAAATGCTGTGGTCACCTTGCGGCCAGAGGGCACCCTCGCTAAGTCCCGGAAAATGGGCAATGATTTTACGGCTTGCGGTCAGGATAGGCTCCGGCAAATCAAACAGCGACAACGCCGAGGGACCTTCTTTGTATCCGGCCCCGTCGATGTTTATGTTTAGCATGATCGTCCCAAAGATATCCTGATACTCGCTGATATAGCTCATTTGCCCCGGCACGGCATAATAATCCTCACCATTGAAGGCAACCAGATCAATCCGTTTATCACCATCGTAGTCCTTCAGAAGCTCCGCAAGCAACAGAAGGACGATTACCCCTGTAGCATTATCAATAGCCCCCGGAGTCCCCTTTTTAGCGTCTATATGAGCCGTGACGACAATCCTTCTGGCTTTGTCGGAGCTTTTTGATGCAACGACGTTGTACCCTTTGCCCGGGATCCGTTCGGAGAACGATTCGAGGAAAACTCTCTTTCCTGCCATCGGCAGCAGTTTTCGGCCTTCTTCTTCAGTCATGTAAACGGAAGGAATATTGAAGTCGCCGTCTTCAATAAGCGGAAAAGGGTAAATCCCTCCTGCAAGCTCTGAATTCCTCCCTGTCGCCGCAATTATAGCTTCAGGCCGGCCTTTTTCGAGCAACGATATAATTTGTTGATGCCGCTCCGGATTATAGAAAACGAAGTTCTTGGGCATGAGTTGCTCCTTCGCCAGTTCGTTGTATAACATAACAATCTTACCGGTCATGGAAAGTTCCTCCAGTTCACTGAAGGTTCCTGCTACAACCAGTTCAGCTTCTCCGCTGAATCCATGTGAATATGGGCTGACGAGCACCTCGAATCCGGTTCCTTCTGCCCGGAGATTTGCACCTTTTTCATTCCAATCGATTGCGTCAAAGGCGGTTGCTTTCGTTTCCCAGCCAAGAGTCCCGATAGTTTCTTCAAAAAACTGCGTAGCCTGACGGTTTCCTTCACTGCCCACGCAACGCTCTGTAATTTTGACACAAAAGGTGTCGAGGTAATTTTTGCTTTTAGAAATGAGAGTGTCTGACATTGGTTTTATCGTATAATTAACAAGTCATTTATCAGATAGATCAGAATTAACAGGTTGCCTTCCGGAATTAAAGCTATAGTATCCGAACAGCTACTAATTCAACCGGTTCCGGTAGTCTAAACTTTCAAAGGATGAGTACAGAGAGGAAGAGTGGTTATTCGATCCTGCAAATGATGGCTACATAATTCTTCCCGTATTTTTTTGCACACTTTGGGCAGGTAGTGTACCACATATACCATTTGGAGATCGTATAGCCTTTTGCTTCGACCAGTTTTTTATAATCGTTGCACCATTTTTCCGTATCCTTGAAAGGACCTTCATATACCTTGCAATAGTATTTGCCGCTTAAGGTAACTGATGCACTCGTGTCAAGAGGTTTATCAACCGCCAGATAAACATCCATATTCCATTTACTGGTATGGTCCGACAGGCAAAGCCAGTCAACCATCTGTACTCCGGATTCTTTGATCTGCTTATCGAGTTTTCTCATCACCGGGCCAAAATTCAAAGGCATATAAAACAAGGTGAAAACGCTTTGTTTTAAAAAGTACTTGTTATCCCATTCCAGCATTTTGTCGTCCTATTGTGCAGGATCAAACGGTGGACAGCAGGTAGTATTTGCTTCCTTTAAAGTGGACATAATAACCTCCTTATTCTGTTTTGAATAGATTATCGGATCAAAGTAAATTAAAAGGAGAATTTTTCTGAGATGAAGAGATGTATATAGTGGCTTTAGAGCCTTGCAAGATATGAATAATATTTACATGTATGACATAAATTAACAGGATTGCCCTGATCGGAACTACTGAAAATGAATCATTGGATTAACCCTGTACAAAACTCAAAAGCCTGCACAATGGCAGGCTAAGAGAGTTTATTCGTAATGAAGCGATTATTCCGTAACCGGAGTTTCGATTACGGCAACTGGTGCTTCAACAGCAGTTTTTACTACAGGCTTACGGCTGCGTTTTGCAACACGTTTTTCAGCAGATTTACCTTTAGCTTTTACTTGCTTTTTCGTTGAAGTGGCAGCCTTTTTCGACTTGGTTTTCTTTTCAGGTTTTACCGGAGTTTCAACCGGGGCATCAGCTACAGTAGCGACAACCTTCGGTTTCCTTCCCCTTTTCTTGGGCTCTTTTACCTCTGCAACAGCCACTTTAGGCTTCCGGCCTCTTTTCTTCTCTGCTTTGATCGGCTGTTCAGTTCCAATCTTTGATGCCTTTACTTCGGCTCCCAGTTTCTTCAGAATCTCCTTCACTTGTTCAACATACTTTTCAGCATTGGCAAGTTCATCGGTGTACTGTTCCCGGAGGAATTCGAGTTGTTCGTCGGAAAATTTTATAGATTTCATTTTGTTATGTTTAAGTTTGCTAATATAAAGCATTAACAGACATTATAATATCTAATTTAAAAAATATTCAATATTTTGATTATTTTTTTTCAAATTCAGATAATAATTTCTTCAAAAAATGCATCAACAATTGTTGAATAATATTACATATAGATGTAATACAGACTGTTACAAGCATTTTAAGTTATTTTGGATATCTTCACCCCTGATATTTCATAATTATATTTTTGTTATTTCATTTTCCGAAATTAACTGTTGCTATCGCATTTTACGATGCAAAAAAGCAAGGTGCAACTCATTCGTCTGACACCATTTCATTACTCATCGCGGATCTGTTGCATCCAGATCAGAGGTTCGAGAGATTGGTTACGGAATTGCCGATTGTAAAATTACCAGCTTCAGTACCAGGACTATAGACCCCTCCGGCGTACAATCCATTATTAACCGTTCCGGTCGATGTGCCGGATTTGTAAATCGTGTACGTAGCTCCCTTGATTAATGCTGGAGATGAAAATACCATGGACTGGTACTTCCTTACCGGGGCAAAAGTGACCAGGTCATTTCCTTCGGCATCCTGAATGTGAAAAAGCGCTCCCGCAGCCTGAGAGGAGCGGTAGGTGATCCTGACCGAATATTGCGTCGACGAATTGCTGGGCGCCTGGGTCATATTTGAATTGGTACCGGAGGCTACCAGAAATCCTCCCGATATATTGAAAGAGCCATTATAATCAATCCCAACTTCGGGCTGCGAATTAGGTCCATGGATAATTACCGTTCCCGAATTCATCGAAATACTGCCGTTGCTGTCGAGCGGATCACCTGTGGTCGCATTCAGCGTTATCGTTCCGCCATGAATGTATACAAAGCTCTTATCATCCGATTCCGTCCGTGTACCTGCAGTGGCATTGAAACCGTCATCGGTAGAAACGATCGAAACCGTACCTGATTGAATAGTGATCACAAAACTTTCGAATCCTTCATAACATTTCGTAACCATGATATTCCCGTCGTTCACTGTCAGCGATTTATCCGCATGTATCGCATCATCAGCAGATGCCAGGCTATAGACGCCTCCATTGATCTCTATTGAATTGTTTGAGTGGATGGCATCATCAGCGGCATTGATCGAACAGGAATCCGCCGCCAGGGTGACCCCGCTCAGCCCTTTGACCCCCTTGGCAGAGGCATCACCTGATACAGAAGAACTGCTTCCGCCACCTGTCTTGATCACAAAGTACCCGGCGCTTACATTCAATGTTGTCTGAGCCGATATAGCATCACCGGCAGATGTTATTCTGAAACTCCCGCCATCAATCAAAATATATCCGACAGATGTATTAACGTCGTTGTCGGATTTAATGCCGTCACCGCCACTGTTCACATTGAGACTGCCACCATGAACGATCAGATAGTCCTTACCGGAAATACCGTCATCAACAGCCGAAACCGTGACAGCGCCACTCTTGATTATGAGTCCGTCTTTGCTGTGGATACCGTCCTGATAATTCCCTTTCACGATTAGAGAACCGTCACCAAAGATCGTCAGGTCCGACTTGCTGAAAAGTGCTGCATTCGGATCATCATCCGCATTGGCATAAGCGGAGCCATCCGTCAAACTGTTTTGAGTTCCGGATGCAAGGTCTACAATAGTTTTGGCGGATTTCTCAACCAGAATGGCAGAACCTGTGTTATTTGTAATGTCAATGCCGTTAAATATCAGGCGGACAAGGTCATTTTTACCGGCGTCAACAACAATCTGCCCGTTGGCAAGCGTACCAGTGATACTGAATGCACCTGCACCTGTAATGGTGGCTACGCTTCCCTGGATAGTAACCAGATCGGTGTTTGCCGCAACCGAAGTGCCATTCAGCGTTATGGTATAAACTGATGCTGCATCCCAGGAATAGTCCCCGGCCTCTTCATGACTCACGCCATCTTCGACATCATTATCACCTGAACCGGAGTCATCCGAAGTGGATGCGTCCTTCTCACAGGCATTCCACATAAAGACAATTACACAAAGCAATAGTGACCACAGGATTTTTTTCATGATGTTAATACTTATCAGTCAGTGATTTATCAGTCAGGTTAAATTGAAGGTTATTAACATGCATTATCAGAAAGAGAAGTGATATCCTATTCCCATCACGTATGTGTCCGTTGGTTTGGATACATTCAGCTCCTGATCAAGTAATCCGAAGATTTCCAGCTCATTTCCTTTATTCAGTTTGTATTCCAGCGAAAGCGTATAACGCATGCCTTCAAATGCATTTCCCTCGGGATTATTCAGCTGGAAAAATGTCTCGACGGAAACCGAAGGATTCAGCGGTATGCCAGGAATATTGTAGCCGGCTTTCAGTTTGTTGCGCCATACCAGCGAAGGATTAATGCTATAGGTATCAATCGTGCCGTTGTCTTTGATCCGGTCACTTTCGTCCCTGGTAGTCAATTGCAGCTTTTCAGTCAATGTAAAAGTAAAATCGTCCGGTTTCCATTTCCCTGATGTAAAGAGTGTGAACCGGTGACGCGGCTGAAAATCGTCATATTTGGAGTCGTAAAAGCTGATGAAGGTATAGCTGGCACCTGCCCTGACATTTTTGATCAGTATCCGCGAGGCTTCCGCCTGCAGACTGATCCTCCGGGTGTGGCCCCAAAAGTCCTGGGACCTCAGCTCTGCTTCTCCGCCAAACATCCATTTATTCCATTTCCGGTCGATACTGACGGAAGTCCATGTGTTAAACGACTGATCCTGTGCCTGTACAGAGATCATCGATAGTAAAAGGCCGGTAAGGACGAGCAATATTTTTCTGTTCACCATAGCTGGGCACTCCCATTGATCGGGACGGCAAAATAACGACAACCCTTCCGATAATCGTATTTTTTTGACCCGACCAACCTGGTTGAATGATGGCCTTTAATTACTTGAAATTTATAATTCATTTCATTTATTATTAATTGCATTGTATTGATAATCTTTATATTAAATTATTTCAAGTAGAGAATAAAATGTCGACATCAAATATTCCATTATCAGGCTTTCGGGAGTGATTTATGGTAATTCTGTCGGATGCTGACGGGATTTGGTCGGTAAAAAAAGGCTTTGTATCCATTTTCAGAAAAAACTTTCCCGGAAAATCAAATTGACCAACAGTTACGTTGCTACTCTGAATCTTCTTATTTTCGCATTCCATAAAAAACTTCCTCATGAAACTCGACAGAATATTCAGCTTCCTGGTTCCCAAGGACCGCAAGTTCTTTCCGTTGTTCAACAAGGCCGCAGATAACCTTGTCACCACTTCAGAGCTTTTGATAAAACTTATCCGGGAAAGTGACCTGGAGAAACGGCTAGAATACAGCAAGGCCATCAAAGATGCCGAGCATGAAGGAGATCTTATCACCAAAGAGCTTCTGGACGAGCTTAATGGCACATTCATCACACCTTTCGACAGGGAAGATATTCATGAACTCATCCAGACCATGGATTCAGTTGTCGATTACATCCATACCACTTCCAAACGGATTCATTTCTATAAACTGCCTTTCTTCCCTGATGAATTCGTCCAGATCGCGGATTGTATTCATTCCGCCAACAAGGAGATCCAGTTGGTTCTCCGTTCGGTCAAGAATGCCAGCGACTTTGGCAAGCATGCAGAATCATGCATCAGGATCAGCAATCTGGAAAGTAAGGTGGATGATATTTACCAAAGATATTTATCAGAACTTTTCGAAAAAGAGACAAACGCCATCGACCTGATCAAGAAGCGTGATATTCTTGCTTCTCTTGAAAAAGCCATCGATAAATGCGATGATGTAGCAAATGTATTTTCCACGCTGATGGTTAAGCTTAGCTGATCCGTTTTTTACCGGATCCTTCAGAGTCCGGAAGCATCTGTAGAAATCAACGTCCTTTTAAGAAAAATGAAAACACCAGTTTCATGAATTTCACGCTGCTGATTGTAATTATAACACTGGCCTTCCTTTTCGATTTTATCAATGGCTTTCACGATGCTGCCAATTCCATTGCTACTATTGTTTCAACCAAGGTATTGACGCCTTTTCAGGCTGTCATATGGGCCGCTTCATTCAACTTTCTTGCATACGCTGTCTTCGAATTAAAAATTGCTGATACCATAGCGAAAACAGTTGATACCAGCGCGATTAATCTCCAGGTGATTCTGGCCGGCATCATTGCAGCAATACTCTGGAACCTGCTCACCTGGTATCTTGGAATTCCTTCGTCTTCGTCGCACACCCTTGTTGGCGGGTTCTCCGGTGCTGCAATTGCGCATGCCAGCTGGTCAGTCGTCCATATGGACAAGATACTGAAGATTGTCTCATTCATCTTCCTTGCGCCGCTGTTAGGAATGATAATCTCTTACATTATATCTATCATTTTCCTGAATATTTTCCGGCATGCAAATCCTTTCAGGCTGGAGAAGTATTTCAGGAAATTTCAGATCTTATCCTCTGCCTGCTTCAGCCTCGGGCATGGAGGGAATGATGCTCAGAAGGTGATGGGTATCATTGCCGCTACCTTGATTGTCTTCTATAATGGTGTTGACCCTCAAAATATCCCTCACTGGGCACATATCGGGCTCTTGAATGGCAGAATCCATACCATACCGCACTGGGTTGTGCTGGGATGTTATACGGCTATTGCGATTGGTACCTTGCTGGGCGGATGGAGAATCGTGAAAACTATGGGAAGTAAAATCACCAAACTGACGCCGTTTGAAGGTGTTGCGGCTGAAAGTGCCGGAGCTGTACTTCTGTTTGGTACCGAAGCTTTTGGTATCCCCGTGAGTACAACTCATACCATTACCGGTGCAATTATGGGAGTTGGCCTCACAAAGCGAATAACTGCTGTGAGATGGGGGGTCACCATCAATCTGCTTTATGCCTGGATTCTTACTATTCCGGTATCGATGCTGATCTCCGCCGTTGTCTATTGGATATTCAAGTTCTTTAACTTTGGATAAAGGTAACGGCTGACAGGTGATTGTTTTGCACTTACTTATCTTGATCCGAAAATCAGGGAGCCGATCCTGACCAGGGTACTCCCCTCTCCGATCGCGATCTGATAATCGCCCGACATACCCATGGATACCACATTGAATTCTCCGGAAGCAGTAAAATAGTCCTTTTGCAGGAGTTCAAATATATTTCGGAGTGATCTGAATTCTTTTCTGACCAAAGCCTGGTCATCGGTAAACGAGGCCATGCCCATTACACCGGTCACAGCAATATTTTTAAGTTCTCCGAAAACGGGAGATTCCATCATCTGCCTGCATTCATCCAGTGAAAATCCAAACTTGGTTTCTTCCGTTGCAATGTGAAACTGAAGCAGGACTTTTGCCACTACATTGTTTCGTAATGCTTCCCGGTTTATTGCCTCCAGCAACCGCATGCTGTCGACGCCCTGAATAAGGACAGCTCCCGGGATCACAAGTTTGACCTTATTTGTCTGAAGATGACCGATAAAATGCCAGTCGATGTCCGGAGAAAGTAAGAAGGCTTTTTGATGCATTTCCTGTGCCCTGTTTTCCCCAAACTCTTTATGACCTGTTACTTCGAAAAGTTTCTGAATGTATTCGGCAGGTTTAAATTTTGAAACAGCCACGAGTGTAACGCCAGCCGGGACTGTTGCACGTACTTTATAATAATTCTCTATAATATCCATGGAGAGAGTCCGATTCGAAGTGCTCAAAATTAGCTATTTTTAGCCGGAGGACGCAGAATAAAAATTATATAAAGAGTTAACAGAAATGCAACATTATAATTATATTCGTGTTCTTTAGAACATTTGCCGCATCGACCCTCTATTCCATTAAAGGATGAACGCTTCAACAGAGGCCAACACTTCAGTTAAAAGCAACAGTTCCAGGAACTACAGTCTGTCAAGGCTGTTATTTCTTATCCCATTGTTAGTGGGATTGATTACGGCCTGTTGCTTTGTCATTTACTTTATTATTCTTGAATTCAAGTGGTATGAAACCGGCAATAAAAAAATAGTTGCCGAATTCCCGATCCAGCAAAGGCGTGAATTGAAATCCAGAATTCTGATAGCCAAAGATTATATCCATTTCGTCCGTACTCATTCTCCCGTATACATCGATCGTTATGTGAACATGAAACTGAATAAAGCCGCCGGCATTCTTGCCAGGGGACTCGTAGGAGATGAAACGGATATGCTCATCCTCACCCAGGTTGAAGCTGACTCCCTCCAACAACTTTTTCTGGACTCCGGAGTGCAGATCGCAGTGGTTGATCCGCATGGAAATCCATTGTTTACCAGTTCGCCCGACACTTCGGTAAAGCACAATTTGAATCCTTTATGGCTCTCTATCAAACAATTGGCAGATGCCGGACTGGAATACCCGGCCGGGGGAGGATGGGAAAAGCTGCTGACGCATTCACGCCAGAAACAGGGCGTACTTACTTATCCGATTCCAGGTACCGCAATAGCCATCAAAGCGTTGCTCAACCCTGTGGATTCTACGAAATTAATGCAGGAACTGGTGTTGGACAGTCTTGTAAAAGTGCGGTATGACAACGATGAGTACATCTTTATCAATACATACAGCGGACATGGGCTGATAACCAAAGGAAAACTCAATAATCCGCCGCTGGATATTATTACAGGATCGGATCAAAACTGGAAATCGATATTCGCGAAAGAACTTGAATTTGCAGCAAAGGCTGGCGGCGATTACCTTATATATAACTGGCAAAGAGATACAACTGAAGGAGCCACGGAAAAAATATCCTATATGACCGGTATTGAGGATTGGAAATGGGTCATAGGGACAGGAATGCATACCGGTGACATCAAGCCAATCCTTGAGGCAAGAAGTGCTGAGCTTAAATCCTCCATCCTGCGGGAGTTGGGCAAGTTCCTGATTTTCGTTCTGATCTATTCCCTTATTATCTACCTGGTTACACGTTTATACTCCAGGCGCACATCTGCCAGCATCCGTTTCTTCGTAAAATTCTTCCAGGATGCGGCCATCGGACTTAAACCACTGGATGAGTCTAAAGTACATTTTAAAGAGTTCCTCACCATGGCACAGGCTGCCAATCATATGATCAGGGAACGTGACCGTATCAAGACTGATCTGTCAACTGAACAAAGCCGGCTCAAATATATCATCGACTCCATTCCGGACCTTATTTTCTTCAAGGACACCAACAGTATCTTCGTCGGTGGCAACAAGGCTTTCGAGAAATTTATAGGAAAAAAATCATCCGAATTTATTGGTTGTTCCGAATATGATCTTTTCCCGAAAGTGAGTGCTGATCTTTACTATCAATCGGACAAAGTTCTGCTTGAAACCCAGGTACCTTCCCGGAATACCGAATGGATTACCTATCCCGACGGAAGGAAGGTGCTATTCGACACCATGAAAACACTCTATTATGATTCGGAGGGGAAAGTGCTTGGTATTATTGCTATCAGCCGTGACATCACCGAAATGGAGGAAACGCGACAGCGTCTGATCATGGCGAAAGAAAAGGCGGAAGAATCCGACCGGCTGAAGACGGCTTTCCTTGCCAATATGTCACATGAGATACGCACGCCAATGAATGCAATCATTGGTTTCTCCGACCTCCTGTCGGATGAGCAGCTCAGTGAAGAGGATCGTGAGGATTTCATTTCAAAGATCAAATTATCGGGCGAGTCGTTGATGAATATTATCAACGATATCATCGACATCGCCAAGATTGAAGCCGGACAGCTTGTGATCAACGATTCGGAATGCAATGTCGACAAGCTCCTGGCCGACCTTTACGGGACATTTTTCGAGCTGAAAAACAAATCGAAAAAGAGCGAACTGGAACTCAAACTGACATATCCCAAAAAAGACTCACCGCTTATTACAATCACAGATCCTTTGCGGTTGCAACAGGTTCTTACAAACCTCCTTAGCAATGCGTTAAAATTCACTGAGTTTGGTGAGGTGGAATTCGGCTATCACATGGAAGGTAACAGCATCCGGTTCTTTGTCAGGGATACCGGTATAGGTATACTCAGGAGCAAGCAACAACTACTCTTCCAGCGATTCAGTCAGATAGATCCCAGCACCACACGGAAATATGGCGGAACGGGGCTCGGATTAGCGATCTCGAAAAATATCGTGGAATTATTGGGCGGAAGTATCGGTGTAGAATCAGATCCCGGAAAAGGCTCTACATTTTTCTTCAGTATACCGTATCGGGCCCCGGTAGCCATCAGGAAAGAAGTCAAAAAGCCTGTTGATGTGAAATACGACTGGAAAGGGAAAACCATCCTGATTGCCGAAGATGTTGAACAGAATTTCATGTTGATGGAAGCTATTCTCCGGTTCACGCAGGTAACCCTTCTGCATGCTCCCAATGGACAGGTTGCCATAGATCTGGCCCAAAAACATGCGGAAATAAACCTGATACTGATGGATATCCAGTTACCCATCAAAACAGGATACGAGGCCATTCATGAGATCAGGCAGTTCCGGCCCGAAGTACCTATTATCAGTTTTACAGCCTATGCACTCCCAAGGGAGCGGGAAAAAAGTCTCGAAGCCGGTTGTGTCGATTTTATGAGCAAACCGATCAAACCTGATATACTCCTTAATATCATCAAGAAGCATCTTCAGTGATGTTTCGTTTCAACAGTGCTGAAAGAAAGAGAGTCTCCATCCTTTCCTGACAGTCCGCTTCACCCGCTTCATAGCTGACCTTATTGATCCGTTTGCAGTCAGTAATATTCCATGCTGACTCCCCTATGGCCGCCAGGATTATATATGGATGTATCACCAACCGGTCTGATTGGCATCAAACACTTCATGCAGAGAGCAGCGAGCAGAGAACAACACAATCGGGACGAAGCCAGGATGACATACTGCGACTGAACAGCTTAGCTGATTGTATTTTTTCAGAATATGCCCAGTATACTGAATGAATCAACCCTCAATCACCTTTGAAGGCGATGAAAGTTACCTCGGAAAAGATCCCTTCCGGAACACACCGGCACAAGTTATTTGCCCGTCTGTACCCCTGCTGTCTGCATGAAGTTGTAAGAGAATAACTTAATCAAGCAGGTGTACCACCAGGCCGCTGCGAAGTTTAGGCTCAAACCAGGTGGTTTTGGGAGGCATGATATTGCCGGTATTGGCTATATCGATCAGTTGTTTCATTGAAACCGGGTAGAGTGCAAAGGCAGCCACGTTCTCACCATTGTCAACACGGCGCTTCAACTCACCAAGTCCGCGGATACCACCCACAAAGTCAATCCTCTTGGAGGTTCGCAGGTCACCGATATTCAGGACAGGTTCCAGAATTAATCTGGACAGAATAGTAACGTCGAGGACACCAATCGGGTCAGCATCATTGTAGGTGCCTTCCCGGGCAGTGAGAGAGTACCAGTTTCCATCCAGATACATGCTGAAATTATGCAGGCAGCACGGTTTGTAGATGTCGGCGCCTACCTTGCGAACATTGAACGATGCTGAAAGCTTCTCCAGGAATTGTTCATTCGAAAGACCATTCAGGTCTTTTACAAGGCGGTTGTAGTCGATGATCTTAAGCTGGTTATCAGGGAAAAGCACCGACATGAAATAGTTATATTCTTCCTGTCCGGTATGAGCGGGATTCTTTTCCTTTTTTTCCAGACCTACGCGTGCTGCGGCAGCCGTACGATGATGTCCGTCAGCAACATAAATGTCAGGAATTTCCTCTTTGAAAATCTTAACAATCTGGCTGATAACTTCCGGATCATTGATCACCCAGAAATGGTGGCCGAAACCATCGTCAGCAACAAAATCATAGACAGGTTTTTCGCTATCTGTGATCTTTTTAATGATGGCATCGATGCCGGCATGAGCGGGGTATGAGAAGAAAACCGGTTCCACATTGGCATTGGTAATCCGGACATGGATCATGCGGTCGTCTTCCTTATCCTTACGGGTCAGTTCATGCTTTTTGATATGGTTATTGAAATAGTCGTCGATATGAGTACAACCGACAATGCCATACTGTGTCCGTCCATCCATGGTTTGCGCATAGATGTACAGCTTTTCCTCCTTATCCTGAACGAGCCAGCCATGTTCACGGAAGTTCCGGAAGTTCTCAACAACCTTATTATATACTTCCTGGCTATGTTCGTCGATGCCTTCGGGCAGATCGATCTCAGCCTTCGTCACGTGGAGCAGGGAGTAAGGATTACCTTTGGCTTCGATCCTTGCTTCATTTGAATTTAATACATCGTAAGGCCTGGAGGCCAGTTTTTTTACGAGTTCAACCGGTGGGCGGAGGCCCCTGAATGGCTTAACTATTGACATTGTTTCAGTTTTTTCACCGGCCCGGAGGGCGGTGCTTGTGTTAGTAGTAGGATTGAATTATCGCATGCAAAATAACAAAAACCGGCACAATGTTTTGTGCCGGTTTGCATAAAAATAACTGGGATCTGGCGATTGTGAGCATTCAGGATAACAACACCATTCAATCGTCATCCGTGTCGGTTATCCCTGCTGAGCGCTGGAGAGATCCTATCAGGGCACCTAACATTTTGGTCATTTCCATCAGTTGATGTCTTGATTCTTCCTGCTCCGTGTTACTGATCAGTTTTTGTTTCTCGGCCAGCGAAGTATGAACAACACATTCCCTCACAGAGCTCTTCGCCATTTTAAGGTAATAGATAAACTGGCTCTTGTTCCGTGCCGAACCTTCTGCAATGTGCAATGCAATAGCCTGGGCAGAATCATAGTACCTTTTTGAAAGGGAAGAATGTCCGTTTTCCGAGAACTTACTTGCTTTCTGATATACCCAATCGATATAATCAAGCGCCTTATGATATACCCTCAGGTCTTCAAATCGAAAGAAAGTAGCATTTTTGTCGAGGTCAGTCTCCATGTCAATTAAATTATTGTTTGTTGGGTTTTTGGATTTTTTTGAGATAGAGTCATCTGTATATACAACTCACCTAAACTAATAATTCGCTAATATAAATAAAAATTGAGCAGAACTAGACCAGTATTGTCCGATTTCTGCATTTTTTTTCAAAAAGGGCCAGGCGAATGGAATAATTTTTCCACTCGCCTGGCCCTTTTGGTTTCAATCTATTGAATATCAAGCAGTAAGACTAATTCAAGATAGGCTTATCCATTACCATTTATTCACCTGGTAGGTTTTATTACCTTCCTTGAAAAATCCGACGATTTGCCGTGCGGCAGCCAGGCCGGCATTGTTATTGGCCTCGGAAGTCTGGGCTCCCATTTTCTTCGGTGTGAAGAAGAATCTGCCTGAGAATTTCTCGGCGATCAGGGACTTATTATCCGGCTCAACGTCCGAAACATACTTGAAATCAGGACGTTCGGTGAACATCTGAACCAGTCCGTCTTCATCAATAACCTCTTTCCGGGCAGTGTTCACAATCGTGGCTCCCTTTGGCATTTTTGAAAGAAGTTCAAAGTTGATCGACTTCTTGGTCTGAGCATTGGCCGGCATGTGAAGAGAAACATACTGGCAGGTGGCATAGAGTTCTGCTACGTCACCGATCCACTTTATGCCTTCTTCTGCCATTGCTTCCTTCGAAACGAAGGGATCATAGGCATAGATGTCCATGCCGAATCCTTTTGCAATGGTGGCAACGGCTTTGCCTACATAGCCAAAGGCATGCAATCCGAGTTTCTTGCCCTTGAGTTCAGTTCCCGAAGTACCATTGAGGTTATTCCTGGCAGCCATAAGCATCAGCCCTATAGCCAGTTCGGCAACGGCATTTGAGTTTTGGCCGGGGGTATTCATTGCAACAACCTGATGTTTGGTTGCTGATTCAAGGTCAATATTATCGTAGCCTGCTCCTGCCCTGACGACTATTTTCAGTTTCGGGGCTGAATCGAGCACATCATTATCGACAATGTCGCTGCGGATGATCATTGCATCGGCATCGGCCGCAGCGGCCATAAGTTCAGCCTTCTGCGTGTAATTCTCCAGGAGGGCCATCTGGTATCCGGCCTTCTCTATGATCAGCCTGATGCTTTCGACAGCAGCTTTGGCAAACGGCTTTTCAGTAGCAACCAGAATTTTTTTCATGTTCATCTGTTTTTTGAGATTCAGGCATTTTCCTTTTCGAAGTCATGCATGCAATCGACTAAAGCCTGTACGCTTTCAATCGGCAGGGCATTGTAGCATGAAGCCCTGAATCCACCGACAGAACGGTGGCCTTTAATGCCGACCATTCCACGTGCCTTGGCGAATTCCATGAATGCATCTTCCTTGTCCTTATATTCTTCTTTCATCACAAAGCAGATGTTCATAATTGAACGGGCTTCCTTTTCAGCAGTACCGACGAACATACGGCTGGAATCAATAGCATTGTAAAGCAATGAAGCCTTGGCTTTATCCAGTTCCTCCATCTTCTTCACTCCGCCCATCTCCTTCACCCATTTCAAAGTCTCTTTCAGGGTGAAAATGTTGATGCACGGAGGAGTATTGAACATGGAACCTTCCTTGATATGTGTGCGATAATCGAGCATGGTGGGAATAGCACGTTCTACTTTCCCGAGCATATCTTCCCTGATTATAACGAAGGTAACACCGGCAGGCCCGGCATTTTTCTGGGCACCGCCATAGATCATTGCATACCTGGAAATATCAACCGGACGGCTCAGGATGTCGCTCGACATGTCGGCGATCAGGGGTACATTGCATTTGAAATCTTCTCTGATCTCCGTACCATAGATGGTATTATTGGTGGTGATATGGAAATAATCGGCATCAGCCGGAACTTCCCAGCCTTTCGGGATATAGGTAAAGTTCTTGTCAGCCGATGAACCGACAACAGCTACTTCTCCGAACAGTTTGGCTTCTTTGATGGCTTTTTTAGCCCATACGCCGGTTTCGAGATAGGCGGCTTTTTTATTCAGGTAGTTGTAAGGAACCATGCAGAATTGCAGGCTGGCTCCGCCTCCCAGAAAGAGTACATGGTAGCCTTCCGGGATAGAAAGGATTTCCTTGAACAAAGCAACTGCCTCATCCATGATGGCCTGGAAATCTTTACTACGGTGCGAGATCTCCATGACCGACATACCGATTCCGTTCAGTTCAAGTACAGCTTTTGCTGTATTTTCAATGGCAACCCTGGGCAAAATGCAGGGGCCGGCGTTGAAATTGTGCTTTTTCATGAGATAAGATATTGGTTATTAACCGTAAGAGATTATGATTTAATACATTAGTGATCCGAACAAGGCTATGCTTTTACCTGCAAACCCGGGCCTTTTTTACATTACAAAGCTATAAAACTAATGTCATATGCAAAAAAAAGTTGACTGTTATTGGACAGGAGGATTTGTCACCCGGATATCCTCAACGAACATCCAGAAACCTTCTCTGAATATATAGGCATCATAGGTATCACCTGCCGGAACATAATATTTCCACATTCCTTCAAGCGACGGATTCATGGGGACCAACCGGTCGGTAACAATCATCCATTCCTTTCTTTCTTTAATCCGCTTCCCTTTTTGCTCCAGGAGGGTTTGCCGATCATACCGCAGGATGGCATTTCCGTTCTTGGCATATTCGATCACTACCCTGTTCCTGAGTCCGTTTTTCGTCTTGAAAACCGGTGCCCCAAAGACAGGCAGTCCCTTATCATCAAAAGAGAGCATATCCACAACCTTGCGGTTGGATGAAGGATCATTTCCATCCCAGCCGAGTAGTGTATAATAGGATATCTTCTCAAAACGGGTAACGATAAGGCTGTAATACAATGCTCCGTACCAGTCCGGGGCCGGCAGGACATCATTCATCAGTCCGGCCCTGCCGTTTTCTGTTTCTTGCAGCCGGAAAAGGGTATCGCCCTGCAATTCGACAAAGCCAAAATATCTGAACGTACCGTTATTCAATGGAATATTCCAGGTGATGATCCGGAACCTGCCATCCTCCGAACGAAGTTTCGATATTCCCTTCAGTGTATCAAAAGGATAATTGAAGGCCCCCGGCTGTTTCAACACTTTCTCAAACCTGTCGATAAAGATGGTATTCGCCGCCAGGCGGCTGCTATCGGTCCTGCATTTCCAGATGGTATCACTCAACGCAAATAGCGAATCGCCGGCAGCTGCAAATGACGACTCTGCCTGGGCAAAAGAGAGGAGAGAACAAACCTGAACCAGCATAGTAAGGACTACGATCCGGAGCCACATAATTCCTTTTGATTTTTCGTCTTTGCCGGCAAATGTATAGGAATATCCGGTAATTTCGCTCCCTGAACCCGGTTTTCAATTCATTTCTGATATGGCCATTCTTCCTGACATCGGGACAAGGATTTCAGCATTCGCCCGCCTGGGGGAAATCCTTGGCCTGTTTGTCCGCAACACGGCAGAAGCACCACCTGAAGAAAACAGACAGTGGATGGATTTACTGAAGCAATCCTGCGAGCGTGCTTCTGCTGTCAATACCTGGTTTACACCTCAAAACATCCGGGCTGCGGTTGCCTCATGGGCAGATGCCTTGCAGGAAAATAAGCTGAAGCAATGGACGAAGCCTTATTCGCCGGAGCAGGGCAATAACAGTCCAGGGAAAATAGCTGTTGTAATGGCGGGAAATATCCCCCTGGTTGGCATGCATGATTTTGTCACGGTGCTGATCAGCGGGAATCATTTCCTGGGTAAATTAAGCAGTAACGACAATATCCTGCTAAAAACCATTTCGGAAATATTGTGTGCGATCGAACCAGGGTTTGCTGATCTTATAAGCTTTACCGATGGCAGGATCGAAGGATATGATGCGGTTATTGCCACAGGCAGCAACAACACATCCCGCTATTTTGAGTATTATTTTTCCCATGTTCCACATATCATTCGCCGCAACCGGAACGGGACAGCAGTGCTTTCAGGAAATGAAAGTTCACAGGAGCTGGAAGGATTGGGCAGGGATATTTGCCTTTATTTCGGGCTGGGGTGCAGGAGCATTTCAAAGGTTTATATGCCTGCAGGATATGATCCGGGAAATGTTCTTGAAGCCTGTAAGGCCTTCAACGAAGAGCTTTTCGGTCATTTCAAATACATGAATAACTACCAGTACCAAAAGGCTATCCGGCAGATGAACCTCACTCCTTATTATGATAATGGAATGATGATCATGGTGGAGGATGAGCAGTACGCCTCGCCTATCGCGGTAGTTAATTATGAATTTTTTAAGGATGTTGCCTCACTGGAACAAAAGCTTCTTCGTGACAAAGAAATGATACAGTGTATTGCTTCAGGCTTGCCGATTGAGGGCGCTGTGCCACTGGGAACCACGCAGGAACCGCAGTTGTGGGATTATGCCGATGGTGTTGACACATTAAGATTCCTGATGGAATTATGAGATTCAAAGCGATTCTTCAGGCTTGAAGAATACAATATAGTATCAATGGAAATAAAAATTTAATCCACATTTGTTTCTATTGAAAAAAAGCGTAATTTTGCAGCCCTGAATTTAAGCGGAATAGTATATGAAAAAAGACATTCATCCTAAGGATTACCGGCTGGTTGTATTCAAAGATATCTCCAATGATCATGCTTTCATGACCCGTTCGACTGTTGCCACCAAGGAAACGATCGTTTGGGAAGACGGCAAGGAATATCCTCTTGTAAAGCTGGAAATTTCCAACACCTCCCATCCTTTCTATACGGGTAAGATCAAGCTTGTTGACACTGCCGGACGCGTTGATAAATTCCGCCAGAAGTTTGAAAAGCATCTGCAGATGAAGAACAAGGCCAAGTAATCAGGCTCTTCATGATACATCAACCCCGGTCCAATCCGGGGTTTTTTATTATTTATCCTTACCTTTGACTGTGTAAGCGACGGTTTGGCGCGCATTTTCCCATGGCATGATTATTGAAAAATGCAGTGCGCATGTCGGACTGGTGCAATGTATGCCATTTTGACAATATTCTATAAATTCACCAACCTCTCCATTATCAATGTCGAATTTACTCGAAGACGAAACCGACTTTATCCCTTTACTTTCTGCGGAAGACGAAGAACAGATCAATGCAGAGGAAATTCCTGCCGAACTGCCAATTTTACCGCTCAGGAACACTGTGCTGTTCCCGGGTGTTGTTATACCCATTACGGTTGGCAGGGACAAATCCATTCGCCTGATTAAAGAGTATTACAAAGGAGAACGGATCATCGGGGTTGTTTCCCAGAAGGATGCTGATATTGAAGACCCTGCATTTGAAGATCTGAACAAGATCGGCACTGTTGCTTATATCATAAAGATCCTGCAGATGCCTGATGGTAATACCACGGCTATCATTCAGGGGAAAAAGAGGTTTGAACTGGGGCATCTCATCCAGACCGATCCGTATTTTAAGGCTGCCATCATCGGTTTTGACCAGCCGGGCAGTATTGCGCCCAAGGATAAGGCCTTCGAAGCGCTGATATCAAGTATAAAGGACTTTTCAATCCAGATCATCAATCAGTCGCCAAACCTGCCAAGCGACGCTGCATTCGCCATCAAGAACATTGAAAGCCCGGTATTCCTTGTCAATTTTGTGGCATCCAACCTCAATGTAGAACTGAAGGAAAAACAGAACCTGCTGGCGATCCGTGACCTGGAGCAGCGTGCCAATATCGTCCTTTCGCTTCTGACGAAAGAACTTCAGATGCTGGAGCTTAAGAATCAGATACAGAACAAGGTTAAGGTCGACATGGACAAGCAGCAGCGAGATTACCTGCTGAACCAGCAGCTTCGCCTTATCCAGGAAGAACTGGGGAACAATCCTCATGAACAGCAGCTGAATGAACTGAGGAATAAAGCATCAGAGAAAAAGTGGCCCAGGCAGGTTGCCGATCTTTTTGAAAAGGAGATCAACAAGATAACCCGCATGAATCCGGCTGCCATGGAATACTCCATACAGCTCAATTACCTGGAGGTGATTGTCGACCTGCCTTGGGAGACCTATACAGAAGACAATTTCGACCTGAAACATGCACAGCAGGTTCTTGACGAGGACCATTATGGTATGGAGAAGATCAAGGAGCGGATCATAGAGTACCTTGCAGTTCTAAAGCTCAAAGGTGATATGAAGTCGCCAATCCTCTGCCTGGTAGGCCCTCCGGGTGTCGGTAAGACTTCTCTCGGGAAGTCGATAGCCCGTGCATTAGGGCGCAGTTACATCCGGATGTCGTTGGGCGGTCTTCATGATGAATCGGAGATCCGCGGTCACCGGCGTACCTATATCGGCGCCATGCCTGGACGTATCATCCAAAGCATCCGGAAGGCGAAGTATTCAAATCCCGTTTTTGTACTCGACGAAATCGACAAGGTATCGGGTATGACAGTGAACGGGGATCCTTCGGCAGCACTTCTTGAAGTGCTTGACCCGGAGCAAAATGTAGCGTTTTATGACAATTTCATGGAGATAGAATATGACCTGTCGAAAGTCATGTTCATTGCCACAGCCAACACGCTCAACACCATTCATCCCGCTCTCCGTGACCGGATGGAGGTGATCGATCTCAGCGGATACCTGCTGGAAGAAAAGATAGAGATTGCCCGCAGGCACCTGATCCCGAAACAGTTGAAGGAACATGGTATGTCTTCAAAGGATATTTCTTTCTCCAAACCGGTTCTGCAGAAAATCATTGAAGATTATACCCGGGAATCCGGCGTCAGGTTGCTCGAGAAGACCCTAGCCAAAGTGATCCGCAGCAGGGCCAGGTATATCGCCATGGGCGAAAAAGTATCCTCTTCCCTCTCCCCTGCCGACCTTAAAACGATCCTTGGAAACGCCATTTTTCAGCAAGAAAAGAGTCTTGGCAACAAGGTGGCAGGTGTTGTAACCGGCCTGGCATGGACGGCTGTCGGAGGTGAAATACTCTTTGTTGAAGTAAGCCTGAGTCCCGGGAAGGGCAACCTGACCATTACCGGCAATCTGGGAGACGTGATGAAGGAATCAGCAACCATTGCCTTTGAATACCTGAAAGCCCATGCAGGCATGCTCGATATCCCGGTGCAGGTATTTGAAAAGTGGAATGTCCATATTCATGTGCCTGAAGGCGCCACGCCAAAGGATGGTCCTTCGGCCGGAATCACCATGTTCACGGCTCTTGCCAGTGCGTTTACCCAGCGCAGGGTCAGGAACCGCATTGCCATGACCGGTGAAATCACCCTTCGTGGCAGGGTTCTCCCCGTGGGCGGGATCAAGGAGAAGATACTGGCTGCCAAACGTGCCCGTGTCACGGATATCATCCTTTCGTCCGACAACCGGAAAGATATCGAAGACATTAAAGCGGAATACATCAAAGGGCTGAATTTCCATTACATTGATGAAATGATCGAAGTGATCGACCTTGCCTTACTAAAAGAAAAGGTTGATCATCCTGTTCATCTGAACTGAAAGGTGTAGCTGCCCTGATATCCGGGAACCAATCCTGAAGCGGCAGAACCTGTATTTTATCAGGCGTTAAAAAACTGACGGGCATACCAAATGCTCATCAGTTCATTTTAATCCTTTGCTTTATT
The DNA here is from genome assembly GCA_964544545.1 of uncultured Lentimicrobiaceae bacterium. Lineage (GTDB taxonomy): Bacteria > Bacteroidota > Bacteroidia > Bacteroidales > UBA4417 > UBA4417. Next base: position 54,609 of record CAZJCG010000012.1, on the reverse strand, counting down.
CTCTCCCCTTAAGTTACTTCCTGATAACTTTCATCACCCGGCTTTGCCTGCCGGCGCTGAACTTCAGGAAATATACGCCCGAAGCAAGTCCCTGCCCGTTTATACGCAGTTCATGAGAACCTGCGTCTGACTGAATACGATTCTGTCTGAATAAAATCCTGCCCACAGGATCATAAAGGACCACATTCACCAGCGACGGTTCCGGAAGGAAATATGACAGCGTGGTATACTCATCGAATTGGTTCGGGTGAACACAGGCCATTTTGTCAGACAGGGATTCCGGTTCTTCAACATCAACGATGGTATTTCCCTGTTTCAGCACAATGTTGTTATTTGGATCAAAAACAAGGTTGGCTGGCTCTTTATCGAAATCGAATGTATAAATCTGACTGTTGTATGAGTTGAACACCCTGATCACTGTATCGGTCATGTCCATAAAATTGATCTTAATTTCGAGAGGCATTTGCCAGTAGTACAGGGCTGCCTGTTGCTGTCTGGCCGTGAATGTGACCCGCCACGATTCAGGACCGGTCTGTTGGATAGCATAGACATTTTTATAGGTTGGATGATTGGCGTGATAGACCCAGCCATCAAAGAACCAGTCAAGTTCTTGTCCGGTAACAGCTTCCATTTTATCCCTAAAATCAGGAATTGTGGCAGATTTGTATTTAAAATTTACCGTGTCGGTCGCATAGGATTTTATTCCGGCAAAGAAGAGGCTGTCGCCGAGCACATAACGAAGTTGATGAACTACGCAACTGCCTTTCATGTAGGTGACTGCGTAATTGAAAAGTTCATCCGTATTGGGTGTGCTTGATGCCCATGAAGGATCAGAAATTGCCCATCCTGGATTGGCAGAGAGATAATAGTTTGCATTCCCGTCAATCTCGGTTTTGTACGCCTGATATCCGGATGTATGCTCTGTCCAGTGCGCTTCGGTCCAAGTTGCAAAGCCTTCATTCAGGAAGATATCTGCCCAGGTGGCACAGGTGATCATATCACCAAACCACTGGTGGGCAAACTCATGTGCAGTGAGCCACTCATCCCAGCAATTCGGGCAGAAACTCGTCAGGGTCTGGTTCTCCATCCCACCCCAGGAAAACTGGCTGTTTAGCGTTGCAAAACCGTTCTTTTCGAAAGGATGATCTCCAAACTCGCTCGAATAGAAACTGGTCATGTCGCAGATAATACTTTCTACTCCTGAAGGATTTTCGTTGGGATTGTAATAGAAGCGGATGGGAATAACTTCATTGGTATTGGGATTGGTCCATTCTACAATATCCAGTTTATAGTTTACCCTCGACGTCAGCACCACCAGGTAGGTAGCGACCGGATCGCGGCTTATCCAGTGATAGGTAACCGAGTTCATATCCACGAGAGAGTCCTGCAACCTCCCGTTGGAACCCAGTCGCACATTGGAAGGCACTTTAGCCGTAATATCAACCATAGCCTTGTCGCTTGGGCTGTCGTAACAGGGGAACCATTTTCGTGCACCTTCCGGCTCGCAGTCGGTAAAAAGGAAACCTCCGGACACATAGAAGGCGCCATCCGCAACATTGTTATGATGGTAGTAAATCTTCACTTCCGTTATCTCGCCAGCCAGATACTGCCGGTCGAGGTTGACCGTTAGGATATCATCTTCATGAACGAAAGAAGTTCCTGAAAGGCTGACCGAGTCGACACCGATGGATGTATTGACGGCATTCAGCGAGATGGCATTCAAGGTCGTATCAATCCTGAACTGCAATATAACACTACCCGGAAACGCCTTTGAATAGGGTGACGAATAATTATTCATAAAATCCAGGCTGAGTTTATATTTCAGCACATCGAACGAGTGTTTAGGTGAGTTCGGAGAATACTTGAGCCGCATTTTGTCAGGGCTCAGATTCATTTTCCGTGCGGCACAGTATTGATGTCCGCGTGTGAAACCCGGGACTTGCGCCCTTACCAGTGTGAAACAACAAGCAATCAGCAGCAGACAAAGAGTCACTCTTTTCATAATAAACAGGATTGAATACCGGCAAATGTACATGAATTTTCGAATTCGCGTTTTTCAGATATCGGTGGCAAAGTTTCATTGTCTATTTTTGATGATTATTCCGGGTACCATGTTCAGACTAACCCTGTTTTCGGTCTTTTTACTCCTGATGTTTATGCTGGCAGGATGCCATCATGAAGATGCAGGAATGCAAGGGAAGACTGTATTCAGGTACAATGAATCGTCCGGAATCACCTCTCTGGATCCGGCATTTGCCCGTAACCAGGCGAATATCTGGGCAGTGAACCAACTGTTTAACGGTCTGGTCCAACTCGATGATGCTCTTAAGCCGGTACCTTGCCTGGCCCGTAAGTGGTCGGTGTCGGACGATGGCCTGGTATATACCTTTACACTCAGACAAGATGTCTGTTTTCATGATTCCGAAGTTTTCCCTGAAGGGAAAGGCCGCCAGGTTATAGCCGGCGACGTGGAATACAGTTTCAGGCGTTTGGTTGATCCGGCTACAGCATCGCCCGGTGCCTGGATATTCAGCCAGGTGGAGCAAACCAGCCGTGGTTATTCATTTCATGCACTCAACGACAGCGTATTTGAGATTCGCCTGAAGAAACCCTTCACGGCCTTATTGGGATTGTTAAGCATGCAATACTGCTCTGTGGTTCCGCATGAGGCTATTGAAAAGTATGGCAATGATTTTCGTCAGCACCCGGTTGGAACCGGACCATTCTATCTGAAATTATGGAAAGAAGGGGTAAAACTGGTGATGCTCCGCAATGAGCATTATTTCGAGAAAGAAAACGGCCGGGCATTGCCCTATCTGGATGCGGTCGCAGTTACATTTATCGTCGACAAGCAAACAGCCTTTCTGGAGTTCATTAAAGGAAATCTTGACTATCTCTGGGGCATTGATCCGGGTTACAAGGACGAGTTGCTGACGCGCTCAGGCGAGTTGAATCCTAAATACAACGACCGGATTAAAATGAGTAAGAGCCCTTACCTGAACACAGAGTATCTGGGAATTATGGCTGATTCACTGAACCCGGTAATGTCCGGCAGTCCCTTATGCAACCGGCTTGTTCGGCAGGCTATGAGTTATGGCTTCGACAGGGTACAGATGATGCGATACCTCAGGAACAATATCGGTTTGCCCGGAACAGCGGGTATTATCCCGGACGGTTTCCCTTATTTTGATCAACATAAAGTGAAAGGGTACTCGTATGATCCTGAAAGAGCAAGGCAACTCCTTGGGGAAGCAGGATACCCCGGTGGTAAAGGTTTGCCTCCGATTACGCTGACAACCAATGCTTCGTATCTGGATCTGTGCAAATTCATTCAAAGCCAGCTAAACGAAGTTGGATTCACCATCAGAATTGATGTTACACCACCTGCAACACTGAAGGAGATGATCGCTCAGGCGAAAGTGCCGCTATTCAGGGCCTCATGGATTGCCGATTACCCGGATGCTGAAAATTATCTGTCCCTTTTCTACAGCCCGAATTTCTGTCCCGAAGGGCCCAATTACACCCATTATTCCAGGCCATTGTTCGACCGGCTTTATCTGAAGGCTGGTACTGAACCGAACGACTCTCTGAGGGCGCAATTGTACATGCAGATGGATAACCTTCTGATGCAGGACGCCCCTGTGATCGTACTTTTTTATGACCAGGCGTTACGGTTTACCGGAAAGAACATCACTGGTCTGGGTAACAATCCGCTCAATCTTTTAAATTTAAAACGAGTAAGGAAAACAAATGAATGATCAAATCTTCAGGAAAACAGACCCATTCTCACTTCCCGAAAATGCTTTCAATCTGATTGGCAAGAAGTGGTTCCTGTTAAGTGCCGGGAGCCCTTCCGGCTTTAATGTTATGACTGCCAGCTGGGGAGGAATGGGCGTCCTCTGGAACAAGCCGGTTGTATTTGTCTTCGTCAGACCAACCAGACACACTTTCGGATTCATGGAACAATCCGGAATCTTTACTCTCAGTTTTCTGGATGAACAATACCGGAAGATCCTGAATTATTGCGGATCCAAATCAGGGCGCGATGTTGACAAGATCGCCCGGACGGGTCTTGTTCCCATCCCATCAGAACACGGATCCATATATTATGAGCAGGCAAGCCTGGTAATGGAGTGCAGGAAGCTTTACTCGGAAGATATCCATCCGCAAAAGTTCATTGATCCGGCAATTGAAAAGAATTATCCTTTGAAAGATTACCATCGTATGTATGTTGGTGAGATCATCAATTGTCTGGAGAAGATCAACCGTTAAGCCTTGCCAATGACTATGATAAGCAAGAGACACGACTCAGAATTGTGTCAAATAAATATTTATTTCGGCAGAGATATTATTATCCTGCTTAAGTAAAATGCTTTATCTTAGCATGTTTCAAAGCAGCGCCGTCCATTACAGTCAGGCGAAGCATAAATAGCTGAATCCTTGAAATTTCTCCGAAATATCCGCTACCGGTTAGCAAAGAAAAACCTCAGCCAGGAGCACCATAAGCTTATACGACAGAGGAAGCCTCACAACCTCGACAGTGCCCGTACTATCGCCTTGCTCTACTATCTTCCCGATGAGGACACCTACAAGAAAGTAGAAGAATTTATCCGGTTGTTTACGGAGAAGGGCATTAAAGTACGAGTCGTTTCCTATACTGACCAGAAAATAACGCCGCATTATTTTATCCCGAAATTGATGCAGGACATCCTGACCATCAAGGATATCAACTGGCAGTTCACGCCGGTAAAACCTTTTGTGAAGGATTTTCTTGAAGAAGAGTTCGATATCCTGATCAACCTTTCTTTGACTGAACAATTCCCGCTGTTGTATCTTTCAGCAAAAGCCAGGGCCAGCCTCAAAATCGGAAAATTCGATGAAGAGCAACAGGAGTATTACGACCTTATGATCGAAATCCCTTCCGATTCCGACCTTAGCTACTTTACAGAGCAGGTATTATTCTACCTTAAAAAAATCAATACCGAAACATAAATGAATTCATCATTCAAAGGAACCGGGGTTGCCCTGGTTACGCCCTTTCATAAACAGGGCACAATCGATTTCGGCTCATTGGAAAAGCTTATTGAGCACACAATAGCAGGAGGTGTCAATTATCTGGTCGTTCAGGGCACTACCGCCGAAACGGCCACGTTAAGCAAGGAGGAAAAGCATGCATTGTCGCAGTTTGTGGTCGATACGGTGGATCAACGGGTAAAACTGGTACTGGGCATTGGAGGCAACAATACCCAGGATATTGTAAACTTAGTGCGAACATATCCCATGGATGGTTTTGACGCTATCCTGAGTGTTACTCCCTATTACAACAAGCCACAGCAAAGGGGACTCTATCTGCATTACAAGAGCATAGCCGTGGTCAGCCCCCTACCGATCATTATGTACAATGTACCTTCGCGCACCAGCGTGAATATGAAGGCAGAAACCACACTTGAGCTCGCTAATGATTTCGACAACATCATAGGGATCAAAGAAGCCTCAGGTAACATGGAACAGGTGATGGATATTGTTCGTCAGAAGCCCAAAGACTTCCTTGTGATCTCGGGTGATGACCTGCTGACCCTGCCTTTACTTGCCATGGGATGCGACGGAGTGATATCCGTAGTCGCCAACGCCTATCCGGCTGAGTTTTCAGCGATGGTTCAGTACGGTTTGAAAGGTGAAATGAAAAAAGCCCGTGAGATCCATTATCGACTGACCGATTTCACCAAAGCGCTGTTTGCCGATGGTAATCCTGCCGGGATTAAGGCTGCGCTTGAAATTAAAGGACTTATCTCCAATAACCTTCGCCTGCCGCTTATGAAGGTCGAAAAACCGCTTTATAATCAACTGTCGGCCCTCATCCAGGAACTGGACGCAGCCAAATAATACCCATGTAATATCCAATGAAGAACCTGTATTGCTACCTCTTACTGACCGGATTTTTACTTATCCGCAGCTTCCCTTCTGTCGCCCAGAACAGCCAGCCTGAAAGTGCCAATGAACAATTGAATAACCGTGGAGAGGTCTATTTCTGCTTTACCCCTCATTCTCCTGCCGACATCATCCAGTTGACTCGAATGATCTCGGTAGATAACCTCAGGGAAGGAAAAGTGTATGCATATGCAAACCGGAAACAATTTACCGAATTCCAAAAATATTCAGTTGATTATCAGACCCTCACTCCGCCTTCGGCACTCATTCAGGCACCCATGACCGATGATCCGAAGCAGATTCTTCTCTGGAACTACTACCCTACCTATACCGGTTATGAATCGCTGATGGCTGAATTTGTCACGAACCACCCGGATGTTTGCCGGTTGCTGACCATCAGCACGCTGGCCAGCGGAAGGAAACTGCTGGTATTGAAGATCTCTGACAATCCGGATATTCAGGAAAATGAGCCTGAATTCCTTTATACTTCCAGTATCCATGGAGATGAGACTACAGGTTACGTGCTCATGCTCCATCTTATCGACTATCTGCTCCAGAATTACGGAACGGATCAACGCGTTACGGATATGATCAACTCAACTGAGTTGTATATTAATCCACTCGCCAATCCCGACGGCACTTATAAAGGAGGAAACAGTACTGTGAACGGCGCTACCCGGGGGAATGCAAACAATGTAGACCTTAACAGGAATTATCCGGACCCGGAAGACGGGCAGCATCCCGACGGGTATCCCTGGCAGCCGGAAACGGTCGCATTCATGAACTTCGCCGGTTTCCATCACCTGACCATGGGTGCGAATTTCCACGGGGGCGCCGAAGTAGTGAACTATCCGTGGGACACATGGTCAAGGCTTGCTGCCGACAACAGCTGGTGGGTGTATGTTAGCCGTGAGTATGCCGACACCGTCCATCTGTACGCTCCGTCGAACTATATGAATGAGTACCAGAACGGCATTACCAATGGTTATGCCTGGTATACGATCAGTGGCGGCCGGCAGGACTATATGAATTATTTCAGACATTGCAGGGAGGTCACGATTGAGATTTCCGACACCAAGACATTATCTGCGAGCCAGCTGGAAACATACTGGAATTATAACTATCGTTCGTTCCTGAATTATCTGGAAGAATGCAATTACGGACTTCATGGCATTGTGACGGATTCCATCACCGGTGAACCTCTTAATGCCAAAGTTTTTATTTCCGGGCACGACATCGACAGTTCGCATGTCTATACTGATCCTGCGGTTGGAGATTATCACCGTTTGCTTAAAGGAGGTACCTACAATGTTACTTTTTCTGCTGCCGGTTACATTTCCAAAACCATACAGGTGCAGATTACTGATCGTCAAAAAACCAACCTGGATGTGCAATTATATGATGGAAGCCTGCACGCCAACTTTAAGTCCGACCTGCAGCTTATACCAACCGGCACAATTGTCCATTTTACAGATCTTTCGGCCGGCAATCCTTCCGAACGGAAATGGGTATTTGAAGGCGGAACTCCTGAGGAATCCACTGAGATCAATCCTACGGTGGAATATGATGCAACCGGCATCTATCCTGTGAAACTGATCATCAGCCGGCAGGGAGAATCCGACTCCCTCTTCCGTGAAGCATATATCGAGGTTAAAGAAGGATTCACCATGACCAACGGAGCCATTTCGATGTGCGATGCTCTGTTTCTTGATTCCGGTGGCCCTCTTGCAGGCTATTCGAACAACGAATCCTCTGTCGTGACGATTACCCCCTCGATACCCGAAAATCGTATAAAGGTCGACTTCCTTGAGTTTGACCTTGAGAACTCAGCAGATTGTTCCAATGACCGGCTTACTATATACGATGGCAACAGTGTTGCCGCTCCACTTCTCGGAACCTACTGCGGAAGCATCCTTCCCCCGGAGCTGATGGCATCGAACAGCGAGGGGGCTCTTACTTTTGAGTTTCAGTCGAATGGCTCGGTAACAGGCAACGGCTGGCTGGCATTACTCAGTTGCGATTCGAATGTAGGCATCCGGGATGCAGCTGAAAGGCCATTCAGCATATACCCGAACCCTGTCAGCAACGGAACGCTTCGTATCAAATCTGTGTCCCTGATAGAACGGGTGACACTCCTGGATGAAACCGGCCGGCAGGTAGGTGAATCCCGCCCTCATTCGACAGATGTCACCTTGCAAACAAGCCTCAAACCGGGTGTTTATCTCGTCCGGATCGAAATGAACGGCAGATTATATGCTGAAAAGGTATTGGTCCTTGCCCGCGATTAAAAATCTTCTTGACACCTTCTATTCCCCTGTGCGGGAATAGTTTAGCGGATATACAACAAAAGACCGGTCTACTGAAGGCCGGTCTTTTGTTATTCGTTGATGAGGAAATTTATTTCTTAACGATCAGTTTCTTGGTATAAACACCCGAAAGCGTCTCAAGTTTCAGGAAGTGCATGCCCGATTTGATCTTAGGGGAGTTGAGGTCAATGGTAACCTGGTTTTGGCCGGGATTCAGTCCGACGGTAAGATCCAGCACTTTGTTCCCTATGTTATCCCGCAGTTGAATAGTGGCCTCTTCTGCAACTGAAGCTATGACTGTCAACTTAACATAATCCGATGCCGGATTGGGGTACAGGCTCAGGCTGATATCAGTTTCATGAAAGCCACTGGCATCGTGCCGGCTTTGATCTGGATTAGCGGTGAAGTTGGTGCTTGAGCCCGGTGACGGTCTGGCGTCGCTGAATGAATTCTGAGCTTGTACTATTTGGAGGGAGAGAAGTATGGAAAGGCTAAGGGTAAAGAAGATCCGGTTCATGGCGATAATGTTTTAAGTGCCGGAATATTGCAATTATCACACCAGAAATGAGCCCGTTTCTGTTAAAAAGTATGAAAAATGCCCTTCACCCTATTTATATCGGATGTAGTCGGAGATCATCGGGATTTCTTCCGGATTCACACCATTTGCCAGGAGGAATTCCTGGTCGGAAGCCAGGATTTCATTGAATCTGGCAAAGCTGGTATCGTATTCATTGATAGCCTTCTGATAGTATTCCATGGCTTTTGTCTTATTGAAAAGACAAAACTCCACATGTCCGGCATTGATAAAATCCTGGGCGTTGGGATCGTTTTTCAGGATGGTATTCATATAATTCCTGGCCATCTCGAGTTTCCCGAGGACGAAACAGCACCATGCTATCGGACGCAGCACTTTCTTATTGTCCGGTGCCAGGAATTCGACCCTGAAATAGTGCTCAAGGGCGCTTTCGAAATTCTGCATTTCGAGGTAGCAGTTCCCGGTCATCGTGTGGATATAAACATCATCCGGTGCAAGCTGTTCAGCTTCGCGGCACCATTTGAGAGCTGTTTCCGTTTCCTTGAGCATCCGAAGGCAATAGATGATCTTCTTTATGCTCCACATCCGGTTGCTTTCAAATATTTCCACTTTTTTATAGTATTCCAGGGCTTTCCTGAAATCTCCCATCAGCTGATAACTGAATGCCAGTTTCTCAATCACTTCCTGTTCAGGATAGTTGAGTTTTGAGAGGTATTCAAAGATGCGGATTGCTTCAGGATAATGTTCCTTTTCGAAGAGGAACTGGCCTGCACTCTTCAGTACCTCCGGAGCATATGCCAGGATATCAAACAGTTCCGAAACGGTAATATCCCAGCTAAGTCCAAATACATCCCTGAAATCGTTGCGGAATGGATGCAGTTTGTAAAAGCGGTAAAGGTCCTGGATGTACTGGGTAAAAACATACGTTGCCCGTTCGGGTTTGTGCAGGATTTCATCCTCCTCGTTGATATCATGCAGGCTTTCGGCTTCCATGATGAACAGGCTTTTTACCTTTTCGCTCTGATCTTCCGGTAGTTGACTGATGTTCAGGCAAAAGGAGTACTTATCGGAGTTGCACATATAGAACGACTCTTCCATGCCTGCCAGAAATGCCTCGTTTCTGTCGCCTGAGCTGGTAACTGATTGCCTTACAATTTCATTTTCCTTGTAGAACGGCCTGAACCAATTGGAAAGTTCCCTGAAGAAATCGAAGTTCTTCAGCATTGCGAATGTGCCCATGAACAAATCCAGGCCTTCCATCTGCATCTCCGACATTTTTTCGATCTTGCCGAGCAGATCAGGGCTATCCTCGAAAAGTTTCTCCCAGTCCGGATTCTGATTCTCGATCATATCGTCGGATATCAGATTATCCAGGTCCAGTTTCTCCCTGATCTTTGACTCGAATTTCTTTACATCAGGCAATATCTCATCTTTGAACTTTGATGTAAGCTTTTCGGTCTCCCGTGCTTTGAATATTTGAATAAGCACCTGCCGGATATGGGTAAAGAATTCAGGATCATCCTTATACAGGCTCAGGCGGTTCGCAATTGCTGGATAGAGTTCAACGCGCTGGCCATAGTAATAAATAGCAATCACCAGACCGGTAATTGCCCGTTGCCAGACCTGTTCCTCGCGGTCATCGTAAAAATTAAGGAGGATCAGGAACTTCTCCTTGTCGAAACAGTTCAGCAGACTGAGCGTCACTGCGCTCACGGCCAAGCTTTTCTCATACCAGGGAAGGCTTTCGGAACTGCGGATGGCATCAACAAGCCGGAGGTCATCTTCCACGTATTTATCGGTAAACCAGAGTATCTGGAACAGCCGCGGGGTTATATGCGGGCAATCGGGATCGGTGATGTTGCCGATAACGTCGCACTCATGCAGCAATTTCTGCAATTCCTTATCGAAACTCATGGAATCGATCCTGCGTGCAGCCTCATCGCGTGCAGTCTCTTTTTCTTTCTCGATCTGCGCTTTAAGGGAAAATATGTGCATTCCGGTGTTTGAAAGCGCTTTCTGCTGCACCAGGTCTGCCAGCTCAAGCGTAGAGATCTTCAATGAATGGAATATCCGGTCCCGTTGCGGATCAGGCACGCCCCTGAAGGTATATTCAAGCAGCATGCGATAGGTCTGGTCCAGATTCTCATATTGAAGTGTGAAGTCTGCCACGTGCATACCTTCCATGAGCAGGTTCAGCTTTGTGAGGGCTTCCTTGAGTCTGTTTGCCATTACCAGCGAGGTGATCTCCCCGGCCAGTTTTTCGATTTCTTTCTTTGCTGGCATGATTCAACAGAAATTAAGGTTGTTTAAATGTAATAAGATTCAGACGGAAAGCTCTTTGGGCAGGACTATTTGATCATTTGGTTAAAGTCTTCTTCTGTCAGGATCGGAACATTCAGTTGCTCTGCTTTTTTCCGTTTTTCCGGTCCCATTTTATCGCCTGCCAACAGGTAATCGGTATTTTTTGAAACAGAACCGGCGTTCTTTCCGCCGTGCAATTCGATGAGTTGTTTGATCTGATCGCGGGAATACCCGCTGAACACTCCGCTCACAACAAATAGCTTGCCTGACAATTTATCTGACAAATTGGCCGTTCGGGCCAGTTCCATCCGGAGTCCGGCATTCCTGAGCCGAAGCAGAATCTCCTGGTGCTTGGAATTGGAAAAGTGTGCGATCAGACTGCCAGCGATCTTTTCGCCAATTTCTTCCACAGTAAGCAGATCTTCAAAAGGTGCTTCTGCCAGTTTATCCATGGATCCGTAGTGACGGGCCAGCTTTTTTGCAACGGTTTCGCCCACGTAACGGATGCCGATAGCAAAGAGCACCCGTTCGAAAGGCACCTGCTTCGAACTTTCAATTCCCTTTAGAATGTTCTCTACTGTTTTCTGTTTGAAACTCAGTTTCTTTTCTTTTTTCCCGTCTGTCCCTTCGATAACCTTTTCCAACCCGAAAAGATCGGTATAGGTAAGATCATAGAGATCAGCCGTATTCCGCACTTTGCCGCTTTCATAAAGCATTTCCACCTTTCCTTCACCAAGGCTGTCGATATTCATTGCCTTGCGGCTGATAAAATGCTCCAGTTTTCCTTTGATCTGGGGCGGACAGTCATCTTCATTCGGACAAAACCAGGCAGCCTCCCCTTCATTTCGTTGAAGCGCAGCTCCGCATTCGGGGCAGGAGGAAATAAAGGTTACCGGTTCCGACAGAAGATCACGCTTTGAATAATCAACTCCGGTGATCTTGGGAATGATCTCCCCCCCCTTTTCAACAAAGACATGATCGCCGATCCGGATATCCAGTTTGTCAATGATGTCGGCATTATGCAGACTTGCACGTTTTACCACGGTGCCGGCCAGATGGACCGGTTTCAGATTTGCCACCGGGGTCACTGTTCCGGTCCGTCCTACCTGATAATCGATTGACAGCAACCGGGTTACAGCCTGTTCAGCCTTGTATTTGTAGGCAATGGCCCAACGCGGTGACTTGGCGGTAAAACCACATTTCTCCTGTTGATCAAAGGAATTGACTTTGATAACCACGCCATCAATATCATATGGCAAATCATTCCTGATCTTTCCTATCTGATTGATGAATGAAATTACTTCATCCATCGAACCGCACTGCTTTGAGTGTTCCGATACTTTAAATCCCCATTTCCTTAGTAATTCAAGGCTTTCCATGTGCGTTACTGACGGAAGATTCTCTCCCAGCAGATAATAAACAAAGTTGTCCAGCGGTCGGCGCGCCACTTCGGCCGAATCTTGCATTTTCAGGCTTCCTGCAGTCGCATTCCTCGGGTTGGCAAAGGGTGTATCCCCGATTTCCACACGCTCCTCGTTGAACTTATCGAATCCCTTCCTGGGCATGATGATCTCGCCTCTTACTTCGAAAGTGTCAGGGTATCCGTTGCCTTTCAGCCGAAGCGGAATGCTTCGTATTGTCCTCACATTTACCGTTACGTCATCTCCCATCACTCCGTCGCCACGGGTAACGGCCCTCACCAGTAAACCTTTCTCATAAACCAGGCTTATCGATACACCATCGAATTTAAGTTCGCATACATATTCCGCAGGTTCATTCAGCAGCTTTTGGACCCTCTGGTCGAAGTCCCTGAGTTCGCCTTCGGAATAGGTATTTCCAAGAGAAAGCATCGGGTAGTTGTGCTTCACGGCTGTGAATTCGCGGGTCACCTCCCCTCCTACCCGTTGGGTGGGAGAATCAGGCAAGGCAAGGTCGGGAAATGATTTTTCCAGGCGGATCAGCTCTTCGAGCAACATGTCAAAATCATAGTCCGACAGCACAGGCTCAGCCTTCACATAATAGAGATAGTTGTGATGGTTTATTTCATCAGTCAGTTGCCTGACGCGGTCTTTAGCTTCATCGTGGTTCATCGTCCCGACAATTTTTCAGGAAACAGCGCTGTATTCCTATAAACAACAATAGTCTGGTTAAGGTTGACAGGATTTAACCGGTACATGACCCTGTCGATAAAACCAGGGGTGAAACTGGCCTCGTATTCGAGACCTGGTAATGTATCTTTCAAAGCTGCGACCCGTGAGTCCAGGTTGGTATCTTCGTAAAACAGGACAAATCCCGTCTTTTGCAAATCGGTTGTATCACGCTGAGGGTCCGGGCAATACCAGGAATACCCTTTCTCTGTTTTTGAATAAACCTGTACCCATTGACCCAGGTAGAACTGAGGTACCATTTTGGTGTCATCGTGACGGGTATCTTCCAGTAAAATGACCCCAATATCCGGATATCTTGAAAGATAGCTCATCACTTCAACCCTTGAGCGTTTAGAATAGCTAACGGTAAGGAAACAAATCAGAATGAGGTTCAGAATCCAGAAAAAATTCCAGCTCCTGTTGATCAACTTGGGCTTTTGTTTCCAATATTTATACTGAGCGGTGATCTCAGTCCAACCGGCCACTCCCAGCACCACAACAAAAGGCAGAATCGGGAAAATGAACCTTTCCTGTTTATTGGGAAAAATGGAATGGAATACCAGGAACAACATTGCAGGAAGCCAGAGCAGTAATTGTTTCTTCCATAGTTTGAAGAAACCGGCCAGGAGAAAGAGTGAAACCGGCGGCAGGAGTATCCCGGCAATCAGCAGTATATAATTGTACCAGGGGCCTGTTATGTAATCGTGAGCTGCTTTAATATTGTATCGGATGTACTCTCCTAGTTCCGCAAAGGGATATCCCCATACGGCATAATCGATCAGTCCCTGTACCGGCAGTATGGCAGCCAGGACTCCTGCGGCAAAAAGGAGCGTACCTTTCCATTTCTTCAGGATGAGAAGGGCTAACCCTGTGCCACCGATAAAGACGGCTGTCTGGAACCTGATAGAGAACCCCAGTCCCATCACCAGTCCGGCAGCAAGGTACAACCACCAGGGCCGGTTCGACTCATCCGCCTTCAACAGATACCAGGATCCGGCCATTATAAAAGGCATGCAAACGATTTCCACAAGATTTCGCACACTCAGCATCGGCATGAACCAGAAAACGGCTAACAACAATCCTGCAAGCCATGCTTCTGCCTCACCTGAAATCCGGCGGGTTATCTTATAACCAAAGGAAACCGTGAGCAGTGAAAACAGGGCGTGCAATAATCTTATGAACAGCATTTTGAGCTGCGGATCATGCAATCCAACCGCGTTGAAGAACAGAAATATGAGGTAATGCAGACCGGAGTAAAGCAAACTGTGACCATCGGGTTGGGCATCTGTACGGCCTCCGGGTAACCAGTTCTGGTAGTTAATTCCATCAGCCCATGCCTGAGCAGGTTCGATAACCAGGAAGTGGTCGTCGTGCATTCCAAATCCTCTGGAGAAGATCACAGCAACGATCCTGGTTATCAGGGCAAACAGCAGCAAGACCAGCAGCGGTCGCTTCTCAACTGCATTTCGAAATGAATCAGCTAATCTCATAAAAGTTAATCTAAACTTACTGATTTTAGAAAATGTAAATTTACGGATTCCGCAGGTACCCGGAGAATGGAAGGGGAAAATTGCCTCTTGTTATGCCCCGACAATCTCAATTTAGTAATTTCGCCAAAAATCAAGGCACATTCTCAATTCACCTGAACTATGACGACCAGAAGATTCATTTTTATCCTGATCCAGACAATCCTGTTACCGGTCCTGACTTTTGCCCAGCTCAGCATGTCAGCTGACCGCTATACTCCGGAATTGCTATGGAAACTGGGGCGTGTAAGCGAACCGCAGGTATCACCGGATGGAAGCCGTATTCTTTATGGTATAACCTGGTACGACCTTGCTGAGAACAAAGGGAACAGGGATTTATATATCGTTCCTTCAGGTGGTGGCGATGCACAGAAAGTTACGTCGTTAAAAGGAAGTGAACTGAACGGCGTTTTCCGTCCCGACGGAACGAAGATCGCTTTTCTGTCGGCCGAGTCGGGTACGATGCAAATCTGGGAAGCAGATACTGACGGTTCAAATCCTGTCAGGATTTCAGATGTAAACGGAGATATCACAGGTTTTTCTTATTCCCCTAAAGGTTCAGCGATACTGTATACCATGCGTGTGAAAATCGATAAGACGCCCAATGAGCTGTATCCGGATCTGCCTAAAGCCAATGCCCGGATTGAAACCGATCTGATGTACCGGCACTGGGATTCGTGGAGTGATTATTCATACAGCCATATCTTCGTTGCCCCTCTCCAGAATGGCAAGATGACGGCCGGCACCGACATTATGCCGGGTGAACGTTTTGATTCTCCCATATTACCCTGGGGCGGCATGGAACAGATCTGCTGGAGCCCCGATGGCACAAGGATAGCGTATACCTGTAAAAAACTGGTCGGCAAAGCATACAGCCTCAGCACGAACTCGGAAATATACCTTTATAACCTGGAGGATAAAACTATCAGCAACCTGAGTTACGGGAACCGCGGCTATGATCAGGATCCTGTATTTTCTCCTGACGGAAAGAAGATCGTCTGGCGTTCGATGGAACGGGATGGTTTTGAGGCTGATAAGGACCGGATCATGATTTACGACATGCAATCAAAGACCTATTCGGATTACTCTGCAGGTTTCGATCAGAATGCCGCCAGCTTCGCCTGGTCGTCTGACAGTAAAATGCTTTATTTCCTGAGCAGCATCCATGGCACGGTGCAGATCTACTCGCTCAACATGGCTAATAAGGCCATCAAGCCGGTAACAGACGGCCAGCATGATTACCTTTCGGTTGCGGTAAAAGGAAAGGAACTTATCGGTTCAAGGCAGTCGATGGTTGAACCTACTGAGCTGTTCCGGATTGATGCTTCAGGCAAGGAGACGCAACTTACTTTCACGAACAGGGATATCCTTAAGAATGTACATTCCGCGAAGGTGGAAGGACGCTGGATCACCACAACAGATAAGAAAAAGATGCTGGTATGGGTCATCTACCCGCCGGAGTTCGATCCTTCGCGAAAATATCCGGCCATTCTTTTCTGTGAAGGTGGTCCTCAGTCGATGGTCAGCCAGTTTTTCTCCTATCGTTGGAATTTCCAGCTGATGGCTGCTCACGACTTCATTATTGTAGCTCCTAACAGGCGCGGGCTTCCCGGTTTCGGGCAGGAATGGAATGATCAGATCAGCGGCGACTATGGCGGGCAAAATATGAAAGACTACCTGGTTGCCATCGATTCGCTGGCTGCCGAACCGTACGTTGACCGTGACAAATTGGCCGCTGTCGGTGCCAGTTACGGAGGTTTTTCAGTTTTGTGGCTGGCAGGGCACCATGAAAAACGGTTTAAGGCTTTCATTGCCCACTGCGGAATGTTCAACCTGGAGGATCAATACCTGACTACCGAAGAAATGTGGTTTGTGAACTGGGATCTGGGCGGTCCTTACTGGGAAAAGAATAATCAGAAAGTTGCTCATTCTTATTCCAACTCCCCGCACCTTTTTGTCGACAAATGGGACACTCCCATTATGGTGGTAGAAGGAGAGAATGATTTCAGAATTCCTTTTACACAAGGCATGGCTGCATTCAATGCTGCACAGTTAAGGGGAATTCCGTCCAAATACCTGCATTTTCCGGAAGAAAACCATTGGGTTTTACGTCCGCAGAATTCGGTCCTGTGGCAACGGGAGTTCTTCGGATGGCTGAACCAATGGCTTCGCTGATCCTGTATAGGGTCAGGCCTCTTTTTTCGAACTGATTAGTGCTGCGACCTGATCAACCTGATCAGGTTCGAACCAATTATATTCCGGATCTTTCCTGAACCAGGTGAGTTGCCGCTTAGCATAGCGGCGTGTATGGGTCCTGATGTTTTCAACAGCCTGATCAAGTGACACCTTTCCATCCAGATACTCAAAGAGCTCCTTATAGCCCACGGTGTTCAGCGCATTGAGATGCCGAAAAGGAAGCAACATCTTTACTTCATCCAAAAGCCCGTTCAGCATCATTTCATCTACCCTGGTATGAATGCGTTCAAACAACTTAGCCCGGGGAAGATCCAATCCAATTTTGATGACATTAAAGTCCCTGGAACATGGCAGATTCTGGCGTTGGGCCGAGTATGTTTTCCCGGTCGCAAGGCATACCTCCAGGGCCCGGATCAGGCGGACAGGATTAGCCAGATCGACCTGGTTGTAATATTGAGGATCATGCTCTTTCAGCATGTGCTGCAGTTTACCAATGCCTTCATCCTGCAAAATGCCTTTCAGGAAACTCCGAAGTTCAGGATCGGCATCCGGGAAATCATCCACTCCTTTACAAACAGCATCGATGTATAATCCGGAACCACCGGTAAGGATTACAGACCTCTTCCGGCAAAATTCTTCCTCCAGAATACGGATGCAATCCGATTCAAAGCGTGAGATATTGTAATAATCATGGATGGAAAGATGCCCGATGAAATAGTGAGTGACAGCCGCCAGTTCATCAGCCGATGGTTTGGCGGTCCCGATATTCATCTCCCGATAGAACTGCCTGCTGTCGGACGAAAGGATGACGGTTTCCAGTTTTTTTGCCAGTTGAATGGCAAAACGCGTCTTCCCGACTGCGGTCGGGCCGGCAATCACAATAAGAGTATGGGGTTCAGGAACGTTAACCGGCATGCGTGACGGGGCCGATATTAACAGGTGAAAATTTATTGCCAGTTAAGTCCGGATTTACCATTCCGGTTCAGTGGTGAAGTTTTCATCCACCTCTTCTTCCATGTTGCCGTCTTTGATCAGGTCGTCCAGTTCTCCCAGCATGGCATCTTCATCCGGATCATCGAGGAATGATTCATAAGTAGGGGTGACAACTTTGGCGAGTGTTCCTTCCTGTTTGACACAAAGCGGGTAACTCTTTTTCTCGTCGGCATCCAGTATGCGCATCAGCTCAATGAAAAATGTACGCGGATTCAGGAAATCGTACTCATAGATCAACCGTTGGTGAGGATCTTCAATCACATCGCGTATCTGAACCTGATCCATAACGCAAACCGGAATCTGGACCTTCACAGGAGCATCTTCATCATCCAGCGTATCCGCAACGGTTTCCTGTTTATCATCCATCATGTTGAGAAGGGTAATTTCCTTCTGTTTGTTCCATTTGCGGTCACAAACAAAGAAGGAGGCGAGTTCCTGACCTTCGATTCCCACTGATTTCAGGAGAATATCATGAAAATCCCTGAACGTCTGCCCAGGCTTTATCTCTATATCCCGCAGGAAATCTTCCTGATCTTCATACAGGATCCTGAATCGGTATGCTTGCATTTTACTTTCGTTCTTTATTTGGTTGTGTAAAGGTACAACAATTTCTGAAAACTAATCAAGGTCGGGAGCAGTTGCTCCCGGCAGATTCGGAGTCCCGGCAGGGTTCAGTCCTAACTTCCTGCCTTCCTCGATCATTAAGCGGAATGCTTCGTCCGGATCATTCCGGATCACTCCGTCGAGTATGGCCTCGCGGATGGCATTCTTGATGATGCCGACTTCCCTGGATGGTGCGATTCCGAATGTATGCATGATCTCTTCACCTGAAACGGGCGGTTGCCAGTTCCGGAGGTTGTCCTTCTCTTCTATCTCTTTTAGTTTTTGTCGGACAATCCCAAAGTTCCGCATATACCTTCGGACCTTTTCAGGATTTTTCGAAGTGATATCGGCCTCGCACAGGGTCATCAGATCGTCAATGTCGTCACCCGCTTCAAAAAGAAGTCTTCTGACAGCCGAGTCGGTGACTTCCTCTTCCGATAGCACGATCGGACGAAGGTGAAGCAATACCATCTTCTGAACGTATTTCATCTTTTCGTTCATCGGAAGACGCATGCTGCTGAAGATCGACGGGATCATCTTCATCCCTTTGAATTCGTGGCCATGAAATGTCCAGCCTGTTTCCGGCGAAAACCGTTTGGTTATCGGCTTAGCTATGTCGTGAAGCAGGGCAGACCAGCGAAGCCAAAGGTTATCGGTGTTGGGAGCTATCCGGTCGACGACTTCCAGGGTATGGATGAAATTATCCTTATGCCCTTTTCCGTCGATATTCTCTGTACCTTTTAATGCCAAAAGCTGAGGGAAGATCAGCTCAAGCAAACCGGTCTGTTCGAGGTATAGGAAACCCGTTGACGGCTTGTCTGACATTAATATCTTATTGAGTTCTTCCGCGATCCTTTCCCTGGAGATAATCTCAATCCTTCCGGCATTCCGGCTGACAGCCTTAAAGGTATCCGGATGGATGGAAAAATTCAGTTGTGAAGCGAAACGGATAGCCCTCATCATGCGCAGCGGGTCATCGGAGAAAGTGATATCCGGATCAAGCGGGGTTCGTATGATCTGTTCTTCCAGATCCGACACTCCGCCGAAAGGATCAACCAGCACTCCCCTGTCGGCGGGATTCAGACTTATTGCCATGGCATTGATCGTGAAATCACGCCGGAGCTGATCGTCCTCAAGACTTCCCGGGCTGACCCTGGGATTTCTGGAATCGCTGTTGTAGCTTTCTTTGCGGGCGCCGACAAATTCCACCTGCCAGTTCCTGTATGTAAACATGGCAGTACCGAAGTTCTTGAAAACAGCCACTTTGCCCACCCTGAGCCGCGCTGCTGTCATTTCCGCCAGCTGTACACCATCGCCCGAGGTCACAATATCCACATCCTTGCAGGGGCGTCTCAGGATTGCATCCCTGACATAACCACCGATCACGAATGCATCGGTATTGAGTTCCGAAGCGGTTTCGGCAATGGCGGAGAATATCTTATGTCGTATGAATGGTTCCAGATCGATCATGTGGCAGTTGCGAATGGAGTATGGCTTATCATTGCTGCAAAAATACACATTCCGGACTCATCCGGAAGCCGACTATTTTTTTTCAGAAGACTTGCTATATCGAACCTATATTCTAATTTTGGTTGAATAAAAGAAACCTACAAACAATTTCATAAATCATTGATTCTATGGCAAAAAGAACTATTGTAACGATGCCCGGCGATGGCATTGGAAAAGCAGTTATGGCAGAAGCCATCCGCGTGCTGGATGCAGCCGGATTCGATGCAGAGTACGTTAACGGAGATATTGGCTGGGAATTCTGGTGCAAAGAAGGAAACCCACTTCCGGAGCGAACTGTCGAGTTACTGAAAAAGCATAAGATTGCCCTTTTCGGAGCAATCACCTCCAAGCCAAAAGACAAAGCTGCAGCTGAACTTGCTCCTGAGTTGCAGGGGAAGGGTTATACCTATTACAGCCCTATCGTGTCGATGCGACAGAGGTTCGACCTGGATATCTGCCAGCGTCCCTGCCGCACCTTCAAAGGCAATCCTCTTAACTTCATCCGCAGAGGTAAAGGAGGCGTCATTGAAGAGCCTGTGATCGATACCATGATCTTCCGCCAGAATACAGAAGGATTATATGGCGGCGTCGAATGGACCAATCCGTCGGATCAGGTGTACGAAGCCCTCATGACCCATCCCAAATTCAAGGAGAACTTTTCCTGGTGCCCGCGCCCGGAACTGGCCGTATCAACACGTATCTTCACACGGAAGTACACCACCCGGATCGTGAAAGCCGCCTTTGAATATGCCAAAGAAAAAGGATTCAAGACCGTTACCGTTTGTGAAAAGCCTAACGTGATCCGCGAAACTTCAGGCATGATGCTGAAGATAGCCCAGGAAATGTCCAAAAACGAGTATCCGGATATCCGCGTGCAGGATGTGAACATCGATGCTCAGATGATGTGGCTGACCAAGAATCCTGAGACCTACAACGTGATCGTATCCGGAAATATGTTCGGCGATATTGTTTCCGACGGTTTTGCAGGCCTGGTCGGCGGACTCGGATTTGCATGCAGTGCCAATATAGGTCCCGATATTGCCGTTTTCGAACCCACCCATGGTTCGGCGCCCAAGTATGCCGACTATCCGGTTTCGATCGTCAATCCTATTGCCATGATCATGTCGGCATGCATGATGCTTGACCATATCGGCGAAGGGGAAATGGCCGAAACGATCCGCAAGGCAATTGCCGCTGTTGTTGAAGAAGGTAAAGTTAAGGCCTATGATATGCTGAAACTCGGCGGTTCGCCGGATGTCATCAACCAGGGCGCTGCTTCTACCACACAAATGGCCGATGCGATCATTGCCAAGCTTTAATTCATTTCTTTTTCGATTTTTCAGATCCCCTTTGTTTACTCAAGCAAAGGGGATCATACTATAACCCGGCTGAACATGTTTGCCCCAAGGGTCCAAAGGCACAAAGTGCTCCTTCGGAGACTCCTTCGGAGGTAACCTACGGGTCGAATCATACAAATGGAAACATGCTCGGTACAATTGATCATTCATTAATTCCTTAAATTACAAGACAATATGGTAATCAAACCGGAATTTATCGAACAAGCCCGGGAGCTTTGGCCCGAACTGGAATGGATCAAGGATGAGACCTTACGCACCCAAACCATGAACACCTGGGCGCTCGCTTTACAAAAGAGCGTTCTGACCCCGCATGATCTGAACACCATCCCTTTCACCCTGCTTTGCGGCCCGGATCTGAAAGTTACCTTCATGGGTCACAAAAGGGCGGTTGTGCATATTGCCAAAGACTGCGGTGATCAGATGAACAAGTTCTTCAAGGATGACCTGCCTGTAAACATGGATGTCCTGATCGCCGGAGCGATTCTGGCGGACGTAGGAAAGCTGCTCGAATACGAACTAAAAGATGGTAAATCGATACAGGGCAGTTACGGAAAATACCTCCGGCATCCGTTTTCGGGTGTTTCGCTGGCCGAACAATGCGGCGTTCCGGCGAATGTCTGTCATATCATTGCTACCCATGCAGGCGAAGGTGATATGGTTAAACGATCGGTTGAAGCCTATGTGGTTCATCATGCCGATTTCATGACCTTTGAGCCCTTCAGGGAGAGACTGAAGATCTGACGATTATTCAGAGCCGGCAGAGTTTCCTGTTTATGGATGGTTGACGGCCGTACATCAGCATAGGGCTAACGGAATGCAATTGATCAATCATCTGATCAGGCAACGGTATGATGCAGGATCGGGAATGCAACAAAATAAAAGCTCTGCCAAAGGACATCATCCGGTCGCTGACAAAAACAATTCGCACTTCAAGAAATAAAAATCCAGTATTATGACAATTATTGAAAAAATCATAGCCAGTCATTCGGGCATGAAGCAGGTAAAGCCCGGGGATATCGTTGATGTTTTCATCGATACGCGTGCTGCCCGCGACTTCGGCGGAGCTAATGTCGTGGAGAACATCCTGAACAACGGACTTACGGTTCATGATCCTTCCAGGACCATTTTTACCTTTGACTGCAATCCCGGCGGATCAGACCAGAAATACGCGGCTAACCAGCATTTCTGCAGGTTATTCGCCCGCCAGAATGATATTAAGGTATACGACATCGACTCCGGTGTCGGCACCCACCTTGCCATCGACAGAGGACTGGCCTATCCAGGCAGTACCTTCGTTTCGACCGACTCGCATGCGAACATCATGGGTGCCATAGGTGCTTTCGGTCAGGGCATGGGCGATCAGGATATCGCTGCCGCCTGGGCAAAAGGATCCGTTTGGTTCAAGGTGCCTGAGTCGGTAAAGCTGGTATTTAAAGGCAAACTGCACAATTCGGTATCCGCCAAGGATATTGTCCTGAACCTTTTATCGATATACGGCGCCAACAAATTGCTCGGCTGTTCCGTTGAGATCACCGGAGAACCTGTCGAGCATCTGAGCCTGGATCAGCGTATCACCATTTCTTCCATGGCAACCGAAATGGGCGCCATCATCCTGCTCTTCACCCCCAACGAAAAAGTCCTGGATGAGCTGCAGGCCAAGACCGGAAAACGGTTTACACCGGTAATTCCAGACGATGACGCGCATTATACCTTCGTTCACGAAATTGACGTTACCGGATTTGTTCCGATGGTAGCCAACCCGGGCCATCCGCACGACGACACTCCGGTTGAAAAAGTGAAGCGTACGAAAATCGATTCTGCATTTCTCGGAAGCTGTACGAACGGCAGGATTGAGGATCTGCGGCTTGCAGCCGGAATTCTGAAGGGACGTAAGGTAGCACCCGGAGTGGTCTTTAAAGTTGTGCCATCCACCGATGCAATATGGAAGCAGGCCCTTGATGAAGGGCTCATCCAGGTGTTCAAGGATGCAGGCGCTCTGGTATCAAATGCAGGTTGCGCTGGTTGTGCAGCAGGACAGGTAGGGCAAAACGGTCCCGAAGAGGTGACGATCAGTTCAGGAAACCGCAACTTCGCGGGAAAGCAGGGAAAAGGTTCCATGTACCTGGCTTCTCCGGCTATAGTGACGGCATCTGCCATCGCAGGTTATATAACCACTCCTGATGAAATTCCCGATCAACCGGCATTCTTCGAAAAGAAAGAGGCCAAAGCGCGGGAAGTTAAAGCCAAAACAGTCACTGAAAAGCCAGTACTGTTTGAAGGACGTGCCTGGGTGATCCGGCGCGATGATATCGACACCGATATGATCTTCCACAACCGGTATCTGACCATCACCAATATTGCCGAAATGGGCCAGTATGCCTTCGATAACCTGAAAGGTTTCGAAGACTTCGCCAAAAAAGCCAAACCCGGCGACATTGTCTTCACCACCAAGAATTTTGGCGCAGGCAGTTCACGTCAGCAGGCAGTTGACTGCTTCCTGTCACTGGGAGTGTCGGCCATTGTGGCTGAGTCGTTTGGCGCTATTTACGAACGCAACGCCATCAATGCGGCACTGCCTATCCTTACTTACTCTCCGGGTCAACTGGAAGAGCTGGAACTGGAGCAGGATGACCAGGTAAGGATTAACCTGGAAACAGGTGAGGTCAACAATCTGAGCAAAGGAAAAACCGTTGTCATTCACAGGTTTTACGATGCACAGATGCAGATCTATAAAAACGGCGGATTGCTGTAAGATTCTTTAAATAAGAAAAGAGCCCGGCGATTACCGGGCTCTTTTTTTTATCTTTCAATTCTTCAGGACTTTTTCAGCATCCAAAGCATGAAGCCCGGTACAATAAACGGGAGAGAATAAGCCAGGATCATGACAATACTATCCGATCCTCCGGCAATGAAAAGATAGATGCCCATGGCAAGCCCTCCTGCCATCATGATCAATCCGCCGGCCCTTGGACGCTTCCACGCAAGCAGATAGCCCGAGACCGTCAGAATCATCAGCACAAGGATCGGAATCACACCGGTTTTCCCGTCAATCAGTTCGGCCAGCCCCTCTCCTATCAGAAAGAACAGAAAAAAAGCGGCAGGAAGGAAGCCGAGCGCCAATGCAACAGTTCTGAGCAGCGAAGAAGAGAAGAGTTTTCCTTTAGCCATATCCGGTTTTCATTAATGGGATAAACTAAGAACCGCTGTATTCCGTTCCGATGGTGATATACCCGAGATAGGTCAGCGGATAGGAGGCCACGTTTATCGTCGGCTGCAATTTCATCGTGAAACGAGTCGGTTTGCTGCCGGCACCTGCCAGGTTTAATCCGAAGTTAAGAATGGCATCGGCGCTTTTACCCGACAAAACCTGCTTCAGGTCAACACTCATAGTAACAGGTATTACAGCAATGCCGTTGTTACCGGGTATTGTAAAACTCTTCTCCACAATCCCCCTTGTCATTTCTATATTATCGATGTAAAGGATCCAATCCAGCTTAGTCAGTCCGGCCTGCGCAGCATTCGGGTTCTTAGCCTCAACATTCAGGGTGAAGCTGAGAGGAAGCGAACCTGAGGCCAGAGCAGCAGTGAGTTTACCGGCATCGATCAGCGAGAGATCTGACAGCTTATTTACATTCTGTACATTGATTCCGGCAAGCTTCAATTGATCAACCGACTGGAGCCGGAAATCACATTTGGAAAGTGTGGCAACTTTCTGAACTTCCTGCAGCACATCACAGGAGTAAAAGGGCTGAAAAAAGACCAGAAGTGCAAGGACCGGAAGCATCCGTTTGGCAGTATTATTCATCTTATCCACGGTTATAATATTGGTGCCGCTAAGTTAGGCAAAAGGGACATCTGCTATTTAGAATCATTAGAAATTGATCCCGGACAGAAAGCATTGGAAAAATAATCAGAAATTTGAGCAATCAAATACCTATTTAGATAAATGGCTAAAATTGTTTCCTATTCGGAAGCTGCATCAATCGGGATGCATGGGATGGTGTTGGTTGCACGTGCAGGAGAAACCATCAATGTTCAGAAAATTGCAGAGGTTACGGGTTCAAGCCGTCACCATGTTGCCAAAGTAATGCAACGGCTTGTAAAAGAAGGATTCCTGTTATCGAACCGGGGGCCTTCCGGTGGATTTCAACTGAATGTTGAGCCTAAGGATATCACCTTGCTGCAAATCTATGAGGCCATCGAAGGCCAGGTAAAAGTGGTGGATTGCCCGCATGAACGTCCGGTATGCCCATTCGGCAAGTGTATCCTGGGTACGGTGGTCATTCAAATGACCACTATTTTCCGTGATCATCTGAGCAAGAATACGCTGGCTGATCTGTTATAATTGCCTCCGAAATCACTGACAAATAATTACTCTTGATTTGTCCCTCAACGTCTTCGGACTGACTGCCTGTTAATATTTGCATTGTCATCCATTGAGCCAGGCCCGTCTGTCCGCCGTGTTATACCTGCATTGTTATAAGTTGAGCCAGGCTGGCAGGCAGGCTTTTGTCTTCCATTTCATTGTTTCTCGCTGATCCCGCAGAAAAAACCACAGGTTTCCGCAGAAGTACATGGCTCATCAGTGTATATTGACAAATCATCTAATCAGCTAATCATCAAATTAACTAATTCTTACATTCTCAAGTTCTCATCCTTTATTTTATACTATCCATCATTAGTATGGTTTTCTTTAAGTCTGATACTCCCCTATCATCTTTTAAAAATAAATTACTGAAAGTAGTACCCTAATAATTTTTATGTATATTTGCGCATTGTAATACTTAAATTCCTAAACAGACTTGAGCAAGGTTGTACATATTTCAGAAGCTGCCTCCATTGCGATACACAGCATGGCCATCATCGCATCAAGCCCTGAGAAGCTGAATGCCAAACAGCTCGCACGTCTGACGGGGGCTTCGTTGAATCATCTCTCCAAGGTGATGCAGATGCTTGTGAAGGGCAACTACCTTCAATCGAACCGGGGCCCTGCAGGAGGTTTCATCCTGAATCGCCCGGCTGATGAAGTATCGCTGCTGGAAATCTATGAATTGATAGAAGGATCCATTGATTGCAGCATTTGTGGCATCAGTGACGACAAGTGCCCATTCGAGAAGTGTGTTTTCGGGGACCATGCTTTTACCTTTTCAGAAGAGTTCAGGGAATACTTGTATACCACCAGAATATCGGATTTGACTACAAAAAAACATATCTATGCTACGAAAGATCATTCAGATTGACGAAGAGAAATGCAATGGCTGCGGCCTCTGTATCCCCAACTGCCACGAAGGCGCCCTGCAGATCATCGATGGTAAGGCCAGACTGGTAAGCGACCTTTTCTGTGACGGCCTTGGAGCCTGTATCGGTCATTGTCCTGAAGGGGCCATCGAGGTGGTGGAGCGCGAAGCTGAAGCCTATGATGAACGCAGGGTCATGGAAACGATTGTCCCAAAAGGAAGGAATACCATCCTGGCGCACCTGGAGCATCTGCGCGATCATAAGGAATTCGACCTGCTGAAACAGGCTGTGGCTTATATCAAGGAAAATGATATTGACCTGAGTCCGGAACAGGAACCCACACCTGTTATAGCATCATCGGCTATTTACCCAAACCTGCAAGAGGCCATCCGGGATAACAAACCGGCTTCAGCCTGTGGTTGTTCCGGGTCCAGGGCAATCGACTTTAAGATCGATATGGAACAGGTGAATGCTTCCGTAAATGAAACGCCCCTCTCCCCTGCCCCTTCGGAACTCCGCCAATGGCCGGTACAACTTCATTTGCTCAATCCGCAGGCTTCCTATTTCAAAAATGCCGACGTAGTGCTGGCAGCTGATTGTGTTGCTTTTGCCATGGGTAACTTCCACCAGGTCTATCTGAAAGGAAAAACACTGGCGATTGCCTGCCCGAAGCTCGACTCCAATAAAGAATCGTATGTCGAAAAACTGACAGCAATGATAAAGAACTCACTCATCAAGAGCATGACCGTTGTGATGATGGAAGTTCCCTGCTGTGGCGGCTTGATGCAGATGGCTCAGGTTGCCATGCAGCAGGCCGGGCGGGAAATACCCCTTAAGCGGGTAATCATCAGCGTGAAGGGTGAAGTTCTTGAGGAGGAATGGGCATAAGAATGAAGACAGAAAAAACTGTTTAACAACAATACTGATTGCACTAAGCTCATCACCAACAATAATTATTCACACAAAAAAAAGTTATATGGAAACCACATTGTTCCAACCCGGTAAGGCCTTCCGGTTTGAAGAAAAGGTCGAGTATTCCGAAAGCGGGATCGTTAGTAAAAAAGTTATCCAGAAGGAAACCGGCAACCTCACCCTGTTCGCTTTTGATGAAGGGCAGAAACTGAGCGAGCATACCGCGCCTTTTGATGCACTGGTCCAGGTGCTTGACGGAGAGGCAGAGATCGTTATCGGCGGCAATCCCAACATACTGACAGCCGGGATGAGCATTATCATGCCGGCAGGGATCACACATGCCGTTAATGCGCTAAGTCCTTTCAAGATGCTGCTTACCATGATCCGCAGTTAATAATTGATAAAGAAAATAATCCGGTAATCGATAAACCATGAATATCCCTGTCACAACCCTGAAGGATGCGATCAAAATGCCTTCGGAACTGGATGTAAGGAAGATGTACACTTCAGATACACTCGATGTTGTCCACCTGCACATGCTCCCCAATGAGCAGATCGCATCCCATGTAAATACCATCCCGGTCATATTCTGTATACTGGAAGGAACAGGCCAACTGGTGGTTGACGGCACACCGAACGAGCTTCAGAAGTTTGATGTTGCAGAGGTGCCTGCAGGAGCCGAGCGAGGGCTGCGGAATGCCGGCACGGCGGATTTGAGGGTACTCGTTCTCAAGAAACGCGCCTGATCGGTATTTGTCCGGGCTGATTTTTTCAGCTTCGCCGGAAAAGTATTCCGGTATGCCTGCTTTTGCGTATTTTCGTACTTCAAACTATCTAAAAGTATCGAAACCATGCAACCCAATACAATATTTGATCGTCTCTGGAAAGACTATATCGTCCAAAACCCGGAAGCCAGGAAGGTTTTCGATTGTTTTGAAGCTGAAGGGGAAACGGTTGTAAATGACCATATCGCTTTCAGGACCTTCTATCATCCCTTCGTCAATATCGATGTCCTGGCCAGGCCTTTTCTGTTGGCCGGATACGTCCAGAAAGGATTCTACGTCTTCGGGGACAAGCATCTTACGGCCAAACACTATGAGCTTCCTGATGCTCCCGAGGCTCCAAGGGTTTTCATCAGCCAGCTGATGGCGGAGAATTTCAGTGCCGGACTGCAGCAGGTTGTCAACCGGAAAATTAATGCCATTCCGGAGTCCCTGCTGTTTGGCAATGAATTGATTTTTGCAGGCAATGTGTGGGGTACCCCTTCCTATGCTGAATATGAATTGCTGCGGAAGGAATCGGAATATGCCGCCTGGCTCTACGTCTACGGATTCCGCGCAAATCATTTTACGGTCAGCATCAACCACCTGAAAAAACTGAACACCATCGAAAAGGTGAACCAGTTCCTGAATGACAAAGGATTCAAACTCAACGAATCAGGCGGAAGGGTAAAAGGCAATCCCGCAGAGTTGCTGGAACAATCCAGCACCCTGGCTGGCGTACTGCCGGTCAGCTTCACTGAGGGTATCTACAATACTCCCTCCTGCTATTATGAGTTCGCCCGCCGCTATCCGGATGCTGACGGGAAACTCTATTCCGGATTTATCGCCAAATCGGCGGATAAAATCTTCGAGAGCACCGACTTCTACCAGAAATAATCCATACGATCCATCGTTTTGTTGCCGGACGGATAGTCGCCGGCTTTCAACCAATGTTATGAAGAAATCCCTGGTAGTATACATTTTTGTGCTGGTCATGTTTTGGCCGGGTATCTCCATGGCACAGGAAAACAGGTTTCTGGCCGGTTTCAGGTATGGATTTTCCCTTCCCATGGGGCAATTCGCATCCCATGAATACAAGTACGGGGCTTACGCCTTGCTGGGAACGACCTTTACATCGGAGGCTGTCTGGTATTTTTATAAAGGTTTTGGCGCAGGCGCCAATTTTTCTGCCAGCTATTATCCCATAGCCTCCGGTTATTATGCAGAAGATCTGGATATTCATGATGCTTTCGGCGAGGATTACGACCTGAAATCAGGGCCTTACACCGTGCGAACGTATATGGCCGGCGCCTATTACCGTTTACCTGTTTACAAACGTTTCAGTGCATCATTCAAAGCATTGGGAGGATTGTTTTGGGCAATGTCGCCTGACCAGTTCTACGGAGCGACCTTTTACCTGGAAGGGCCTATGTACTGGCGAAAAACCTCTGCCCGGAGTTCAAGATTCACCTTCCTGACCGGGGCAGCCCTGAATTACAGACTCTTTGAAAATGTCACCCTTTTGCTGGAAACGGAATTTACCTATGCCGAATCCCGGTTCCCGTTTATTAAAGCCAACCAGCGCGTTTACCAGTATATGAAAATGCCCCTGTTCAAGCTTCAGCCGGGCATCAATATAACTTTTTGACACATGAAGAACATCAGGAAAACGTATCACATCAAAGCAACGCCTGAACATATTTTCACGGCGCTCACCAATCCGCTCACTATCGAAATGTGGTCAGGTTCACCGGCCATTATGGAAGCAGTTCCGGGAACCGAATTTTCACTCTGGGATGGAGAGATCACAGGACTGAACCTGGAGTTTGAACAGGATAAGATGATCAAACAGCAATGGTATTTCGAAGGCGAATCAGAGAAATCGATCGTTACGATTACTATTCAGCCGGAAGGTAAAGATACGCGTGTGGAGATGCTTCACACCGGAATACCAGACGATGCATTTGAAAACATCCTGGAAGGCTGGGACCGCTATTATTTCAAACCGCTGAAGCAACTGCTTGAAGACTAGACAACCACGATGAATTTTCCGAAAATCATTCCGCATAACAAGCTTTCCGAACTCAGGGCCAGGTTTAAAGGGGATATTCTTACCGGTGATCCGGACCGCCTCATGTATGCAACCGACGCTTCGGCATACCGGGAAGTACCGGTAGCTGTCACCAGGCCCAGAGATATTGATGATCTGAAGGAACTGATCGGTTTCGCGAGGCACATGCAGATACCGCTGATACCCAGAGCTGCCGGTACTTCGCTGGCCGGACAGGTAGTAGGGAACGGTATTATCGTTGACATTTCAAAGTACTTCACTTCGGTTCTTGAGATCAATGAACAGGAGCGCTGGGTCAGGGTTCAGCCGGGGGTTATCCTGGATGAGTTAAACAAGCAACTCGAACCAACAGGCTTGTTCTTCGGGCCGGAAACTTCCACATCGAACCGGTGCATGATCGGAGGCATGGTAGGTAACAATTCCTGCGGTTCTCATTCGCTGGTTTACGGCAGCACACGCGATCACACCCTTGAGGTCAGGGCCTTGCTGAGCAACGGGCAGGAAGTTCTGTTCACACCTCTTACATCGGGTGATTTTCAACTGAAATGTTTGCAGAACGACCTGGAAGGTGCTCTATACAGGAACATCCGGGATATATTGGCGAATCCGGAAAATCAGCGGCAGATCAGGGATAACTTCCCTGACCGCTCCATTCGCAGGCGAAACACCGGTTATGCATTGGATCTTCTGCTTGAATCAGAACCTTTTCAGGATAAAGCTGAGCCTTTCAATTTCTGCAAACTGATAGCCGGCTCAGAAGGCACCCTGTGCCTGGTTACGGAGATCAAGCTCAACCTGGTACCTCTCCCGCCCCGGCATAAAGCGCTGATTTGTGTCCATTGCAAATCGCTGGAAGATGCATTCCATGGCAACCTGGTGGCATTAAAGCATAAGCCGGTTGCAGTTGAACTGATGGATGACATCATCCTGCAACAGACCAAGTCGAACATCACCCAGCGCAAGAATCGTTTTTTCCTTCAGGGTGATCCTGCTGCCATCCTGATCATTGAACTGGCAGAACAAAATGAACAAGCCCTTTCTGAAAAAGCCGGAAAGATCGAATCGGAACTCAGGGCTGCGGGTTTTGGCTATCATTTCCCGCTGGTCACCGGCAACGATATTCCGAAAGTATGGGCTCTGCGGAAAGCCGGACTTGGACTGCTATCGAACGTGCCTGGAGATGCCAAGCCGGTAGCTGTTGTTGAAGACACGGCGGTGAATCCGGAAGTTCTACCGCAATACATGGCCGAATTCAAGGAAATGCTCAAAGGATACGGGCTCGGTTGCGTGTACCATGCCCATATCGCTACCGGTGAACTTCACCTTCGACCTGTGCTAAACCTGAAAGACCCGAAGGATGTTGAACTGTTTCACACAGTAGCCCTCGAAACTGCCAGGCTGGTTAAAAAATACAAGGGCTCCCTGAGCGGGGAACATGGTGACGGTCGCTTACGGGGTGAGTTCATTCCTCTGATGATCGGGGAACATAACTACCAACTGCTCGAAGAGATCAAGCAATGCTGGGATCCGGAAGGTATTTTCAATCCGGGCAAGATCACCAGGACTCCGCCGATGAACACCAGCCTCCGATATGAACCGGGGATGACTGCATCGGAGCCGGAAACGATCTTCGATTTCTCCGGAACAAAGGGACTGATAAGAGCTGCCGAACAATGTAACGGCTCGGCTGATTGCCGGAAATCCTCCCTGATGGGCGGCACAATGTGCCCTAGTTATATGGCTTCCTTCGATGAGAAGAACTCCACCCGGGCCAGGGCCAATATATTACGGGAATTCCTTACCCACTCAACCCGGAAAAACCGTTTCAACCACCCTGAGATCTATGAGGTTATGGATCTCTGTCTGTCGTGCAAAGGATGCAAGAGCGAATGTCCGTCGAATGTCGACATGGCCCGCTACAAGGCCGAATTTCTCTTCAACTGGTACAAAAGCCATCGTGTTCCGCTCCGCACCTGGATGATCGCCAACATCACCCGTTTCAATAAACTGGGAATGCTGGTCCCATCTATCTTCAACTGGTTCGTTACCAACCCTGTGACTTCAGGCATTCTTAAAAAGTCACTGGGATTTGCACCCAAAAGAAGTATCCCGACAATCGGGAAAAACACGCTCCGCAGCTGGATCCGTACTAAAGGCAATAAAAACTCTTCCTTTGCCAATGGCAAGGTTTACCTGTTTGCCGATGAGTTCTCCGATTACAATGATGTGGAGATCGGGATCAAAGCCGTGAAGCTGCTGAACAAGCTTGGTTACAAGGTTGAAGTGCCCCGGCACGAAGAAAGTGGCAGGACTTATCTCTCCAAGGGACTGATCGGACAGGCCAAGAAGCTTGCCATCAGCAATGTATTGCTTTTGCGCGATAAAGTGACTGAAGAAACGCCCCTGATCGGAATTGAACCTTCGGCCATCCTTTCCTTTCATGATGAATATCCCGATCTGGTGGGTGAAAGTTTGAAGAGTTCTGCACTGCAACTTGCCGGGAATTGCCTGATGTTTGACGAGTTCATTATGCGGGAGGCAGCGAAAGGACGTGTTCAGAGCGGACAATTCACTGATAAAAGGGTATCGGTCAAGTTGCACGGCCATTGTCATCAGAAGGCTCTTTCATCCATAGGTCCGACCCGTGAGATGCTTTCCCTCCCTGTGAATTACAAGGTGGAAGAGATCAAATCGGGATGTTGCGGCATGGCTGGTTCATTTGGATATGAAAAGGAGCATTATGAGTTTTCGCAGAAAGTCGGGGAACTGGTTCTGTTTCCCGAGGTCCGGAAAGCCGGAAGTGAAACGCTCATTGCAGCTCCCGGAACCAGTTGCCGGCACCAGATCAAGGATGGCACGGGAAAGAGAGCCTATCACCCCATCGAGATCCTTTACGAAGCATTGCTATAATTAGTTTCCGTCTATGTCTGATCCAAACAGTCCAGGCGAAGTGTTCAGGTATTGTCCGCGATGCGGCAGCCATGATTTCCTGCCCGACACCGTGCGGTCGCATCGTTGCGGGCATTGCGGATTTCAGTATTACTTCAACATGGCGGCCGCGGTAGCTGCACTCATTTATGATTCGCAGGGCCGGCTTCTGATGACATACCGCGCAAATGAGCCCGGTAAAGGCAAACTGGACCTTCCTGGTGGATTCGCCGATCCGGGCGAAACGGCTGAAGAGGCATTGAAAAGGGAGATCAGGGAAGAGTTGTCGATCGATGTTACACCCGGCCGGTTTATCGGGTCATTCCCCAACCGGTATCTGTATGGCGGCTTCCTCTATCAAACGCTTGACCTGGTATTTGCATGCGAAGGTGCTGATCTGGAAGCAATAAAACCAGCCGACGACGTAAGTGGTTATATTTTTGCCTTCCCGGATCAAATCCCGATGGAAGACATTGGTCTGGATTCAATTAGAAGGATCATAGCATCTCTACTGTAAAAAGGTTCACTTATCTGTAACCGACAACATCCGGTTTTCCGGCTTCGAACTCCTGCAGGCTGAACTCGGTATTCCTGAGGGTGTTGGTTTTAAAGATATGATCGCCGGTTCCGGGAATATTGGGATAGAATGAAAGCGAAAGCTGGAAGTAGCTGGCATTCAGAAAATCATTCCGGATCAGCACACCCAGTCCGACAAACGAATACATGCGACTTGACGAAAATCCATTTGCTTCATTTCCGGCCATTCCCAGTCCGCAAACCATGTACGGGCCGAATCGGAAGCCCAACAGGTTCCAGGGGGCATATGCCTGCGACTGGAATAGTAACCGGAACTTACCTGTAGCGTCGGTGAACTTCTCATCGAACCCGCCTGAATCCATATAATCGTTAAAAGTGATCGTTTCGCCCGGCAACCTGTTGATGCCCCATACCAGATCAGATTTCACAAACTGCCGGAAGTGCCAGTTGCCTAGTTCGATCAGGTTTGTAAGACAGGTAATGCCGGCCACGAAGGCTCCTTCGCCGGTGCCTTTCTTGTTGAAAAAAGTTCCATATTCGAGTTTTGACATGAGGTATCCCCAGGAAAAATAATCGCCCCACATCAGTTTTCCTCCGATGTACCAATCCGGGCTTCGGCCACGGTATTTATAGCCGCCGTAGATACCAAAGTGCCTCCCGAGCGGAACATCTTCCGTCACCCCATAACGGAAAAGGAAACGGTCCTCGATATACCTGCGTGAATTAATTGCCAGCCCAAGCATGTAAAACGATTCATCCGAATACCGGCCAAGGGTATCGAGCGATTCAGCAGGCTTTTCCTGGTAGCTGATCCTTTGCCAGCGTCCGGTGAGGATCAGATTCGTGATTCGTTCAAATTCAGCCCGGCCCCTGAACAACTGCCATGAATTCCCCATCCAGTAATCGTTGGTTGTAAACCGGTATTTCTGTAAAACGGCCGGCTGTTCCGGGATGCTGATCGAATCGATCGTTAGCCGGCGGCTTATCAGGACTCCTCCGGCCCAGCGTGTATATGGCGAATAGAAAGGCCGGTCGATACGGACACTTCTCAGAAAACTGCCATCCGGCTCATGGGTATAATCCAGATTGGCACTGATAAAGGTGTTATTGATGTTCGAAATTTCATAACCTGCTGTAACTGCCCTGTTGCCATCCGGAATTGATATCACCTGTCCGTAGCTGAATCGTTGGCCTGTGCCAAAAAAGTTCTGCTCTCTCAGGTTCCAGGTCAATTGACTGCCCGTCAACGAGCCGTCAGGCACCAGGCTCCATACATCCTGCACCCGGACAGTAAGATCGACAGAATCAGCAGCCACCAGCACAGGAATTATTTCCACTTCCCTCACAAACTGCTGTTTCCTGATAAGTCGTTCGGATTCCCGAATCAATAATGAGTCAAAATTGTCATTCTTCCTGAAAAGCAGAAAACTTTTTATAGTCAGAGGCAGAGATCTTCGGTGCAGTTGATTTCCGGTCCGGGCAAGGAGCGTGTTTGCACGGGCTGAGGTATCCGATACCCTGTAACCGAACGGATCCAGCGATACCACGGTGATCCGCCTGATGATCTTATTTTCGAATGAGGTATACGGAACAGTGTGCTCCCGATAGATGCTGTCGCAATTCAGCGTGGAATTGTCTCCGGGAGCCTTGAAAACGATCGGATAGAGGACGGAAGTAAGCTTCCTCTTCGATGAAAATGTTTCGATCCTTCTGTACAGACTGTCGTGACCGGTAAAACGCCCGGAGTCAGGATCCTGAGAATAAGAACTATAAGAGAATGCGAAAAACAACAGCAAGGCCAGGAATGAACGCCAGGGTACCACTTTCCATAAAAAGCCTACTGATTGTCTCATCATCACTATGTCTGATCAACTGCTCAAAGCGGATTTCTGCCTATACAATTCAACGTATAAAATTACGATTTCTTTTCCTAAGACCCGTTTAAAAGCCCGGGCTCCTCATTTCATGGAAACGGTCGCGGTCGAGGTACTCATGGAACAGCCAAACCATTGAAATCTCATGTGCTCCCCCGGTTGTGATAGAAAGGCCCGAAATAGTATAGTCGAAACTGTAGCCGATCTTGTAGCTCTTCTGCTGAAAGCCCAGCAGGACAATGACAGCATCCGGATTGCCGAAGGCATGCCTGAACCATCCGCCGTATACAAACGGATACTTGTTTACATACATGCCAAGGTTGAGCTGCCTGAATTTACCCTGTTGCTCATACACTATGTTCGGGGATATTGAAAAGTTCTTAATATCCTCTCCTTCCATTCCCTGGTAAAAATCGATCAGAATTCCCCAGTGGATGGTCCATCTCATTTTAAGCCGGTTTTCATTTCCATCGTAGAAAGCAATATCGGGACGGGTAAGGTGGTTCACTGCAATCCCGAAGTAATGGCTTTCCTTATATCCGCCTAAGAGCCCTGCACTAAAATCGACTGTGCCTATGTTCAGTTTGGGAGGGATATACTCTCTGGTCGGTTCCAGGTTGCCGGTATTCACGTCGATCTGGTCGCCAAATACCAGTTTATTCCAATCCAGCCGGTACTGAAGGTATCCTGCCTGAATAGCGGCATTGAACACCAAATATTTTGATGCCTGCAAACGGTAAGAATAGATGCCGCTACCCTGAAATGTATTGTAAACCCCGCCGCCTCCCACATTTGCATTTGCCATCACTGCCACCGAGCCCGATAATCCTTCGAAATACTGATCCCAGGTCGCGCAGTAAGTTGTGTACCCTTTCCTGACTGTCGGCCACTGGTTCCTGTAATTCAGGGTAAGCCTGTTGCACAGCTTCCCTCCTGCCAGTGCGGGATTGAGATAAACCGGGTTCGCGTAGAACTGGGAATATACAACATCCTGAGCCACACTAACTGAACTCCATGCAATGAGCGCAAAGAATATCAGGAAGATTCTGCTTGTTTTCATGGCTGTTCTATCTTAAAAGCATTACAAATCCGCGTTGCGGTGATTTTTGCACAAATGAATATTTCGGCGGGGCCGAGAAACGAATGGTCCAGGTGTACAGATCCTCCTGACACAGCTGACCCTTGAAGGTGCCGTCCCATCCCTTCCTGATATCGTTGGAAGTGAAAATTTCTTCGCCCCATTTATTGTAAATGGACATGTGGAACGTGAATCCAACATCCGAAAGATTGGTCTTGGCCTCGAATACATCATTCAATCCGTCGCCGTTAGGAGTAAAGGCATTTGGCATCCATAACAGCAGTTCACATGGCTGGAGGTAAACCGAATCGCCTCCGAAGCAACCGTTGTCGTCGGTCACCATCACCCAGTACAGGCCCTCCGTGGTGGCAACAAGCTGGATATCGCTGCTTTCATCCTGCCAGAGATAGCTGCTGAAACCTGATCCGGGGCTGAGAACAATCGGGTCGTCCACGCACAGCGTGTCATATTCAGCAAGATAAACCAACGGACCGGGATTGACCGAAATATGCAATGTTTCTGTACTGAAGCAGGCAGTGCTGTCGTAAGCGGTCACCACATATTCACCTGCGTCGGTGCTGTCGAGTGATACCAGTTCCCATGGGCTGCCATGATGGCTTGTTCCGTTTGGACCTGTCCAGTTATACTGGAGATTTTGGCCGGTGATTGATCCGGCATTGAGGGTCAGATCTGTTCCTTCACAATAGCTGCCGTCGCGGTCTACATAAATGGGCGGCGCCGGACGGATCTCTACAGTTCCTTTCGTGTAAATGGCCGGAATTTCATATCCTGAAGCGGAATAGATCACACATTGCAGCCAGTTCCAGTCGAGAGCAGTATTACCTGATACCATTCCATAGAATTCTACAGTGAAGAGCATATCCTCACTGAAGAGGGTCATGGAGTCCGGATCCTCATAACTGATCTGGAGAATACCCGGTGAAACAAGCGTGCTGTTCAGTACACCTTCCTGAAGCTGCTCATTCACCTGAGAGAGGCCATTAAATTGAATGACTGATGAATCGAAGGCAAGTTGAATGGTAAATGCAGCGATATTGGTGAAATCATAGGCTATGACGGGGATTTCAAATGGTATGCTGATGCAGCTCAACACATCGCCGGCAAATACGCCTACCTCTCCTACCACCGTGTTCATGATGACAAACTGCCTGTTGTCCTTACAGCCATTGGCATCCATGATCCAGGCCGTGTAAGTGCCGGCTGTCAGGTGAGTGAAGATTGACGAAGACTGCCATGCAGTATCATTCAGCGAATATGTAAGTAAAGTAGTATCACCGGAAGCTACTATCCATGCACGTCCGTTAGGCAATCCATTGGTCGATGTAAAGACCTGTACATCTGTGATCTCCGGACCGCCCACCTCAACGGTCAGGACAGCAGCAACGGCACACTGGCCTGAATCCGGGGTAAATGTATACCGGGTGATTCCCGGAACGACGGTTGAGATGCTATCGGGTATCCAGGTTCCGGTAATTCCTTCCAGTGAAACACCGGGCAAAGGTGGAGCAATGCTGTTCCGGCATACGGGTGAGATCGGGGCAAATTGCGGCACAATGCCTTCCGTGATCCTGATGCCGATGGATAAGGCTGCGGCGCACTGTCCGGCATCCGGTGTAAATTGATAATTGTATGTTCCTGTATCTGAGGTGAATATTGTCGGAGGATTCCAGGTACCTGTGATCCCATCTACTGAAGTATCCGGCAGTTCCGGAGGAACTGCATTCAGACATAGCGGTCCGACAGGATTGAATTCTGGTATCTGCTCTTCTGATATTTCTATACTAAGTATCACAACGGCAGCACACTGGCCCGGCAGTGGAGTGAATGTATACACGCCGGTTCCGGGATTAAGCGTGGAGATGACCGGAGGATCCCAATCGCCGGCGATACCGTTGAGAGAGCTATCCGGCAATTCAGGCGGAATGCTGTTCAGACAGAGTGAGCCGATTGAATCGAACAACGGCATGATTTCGGGAACCACTTCAATGCTCATGGTTGTTTGTTCAGCACATTGTTCCGTATCCGGAGTGAAAGTATAGATTGTGGTTCCTGTTACGGATGTATTGATCAATTCAGGATCCCAGGTTCCCGGTATACCATTCAGTGATGTATCCGGCAAAGCAGAAGGAACACTATTCAGACAGAACGGTCCTGCCTGGGTGAATAACGGTGTGGCCCTTTCCTGGATTTCGATCTCCATTTGAACTGTATCTGCACACTGGCCTGCTGCCGGGTTGAAAGTACAGATCGTGATACCCGGCACGGAGGTATTGATGGTGGCAGGATTCCAAGTTCCGGGTATTCCGTTCAGCGAAGAATCCGGCAGCGCCGGAGGCACACTGCCTTCGCACAAGGGACCGATTCCGCCTAACGAAGGAACAATACGGTCATACACTTCGATATTCATGCTTGTTGATGTGGCGCAAAGGCCCGGATCAGGCGTAAACACATATAGTGTAGTTCCGCTTACACTGGTATTGATTAACGGCGGTTCCCAATTTCCGCTGATACCATTGTTCGACGTATAGGGCAAAGCAGGCGGCACGCTGAACTGGCAAAGCGGTCCGATCGGTGTGAATAACGGCAGAGCCGGATACCTTACCTGGACAGCCATCGTGACCGGCACCGCACATTGTCCCGTATCGGGGGTAAATGTATAAATGTAAGTTCCCGGCGAACTGGTAATAATGACCGGAGGAATCCAGCTGCCTGTAATCCCGTTCAGAGAGGTCGAGGGCAAGGCAGGAGGCTCGCTGTTCACACAGAGTGGTCCGATCGGATTAAATACCGGGGTGATCTCTCCTGTAACTTCAATGGCCATAGTTGTATTTGCAGAGCACTGATTTGAATCCGGCGTGAAAGTATACAGGCTTATGCCTATAACTGCCGTGCTGATGGTATCGGGAGTCCAGCTTCCTGTGATATTGTTCAGCGATACTCCGGGCAACTGTGGCGGGATGCTGTTCAGGCAAAGAGGACCTATAGGATCGAAGAGCGGATGGATCGTATCAGTCACTTCGATCTGAATGATGGTTGAAACCGCACATTCCCCTTCATCAGGAGAGAATTTGAAATTG
This sequence comes from uncultured Lentimicrobiaceae bacterium, assembly GCA_964544545.1. Classification (GTDB taxonomy): domain Bacteria; phylum Bacteroidota; class Bacteroidia; order Bacteroidales; family UBA4417; genus UBA4417. The sequence continues at coordinate 14,710 of CAZJCG010000012.1, read as the reverse complement.
AAGATACCGGCTGCGGAAGTACTGACAACCGGAGGATTCCATGTCCCGCTCACGCCGTTAAGCGAAGTATCGGGAAGCACAGATGCGACGCTGTTCAGGCAAAGCGTGCTGACCGGAGCAAAGGCAGGAAGCAGTTCCGGCATTATCTCAACTTCAATGGTCACCTGGGATGAACAAATTCCCGAATCAGCCGTAAATGTGTATGATGCCATACCGGCAACAGAAGTATTGATGGCCGGAGGATTCCAGGTTCCCGGAATACCGTTCAACGAAACAACCGGAAGTACCGGTGCACTGGTGTTCTGGCAGATCGGGGCAATTGAATCGAATACAGGCACTAATTCGGGAATGATCTCTACCTGTATTGTGGTCAGAGAAGCACATTCTGTGGTGTCGGGGGTGAAAACAAAGTCAAATATCCCGGCGACAGCGGTGTTAATATTTTCCGGCAACCAGCTTCCGCTGATGCCATTCAAAGAGGTATCGGGCAATGCGGGCGGTATGGTGTTCTGACACAGCGCTGCGATGGGCGCAAACACCGGAATGACTTCTTCAGGTTGCGTAATAGTATCTGTTACTATTACTGTCGTTCCTACCGAATCCGTCACTGTCACCGAATAAATGCCTGCTGACAGGTTGAACGCTGTCGGGGTCGTCTGGGCCGCAGGATCGTTCCACAGGTAAGAATAGGGCTCCGTACCGCCGGTAGCCACAGCTGTTGCCGTCCCGTCGTGGTAACCATAACAGCTCACAGGAACCACAACCATTGTTACTGATAATCCATCCAGTATGATCTCGATACCAATCGTGATTATGCAATCCGGTGCCGATGCATCACGGATCAAAACCGTATAGGTTCCCGGCGCGAGATTGGCAAAAATTCCCGACGTCTGCCAGTTGGCACCATCGATGCTGAATTCATAAAGCCCTGAACCGCCGGATGGATTGGTGACAGTTATGCTGCCATCGTTGGCCCCCGGCAGGGTGACATTGGTATGAATTGTTGTTGCTGACAAGACCAGAGGTTCGGTTATCTCAACGCTTCCAAGAAGTACCACACAAGCAGGGACATTTGCATCCCGGATAAACACCTGGTAAGCTCCCGGACTTAATCCCGCAAATACCGAATCAGTCTGCCAGTTCACATTATCAATGCTATATTCATAGCTAGCTGACCCTCCGGCAGCCTGTGTTATAGTGATACTTCCGTTAGCAGCTCCAAAACAATTGACATTCACCGTAATAATGGCTGCTTCCAACAAAGCGGCACTTTCTACGGTGATCTCCCCGGTCGTCATACAACCGGTTGCATCTGTAATAAGGTAAGTGTATAATCCTGCCGGAAGTCCGGTGAAAATACCGGTCGGATTCAATATTCCATTCAGGTTGAAAGTGTAAGGTTCTGTACCACCATATACTGTCAGTGTAACGGAGCCGTCGGCTGCGCCTGAGCAGGTTACAGGAGTGCTGGCAGCCGAAGCTGCAAGTGTGCTTATAGTGACATTGATAGCGGATACAGCCGGCTGACATGTATTTCCATTGCCCTGTCCTGTGGCTGTAAGGGTAAGCATCACATTTCCGGCAAGGATATCATTTGCGCCCGGAGTATAGGTCGCATTCAGAAGTGTATCGTAATTGAATGATCCGTCACCCGTTGTAGTCCAAAGCAGGCTTGCGTAATTTGCTGCTGTTGCATCGGTGAGTATGAGGACTCCTCCCGCGCACAGGGTTGTATCGTTCCCTGCAAAGGCAACAGGCGGATCAAATACTTCCACTGTACCAAGCTGAATATCAGCATCACAGCCATTCGCGCCGTGTTGGACCACCGTTAAGGTATATACCCCCGGTGCCATGTTCCATAGGATCGCTATCGTATCGCGGTCGCTTGCCTGGGGATAAGTTAATCCGGCAGCATCTACTATGGTCCAGGTGTAGGTCGAGTTTACCTCACCGGTAACGCGGTAATATCTTTCAGCGCCAACGCATACTTTGTCAATACTGTACTGTGCGGCCACCTGGAAAGTGGTCAGCAGCAGCATAGTCGACAATATGTATCTGAGCTTCCGGATCATTTTACGAATGCGTTAAGGTCCATATTGAATGATAGGTGTTGTAACAGGACGCGGTTTCACGATCAGTGTCACCGTGTTCGAAGGCACTGTATTGACGCCATAAACATCACTCACTCGCGTAACCGTATAGCTGGTGCTAAAGGCTGGTGCGACATACAGAATGAAAGGCGTGGCGGAAATGTTCGTATAAGTCACCGTATCGGTGCCATCGCTGATGTCGAGGCTCCATGGAGCCGTGCCGGTCAGATCGATGGTAAGGGCCGCAGTATCTCCCTGGCATATCGGAGGCGGTATCTGTATAGTTGCTACAGGTAAGGCTTCAAGCACTGTCACCATTCCTACTCTTAGGTTGTCGCTACATCCGTTGCGGATGGCAGTTACCTTGAAGAAGTAGTTCCCGGGTGTCAGCCAGGTGACCTGAACTGTCGGACCCGTATTGATTCCTCCGACAAAGAATGCGTCAGTTGCAGGGCAATTGCCGGGGTCAACGGCAAAGTTGGTACCCGTAATATCATTGTATAATTCCCAGGTGTAGGTATCGCCTGGAATTTCTACCACACCAAGATCAGTTGTCTGGCCTGCATATACCTCTGTCTGAGCACTGGCGTCAGCCAGAGCCATCAGTACCGGTATTGCTACCAGCAGCAGATTCAGAAGTATATGGTTTGACCGTTTCATGGATATCTTGGTTATCAGATGCCGGATCAAATTATTTAGCCGTCATCAGCCACTTTTTTATTACAACATCCTCATTTGTTGATATTTATTACTTGTATTTTCATTATCCCCAGAGCATACCTCTCCCATTACCGGTTTGAATGGCCGGTTTCCATCGGGGCGTTTTCGCCATCGGTGTCGTGTTCTGCCACGGATCCATTTTTCGCAGGGAAGCGTCAAAACCAGCCCGACAGGACCAGGATAGATGCAACCCGGCGGCTTAAAGCCTGCATCGCGTGGCAGTTTAACAGTTCCGTTCCGGGGGCCTGATATTGTCGCATCACGCGGCATCCTTCGGGTTCCGTCGCGGATTTTTACTATTGTTTCGTCACGCGGCATTCTTAAGGTCCCGTCACGGCACTTGCCTGTGGTTTCGTCCCGGGGCTTCCGTGAGGTACAGGTGCAGGACTTCCCAAGTGTTCCATCGCGTGAGCATGGAATCACTGCGTCCCTTCCTGACCGCTCAGGCCCGGGTCGGATAATCGGTTTGTCCATGATTAAATAATTGGGTATCATACCAACTGGCAGTCATGGCATGGTGCCGGATTGTATCCGGATTCCCATGGAAATTGAATTGCAGACATAACAGGACGATCGCATCGCAGTTGACTTTTGGTACTGTGGATCGTACGCTTCCGGAAGTGATTCTGCCTCCATACCTTTCATTCCTTCCGTTCGCTGTTTCAAAGCGAACGGAAGGAACTCGGGTACGAAAAAGCAAATTCATTTCTTCCGGTAAGAACAGACATAAGCCGTTGTTACTGAAGATACATGCGTCATTGACACTTCATGCAGGAAGCATTCATGCATACGCAGTCTCATCAGCAGAACCGTTAGTTCTGTTCATTACCCGGAACAAAAGGTACAGGTGTAACCGGAGTCAACGTCGGACGCGGCTGCAGCGACTGGACTGCGACATCCATCATATCGTTCAGAGCACCAGGATTACATAAAGGCCCTGGATTGAGTAGTGTATTGTTTTCAATATCCCATTCGTTTACCGAATTCACACCATCCACGGCAAGGGTTATCGGTCTTGCAGCAGTGCCCTCATAATTGTTGTTGGTGATGGTTACCCTCACATAGATCGAAACCCCGTTGCTGGTGTTGGTTTCATTGGTATTAACAACCGTGTTGGCAGCATTCCAGACTGTACCTGCGCCCCAGGTTGCCGGAGCGTCGTAGGTCCATTCTATCAATCCGGTCTGAACTGCATGCAATCCGGTCAGGGTAAAGGTCGGGGTCCAGGAGTTGGTGAAGTTGGCAGCAACCACTTCGTAGTACAGAACCTGAGTACCGAAATCATACACCATGGCTCCGCCGCTGTATGTAGCCCCTCTCACAACATCCACACACTGGTCTTCAGTAGCGTCGTAACCAAGGATATTGGTGGATACATTCTCGATATTACGGATATCCACCGTGAAAGCCTTGATCGGGAGGATAGACCAGACCCTGAAGTTATCGGCACAACCTGTTACCGGTGCAGCATAATGTGCAGCAACGAAGGTTGGTGATAAAGCTGTAGTCTGGCTCAACACCAGGTCCGACCATGTGATGGATACATTGTCGGTGACGCTGGAAGCTCCGTAGTTTCCACTTGTTGCAAGCAGATCCACAGGAGTGGTAAGCATCGTTGCCAGGTTATTGGTCGTTGTTCCAGCCACTGTAGTAATGAAGTTCTGGTCTTTGGTAGCCCAGAAAAGGAAGTTCCCGCCTGTGGGATTGGCACTGGCCTGGTAGGTGTAAGGTTTACCGGCGATTGGATGCAAAGCATCGTCTGTACAGTTAGTGCCGCGGGGAGCTGACCCCGGAACAGCCTGTCCGTAAGCTGTAATACCGGCAAAAAATGCCAGTACCAGAAGAAATAAAAATTGCTTTTTCATTGCTTTGATTTTTAGATGTTTAATGACATTTTTTGTAAGCGCATTCTGAATTGATAAACAGCTTTGTTCGAAATTGCTATCCGCTTCACGGATGGCGGCTTACACTGATTTCTTCATAGGCATTGTATTAAGTGAAACATCGGTTTGATCTGGAAATCATTTTTGAATTATCCATAGGCAGTTGACTTTATTAGACATCAATTTTATCTGAATTTCAGACACTTATATTAGCCTGTTACTGGTTGGCAGTCGAGAAACAGAATGAAATACCCTGCCCTGTCAGTTCATCTTGATCATGGTCGGGCGAGGTTGAATGATAATGTTTACCGTGTGTGGAAGAGATGCATTTCCGTTGCAGTCAACGATCTGGTAGGTAATCGTGTGCACAACACTGCCGCTTTCGGCCCCGGGGATGAAAATATCACTCCCGTATGTTGAAGGTTGACCGGTAAGGTAAAGTTGAGGTGGTAGCGGAAGTGAGGTTCCGTCAGCAAAATCGATCCGCCAGCGTATTTCAGTGATACACGAAATCCCGCAGTTGTCGGAGAATGTGCCGGGGTCAAGATCAAATATAGTGCTCCCGGCTTCGAAGAGGTAGTAATCAGGCCTGTCGGGCATGATATCCATGGTCGGATCCCAATAGATAGCGGTGTCGATATTGAGAACACACAAATTAAAAGGTCCCGGAGAAGCAAAGGTCGGAGCCTGGTTGTCTATCACCGTCAGGACCTGTGAACAGGTATCTGCACCGGAAATATTGGTTGCGGTCCAGGTAATGTTCGTGATGCCAACATTGAAGGTGTATGGATCCGGTAATATCGGCCTCCCCGTTCCGCTGCCGGTTGTGGCGCCTGTCATGGTCCAGGCCCAGACGATAGGCTCGACTCCCGAAATAAGACGGGGTTCTCCCGGATCCAGGGATGCACTGCAAAGACCGGGATCGGCATAAACCGTGGTATCATCAGGGCATTCAATTACAGGTTCAGCCAGTACAGTGACTGTAAAAGAACAACTTACCATCAAGCCGCTGGTATCCGTAAGCGTATAGGTGATCGTTGTTATACCGACGTAAAAAATGGATACCGTGTCGATATTAATTCCTGTGGGAGGAGATGATCCCGGTGTCGGAGCGGAACTGATCCAGGTAAGGGTAATTCCCGGACAGTTATCGGAATATACCGGCACACCGATACTTACATTGGATGCATAGTTCTTTTCAAAGTCAGCATCTGCTACTAGGTCCGGAGGACAAAGCAGCATGGGAGGAAGATCCGATACGGCAACGGATTGGATACAGGTAGTTATATTCCCTGAAGCATCGGTGACTGTCCAGGTTACCAGTGTTGTTCCGATCGGATAGGTTCCGCTTGCATCCGTCAGGCTGGCCTGATAAGGGGAATTGTTTACAACCGAGTACAATTCGTTACAGGGGTTGTATATCTGGGGTGGCGGGACCGTTACATAAGCACTGCACTGCCCGGGATCGGCCGGTACGGATACATCTGCCGGACAGGTGACTGCAAACTGCGGTGCATTCAGGTTTTTGATCCATACAGTGAACGAACATGTATCGGTATTTCCTGAAGAATCAGCGGCAGTATAAGTAACCGTCGTTATACCGACATTAAATGTCTGGCCGGTGACATAATTTATACCTGAAGCCGGACTATTTCCGGTAGTTGCGCCGGTCATCTCCCAGGTAAGAACCGTCACCCCGCAGTTGTCACTAAAAACCGGATCAGTTATGCTAACATTCGATAAGGAACAACCTCCGTTGGTTATCAATTGTTCCTGGTCGGGAGGGCAAGTCAGCAATGGCGCCTGTGTATCGCTTACTGCTATCACCTGATCACAGAGTGTGATATTCCCCGACGCATCTGTAACCACCCAGGTTACGGTAGTACTTCCGACAGAATAGGTTCCGCTCGCATCTGTCAGGCTGGTCTGATAAGGGGAATTGTTGACGACCGTAAAGGACTCATTGCAGGGATTGGTGATCACGGGAGGCGGAACTGTAACATATGCATGGCAGGTACCTGCTTCTGCGGGTATAGTCACGTTCGGGGGACATTCGGCCGAGAATTGGGGTGCGATCAGGTTTTTAATCCATACGGTGAATGAGCAGATTGCAGTGTTACCGGCCCCGTCAGCTGCTGTATAGGTCACGGTTGTTATCCCCACATTAAAGGTCTGGCCTGTAACATAATTGATCCCGGAGGCCGGACTGTTTCCGCTGGTGGCGCCTGTCATTGCCCAGGTCAAAGAAATCACGCTGCAGTTATCGCTGAAAACAGGATCAATAATAGTGACATTCGTCAGGTCACACCCCCCGTTTGTGATCTGCTGCTCCTGGTCGGGCGGGCATGTAAGTTCCGGAGCTTCAGTATCGTTCACAGTCACCTGCTGGATACAAACTGTAATATTACCGGAAGCATCGGTGATTGTCCATGTAACAGAGGTTGTGCCTGCAGGATAGGTTCCGCTGGCATCCACAGAACTGGACTGATAAGGTGAATCGTTCGTAACTGTATATAACTCATTACAGGGATTGCTGATGACCGGGGCGGGAACGGTAACGTAGGATTGACAAAGTCCCGGAGCGGCAGGTACAGCGATATCCGCAGGACAGGTTGCAGAGAACTGGGGCGCATTGAGGTTCTTGATCCAGACTGTGAAAGAACAGGTGTCGGTGTTTCCCGAAGGATCTGCCGCAACATACGTTACAGTCGTAATACCCACGTTGAATGTCTGACCGCTAACGTAATTGATACCTGATGCGGGACTGTTTCCTATGGTTGCACCTGTCATCATCCAGGTGAGAGTTGAAACCGTACAGTTATCGCTGAAAGTCGGATTGACTATCGTGACATTCGTAAGTTCGCACCCTCCGTTGATGATGAGTTGTTCCTGGTCGGGAGGACAACTGATAACCGGAGGTTCGTTCTCCGTAACCGTTACCAGTTGCGTACAGACAGACACATTGCCCGATACATCCGTTACAGTCCATGTGACTGTTGTAATGCCAACAGGATAATATCCGCTTGCGTTGCCGGTTCCGTTAAAGCTGTTTGTGATGCTCACAACTTCATTGCAGGGATCTGAAACAACCGGCGCAGGGATGGTAATGCTTGTCCCGCAGGCTCCCGGATCAGCAGCGACAGAGATGTCATCCGGACAATCGATGATCGTTGGCGGCACCTGGTCGTTGATGGTAATGGTGAACGAACAGGAGGCTTCATTCCCGCTTGAGTCAGTAACGGTATAAGTAACGATGGTCGCTCCAACGTTAAAGCTGGTACCGTTCACACTTCCGGTTCCGCTGCCTGTGGTGGCACCTGTCAGCACGAAGCTCAGAATGAGATCTGCAACATCGCAATTATCAGACAATACAGGCGCAGTGATGGCATTTACAACCAACTGACAATCAGGTGGCGGAGCGGTAAAGGATTGATCTCCGGGGCAACTGATATTTGGCGCCTGTGTGTCGGTCACCGTAACGGTTTGCATACAGGTGTCGGTATTGCCGGATGCATCGCTGATGCTCCAGATAACAGTAGTAATACCTACGGGATAATAACCGCTTGCGTTGGAAGTATTGTTATAATTATTCACAATAAACACAGCGCCACAGGGGTCGGTAACCACAGGTGCCGGCACCGTCATATTTGCTCCGCACTCATCAGCAGCGGCATTGCCTGTTACATTGCCCGGACACAGGATATTGATTGGAGGCAGGTCGTCAAGCACCGTCACCTTTTGCATGCAGGTATCACTATTCCCGCAGTCATCCGTTGCAGTCCATGTTACATAGGTAACTCCGACAGGGAAGCCTGCAGGCGGCGCATTGTTCGTCAATGTTACCGGAGCAGAACAGATATCTGTCGCTGAAGCTGAGCCCAGCACTACATTGGTGGCCAGGCATGTAACCGGATCGATAGTCCCGCTAGCATCGGGAGGACAGGTCACGGTTGGTGGCTGAGTATCAGTAATACTGAAAACAGCCTGGGAAGTGACTGAATTCCCGCAACTGTCGGAAGCAGTAAATATAACGGTAGCCGAGCCCGTTGAACCGCATAAGTCACTAAGCCCGTTGAAATTGTTGCTCCAGATGACCGAGGCGCTGCAGTTATCCGATGCTGAAGCCCCTCCATTTGCTGACAACCAGCCTGCGAGTGAGACTGCGTTTCCACTTCCATCACATTCAACGGTAAGATCTTGCGCAGGCGTAAGCAGGACAGGCGGCGTCAGATCGCTGACAGAAATGACTTGTGTATAAATGCTGCTTGTATTTCCACAATCATCCGCCACAGTCCACGTATTGGTGTAAGTCCCGGTATTGGGGCATATCCCGGGGATAAAACCGCCGCTGGTTTTAACCGGCGAAAGGAACAGGTCGCAATTATCGGTAGCCAGCGGAGCAAGCGACTGTGCTAAGGCCAGTGCGGCCGCATCGTCACAGGAGATGCTCCTGTTGAGTGATCCCGTTGACGTCGACCAGACCGGTGCAACATCGTCAATAACCGTTATAACCTGAGTGTAAACGATGCTGGAATTCCCACAAACATCCTTGGCAATCCAGGTATTCGTATAGCTACCCGCCTGCGGACAACTTCCGGCTATAAATGCACCGGGAGTCTTGACAGAAGATACCGTCTGGTCACATGCATCGGATGCAAAAGGTTCGAGGCTCTGGGCAAATTGGAGTGATAAGGCATCCGAACATTCAACAGTCTGATCCAGGTCTCCCGGTTCAGTAAACCAGAATGGTACACTCGTGTCAATGATTGTGATATCAGCCGTTGCAGTTCCGACATTCCCGCAATTATCAACAGCACTGAAGGTAACAGTAGCATAAGCTCCGCAGGCCTGAACTATGCCGGTGTAGTCGTTTGTTACCGGCAGGAAAGTAGTTCCTCCGTCATCGCTGGCTGTTGCTGCCAAAAGCCAATTGGTAATAGTCTGGGGATTGGTGGGATCGTTGCATTCCAGTACCAGCTTAGCAGGCGGTGTTACAACCGGTGCAGTCAGGTCGAATGCAACGTCGAAATTCAGGGTATCGGAGCCGCATGGAAAATCATTCTGTATATCAGATACTATCACCGAATAAGGCCCCGGAGTCACCGGTTGAAAGAACTGATTACCCGAAACCTGCGCTCCTCCCCCGTTATAGGCGTTAAACCACTGGTAGATATAGGTTCCTGCCGGACTCACGATGGCTTCCAGAACGGAATTATCTTCTAAACAGAGGTCTGAAGGATCTATATTTAAAACAGTGGAGATGGAATCCCGCACATGTACCGTGATGGTATCACAATCGGACCCCGTAGTCGAACAATAGTAATTGCCGATGTTCCCGCAGATCTGGTACTGTATTTCGGGCGGGGAACTGCCATCAGGGACAAAAACCGGATTCAGGGTAGTATTATTGGGATAGAGATAATTGTTATACTGACCATAGGTTCCCGGATTGATGCTGTTCCATACGGGATTGGTAACGTTGGAGGATACCGTGATCTGTGTACCGCAATCAACGCGTGCAGTGATATCCTGCGAACTTACTACTCCGGCAATGGATGTAAAAGTGAAATCATTCAGGTTTGCCCCGGGTTTACAAAACGTAAACAGATGAAATGCGCCACCAGGAATGCAAACAATCCCATCGTTAATGCTCACCCCCTCACAATCAATTCTCCAGTCCTGCGGGACCGGCGTTGCACCATCAATCGTGATCTGAACTCCGACAGCATCATCGTCAAGTCTCACATTAAAGGAAGCACAGTACGATTTGGTAGCGTCACAACATTTATCCATGCGCTGGACATCATAAATGGTTGTATCACCTGTTGGTTGTCCGATCAGATCGATCGTAAAAAACGCATTGGAAGTTGCACAAGGCGAACAACCACACAACGACTGCACTGTAATAACCTGGGTGACATCTGTGAAATTCCCGCAGAGGTCCGTCACACGGTAAATTCTGTTTACCTGGTTTGGACAATAGCCGGGCTGCCCTTCCAGTCCAAAAGGAATCTCATCAAACAGTATAATATTTACTGAACCGCAGTTGTCGGTGGCGGTGACCACAGACGGATCAGGAAATGGAATGTTGGACGGACAGGCTACCGTGATGTTTGAAACACTTGCCACCGGTCGTGTATTGTCGACTCTGGTTATCGTCTGTATTTTACTCGTGGAGTTACCGCTGCAATCCGTTGCAGTCCAGGTACGGGTTATGGTAGAGTTGTTGGCACAACTCCCGGGAACGGATATATCGCTATAAGTGATCACAACTGTACCGCCGCAATTATTGGAATTATCGGTGGCTGTAGCTTGTCCAGTATTTGCCGGCAGGGTGCTTTCATTGCACTGGATTGTCTTGTTGGGCGGGGTAGTCAGGTTTGGCGCAGTATTATCAGCAATGTTGATGCGTTGGCTGTGTGTGGTAACATTCCCGTGAATATCCTCCAGTCTCCATTGCCGGACGATTTGAGCGGTTCCGGGACAACTGCCCGGAACAGGTGGGTTATCCGTATAGGTAGCCTGCAGCCCGCTAACAGTGCAGTTGTCGAATTCATTGGTTACATCCCCGGTAAAGGCCACTCCTGAATTGTATGTGCATGTGGCACTCAGATAGATCGTAATATCAGCCGGTGCTGTGAAAGTGGGTACTGTGTTATCAATAACGGTTACCGTAAATGAGCATGTGGAACTATTTCCCGAAGGATCCGTTGCAGTGTAGGTCACCAGGGTTGCACCTACCGGGAATGTCGAACCCGGGGAATGGGTCGAGGTGATGGTAATACTTCCGGCACTACAGTTATCACTGGCTGTTGGCGGTGTCCAGGTGGCCGTCTGGTTGCAGGTCAGGCGGCCCGGTCCTGTGTAGACGGTCATATTGGCCGGGCAATTTATCAGAACAGGTGCCTGGTTATCGACAACGTTAATACTAAAGCTACAAACAGTGACATTATTTGATGCATCTTTAACGGTCCATGTAACCGATGTGGTCCCGAGCGGAAAAACCACACCTGCCAGTGTTGTCCCGGAATTGATGTTATTGCTGATGGTAGCGCCGGGACAATTATCGCTGTATGCCAGCGGATCAAACTCGTTCCCGACAGCAGTATAATTACAGACACCGCTATTCACACTTCTTGATTGATTTACCGGGCAGGTAATGACCGGCAGTTGAAGGTCCGATACGTTGACCGTAAAATTGCACTGTGAGGTATTATTGCTGCCATCGGTGGCAACAGCGGTGACTACAGTCGATCCTTTGGGGAAGCTGTATGGGAATGTGACCGGTGACCCGCCAATATAGTATTTGATGAACTGTATGCTGCAGTTATCGGTTGCCGTTGCTGTAAAGCTCAGACTCCTTGTGCAACTGTTCGGATCTGTGGTATAGGATGCAGCCGGCGTTGGGCATGTAATCACCGGCGGTATGTTGTCGGTAACCGTTACCGTTTGCTGACAGGTATTCGTATTCCCGCTTCCGTCAGTAACAGTCCAGGTAACAACAGTGGTTCCAAGGCTAAAGGCTG
>CAZJCG010000012.1:0-2391 GCA_964544545.1 uncultured Lentimicrobiaceae bacterium | reverse complement strand
CCGCTTCCGTCAGTAACAGTCCAGGTAACAACAGTGGTTCCAAGGCTAAAGGCTGCAGGAGCATTGTTTGTTACGGATGCCACGCTGCAATTATCCCCTGTCACAGGAACTCCCAGGACCACTCCTGTTGCAGTACAACCGTTATTGGTCGTAACGTTCACATTGGGCGGGCAACTAATTGTTGGTGGTATGTTATCCGCTACGGTTACCGACTGAATGCAGCTGGTCGTGAGACCCGAATTATCGGTCACCGTCCAGGTCACCAGGGTTGTACCCGTAGCGAAAGCTGCAGGGGCATTGTTAGTGACAGAGGCAACACTACAATTGTCGGACGTTACAGGTGTACCGAGGACAATACCTGTTGCGGTACAACCCGAATTGGTGGTTGTGTTAATACCGGCAGGGCAGACTATGGTCGGGTGAACGGTATCAACAACATTGATATCGAAAGTACAGATGTCCGTGCCGCACGAATTGGAAGCGGTAACCGTAACATGGGTTGTGCCACCGTTAAAAACAGAACCGCTCCCGGCGCCTGGACCAGAAGCTACCGTAGCGCCAGTAAATACATAGGAATAAGTCGGCGAAGGAGTACCTGATGCTGTAACTGAATATGTGACAGTGGCTGTGCATGTACCCGGCCCGGTATAGGCTGTTACGACCGGCGAAGGGCAGGAAGTTATCGCCGGAGGTATATTCACAACGACGGAAGCGCTACCAGTCATTGTATTGGAGCATCCGCCAGCCACCCTTGTTGCGATAACTGTATAGGTTCCTGGTGTAGTCTGATTTCCGAAAGATATTGCACCTCCGGTTCCGGCAACAATACCCAGCGCATTGGTTCCTTCATATAGCTGATAATTCACGCCGGATTCGGAATCTTCAAGTCCGACAGGAACCCCTGCCCCACCCTGGCAGTAACTCCCGCCTCCTGTAACCGAATAACTCGTTGGTAAAGCACAGGTCGTTCCTGTGATGACAACATTCTTATTATAAAACCGATGTCCGCTTGTTGCAGCATCCCACCCGTAGATCCGGAGGGCAAATGACGAACCGCTGTTTATAGTAGCATTAAGCGAAAATAATTCGCTGGTCGGGCTGGTAGTCACGGTGATATTCGATCCCAGCTGAATGCCGGCAGTGGAAAACCCGTCGAGTGAATAATAAACTGCTGCATTCATAGTGGAAGCGCTCACGCTGTGCCCGAATTCTAAGGAACTGATAGTGAAAGTATATCCTGCTGAAGCCGTAACCTTATACTCGTAAAAATCGTCGGGATCGAAACCTGGAGTATCCCACCCCTGAGTTCCGGCGCCATTGACCGTGTATTGCACAGGTCCGCTGACTCCGGATCCGATGGTGATATTGGCAGCCCCGATATTGCCACTTGTAACAGGAGAGCCGTTGGCAGTAAGATCCCAGGTTGATGAGGCCGGTTGCCCCCAGGCGACTCCCGCAAGCATCCCGAAAAACAAAAAAATACCAAGTTGTTTATAATGAATACAGGAAATTGCAGACAACCGCGGCCAGAAAGGAATTGTTCCCTTGTTGAAAGCCGGGATTCTGATAAGCAGATTGGAAAAATTCGTTTCGTGAATACTGATTCCTGACAAGAACCATCTCCTGCCAAGGAATATAACCATCAGAGTCAATGCCAGTCCTAAACATCCGACAACCAGGCTTGTCCCATTTGCGGAATTTTTACTTTTCCGGGAATTTCCCCAATGAATGGATTGTAACCCGGAGCAGCAGATCCGGAAAGCTGAAAAATCGGAAGAGATAGTGTTGAACGAAGTCGCGCCAGCGATCTTATTCCTGATAAAAAGCCATAAAAGTATATAGAAACAGAAAAGTTCCAGACAGAGCGAAAAGGTGTGTAAACTAACGGCATCCATCTGCGTAATGTTTAGTGAAAACTACGCGGAAGCACTTATAACAATTTCGAACATAAGATGAGTGTCAAAAAATATACCACCCATTCTTACTGGCTGATTATCACTTAAATATAACACTTTTAACCGGAATCCGGATACAATTTCAGCGTCAAAATGGTAAAATGAGTGAAACACGTTCCAAATTCAACCGAAACAGATGTGTATACAGGTGAAAGCGAAATAGATTTTAGTTAGGATATGATAACAATCAAGTGCTTAAAAAGCATTCCGCCCTGAAATGACGAGACCAACAGAATTTAGTTATTATCACCACGGAGAGCACGGAGAGCCACAGAGTTGAGCGCAAAATATAACTGTATCAGAGATAGTCCAAATGTTTGTTACTGCTTTTTCTCCGTGCTTCTCTGTGCCCTCTGTGGTTGATTCTTAAAACCATGAATAACAATAAGTTAATTTCACCACGGAGAGCACAGAGAGACACAGAGGTGAGGGCAAC
>CAZJCG010000011.1:76199-92925 GCA_964544545.1 uncultured Lentimicrobiaceae bacterium | reverse complement strand
CTTACAAACAGAAACGTTCTTTTTATAATATCATCTGCCCAGATGGTGAAATTGGCAGACACGCTGGTTTCAGGGACCAGTGGCTTTGCGTCCGCCTGAGGCGGAAGGTTCGAGTCCTGTTCTGGGCACTAAAAAGAGGTTCATGCATTTGTGTGAACCTCTTTTTTTATTCTGAATAGAATTATCCAGTCTGAATGCCTCAGGCAAACAGGGAGTCTTCTCCTGGTCACAAAAAATGATCAGAGTTCTTTTTTCTTTTTTCATTTAACCAGGCTTGAGGGGCTGTTGTCCGCCTAAGGCGGATGTGCAAGTTCGAGTCTTGTCCTGGGCACTTACAAACAGAAACGTTCTTTTTATAATATCATCTGCCCAGATGGTGAAATTGGCAGACACGCTGGTTTCAGGGACCAGTGGCTTTGCGTCCGCCTGAGGCGGAAGGCTCGGGTCCTGTTCCGGGCACTTTAAAGAGGTTCATGCATTTGTGTGAACCTCTTTTTTTTTCTGAATAGAATGATCCAGATTCATAAAACAGGCCGGTTACATGGACCTGTGTCAGCTAGCCGGCGGAAATGAAAGTCCCCTGCCTGAATGCCGTCAGCAGGCAGGTCAGTGAAGAATTTAAAAATAACGATCTGGAGGAAACGAAGCAGAAGTCAGGATTTTGCCCCTTAATTCGATGGTTCGATATTCGAAATTCCCATTCTGCAAACAAAACTTTGGATGATGTTTCACGAATGAAAAATATTGAAGTTGCGGTCTGGCAGTGACAAGGAAGAAAGCTGGGATGGTAGTGGCACTCAGACAGGTCTTAATGGACAAGATAGGTTCCTGGCTCAGGAATTTTGTATCTTTGATCAATATTAAAGAGAAAATGAAAACGGAATATATCTTCTGGAAAGACGGAGAATTCTGGTTGGGGTATCTGGTTGATTACCCGGATTATCAAACCCAGGGAATGTCACTTGAAGAACTGAAAGCAAACCTGAAGGATCTTTACGATGATTTGAATTCCGGCCAAATACCCAATATCAGGAAAAAAGGCGAGCTTGAAGTTGCATGAAACGAAAAGATCTGATCCGACAACTTGAAAGCATGGGATGTATCCTGATCAGGCACGGGGCAAAGCATGACTGGTACACCAATCCCTCAACCAAACTATCCCAGCCAGTTACAAGGCACTCAGAGATCATTGAAAACCTTGCAAAGCACATTATTAAGTTGCTTTCATGATTTTCTGTTTACGATCAATGCCCTTACTCTGAGTATGCTGAATCTTAACAGGTTTGCCCCAAAGGCACGAAGTGCTCCTTCGGAGGGAGCCTGCCGGCTCGACGCAGAGCTGATTAGATTCAGTAATACTGAGCAAGTCCCGAAAAACAAATTTTAACCCGAAGGATACCCTTGTAGGCAAACCTGTTCAGCTGAAGTATATTTTTCTATGTGGTCCTTTGCACCCTCCTAGGTGGATTTCTTAAACTCAGATTACCAATTAATTATCACCACAGAGAGCACGGAGAAACACAGAGATGAATGCTGGGGTAATACTAATCTGAGATTGCCACAAATGGTTGGTTTTCTATTTTTTTTCTCCGTGGCCCTCTGCGCCCTCAGTGGTGGATTTCTAATACACAGATTAACAATTAATTATCGCCACAGAGCAAATTAATGAGTTACACAGAGATAGTGGGATAGCTACTTTTTATTCTGAATAGAATGGTCAAGGTAGATGAAACAGGTCGGTTTCAGGGACCAGTATCCAACAGCCAGCGGATGTGAAAGTTTCCTGTCTGAATGCCTCGGGTAGGCAGGTTAGCGAATGAAGAATTTTGAAGTAACAGTCTGGAGAAAACGAAGAAGAAGACGGGGATGTTGATGCTTGTGCGATGATCCGGGATACCAGGCACTTCGTTATAAAATCCAGTTTAGGTAGTTCTCAGGGTTAATAACAGTAAATTCTGTCCTGGGATAGGCATTTAACCAGGCTCTGGGTGTTTTTACCGTCTTTTCTTTCCACTTAAATTCAAAAGCTTTAATAGAACCAGATTCCACTTCAATAAGGTCAATCTCTTGTCCGTCGTAAGTCCGCCAGAAATAAAACCCTGTCAGATCCGAACGATAACGCTTCTGCTTAATTCGTTCTGCAATCATGTAGTTTTCCCACAACTGCCCGGTATCCTGCCTGATTGATAAAGGATTAAAATTGCCTATCAATGCGTTTCTGATTCCATTATCATAAAAGTACCACTTTGAATTTTTAGTTATTTCTTTACGCAGATTCGATGAGAATCCACCCATTCGGTGAATAATAAATACTTTTGATAACAGGTCCAGGTATTTTTCAACTGTATTCTTGCTTAATCCCAATTGTGAACCTAATTCCGTTAAAGCAACCTCATGCCCCGTCTGAAAAGCTAGCAAAGCCAGCAGGTCACGCAGTTTACCGGCGTTTCTTATTCCGTCAAGAATTAATAAATCTTTGAACAGGTAAGAATTTACTAATTCTATCAAATATTCTTTTCGTAACGTATTGTCTGTTATTTTTATAACTTCCGGGTACGATCCATAAACAAGCCTGGCTTCAAGGTTCTGTCGGGTTTCCAGTCTGTTTTCGGTTAACGATAGTTCTGACTGGCTTATCGGAAATAAGTGAAATGAATAACTGCGTCCGGTGAGAGGTTCACCGGTTTTATTCAATAAATCAAAGGATGAAGATCCACTGACGATCAGTTTTATCCGTGGGATTTCATCTACAATCAGTTTCAGTATTTTGCCAATCTCAGGTATGTTCTGGGCTTCATCAATTACCAATAAATCAATATTATTCAACAGATTCCTGTAGTTGGCAATGCTTCTGTCAGCGAGTAATGCAAGTGCATTCATGTCTTCGCCGTTTAATACCAGCTTCTTGTCGGGAAAATTCCTTAGTATTTCGCCTATAAGTACCGTTTTCCCTACACGCCTTGATCCGAACAACAGGATAACCTTTCCAGGGATCAGGCGCTCTTCGATTTTTTTCTGTAACTCTCTTTGAATAATCATTTTATCAGGTGTTTCGGTTTGGCAAATGTACGATGATTTCCATTGTGAGAAACAATAAATTGTTAATACGGTCAATATTATGACCCAATTACTATTAATTTGGTCATTATGATAATGCGTTTTACTATTGTACTGATAGCATTTGAGCTTGATCCGACGGCTTGCAGACATACTTGTTCAGCATGGTATTACTGAATATAGCTCGCTGTTGTGGTAGCGTTGCCCAATATGTTCAGTGAAGGGTTCCGTTTGGTTTTCAAACTCAAGAGGAAGACGGAAATTACTATCTGCATCACTGATATTACGGGTAAAACCGTATAATGCATCCGTAAAACAGGATTGACAGCCAGCGGATGTGAAAGTATTCTGTCTGAATGCCTCAGGTAGCAGGTTAGCGAATGAAGAATTTGAGAGTCGCGATCTGGAGGAAACGAAGCAGAAGTCGGGAGTTTTGCCCTTAATGATGCAATCGGCTCGCGTCCCCCTTTTCTAAAGGTCGATTTCATTACTACAAATCAGTCACCCGGCCTGACGCTTGTCTGGTGTTTGAGTGCACATGGCAATGAATACTTCTATCAAGTAAGAATTTGATAATGAATTTGGATTAGATTTGCTTAGTATTGGAGCAAGGCTGTTTGATGCAGCCAAAAAATCTATAAAATGAAAATATTATTTGTTGCCCTTTTTAGCTTTTTGACGATGTTTTCTTCATGCCAAAATAACAAAAACGCATCGATAGATAACTCAATCTCGGAAAGATTAGAAAAAAGTAGAGGTGATATGGATAAGATTAATGAGTTATTGTCGTTAGACTCTAACAAGCTTCCAATACTTTCTCAAACAGAATATTATGAAAATGCTGAACTTTTATTTCAATTTGGTTGTAATTTACTAAACCATCAAGATACTTTAGCCTTAAGACTTTCGAGGCAATTAATTCTTAAAATCGATTCAGCAAATTCCAAGTATCTAACAACCAGTAATTTACTAATCTATGAATATTGTATCCTTAGCGATTTTGACTCTGCTTTAAATATTGTAGAACATAGAATATTAACATCAAAGTCGAAAGATCTGCAGTTTAAAAAAGCATTAATATTGTTAAAACTGAATAGAGAGGATTCAGCAAAGAGAATATTATCTTCATTTATTAGCTCAGATAAATCAAATAGCCCAAGTGACATAAATGACAAAATATCAAATCATATAATAAATTATTTAATTACTAATGATAAAGACAACTTACTGGAGATTCAAAGATTAGCTAAGATTCATCCAGATAATGCAGAGTTATATTTTTGGAATCAGGATATATTAAATATCAATAATAGAGATGAAATGGTTGACAAATTGTTAGGAATTGACAATAGTCAACAGATTTCAAGCGTCGAAAATGATTGATTGTTAAACGCATTTAATAACGAATAACTGGTTGGATTCCTGTAAATCCATTTTATTGTAGTTTTCAGGATTTATGATAAAAATTCTGTCTTGGGATGAATTACCTGGCTGTATTTTTCTTTTGTACCAGCCACATCCCGAAAAACATCAGCAGGCATCCCGCGATTCCCCGGATCGGCATGGTTTCATGGAGCATAATCCATCCTCCGAGGGCAGCAAACACGGTTTCAAAACTAAGGATGATCGAGGCATAAGTCGGGTGCACATGTTTCTGGGCGAAAACCTGCAAAGTATAAGCTACGCCCACTGACATCAATCCGGCATATAGCAACGGAATGGCCGCATCCCGGATGTCGCCGTACCCGACAGTTTCGAACATAACGGCAACAATCAGGCTCAGGATCGCACAAACCGAAAACTGTATGACGGAAAGCAATAACGGCTCTATCCGGGCCACGAAGTGATTGATAAGCTGAACATGTGCCGCCCAGAAAAATGCGCTGCCAAGCACCAGCAGATCCCCTTTGCTAACGGAGAACTTTTCGTTTACGGTCAGGAGGAACAGACCTGTGATGGAAATCAGAACGCCGGTCCAGGTGAGTTTGTGCAACAACTGTCCCAGGAATATCCCGATCAATGGTACCAGGACGACATAGAGGCCGGTGATAAATCCGGCTTTCCCTGCCGAGGTCCAGATCATACCCGCCTGCTGAAGGGAGGCTGCTATAAACAGAACGACACCGGCGGCTATTCCGCCTGTAAGGCTTTGAAGAGGAACTTTCCGGCTCTGTTCCCTCCGGCGTTGAAAATACAACAACGGCAGCAGTGACAGGGTTCCCAGCATAAAGCGTATCCCGTTGAATGTGAACGGCCCGAGGAATTCCATACCTGCACGTTGTGCCACAAAGGCGAATCCCCAAATGGCTGCGGTTATCCACAACAGGATGGGCGCTTTTTTATCGTTTTTGGTTGCCTGCATGATCCGGGGTCAGGGATTTGAGTATATTTGACCGCTAAACTTATTCAGCTATGGAGCCGATCGACGCGATGAAATTACTGCTTTTGAGCAATTCAACCAATGCCGGAGGTGAATACCTCGGATGGCCCAGGGAACTTCTGAAAGAGTTCCTGGAAAAGTATAATATCCGGAAATGCCTCTTTGTACCCTATGCAGGAGTTACGATCAATTTCAATGAATATACGGAACGTGTGCAGGAGGTTTTCAACCTTTTCGGCTGTAAGGTTGAGAGCATACACCTGGTGAACGACCCGGTAAAGGCTGTCGAAGAAAGTGAATGTATCGTCGTGGGAGGCGGGAATACCTTTCGATTAGTGCAGATGATGCATGAAAAGAAGATCATGGAACCCATCCGTCAGCGGGTGATCTCCGGGATACCGTTCGTTGGCTGGAGTGCAGGTTCCAACGTAGCCTGCCCGAGCATGAAGACGACCAACGATATGCCTATTGCCGAGCCGGAAAGCTTCAATACACTGAATCTGATACCGTTCCAGATCAATCCTCATTATCTCGACGCCCACCCGGAAGGACATGGTGGTGAAACCCGCGAACAGCGGATACTGGAGTTCCTCGAAGTCAACCGGTCAGTGACTGTGGCAGGTCTCCGGGAAGCCTGTGCCCTGCTGTATGAAAATGGTCATCTGAAACTTCTGGGCAGCCGCCCGATGCGCATTTTCCGGTACCATACCGTTCCGGTAGAGATCGAAGCCGGCGAAGACCTCGACTTCCTCCTTCATCCGGTTGCCTATAAATAAGCACAAAGGATAGAAGTAAGCTGTAACAGGATGGCCGCACAAACCGATTGTCGGTCGATCTGCTGAAAAGAGCCGATGACTGTCGAACAGGATTGGGCCTCTTCATCATTCTCATTCCTCAGCCGGGCTGACTACCATTCCGGATTCTGTAATTTGATTGACTCAGGATATCTGCAAATGGATGCTGGTAAAGAATAAGATGATTATACCGAACAGCCCGCCCATTGAAGCAATCTTACTATCTTTGCTTCATGCAAGAAACCATTCTGATCTTAGATTTCGGCTCGCAGTATACACAGCTAATTGCCAGACGGGTACGAGAATTGAACGTCTATTGTGAGATCCATCCCTTCAACCATTTCCCGGCGATCAGCAGCGATGTGAAAGGTGTGATCCTTTCAGGAAGTCCTTATTCGGTGCGCGACGAAGGCTCTCCGGTTCCTGATCTTTCGGCCATAAAAGGCAAAGTCCCCTTGCTGGGAGTGTGCTATGGCGCCCAGTTCCTTTCACAGAGCAGCGGGGGTGAGGTTCAGCCTTCGCAAACGAGGGAATACGGCAGGGCCAACCTTGAATTCATCCATACCGAAAACGAACTGCTGAAGGGAATGACACCTGGTTGTCAGGTGTGGATGTCGCATGGCGATACCATCAAACAGGTTCCGGCGGATTACGAGATCATTGCCAGTACCCGTGATGTCGAGGTTGCCGGCTTTTCGATCCGGGGTGAAAAAACGTACGGGATCCAGTTCCATCCCGAAGTATATCATTCAGTGGAAGGAACCGTCCTGCTCCGAAACTTTATTGTGGACATTTGCGGTTGCTCGCAGTCATGGACGCCGGACCTCTTCGTTGATAGCACTGTGGCATGGCTCAGGGAAACGATCGGGTCTGATAAGGTTGTCCTGGGACTGTCGGGCGGAGTGGATTCGTCGGTAGCAGCCATGTTGCTCCACAAAGCCATCGGGAAACAGTTGCATTGTATTTTCGTCGACAACGGACTGCTTCGCAAAAATGAGTTTGTCAGTGTCCTGGATTCGTACCAGCACATGGGATTGAACGTGAAGGGGGTTGATGCAGGTGCGCAGTTCCTGTCGGCATTGCATGGAATCAGCGATCCTGAACTGAAACGGAAGGCAATAGGCAGAACATTCATTGAAGTGTTTGACGCTGAAGCACATCAGATTGAAGACGCAAAGTGGCTTGCCCAGGGAACCATCTATCCCGATGTGATTGAATCGGTATCGGTTAAAGGCCCTTCGGCTACCATCAAGTCGCATCATAATGTCGGAGGATTGCCTGACTACATGAAATTGAAAGTGGTTGAGCCTCTGAAGAGTCTTTTTAAGGATGAAGTCCGCAGGGTTGGCAGAACGCTGGGCCTTGACCCGGCCATCCTGAACCGTCATCCTTTCCCCGGTCCGGGCCTCGGCATCCGCATCCTCGGAGAGATCACGGCTGAAAAAGTAACGACCTTGCAGGAAGCTGATTTTATATACATCGAAGGATTAAAGAAATACGGTTTATACGACAAGGTATGGCAGGCCGGAACCATTCTCCTGCCGGTGCATTCAGTGGGAGTTATGGGTGATGAACGCACCTACGAGAATGTGGTTGCCCTTCGGGCCGTTGGTTCTACCGACGGTATGACAGCCGACTGGTCGCACCTTCCGTACGAATTCCTGGCAACCATCTCCAGCGAGATCATCAACAAAGTTAAAGGAGTCAACAGGGTGGTATACGATATCAGTTCAAAACCTCCTGCTACCATTGAATGGGAATAACTGAAAAATGAAAAGAGGATTTCTGTTTTTTCTTTTAGCGTTGCTTGCCTTTCCGGTCATAACCTTTGCACAGGAACCGGAAATGAAACGCTCAACGGTAATAGAGCAGTACAAAGGCAATCCCTGCTACCTGCATTTTGTAAAACAGGGCGAAACACTCAGCGAACTCTCTAAACTGTATAATATCAGCATAGAGGAAATAAAGGCAGAGAATCCCGTCCTGGAAGAAGGACTAAAGGTCGACCAGGTTCTGCGAATACCCAAAAGGCCGGAAACTGAGATCGCCCCCGAATCCCGGGAGAAAGAGTTGCAGCCAAAGGTTACAGCTCCCGTGAAAGGGAAGGTATATATCGTTAAAAAGAAAGAGACGCTCTACGGCATCTCAAAGCAATTCAACATCTCTCTTGAAGACCTGCTCAAAGCCAATCCGCAGTTAACCGTATTGCAGGAGGGGATGGAACTGATCATCCCGGAACAGCAACCGGAAAAGTCTGAAAACCAGGCCGGAGCAACTGGAAAGCCGGTAAATGGAGCTAATACCGCTTCCTACGAAGAGATTCAGGTTCAGCAGGGCCAAACCGTATATAGCCTTTCAAAACAGTATGGATTGACGGTGGAAGAATTCCTGGCGATGAACCCGGAAGTGTCGGAAGGGCTGAAGGCTGACCAGATAGTAAAAGTCCCGGCCCGGTCCGGGAAAGTGGCGCAACCCAATACCGGAGCAAAGACGGAAAAGATTGTTCATCAGCCGGAAGAACCTGCCATTGAAAAAAAGCCTGCTGCAGTTGGCAATGGAACCGGAAAATCAGAAGGGACCGATTCCTGCTTTTCTGTAAAAAATATCTCCAGGACATACAACATCGCCATACTGCTTCCCCTGGAGCTGGAGGAAGCCGACAGCATCCTGGCCCTTGAGGAAGGCAGCACCCGGACAGTAAGTAGTTTTAAGACCTTCGACTTTATCCAGTTTTACGGAGGGCTGATGCTGGCAGCTGACTCGCTGGAGAAATCCGGTTTCCGCGCCAAAATCCATATTTATGATGCAGATAAAGAGGATGATACCTTAAAGGTCAAAAAGACGCTGCGAAAAAGCGAAATGCAAAAGATGGACCTGATCATCGGACCTGTATTCCTGAAGAGTTTTGAGGTAGCATCCAGGTTTGCTCTAAAACAACACATTAACATCGTGAATCCACTCTCGAAACGGGAGAAATTCGTAACCGGGAATCCTTACGTCTATAAGATCCAGCCTCCGGATGATGCAATTGCCGCCCGGATGGCCTCCTTCGTCGCTGCTCATTACCCTGGTTCTACGCTGATCCTGGTCCGCAACGGGTTGAAAGAGCAAGCCGCCCTCTATTCCGCCTTTATGAAATCGCTGAAGCAGGAGCCTGGCTATTCCGGAATCCTGGTAAAAGAGGTCAACTACAGTACTGATAAGTTTGCTGGAGTTACCAGGAATGTATCGGATGACAGGAAAAACATAGTGATTTTGTTCTCCTCCTCACGGTCGGTGGTGCCGAATTTCGTTTCACTGCTCAATAATTATGGGAAATCAAAGGAACTGATGCTGATGGGCTTGCCCGGCTGGGAGGAAATGGATATCGAAACTGATTTCCTGGTGAACCTCGATTACCACCAGGTATCAACCAACTTCATCAACTATGAGTCAGAGGAAACCAAACAGTTTATCCGGCAGTTCCGGCAGCAATACGGTGCAGAACCACAGGTTGATAAGCAGGCTTTCCTTGGATTTGATATCGGCTGGTACTTCTTCCATGCCTTGATGAACTACGGAAGCGACTTCGGACCTTGCCTCCGGAGCACGCAACCCGACGGATTGCAGACCGATATTCGTTTTTCTCAGAAATCAAATCCCCAGGGAGGTTATCAGAATACCTCCTGTAAGATCGTTACCATCAAGGACTTCCGTTGGGAGGAGGTGAAGTAAACCAAAGACAGCAGGGCGTTTGCTGCGGTTTATCTGTTACGGTCCGGAGTAAAATGCCGGCCTGTATCCATATAAAAGGAAATGCTCCCGATTTCCTTACCTGAAATTTCCTTCTCATTCAGCTGTTGTCCTCTGCTGAATTCAGGTTGCTATTCCGATAGTATCTTTTTTCGTGTGATCTTCTTTCGGATTACGATCGCTGATCGTGCAATGGCGAAGATCAGAACGAAGACAAAGATGATCGTGGCCCCCGAAGGAACGTTAATGTAATAGGAAATGACCAGCCCCGACATGGATCCGAGGAAACAGATCAGAACGGAAAGGAACATGATCTTTCGGAGGTCGTTGGCGAACAGGTTGGCTGTAGCTTGTGGTATAGTAAGGTAGGAGATGACAAGGATAATACCTGCTACCCGGATATGCAGTACAATAGCAAGGGCGACCAGTGATAGCAGCAGGTAATTGATCGTTTCCACCGGTGCTCCATGCGAACGGGCATACTCCTCATCGAAAGAAACGAACAGGATCGTGCGGTAAAAAACGGTGAAAAGAAGGATGGTGAAGACGGATAAGATCAGCATCCAAAGAATGTCGGAAGGGGTTACCGTAAGGATGCTGCCAAACAGATAGGTCATCAGATTGGGAGCATACCCGGGCGTCAGGAAGATGAAGATGATCCCTATAGCCATCCCAAGCGACCAGAGGATACCTATGGCTGAATCCTCCCTGATCTCGGTGCGATGAGATGCAAATCTGATCCCAAAGGCTGACAGGATGCTGAAAATGACGGCGCCCAGAAGAGGATTCATTCCGAGATAATAGCCCAACCCGATGCCGCCAAACGAGGCATGCGTGATTCCACCGCTGATGAAAACCATCCTCCGGGCTACGATGTAAGCTCCGATGATGCCGCAGGATATGCTGGCCAGCAGGGCTGCCAGAATTGCATTACGGAGAAATCCGTATTCCAGGATGCCGACAAAGAAATCATTCATGGGGATGCTCGTGTGGGTGATCATGTTTCTGCAGGACAGTGTGCGGCACGTCCCCGTGGGTTATGATCTGCAGCGGGCAGTTATAGGCCGCAAGCTGCTCTTCGGTAATTATATTGGAATGATGGTAGTGAAGGTAAGTGTTCACGCAGGCAATGGTTTTCACGAAATAAGAAACTGTTCCCACATCATGGGTAACGATCATGATCGCCATCGACTTATTCAGTTCGGTGAGAAGCTGGTAGAGATCGCTTTCAAAACGGTTGTCGACGAAGGTGTTGGGCTCATCCAGGATCAGAAGCCTGGGTGATGAGATCAGGGCGCGGCTGATGAATACCCGCTGAAGCTGGCCACCCGATAATTCCATTGAGGTGCGTTTTGCCAGTCCTGCTATCCCCATCTGATCCAGCAACTGCATAGCCTTCTTCCGGTCGCCGGCAGAGTAACGGACAAATGCTCCCTTTTCCGACATAAGTCCTGAAAGCACAATGTCGAGCACGGTGATCGGGAATTTGCGGTCAACCAGCGACTGCTGGGGCAAATAGCCAATCAGGCTGCCGTTTGCCTCATTCAACCTTTCTATCTGGCCCTTGAGCGGCTTTAACAAACCAAGGATCAGTTTGATCAGCGTGGTTTTCCCGCCCCCGTTCGGACCGATCACCCCGATGAAGTCATGGTCGTAAACCGACAGGTTCACATCCCTGAGGACGATCTCCCGGTCGTAGCCTGCACTTACATCTGTTAACTGAATCAAACGGTTCATTCCAAAGAATATGCTGATGGTTGGATCACATTGATCAATTATCCGCGATCGTTTTGGCCAGCCGGATCATGTTTTCCGGCCAGTTTTCCTCCATGGGGTTAATAACCAATATCTTGACGTTGAGCTCACGGGCAATGGCTTCTGCATGCCTGATGTCAAATTCTTTCGATATCAGGATCGACCGGATATGCTTTTCCCGCCCTAAGTCAATCAGTTCCCTGATCCTGCCGGCTGAAGGTTCCTTTCCTTCCGACTCAATACTGATCTGTTCCAGACCGTAATCGCGTGCAAAATAGGCAAGTGCCGGATGGAAGATCATGAAGGATTTACCCGGACAGCCGGCCAGTATCTTCCGGATCTGTTGATCAACAGAGTCGGCTGTATTGTTGAACGATAGCAGATTCCTGGCATAGAGCGCAGCATTATCTTTGTCGGCCTCCGTCAGAGCCCGGGCGATCGTGGCTGCCTGGATTTTCATGGCAGTCGGCGACAGCCAGGTATGCGGGTCTAAACCAACTGCGGCCTCTTCTGTCTTGCCGGTTCCGTGTGCTTCACCAGGACTTTCGGCATGATGATGCCCTCCAAGAAGGCTGATGCCCTCACTGGTGTTGATCACCCTCATCCCGGGCGTAGCTGCTGTAAATCGGGGCAGCCAGGTGTGTTCAAAGTCAAGCAGTCCGTTTGAGAAATAGAGCCGGACTCCATGCAATGTTGCCATATCCCTCGGAGTAGGCTCAAAAGTTTCATGGTTGGCTCCTGGCGGGATCATCACCTGTACATTGAACGTACCTCCGCTGATCCGGTCCACAAGGTATTTCTGTGGCACTATGCTAACAGTAACGGTACGGGCATTTCTTTCAGCGCCCTGATTCCGGCAGGCGGAAAGGAGAATGACAAGGATAATAACAACAGGAATCGACAGGAATACTCTTTTCAAACGGCAATACATTGGTGAATTGCAAAGGTAATTAAATCGCAGCACTTCCGGCATTGCCGATCATCGTTGCAATGGAAGCTTTCCGGCATCTCCGCCGAAAACGAAATGAGCAACCGGCGCACGGTATCAGATCGTTTTCTTAAAATTAATATGCTGCATTTCATAGATCAATAAACTATTTACCTTTGATCCGCAACCCAACCCATTTCACCCACCACAAAACTAGTTTCAATGAAATTCAGAATCTTTACGCTCTTGTCGCTTATCACGGCTTGTACCGCGATGCAGGCTCAAACGATTGTCAGCACCGAACCCATGAACAGGAATGTGGTACTGGAGGAATTCACCGGTATCCATTGCCAGTATTGTCCCGATGGTCACCGTATCGCTCAGGGCATTGCGGATGCCAACCCCGGCAGGGTGACCCTGATCAATGTACACCAGGGATCGTTTGCAGTGCCAAACAGTGGTGAACCGGATTTCCGCACACCCTTCGGTGATGCGCTTGCTGCACAAACCGGCCTTACAGGTTATCCTTCAGGTACGGTGAACAGGCATGTCTTCCCGGGAAATACCAAGACCGCTCTCAGCCGTGGCAGTTGGAGCGCCAGTGCCGACCAGATCATGGCCGTGCCATCACCCGTGAATGTCGGGATCGAGTCATCATTTAATGAAGCAACCCGCGAGCTCACGGTAAATGTTGAACTTTACTACACGGATAACAGCGCCGTATCATCCAACTTTATCAATGTGGCGCTTATTCAGGACAGCGTGATCGGCCCCCAGACCGGAGGCGGGATGGGCAGTAATTATGTCCACATGCACATGCTCCGTTACCTTATCACCGGTCAATGGGGAGATGAAGTGACTACCACCACCCAGGGGTCGCTGGTCACCCGGACTTATTCCTATACGGTTCCCGATGGTTACAACAACGTGCCTTGCGTGGTTGAGCATTGTCATGTGGCCGTTTTCGTGGCGCAAAGCCACCAGGAAGTGCTCACCGGAGATGTGGTCGATGCTGTCGACGGCACAAACCGGTATATTGGTAAAGTTGCTGTTGCCAACGATTTCAAACTGGGAACCACTTCAATGCCCTGCGATTTTACCTGTGAACTCACCGGTGCGCTGAATTCAGGAGAGCTCTATGAAGTCTCACTGATGCCTCTGGATACTGTAGAAGGCTGGAGCCACAACTTTACCATCGATGGTGTGCTGTATACCGGTCCGGCAACAATTGCTCTTAACCAGAATGAGCCCAGGAATATCACGCTTTCTGTTATCCCGGGGTCGATTCCGGCAGTGGCCAGCTATCGCCTGGTGATGAAATCGGTGACCTATCCGGGTGCTCCTGAGAAGATCGCCGATGTTTCGGTAATTTCAGGTATCACAACACTGGTAGTGAACGGCAGTGGCGGCCAGGAAGCCATTGATGCTGAAAGCGCCTATCTCGGAGGGCTGGCGTATGCAGGCTGCACAACTTATACCTCTATCCCTGCTTCCCTGTTTGTGAAAGCCGTCAACAACGGTGTCCTGGTTGATGTCAACAGCATCTTCTACAATGTCGCCTGGACCTTCCCGGCATTTAA
Source organism: uncultured Lentimicrobiaceae bacterium (assembly GCA_964544545.1). Taxonomy (GTDB): domain Bacteria; phylum Bacteroidota; class Bacteroidia; order Bacteroidales; family UBA4417; genus UBA4417. The sequence goes on along the minus strand of CAZJCG010000011.1, from coordinate 78,699 downwards.
GGATGCAGAAGCAGAAGCCGTCAAGGCTGTCCTGAATTCAGGAAGGAATGTACTGGTAGCAGGACAGGATATAGGCTGGGATATTATGAGTGGCGCTGACGGATCGAATGGCAACGAAATCACCCAGGATCTGTATACCAATTATCTCTGTGCCAGGTTTATCGACGATGGTTCATCCGCCAGCAACCAGCTTACGGCAGTAACGACCGACTCCATTTACGGTCAGGCCGGAAATTCAACGATTACGGATGTTTATAGCGGGAACATGTATCCCGACCAGATTGACACCCTTAGTCCGGCAGTTCCCACATTCCTTTACAAGAATAACAATGCGAAGAGGGCTGCACTCAGGGTTGAAAAGAACAATTACAAGGCTGTTTATTTTGGCGTTGGTTTCGAAATGCTCAGCACTGTGAGTGTGCGCAACCAGATCATCAAACTTACCTACGACTGGTTCAATGAACTGATCTCCTCTGCAGAATTCGATCAGGCTATGGCTAAACTCATGGGACAAAACTACCCGAATCCTGCTGACCATTTCACAACCATCCCGATGGGGGAGATCAGAAAGGATATGACAGTGGTGGTTAGTGACCTCCAAGGCCGTGTACTGATGAATATCCCCCTAAGTACCGGCATGACACAACTCCGGGTCGACACTTCCGGCATCCCTTCCGGAACGTACACCTGCCGGTTGCTCGACCGTAATACCGTGATTGACAGCAGGAAGGTTGTGGTCCTCCATTAATCAGGACTGAAAAAAACATACGTAAATCATTAAGGAAAAACTGGCAGGCTGAAGACCTGCCAGTTTTTTCTTTTTCTGTGCAAGAAGCACAGTCACAGATATTCCGTGAGACCGCTTTTCATGGGAAGGAGGAATGTTTCAGGAAATTGTCGGCTATTTTCAGAAACATTCTGTTTCCATATATGTTATGTATAATGCTGAAAGCCAGCAGAGGAGTATATATTAAAGACTCCGGTGTATACGAAAAAGAGTTACTGCTGAACCCGTCATTGTCATGAATATACAAACAGATTCCCAGGCTGCATGCTTTTCAACGGAAGAGATTCTGATCAATGCTTCCGTGAGGAAAATTTTTGAAATCGTCGCTGATATACAACAGTGGCCGGAGTGGCAGAGTGACGTTTCCCGGACATCTGTATCCGGCAGTATTGGCGTTGGTGCAACCTTCAAATGGAAGGCCGGCGGATTGAGTATCCGCTCACGGCTCCATACGTTTTCGCCTTCTTCGGAAATTGGCTGGACAGGCCGAATAGCCTGGATTACAGCCGTTCATAACTGGACATTTCTGGAGGAGAATGGCAGGACCCGGGTAATAGTGGAAGAAACACTCAAGGGATTGGGCTCTTCCTTTATGCTGCCCGGTTTGAAAAAGGGGATGATCAGGAACCTGCGCGAACTGAAGACCCGTGCTGAGTCGAACTGATCGGCGCAGGCAACGTTCTCACAGTTTGTAGCAAACTGGCCTGTTCCGGGAGTTGAATTAATCCCGGAATCCTATTTGCTTACTTCTCCGATCTTCTCTTCAACTGAGCGGATTTTTCCTTCTATCCTTCCCATCGGTCCTTTCCGGATGTCAAAGTTCACTGAACAGTACACCCGCCCGCAGTCGTTTTCGAGCAGTGAATATGCTTTGCCGAGCAACTGCTGTGCCTCCTGGAATGTTGGCGTTTCCACTACTGTTGCCATCGCAGTCAATTTATACGTGTAACCGGATTCCCTGATCATACGGATGATCCTGCTCACCCAGGGACTGGCGCTTGCTCCCTTATCGGTCGGGAACATGGCAAATTGCATTAAGGTTGACATCGGGGGAAAGATAAAAGACAAAAGTAAAAAGATTAAAGAATTCACTACGAATGATCCGCCAGCCGGCGGAAATGACTATTGAATTACTATCGAATGCCTAGTCTCAACCTCCCTGCCCTAAGCCCTGCGCTCTCTGCTCTACAGAAGATAAAAGACAAAAGTAAAAAGATTAAAGAATTCACTACGGATGACTATCGAGTGACTATTGAATTACTATCGAATGCCTAGTCTCAACCTCCTTGCCCTGAGCCCTACGCTCTCTGCTCTACAGAAGATAAAAGACAAAAGTAAAAAGATAAAAGATGGGATTAGAATGTGAGAATTTGGGAATGTAGAAATTTAGAAATGTGGGAATTAGTTCATTCGGTGATTAGCTGATTCGGCGATTAACTATGAGACTATTTCAACGTTCATTTCGAACTCAATTCGTGTCTACGTGGCTAATTCATTTCTCGCAGATAACGCTGATGTTTACGCAGATTAACGCAGATTGGAAAATTCTTACTGCGATAATCTGCGGATTTTTCTGCGAAATCTGCGAGAAACAAGCTTGAACAGAGACAAGACAAAAGATAAAAGGAAAAAGATAAAAGACGATAAGTCTGCTTTCACCTTGCCCTGAGCCCTACGCTCTCTGCTCTACAGAAGATAAAAGACAAAAGTAAA
>CAZJCG010000011.1:0-76099 GCA_964544545.1 uncultured Lentimicrobiaceae bacterium | reverse complement strand
GGGAATGTAGAAATTTAGAAATGTGGGAATTAGTTCATTCGGTGATTAGCTGATTAGCCAATGAAGTTAGAATTGTGACAAGTTAATAAAGATAAAAGATAAAAGGAAAAAGATAAAAGAATTCACTATGAATGATCCGCCAGCCGGCGGAAGTGACTATTGAATTACTATCGAATGCCTAGTCTCAACCTCCTTGCCCTGAGCCCTACGCTCTCTGCTCTACAGAAGATAAAAGACAAAAGTAAAAAGATAAAAGAATTCACTACGAAGGACTATGTGTGACTATTGAATTACTATCGAGTTACTATCGAATGACTATCGAGTGACGATGAATGACTATTGAATTACTATCGAATGCCTATCGAATGCCTATTCTCAACCTCCCTGCACTCCGCTCTCTGCCCTTCGCCCTTTGCTACCTGTTCCAGATCCTCCAGGACGCTTCTGCCTGCAGTTCCAGCATCCGGATACCATTAATGACCTGAGCTCCGGCTTCCAGCCCTTTCCGGAGGAATACGGTTTCTTCGGGATTATAAACAAGGTCGAAGAGCAGGTGCCCGGCACCCAACGAACGATAGGGTAGATCGGGATATTCCAGTATATCGGGAAACATCCCGACCGGAGTGGCATTTATGATGACCTGGTGTTCTGCAATTACAACAGGGGTGATATCTTTATAGGAAAGCACTCCTTCGGTTGACGGGTTGCGGGAAACCAGGGTACATTCAATCCCAAGCCTTGTCAGTGACCAGGTCACTGCCCGTGATGCTCCGCCTGTACCAAGGACCAGGGCTTTCCGGTGATTTGTTTTTAAAAAGGGTTTTATAGAGTCTTCAAATCCGGTAACATCGGTGTTATATCCGGTCAATAAGATCCTGCCGCTTTCGTATGAGATCCGGATACAGTTCACGGCTGCAATTTCCCGGGCAACCGGACTAAGATGGTCGAGATAGGACAGGACCGATATTTTGTAGGGTATGGTTACATTCAGTCCTTCAATCCCCGGATTATCGCGGATGATATCCCTGATCTCACGGGGATTACCAATAGGGAAGAGCTTATAGATGTGATCATTCAGGTTCAGTCTCCTGAATTTCTCGTTAAAGTAAAGAGCTGACCAGGAGTGTGCCAACGGGTAGCCGATCAATCCAAAAACTCTCATGCTGAGAACAGGCCTATCATTGTGGATGCTGATCAGTTCTGTTACCGGTAAGACTTATGCTCCGGCTTTATCCTCCCGCAGCGACCGGTAAATCTTGTAAAGGTAATAAAGGGCTGCTATACCCAGGACGCCTACAACCACGAGATCGATCACATGGCTGTATTTCATGACCTGCGACCAGTTGCTTTTCAGGGTGTGACCAATATAGGTCAGAATTGCATTCCAGCAACCTGCCCCCAGGATAGTGAAGAATGAGAACTTCCAGATATTCATTTTTCCAAAACCGGCCGGGATGCTGATCAGGTGGCGGACAACCGGTATGAAGCGGGATATGAGGATGGTAATATCACCCCTTTTCTCAAAGAATCTTTCAGATACCTCCAGGTGGTGGGTGTTGAGAAGCAGATATTTTCCGAAACGCTGGATAAAGGGCTTACCCCCGTAATATCCGATGGCATAGGAGACCAGTGAACCGGTAATGCTTCCCAGCGTACTTGCGATGATAGCTCCGGTATAGGTGAACTGTCCGTCAACAATGAGAAAGCCAACAAAGGGCATCACGGCTTCACTAGGCACCGGGAAAACCATACTCTCCATCATCATCAGAATGAAAACTCCGGGATACCCCGTTGCACCGATCAATGCTACTGCTGTATCTGCTATCCAGGCTGTAATTCCCATAAACTTAGTAATTAGTTTGTAGTCAGTATTTTGAGTCAGTATCGAATGAGATTCTCATGCCCATTCGATAACCTTACAATTTTTTCAATTCCCTGTCTCTCTTAATTTCCAGTCTCCCCCAATCCCCAATCCCCAATTCTAATTCCAACTCTCCAACTCTAAAATTTTTAAATTTTTAAATTCTTAAATTTCTTAATTGTTGAATTACCACATTCCCCAATTTTTAAATTTATAAATTCTCAAATTTCTAAATTGTCTAATTGCCGAATTGCCGAATTGCCGAATTATCAAATTATCAAATTCACCTTTTCCTATTCCCTGAAATTCTGGATTGTATCGTTTACAGCGGACGAAAGCCTGGCTTTCTCCGAATATTCAAGCAATCCTCTGAATCCTTCAAAATCCTGCGAAAGAGCAATATAAAGTTCCCGGATCGCTTCTTTTTCCTTTCCAGACTCTATCAGGTAAGCAACTCTTCTGAATAGCAGGGCGGAGTTTTGTGGCTGGAAATAGGTGCCATCCTCTATCACTTCCAGGGCTTTATTATAATCACCCGAAATGGTTACATAGAATTCAGAGAAATCGAGCCAGATATCAGGATGATAGGGATCAAGCTCGGTGACTTTCACATAGGCGGCCTCGGCTTCCTGATCCTGGCGGTCGGTGAGCAGGGCATCAGCGAGGACGATCCAGAATTCAGGATTATCCGGTTCCAGTTTCACCGCCTGTCGCAAATGAGCGATCGACTCCGCTTGCTGGCCCAGTTCCCCGAAACAGATCCCCATACCCATCCAGGCATCGGAGAACTGCTTCTCGAGGTTCACGGATTTGCGGTAATTCTCAAGTGCCGTGTCATACTTACCCATGCGTTCGTAACAGTCGCCCAGGTAGTACCACGTCATTGCATCAGGCTTTTCGAATTCAAAGGTCTGTTTATACACCCGGATTGCGTCAGCGTACATCTCGATCTGCTCATAGGACTGGGCCTTGTTAAAGTAGGCGGGAGTGAACTTCGGGTCGATGGCAATAGCAAAATCAAATGCGTCGATCGACTTTTCATACAGCTCCAGCGAGGTGAACGCAAGGCCAAGATTATACCAGGCTACACAGGAATAGGGCTGCCTGTCGACGATGCTTTCGAAGAATGTTACTGCTTTTTCACTCATGCCTCCCAGGTCGTAACAGTAACCAATCTCGTACAGAAGGCTTTCGTTGTCGGGTTCCGAATCGAGCGCCTGTTTCAGGTATTCGGCCGCTTTGTCGTAGTTGCCGATACTTTCATATTCGAATGCGATCCCTGTATATACATCCTCCTTGTCATCATCGATCAGCGACAGGGCTTTGATATATTCCCGGATGGCATCTTCATGCCGGTTGAGGCTGCCAAGGACAGACGCCCTGGTCAGCAGGATTTCAGGGTTCTGGGGATCACGTTTCCGTAACTTATCCAGGGCCGTCATGGCTTTTTGGGACTCTCCGATGTTCAGCAGGTACTGGGCATGCAGAACCTCGAAGGTGATGTCGGCCGGGAATCGGTCGAGGGCATATTTCAGGGCCAGGTTGGCCTTCTTGTAATCAGATTCTGAAAAATAATGATAGATGATATCTTCCAGTTCGCTGCTGTCGAAGAAAGTGTAATTGCCTTTACGCATACTCGTTTCGAACCGTGACAACAGGTCACGGATGTACTCTTCGTCTTCGTCAAATCCTTTCTTCATTCGGGTGTTCCAAAAATTGATGGTGCAAAAGTAAGCATTTTACACTGTCGGCCCGGAGATGCCTTGTTCGAAATTTCAGAGGGGTTCAATATCTTTGCAAAAACGATATTCATGACCCTTATCAAGAGTATTTCAGGAATCAGGGGTACCATCGGCGGTATTCCCGGCGACAGTCTCACCCCTTCGGATATTGTCCGTTTTACCTCAGCCTACGCGGTTTTCATGCAGGAGAGAGCTCAAAAGAAGGACATCCGGATTGTGATTGGCCGCGATGCCCGTGTTTCCGGCCTTATGGTCAGCCAGCTGGTTGCCGGCACACTCACGGCTATGGGCGTGCATGTTACCGATACAGGCCTCAGCACCACTCCTACAGTGGAAATGGCAGTCACCGGGCTGAAAGCCGATGGCGGAATCATCATCACCGCCAGCCATAATCCCGGACAATGGAATGCCCTGAAACTGCTTAACGAAAATGGTGAATTCCTGAATGCCGAAGAAGGTAACAGGGTTCTTAGCCTTGCAGAGACCGGCGATTTTGTCGCAGCCCCCGCCGATAAACTTGGCAGCTATGACACAGAAACCGGTATGATTGATTATCATATCCGTCAGGTGCTTGAAATGCCGTTTGTCGACATCGAAGCAATACGGAAGGCTCAGCTTTGCGTTGCTGTCGATTGCGTAAATTCTACCGGCGGGCTTGTCCTTCCGCAGTTGTTGAATGAATTGGGCGTGGTAAAGGTTGTCACTGTCAATTGCAAGCCCGACGGACTCTTTCCGCACAATCCGGAACCACTTCCCGAAAACCTGAAAGATCTCTCGGCGGCAGTGGTAGCATCGGGAGCGCACGTAGGCTTTGCCGTTGACCCGGATGTGGACCGGCTGGCGATCATCTGTGAAGACGGATCTATGTTCGGTGAAGAATACACGCTGGTTGCCGTGTCGGATTATATACTGAAAAGGAAGCCCGGGAATACCGTTTCGAACCTTTCGAGTACACGTGCATTGCGCGACGTTACTGAACTGGCAGGCGGCACTTACGCTGCTTCTGCGGTCGGAGAGGTGAATGTGGTGGAAATGATGAAAGCAACCCGTGCCGTGATCGGAGGCGAAGGGAATGGCGGGGTTATTTATCCTGCTCTTCATTATGGCAGGGACGCCCTGGTCGGGATTGCCCTGTTCCTTTCCCATCTGGCTGTTTCCGGATTAAGTTGTTCAAAATTGAAGGCTACCTATCCGCAGTATGTCATCTCGAAAAATAAAATCAGCCTGGAACAGCACATGGATGTTGATTCCATCCTTGACCAGGTGGCTGCAAAGTATTGCGGCAATCCGGTGAACAGGATCGACGGGGTAAAGATAGAATTCGGCAACGAATGGGTGCATTTACGCAAATCCAATACAGAGCCCATAATCCGCATCTATTCCGAAAGCACGGATATTCAGAAGGCTGACCAGTTGGCTTTCAGGATCATGGATGATATCCGCGGGGCCGCTGCCGGTTGCTGACACAAAGGCCGGATTTTTTATTTTCCCGGAAGGATAATCCTTACAGGAATATTTCTTTACTTTATGGCTTTCAGGCAACTAATTCACTCACGATGGCTCCCCGGAAAAAAAGAAGAAAAGTCAAGTTCTATAAAGCGGATTTCAAGATCCCCGAATCAACCAAGAAAAGGCTGAACGGATTTTGCAAAAAAAACAATACCACAGCCAATAAGGTCTTCAGGCGGGCCCTTGTCGAGTTCCTGGATAAAAACCATTTTCACTTCGAACATTATCAGGAGATTCCCGAAAATCAGCTGAGCATCTTTGACCTGCTGGAAGAAGGCGCTAAGAAATAGGAACTATCTTTCGGGTACTTCAATGAGAAGGATCAGGGTATCCTTGATGGCTATTATGTCAGCAGATTCTCCTCCGGTGATCCCAACGGCATCCCTTCTGCCTGCCTGTTGTCCGCATATCTCTGCCAGGCCTTCAATAACAAATGCAAACAGCCGGTTGCCTTCCCGGTGTAACCGGTATTCCAGACTGTTCCCTGTGGTGAGCTCTGATATTGATATCCATGCGTCCTGGTGAATCCAAAGAGCCCCGGCCTGCTGTTGCAGATCAGGAGTGACCAGGACCTGTAGTTGGTTCATCCGCAAAGCCGGATCAAATGTCAGCTGCCCGTAGCGGGGAGGTTTGTTCTTCTCCCGGGTATAGATCCAGATCTGCAGGAAATTGGTTTCATTATCCTTCAGATGATTATACTCGGAATGCATGATACCCGTTCCGGCTGACATTACCTGCACATCGCCCGGACGCAGCACCTGAATATGTCCCATGCTGTCGCGATGTTCCAGTGCCCCGCTCAACGGGATGCTGATGATCTCCATATCCTTGTGCGGATGTTCGCCGAAGCCGCTTCCTGCCTGAATCACATCATCATTCAGCACCCTCAGGGCTCCGAACTGATCCCGAATGGGGTTGAAATACTCCGCAAAACTGAAATTGTGGTAGGTGTCAAGCCAGCCATGGTTTTCGTGACCACGCTCAGCTGCAGGATGGAGTTCTGTTCTCATGACAGCAAATGGAATAGGTTGTTTACCGATTAATTTGAATCCACAGAATAACAAATCCCGACCGGGTTGGTTTAATCCCGCTGTACAATCTTACCTACTTCCCCATGCCCTGGTAAATCTGCCGGTTCAGGATCGACCTTCCCAGTGTAATCTCGTCGGTGTAATCGAGTTCGTCACCGATCGGGATTCCCCTGGCAATGGTAGTGATAGTGACATCGCTGTCCTTCAGTGACTTGTATATGTAGTAATTGGTCGTGTCGCCTTCCACCGTGGAAGGCAGTGCCAGGATCACCTCGGAAATGCCCCCTTCAGCAACCCTGGAGAAGAGCGATGCCAGTTGTAATTCGGCAGGCCCTATTCCTTCCATGGGAGAGATAACACCGCCCAGCACATGATATACGCCGTTGAACTGGGAAGTGTTCTCAATGGCCATCATGTCGCGGATGTCTTCGACCACGCATAGTTCGGAATGGTTGCGTTTCGGGTTGGAGCAGATACCGCACAGATCTCCGTCGGCTATGGCATGACACACCTTACAGTAACGGATCTCTGTACGCAGTTTGACTATCGATTCTCCGAGAGCAACAGCAATCTCCTCCGGCTGTCGAAGTAGATGAAGCGCCAGACGAAGAGCAGTCTTTTTCCCTACGCCAGGCAGGCGTGATAACTCCTGGATAGTGTTCTGCAATAAAACGGATGAATAGTTAACCTCCATCTGTCACTCCTTCATTAATTTTGTCATTCAAAAGTAGAAAAAATAGGGCTTGGCCAAATAATCCCGGCCGGCTTCCGTTACCATTTCATCGCATACCCGCCCATGAGAACATCCACGATATCAGCTTACTTCTTTACAGCCCTGATCCTGATTTGCTCCGAGTACTCATTACCAGCGCAAACCGATCCCGGAAAGGCGCTTAATCAGACCGACTCCCGGGGCAGGAAACAGGGGGAATGGTCGAAAAAGGACAGCGAAGGGCATCTTATCTATACCGGACAGTTCAGGGATGATAAACCTTACGGTGAATTCAGGTATTATTATCCGGAAGGTATGTTGCGGAATACAATGACTTACCAGCCTGACGGAAAGACAGCTTCCTACACGGGATTCCATCCCAATGGTAAAAAGATGGCTGAGGGTACTTACCTGGGCAAACAGAAAGAGGGCAAATGGCTGTATTACAATGAGCGTGGCAGTTGCGCATCAGAAGAGAACTATCTGAACGGAAAGGCATCCGGGAATTGGAAAGTGTTCTATGAGGAGGGCAAGGTAATGGAGGAATCGAATTACAAGGATGGCAGGAAAACGGGTGCCTGGCGCCAGTATTTTCCTTCGGGGGCATTGAAATCGGAGGCGGTTTACCAGAATGATGTATTACAGGGCGAAGGCAGGTTTTATTTCCCTGACGGGAAAGTCAGATCCAGTGGTATTTATCGGAACGGGCTCAAGGATGGTGTATGGGTAAACTACATGCAAAACGGGAACAAGGAGAGTGAGATCGAATATCTCAACGGGGAAGTCGTCGCGGAAACGTATTACGATAAAGTCCTTGAGAAGGAAATGAAGGAAGATGTACCCGAGTTGAAATAATTCCCGGGCTCACTCTCCAACCACAACCGGTTCCGCCAGCCCTTCGTTTCCTGTGTCAAGAATGGCCTTCCAGCCTTTCTTGCCGGTATTGATCCAGATGGTAGCATAGGTTCCCTCTTCGAACCTGATTCCGTTCCGTTTCATCCGCAACAGATACGTTCCATAGGTATATCCCATGTCGCCTGCTTTCGAAACCACGGCCTTCATCGGTTGCCAGCTCATGATATAGGAAGTGTCCATTTCGCAAAGCAGCAAGGCCTTGATACTATCCATCCCTTCGTATGGCATGTGGTCATTCTTCAGTATCACCCCTGTTTTATCAAACATCTCGATGAAGGCAGCATTTCTCCCTTTCGATTCTGCCAGATCAGAATAATACTCATCGGTAGCGAGGAGTTTCTGCTGTTCTGCTGCCAGATCAATCTCTTCTTTGCAGGCAGTCACCAGGATCATCAGTAACAGGACCGGAAACAGGAAATTTCTCAGGTGGATCGTTTTCATGCCATTAAATATTTAGGTGAAGATAGCTATAATATCATACAGACTTTTAACAACGGTAAATCCGGATTTGAGCAGCCTTTCATGCGATTGATGACCTGCTGAAACCAGGATGCAATTGCATCCGACTTCTTTGGCCACCTCAGCGTCATGAAGGCTGTCGCCCAACAAGGTTACCCGCGATGGAACAAGCTTGAAATCGCGGAAAAACTGCCTGGCATTTTCCGTCTTCCCCGAACCGAAATGATCGCCGATCCCGCCGATATAATCGAAATAAGCCTGAATGTCAAAGTCCGTGACCGATTTTACCAGTGCATTGTGTTGCATTGCAGAGATGATAGCCTGCTGAAATCCCTGCTCCCGGAAAAAAGAAAGCAACGCTGTTGCACCGGACGCCAACTTGCAGGAAGGCAGCGCTTCAAGGTAAAGGTCAATGAATTCCAGGGCTGCTTCATCCCAGGGCTCTCTGGAGAAATCAAAACCGATCGTCTTATAGTAATCGATCACAGGGAACGTAAAAACTTCCCTGTACCGCTGCAGACTCAGAACCGGCAGCCCGCGGGCCTGAAGCATCCGGTTCATGGAACGGATACAGACTTCGGTGTCATCCAGAAGGGTGCCGTTCCAGTCCCAGATAATGGTATGTCCTTGCCTGGCTTTCATTAAACTGTTGTTGACCGGTAAATGGATTGGTGATGTTTTCTACAAATATCAAAAAAAATGCGTTGTCTGTCACCCGATCGCATTGGTGAATTTTTGAATAGATATCAGGGCCGGCTTCTGTGCACAAAGATTCCTATATTTGCACTTTCAATCGAATGGTGTATGATACAGCGCATTCAAACTGTTTACCTGTCCCTGGCCATTATTGTCCTGGGGATACTTTTCTTCTTCCCGTTGGCCGGATTTCTTTCCGATATGGCCTACCTGAAATTCTACGTGACCGGCCTGAAAAACATGGCTCCGGAAGGTGTTGTACCCATCTCGGTGGCCTACTTCATTCCATTGCCGGTCGTGATGGTGGTGATCATCGGGCTTGCAGGCGCATCCATCGCGCTTTATAAGAACCGTGTCCGGCAGATTCAACTGACCAACGGGGCAGTGATGCTGAATATCCTGATGATCATTGCTATTTTGTTCATCTATATCCCTTTCATTGAACGCACTACAGGGATCAAATCCAATTTTGCCAGCGGTCTGGGAATTTACCTTCCGGTAGTTTCATTGATGCTCCTGGTTTTGGCCACCAGGGCTATCCGCAGGGATGAAAAGCTGGTGCGCTCCAGCGACCGCCTAAGGTAGTTCCTGCGAAATCTGACTGCCTCTCCGGGCTTCGAAAATCTCCATATTGCGGATATCATTCCGGTCGATCTCAAACCGGAGAAAGGTGATAACCGTATGTATCCCGTATTTGCCGGCTGCGCCCGGATTTATATGCAACAGCTGGTGCTGCTTATCATATATAACCTTCAGAATATGCGAATGGCCACTGATGAAGATGCCGGGCTTCTCCCGTTTGATGGTCTCTTTTGCATCCTTGTCGTACCTGCCGGGATAGCCGCCAATATGCGTCATGACTACCCTTACATCTTCACACTGGAATAACTGGTATCTGGGATAAACTGCCCGCACTTCGGCCCCGTCGATATTTCCGAAGACAGCCCGCAAAGGCTTAAACGCTGCCAGCCGGGAGGCTGTTTCATAATTTCCGATATCTCCTGCATGCCAGATCTCATCGCATTCTCCAAAGAAGTTAAATATGCCGGGATGCAGGTAGCCGTGCGTGTCGCTCAGAAGTCCGATCTTCGTCATAGTTTCTTCAACAAATGTTCTTCTCTTCTCAGAACCATTTCCTGCGTTTCATATAGAAATACATTCCGAAGCCTATGACCAGGTTGGCCAGCAGAAACACCTGGTAGCCGTATTTCCACTCCAGTTCGGGCATGTGATGGAAGTTCATGCCGTAAATTCCTGCGGCGAAACTTAAAGGGATGAAAATAGTCGAAACAACCGTCAGCGTCTTCATGATGCTGTTCATACGGTTCGAATTGCTGGCTGCCTGCAGGTCCATCATGGTGGCGATCATTTCACGGTACGAATCCAGCGACTGGATGATGAAATTCAGATGGTCGTGAATATCGCTGAGATGCTGCCGGGTTACCTCGCCTATGATATCTGTGTCCTCCTTCGAGATATACCGTATGGCTTCCTTAAGCGGGTAAACAGTCCTGCGCATCTGCACCAGGTATTTTTTAAGACTGAGGAACCTGGTAGTCAGCTCGTTTGCGGGATTTTTAAGGAGCATCTGCTCAACCTGCTCGATCTGATCCTCAAGGTGGTCGAGCGACAAAAAGTAGTTGTCCACGATATTATCGATCAGCAGGTAAGCCAGAAAGTCTTCCTGGCGCAGGCGGCCCTTTCCTTTGTTGATGTTGAGCCTTTCGATGATCGGGTCGAAAATTCTTGTTTCCTTCTCCAGAAAGGTCAGAAGGACATTATCACTCAGGTAAAGGCTGATCTGTTCACTCTCGATACCGATTGTTTTTTCTTTGGGAATCAGGCTTTTCAATGTGATAAAAACGCTTGTGCCATCATCTTCCACCTTGGGCATGTGCTGAACATTGAAGATGTCTTCCATGATCAGCGGATGTATGCCGAAATGTGTGCCCAGGGTTTCCAGTCCTGCGATGTCTTCAAACCCGGAAATGATCAGCCAGTTCGTTGAATCTTTCCCGATCGAATCAATTGCCTCCCGGATACTTAATCCTTTCAGCAAACGGAAGTTGTCGGCATCATACTGAACCATGCTGATGCTCGTAGGAAATGTCTTAACGCCCGTATATACCAGGCTGCCGGGGGGCATGCCTGACTTCTTGCTGTGACGTTGTTGCCGGTCGTTGTTCATGATGCTAAGATATGAACATAAAAGAAGCTGCCATTGACAGGATGCATGATCCTTGCGATGACAGCTTCCTTCGTTCTGGATAAGGTTCTGTAAGCTGTTATTTCTTTTCCTTCAACAGATCGCGGATCTCTGTAAGCAGAGTCTCCTCCTTGGTTGGAGCGGGAGGGGCAGCGGGCGCAGCCTCTTCTTTTTTCTTTACGGAGTTGATGGCTTTGATAAAGAGGAAGATCACAGCAGCAATGATCAGGAAATCAATCACATTCTGCAGGAACAGGCCCCAGTTCAGCGTTACAGCCGGTTTATCAACGGTAGCTGCAACCAGCGTTGCCTTAAATTCCTTGAAATCGAGCCCTCCCAGGAGAACTCCGATCGGCGGCATCAGAACATCGTTCACAAAGGATGATACAATTTTTCCAAAGGCACCCCCGATGATCACACCGACTGCCAGATCGACGACGCTGCCTCTCATGGCAAATTCTTTGAATTCTTTGATAAGTCCCATAGTAACTGATTTTTGGTTAGAAATGAATATAAACTGGTGGTTATTGAACTTCTGCTCTTACTTTATGAAACTATAGGCGAAACCGACAGTGATGGTTTCCATAAACTGCGTCCTGGCGCCATGTACAATTTTCTCCTTATCATTGGGATCAACATAGGGGATGTTATTATCGTGGATTAGCATGGTGCCCACATTCAGGGTAATGTATTTATTCACCTTGAAGATAACCAGGTTTTCCCAGTTGACAATCACAACCGTAAAAGGATGCTTTAGATAATCAGTGAAGAGATCGAGTTTCGACATCAGGTTCACATTCCTGATAATGTCTCTTTTATAGATTGCATTCACCGAAGCACCTGCCTGAAAAAGCGTTTTATCTCCTGTCTTCACCCCAAATGCTTCATTTTCCGAGAGGCTGTCGTCGAGCACCACCGTCATGCGGGCACCGATAGGAGAGATAAGTACTGAAAAGTAATCAACAGGTTTATAGTTCATCCCGAGCGAAAGCTGGAAATAACCGGGAGCCATCAAACGGGAATTGTATACCGAATCATTGGGGTAATTATAACCTTTTGCAATCTGCGACTTGAACTCCAGCAGCCCTGCATAATCCCACTTGTTCCAGGCATATAACCCGGCTTTTGTGAACACGTTGATCCGGTCGTCGGCCTTTCGGAACTTGCTGAAACTCTGCTGTTTCTGAACCATGTAATTGGCGCCCAGATAATTGTTCCAGGTAAATTTCCCCTTCGTATAATCCTTGAATAAATTTAGCATAGCCTTGACGGAGACAGAGTTTTCACCTCCTTTTGCCCAGTTGGTAAGAGTGGTTTGCGAAATCCCCAGGCTGGTTTCGAACTTGGTTTTCCAGTGCTTGATCGTATCCTGCGATTCCCCGACAGTAACAGCATTGACTGCAGTGGTTATGATCAGGGCAAAAAGGAGTAATCCGCTTCGTTTCATTGTAAAGTTGTTGAGAGATTATTGAGTTGTTTTACTGAAAGGTCGTTTGGCCGGCAGCCGGTGAAACGTTGTATCCGCCATCGGACGAGAGCCCGAAAGTTATGGGTATTGTGACACTCACCCTGACGGCTTTACCGTTTTTCATCCCGGGCTTCCAGCGCAGAAGCTTCACCAGCCGGATGGCCTCTTCCGTGCATCCGGCACCCAGAAAGTTTACGATCCGGATATTGGAAATCCGTCCGTGCGGTTCTACGATAAAATTCACCTTCACTTCGCCGGTTATATTCCTGCGAAGAGCTTCCTCCGGGTAGGTGAAATTCTCGGCCATGAATGAGGCAAGATTCATGTCATTCCTGCTGAACAGGGGAGCAGGAGGGGTATCGGTGTAACGATAGAGATAAATGGTACCGGATGAATCAATAGGTACAGGAGGGAGCTCTGTCGTTTCATAGCCTCTGTTACGGCATGCCTTCCGGTAATGCTTGATCGAGAAAGGGATTTCAAACTCAACTTTGCTTTCTATCGACTTGCCGCGATACTGAGCCGGCTGCCATAGAATCAGGTTGAAAATCCTTGAAGCCTCAGCCTTCAGCAACGGATCAACCGGTTCTCTGACCACAAGGTCCCTGATCTGGCCCTGTTCCTTCACAACGAAATCAAAAGTAACAGTCCCCTCAATCGATGACTGAAGTGCTTTCGCAGGGTAAACCATCTCTTCATCAATAAAATCCCTGACAAGACGCTCGCCTCCTCTTGGCCCAGCAGGAGTGAATTCCTGCGAGAGGACGACCAGAGGCATCAGGAAAAGGAATATCAACAAGGGCTTCATGGCTGACAGAAACTGCAGGATAAGTTATAACCGGATCAACAAGCCGGTAAGGTTATCGAGATAAAGATACACAAGTATACTCTGTTTAGCAAATATTACATTGACTAAAACAAGTAATTCTCAATTATTCTGCCAGGTGGGTAGTAAGGAGCGTGACTTACCTGCTAAGTATAGCAGGTTGAAGCATCAGATCATCCGGAGGTCGCTGGTTCGCAGCCAGCCGATGCTGCCATTGGCGATCCTGATCTCCTGCCATTCCCCTATCTTATCGAGGAGGGTAACCTTGATGCCTTCGTGAATCACAAAAAGGTCAGTGCTTGCCTGGTCGGGCGAGCTTTTTACCGTTACCGTAGGAGTGAAGACAATGGCCTCATGGCTTGTCTTCTGGTAATGAGCCTTTTGCCGGGCGGCATTCAGTGTGATAAAGAAAAGTAAAAACAACAACATACCTGACCAGAAGAACAGCTTTCGCACTGTCAGTACCCTGGAGGTAAGGTAAATACATACGGCAGTGAGCGACAGGATCAGCAGCACGATGAGCATGACGGCTATAGAATTCAGCGTGAACGAATTCAGGAGCGCTTTCCACCAGCGCTTGTAAAACAATTCGGGCACAATCTCCACTTTATCGGTGATCTTGCTGTTGGCCAGGGCAAGATTATGCTTCAGGTCCCTATTGTTGGGGTCGAGTTTTAATGCCTTCTCATAGTAAAGAATGGCAGAAGGCATATCATTGTTCCTGTAACAGGCATCTCCCAGGCGATAATAGAGGACCGGCGATTCCATTCCGCTGTCCAGGATCTTTTGGTATAACTCGATGCTTGCCGAATAGTGTCCCGCATCGTAAGCTCTGGCAGCTTTGGCAGCTAATTCCTCATAGGACTGTCCTGATGCAGATATACTTGCCAGGATAATGAAAAGTATGAAAGCTGTCTTGTTCATAGCAGGTTTCTTTGCAATACCTTGTGTTCTAACGGGCATTCTCCTTTTACCTCAGCTGTTCTTCCGTGCTGGTGATTGCTTCGATGGCTTCCCGGTATAAGATCTCCATGTTCTTTTCTTTATCGCCGGGGGCAAACCTGGCAAACTCGCAATGCTCCAGGGTATCGATGAAGCGTTTAATCAGTTCCGGATTTACACCCCGCGATCCAAGCCGTTCGGAGGCAGTATCCATCGAAAGTTCCGACAGCGGTATATTGAACTTGTCGCTGATATACCCCCATAATGCACGGGATATCTCTTCGTGAAATGCTTCCTGACTTTGAACGGCAAGCAATGCCTTGGCTTTCTTAAGGCGCATGGTGGCAATCCGGGTGGCTTTCCGCCTGCGAACATTGCCCAGGTCACTGTTCTCTTTGATATGCTTCCGCCAGAGAAGTATGAAGGCAAGAGCAATCAATACGGGCAGGATCAGCAATGCCAGGAAAAGCCTGCTACCGTAAAACTGGGTTCCGACCGGCCGAAGACCCAGCGGAACATTCAGGATGTGCCGGATGTCGTTCCCGACATACTTCACATCCTCTTTTACCACCGATAAGCCGGCGGCATTTCCTTCGCCCTTCTGAACTTTGATCTTATACTCCGGAGATGAAGTTGTAACATAGTCCTTCCTGCCCAGGTCAAAATAGGTGAATTGGATTGGTGCGATACTAAAATCACCTGCCGTCCTGGGTATCACCAGGTACTCAAAGGTCCGTGATCCACTGATACCGGATGCCGTTGTGCGGATATTATCCGATACTTTAGGGTCATATACTTCAAAATCAGGAGGAAAAACCACATTGGGCTTCTCGATCAGATTCAGGTTCCCGGATCCGGCAACGGTCAGCTTCAGCGTAATGGCTTCGTTTGTCTTAAGTTCGGTACGGTCGATGGATGGCTTGAATGAGAAATTGCCAACCGCCCCTGTAAAATCAATAGGCTTATTCTGCTGTGGAAGCGGCTTAACCTGAACCGTGACAGCATTCGACTTCAGGGTTTTTTCGACATTCTGATAATCAAATCCGAAGTTGGAGTCGTCGAAGAAACTCTTAAAAAACGGATCATTCGAAAAGAATGGATCATCGGCAAAGGGGCTCCGGCTCTTGACCTTAACACTGTATACCACGGACTGCTCAAAAGGAGCTATCGTCAGCGTTCCTGCCTTTTGCGGGAATAATGCCTCTTTCCGTATCTCAACCACGATGTACTTCTTCCCGTTGATGGTTTCGGTGTACTGCGGATATTGCTGAAGGTCCTTCATCAGATCCTGAGCCCAGAATCCCGGATACGAAGGCGACTGGCTTGCAGGATTGATCCTCAACCGGTTGGTGGGGGTGTAAAGCTTGTAGGTTACAATAATCTGCTCGCCAAGATAGGGATTGGCCTTGTTCGCATAAGCCTTCAGGAAGATGTCATTGCCGACCGAGGAGATATTTTGCTGCTGGGCCCCGCCATTTCTTGATTGCCCCGGAGTTTGTGCCCTGGGCTGGTTTGCCTGACCCTGCACCATGATGGTGACGGTGTTTGAATTGTATTTCCGGCCCTTAACAGTAACAGAAGCGGCAGGGATCGTGAAGGTACCGGGTTCGGTTGCCAGCAGGACAAGCGTATATGAGTAAGAAACGGATTGTGTAATCCGCCCGTTGATACTCTGGATCTGTGAATTCGTCTGAAGCCCGGGTCCCGACAATACATCAAAATGCTGGATCTCAGGACTGATGAATCCTGAACCTTCCTGGTTTACGGTAAAAGTCAGGTAGAACCGCTGACCGACCATTACCTGCCTGGGAGCCTGAGCATAAAAGGTAACTTCCTGTGCCTGGTTGATCCCCGGCAAGCATGCAATGAAGATCAAGAGGGTAAGTATTCGTTTCATGATGAGGTTCCGTTACATCTCATATATACTATGCCATTTATGCGGGTTATGCCATAGCGTTACCAGTCGATTTCAGGTTGATTTCTGGACGGTTCGGCAGCCTGCTTTTTAACCTTGTCCATTGTACGCTTTTCATTGTTGTTCAACGCGTTAAGCATTCGATCAGCATCCTGTTTCGACATTTTCTGGTTTTGCTTATGCTGCTGCTGGTTTTGCTGCTGCTCTTTCTGCTGCTGCTGATTCTGTTGCTGCTGTTTCTGCTTATTCTGGTCCTTATTGTTCTTGTTTTGCTGCTGTTGCTGCAGTTTAGCCATTGCATACGCCAGATTGTACCGGGTATCCTCGTCCTTCGGATTAATCCTGAGGGCCTGTTTATAGGCCTGTACGCTTTCACTGTACTTTTGTGATTGCAGCAGGGAATTACCCAGGTTGTGATAGAGTTGTGCCACCCTGGCATTTTTGGGATCAGTGGCCAGTTTCAGGTATGAATTGGTCGCCTCCTTGTAATTCTGCTGCTTGTATTGAGAATTACCCAGATTATAGGTTGCTTTGGTCGATGCAGGTGATTTCTCCAATGCTTTGCGATAGTCGATCTCTGCATCTTTGTACTTCCCGTCTTCATAATTGGAATTGCCGTGCCGGATGAATTTCTGGGAAGTCTGCGCTATGCCCGTAATAAAGGCCAGTACAAGCGCCGACAGCAGAAGGACCGATTTGGATGCAGTCTTATTCATGGGGCTGAAAGATATTTAATTTACCGGCAAGCCTGCTCTTCTTCTCCGAAATTAGTATTTCCGCGATCAGCAGGAGCAGGGCTGTAAGGATAAAAAACTGGTACCGGTCTTCATAATCAGAAAAAACCTGGGAATCATATTCCACCTTTTCCAGGCTGTTGATCTGGTCGAACACTTCCTTGACCCCGGCCTGGGAATTGTTGGCTCTCACGTAAATGCCTTTGCCGGCACTCGCAACGCTTTTTAAGAGCTCATCATTAAGTTTCGAGATCACGGTGTTACCCTGCCGGTCCTTCTTATAGCCGATCTGGACTCCACTGTTGTATATCGGAATGGGGGCGCCATCCGGCAAACCCATACCGATTGTGAAAACGCGGATACCTGAATTGGCTGCAGCATGGGCTGCTTCCACAGCATCATCCTCATGGTTTTCACCATCGGTGATCAAAATGATCGCCTTGCTTTGTTTGTTCTTCCCGAAGCAGCCTGCAGCCGTTTCTATGGCACTCCCGATAGCCGTTCCCTGGGTCGGGATCATACCCGGATTGATATTGGACAGGAAAAGCTTGGTGGCTGAATAGTCTGTCGTGATGGGCATCTGCACGTATGCTTTGCCGGCGAACACCACCAACCCCACCCTGTCATTCTCAAGGTTGTCGAGAAGCTTGGATATAGCCTGTTTCGAACGTTCAAGCCTGCTGGGCGCAATATCCTGAGCCAGCATACTGTTGGATACATCCAGCGCAAACACAAGATCGATGCCCTTACGCTTGATCTTTTCCAGCTTCGACCCGGTCTGTGGATCGGCAATACCGACTACCAGAAAAATCCAGGCCAGCAAAATAAGGATCAGTTTGATGGTTCCGCGGCTGCCTGAATAATCCGGCATAAGCCTCACCAGAAGCGGCCATTCCCCGAAAGTGTCAAATGCCTTCTTCTTCCTGCGCCGCGCCCATACATACAGCGCAACAAACGCCGGTATGGCAAGCAGCAGGTAAAGCATCAACGGGTGGGCAAGACGGAACATATCGTTTGAATTGTAAGGCTATATTGATGATGAATAAGGTCAGGGCAAGGTTCTCAACAGGGTGTAACGCAACACGGTTTCGGCTCCAAGCAGGATCAGGCTGATCAGGGCAAACAGTAAGAATTCCTCTTTCTTGCGCTTGAATTCGGTAACATCAATCTTTGATTTTTCTAACCGGTCAATCTCCTTGTATATCTCCTCGAGTTTCTTGTTGTTGGTAGCCCTGAAATATTTCCCGTTGGTCATACTTGATATCTTCCTCAGCAGCGGCTCGTCTATCTTGACCTCCATCTGCTGGTACTGCATACCGAACGGGGTCCTTACGGGTGCAGGAGCATAGCCGATTGTACCGGCGCCAACGGTATAAATACGAATTCCATAAAGGGATGCTATCTCGGCTGCCGATTGAGGATCCAGGGCTCCCATGTTATTTACTCCGTCGGTCAGCAGGATGATCACTTTACTGAGCGCCTTGCTCTCCTTCAAACGGCTTACGGCGGTAGCCAGCCCGTCGCCTATGGCTGTACCGTCGTCGATCATGCCGAAACGAATATCGTTGTATAGGGCAATTAACTTGGCATGATCCGTAGTGAGCGGACATTGCGTGAAACTCTCTCCGCTGAATACCACCAGCCCGATCCGGTCGTCCGGACGCCCGCTGATGAACTGGACTGCTACCTCCTTGGCTGCTTCCAGACGGTTTGGTTTAAGATCCTCTGCCAGCATGGTGCTGGAGATATCGGTGACAAGCATGATATCGATCCCTTCCACACTGATATCCTGCCGGCTCATATTGGTCTGCGGACGGGCAAGGGCAATGATCATGAAGATGGCCGCAAGCAACCTCAGTCCAAACAGGATGTGACGGCTATAAAGCCTCCATCCGGGAGTCGTCTGGTGGAATGCTTTGAGTGTCGATACCTGTAAAGTGGCGTGATGCCTGCGGAGTCTGTACACATACCAGGCTACTGCCGCCGGTATAAGCAGCAACAACCAGAAAAAATGCGGATCGGCAAATGTAATCTTCATCGTTCTCAGGTTGTGGGTGCTATATTATTGCCGGCGTCGCCCGACGTTTTTTCATTTGTGTCAACAGGCTTCGTACCTTCAACAAACTCCCGGATGTTCGACAGGCTTTGCTGATTTTCGGCGGGCAAAGGCATTTCCTTGGCGAATTTTACCAGGTCGGAAAGTTGGAGCACCATCCAGATCTTTTCCCTGAAAGGCTTCAGCCTCTCCTGCTTATCAACGGCATCGGCGATCTCCGAGGAAATCATCTCCATGGCCGGTATCTGGTGCTGGTCTTCCAGATAAGTACGTAATACATCGGTAATGGCAGTGTAATACTCTTTGATCCTCCCGTTTTGCCACAATTTTACGGCTTCAATTTCGTCGAGTGTGATGAGGGCGGTTTTCCAGGGAGGAAGCTGTGCTTTACGGATCACCGGGAAAATAGGCTTCTTCATCCTGCGTCGCCACAGGTAGTACCAGATAAAGCCAGCCAGAATACCGGCAATGGCTACACCGGTAAAGTAAGGCCAGAGCTCCGACAGGGTGATGGGCGCCTGCATGGGAGCCTTTATATCACGGATAGCCCTGGTTGTATCAACATCCACAGTCCGCACATGCAGAATCAGCGAATCGGTCATTGAAATGAACCGGGAAGTGTCACCTGGCATGCGGTATTCAATAACAACCGGCGGGATGGTATGATATCCCGAGTCGAATGCCGTAATGGTAAGTACCTGCTTGTATTGAAGGTAAGCCTTCCGGGAAGTCTCAAGAGTGTCGACGCGTGTGGCTGCAACGATCTCCACCGGGGCGAAAGTAGAATCGGTGAACTGAGGCCAGATGACCTTTGCCGATTGCGGTACGGTAAGGTTGAGTTTCATCTGTACCTGTTCCCCGATACGGATCGACGTGGTATCAATGGTGGCCGTGGCAACCTGCGCACTGGTTCCACAGTGCCAAAGCACAGCCAGCATTAAGGGGATCGCCTGAAAATACCTGCCCGTATATGTCCTGATCTCTGTTTTCACCGCCATTGCTTTAATACCGTAATTCCCTTTTTGCAAACAACTGAAGCAATGGCTTCACATAATCTTCATCTGTCCGGATAGTAGCCAGATCAACACCGCACCGGGTAAAGATGCCTTCAATGGTCCTGCTGTGGTTGAGCCACCATTCTCGGTAACCATTCCTGACCCTGCTTTCTGAGGCGTCAACCCATAACCGTTCGCCGGATTCTTTGTCGTAAACCTCGAGTATGCCCACAGGAGGCAATTCCGTTTCACGGGGATCATAAACCCGCAAGGCTACAAGGTCATGCTTGCCGGATGCAATGCGAAGCGCTTTTTCAAAAGGAGAGTCGATGAAATCGGAAATGATGAAAGCAGTGCAACGCTTTTTCAATGCATTGGTAAGAAAGCGCAAAGCCTCGGGGATATCCGTTTTCTGACTTACGGGCCTGAAATCGATCAGTTCACGGATGATCCGGAGAATGTGAGAGGTGCCTTTTTTGGGAGGGATAAATTTTTCAACCTTGTCGCTGAAGAAGATCACACCTACCTTATCGTTGTTGTGAATGGCTGAAAATGCCAGAACAGCGGCGATCTCGGTCATCTGATCCTCCTTGAACTGCTTGCGTGTGCCAAACTCATTGGAACCACTGACATCGATAAGCAGCATCACAGTAAGTTCGCGCTCTTCTTCAAATATTTTAACAAACGGATGGTTGAACCGGGCCGTTACATTCCAGTCGATACTCCTGATCTCATCTCCGTACTGGTACTCGCGCACTTCACTGAAAGCCATCCCTCTTCCCTTGAAAGCACTATGATAGTGTCCCGAGAATATATGCTGTGATAAGCCCCGGGTCTTGATCTCTATCTTTCTGACCTTTTTCAGGATTTCGGATGTCTCCACCTTGCTGGAAAATTGATTCTACGGATGAGGGTTGTACCAGTGTTCAATTTGCCTTTCATTATAATCCGCTGACCTGTGCAGGGCACAAGCCTGATTACAGACTCAGCTTGCCTGTCAGGGGACAACGACTGAGTTGAGGATCTCGTTGATGATATCTTCGGTCGTGATGTTTTCGGCTTCAGCTTCGTAAGTAAGACCTATACGGTGCCGGAGCACATCATGTGCTATGGCCCTGACATCTTCCGGTATCACATATCCTCTGCGTTTGATGAATGCAAAAGCCTTGGCAGCCAGGGCAAGATAAATGGAAGCCCTGGGCGATGCACCGTAACGGATTAGAGTCTGGTACTTCTTAAGGGAATAATCGGAAGGATAGCGCGATGCAAATACGATATCCGTAATATAGTTCTCTATTTTTTCGTCCAGGTACACCTGCTTCACCACTTCGCGTGCCTTCAGAATGTCGGCCGGTTTCAGGATACGATTGGTCGAAGCCGTTTCCTGACTGATATTCTGTCGGAGGATCAGCTTCTCTTCCTGCTTCGTTGGATAACCAATGACCACTTTTAACATGAAACGGTCAACCTGGGCCTCGGGAAGGGGATAGGTGCCTTCCTGTTCGATCGGGTTCTGGGTGGCAAGCACGAGAAAGGGCTCCGGCAACTGGTAAGTGGTATCCCCGATGGTTACCTGGCGCTCCTGCATGGCTTCCAGCAAGGCACTTTGTACCTTCGCCGGTGAACGATTGATCTCATCTGCCAGCACGAAATTGGCAAACACAGGTCCTTTCCTGACCAGAAAGTCTTCGGTCTTCTGACTGTATATCATGGTGCCAAGCAGGTCGGCCGGCAACAGGTCAGGGGTAAATTGGATACGGTTGAATTTCAGGTCGATCGTATTCGCCAGCGATTTTATAGCCAATGTCTTTGCAAGGCCGGGAACACCTTCCAGTAAAATGTGGCCGTTCGCCAGAAGCCCGATGATGAGCCTTTCAACCATGTGTTTCTGCCCGATGATCACGTGCTGCATTTCCATGGTCAGCATGTCGACAAAAGCGCTCTCTTGCTGTATCTTCTCGTTCAGTTCCTTGATATTCGTCTCAAGCATAGTAGTGCAGGATTTTGAACGGCAAAAATAGAAACAGGCGCTGCAAGCCTGGCCGCATTGCCTGTTAAAATTTGTTAAAGCCCGGGTTAATGTATGTTAACAGGAATCTGCTGTAACTCAATAAAAAAGCCTCCGTTTCCGGAGGCTTTCTCAAGTAAAATGAAGTGATTTTTAATTGTTCTGAATAGCTTCGTAGGAATTGGTCAGCAAAGCCTTGGTGTAAGCGGGATTGTGTACTCCCATACTGGCATCGTAGCTCACCATCTTATAGTTGAGCAGAGCTGCCAGCTGTGTCTGGGTGACCTTCTTGTTGGCAACGGCCAGATGCGAGTTTGCATCAATAATGCCTAATGCAACCAGCTTATCCTGAAGCTGGGTCAGGAGTCCTTCTACTTCTGCCTGGGTGTTGGAAACCAGCGTTGCGGCTGATGCCGATGTATGGCAGGGTGAGCAGCCATTGAAGTTCATGGTCTCTGTCCCTTCAACATCGCCAACGATAGCAAAAGAGTGGCCTCCGACTGAACCTGCTCCGAGCGGGTTGGCCATATGGCACTTGATACAGGCGCCATCAATGGATGTATGGCTGCCGTTTGCATACGACATGGATCCCGGAATCTCAACGGCACTGGAAAGACCTACTCCGGCCAGGATGTTACCCATTGCACCATAGTGAGGGCCATAACGCGAATTGGTGATCTTCACCGAGTCGGTGCTGGTGAGGTTCGGATAGGGAGACACAACACGTGCCTGGTGGCAGTTCAGACACAGATTTGCATTACCCATACTGAACGTTACGTGTGTTGAATCCATGCGTGAACGTACATTTGCAACTGTACGCAGATCGTAGTCGGCCGACGTATAGGTCTCATGGATTTTGTGGCAGGTCCTGCATCCGACTTTTGCGGGATTGGTGTAAGCTACATCATTGAAAAAGCCTGATGCAAGCGCACCTTTGAATCCCTGGCTGCTATGGCAGGGAGAGCAGGTATTCCTGGTTCCTTCCAGTACAGTTTCACCGGTGAAATGCCTGGAATTGGAATACTCCATAATTTTTGCCGACAGATCGTCCGTCATGTCATGACACTCACCGCAGGTAATAGAGGCGTCAACACCATCCTGACCATCAACACCGTCGATACCGTTGGTGCCGTTCGTTCCGTTCGTGCCATCCTTACCGGCAGGGCCTGTGGGACCCATCGGGCCTTCCTTGGTACAGGCTGTGATCAGCAGCCCCGCACCGATTGCAAGAATGAATAGGAATTTTTTCATAAGCATTGGTTTAGTTGATTATTAGGGTTTGTATAAATATGAGCTTCAGTATGTTCCTTCTAAGTTATGACATTTTTTAAAGGTATACAAATATGTATTTATATCTTTTTGAAGATGTCGGGAAATAGCTGATATTTCTACAACTCTGAAACGGAATTCGTCGGCTTATAATTGATATAAATCAATCACTAAATGATATATATCGATTATTAAATATAAATAGATATGAATCATATTTAAAGCTGATTTGGTATATCAGCTATCTTCTTCAGCTTTTTCCTCCCTCACCCGGACAATCCCCGATTTCCGGATCAGGATCAGTTGGATAATGGCGTAGATGTAATGCCCCCAGACCCCCGACAACATGATGATAAGGGTTATGATCATCCACAGTGGGGCAATCGGGGTCCATAACTCGCGTGACGGGCGGTCGGGACTGATCAGGTGTTTCTTTAATCCCCAGTTTACGGAACCGGTTGCAACTGCATTGCCATATATCTCATTCTCTTCAATGCTGGCCAGAACGGTCAGGTTACCAAGTGAATCCCCGATGATATTGTTTGGGAACTCGGCATTTCCTGTTCCGGTTGAATCCAGTGATATCTCGGCAACCTTCAGGTTGCTGAACATCTTCGGAACCGCAACGATCAGATCTACAGGTCCGAGAGGGGAGATGGTCCCGTCGCTGTTGTACTGCGAACCGGCTACCCTGATATACTTCACAGAGTCTTCCACATAGAAGGATATACTCATCTTTACCGGTTTCAGGGCGAATTCGCTTTCAGCACCAGAGTATTTATCATTGCCGTCAAATCCGGCCTTGAAAGTGATGAGCTGTTCTTCATTCCTCGGATACTCTTTCCTGACCGGAATCTTCAGGATAGCTGTTCCCCGGATATCTGTCGGCTTATTGCCAAGTGGTATATCTTCATCCGTTCCGGCAATTGAGAATCGCACCAGGGCATTTACCAGACAGGTCGCTTCCTCTTCATGTTTCACCTGGAGGGTTGCTTTGAGCTGGATACTGTCGTCCGAAGTGCTTGTACAAATGAAATTCATACGGATATCCAGTGGCCCGGAGTCTTTTTGCGGCTGCTGGGCAACTGTTCTGCCGGTGCAGATTCCCAGCAGGCAAATGAGTGATAAGATGGATACCGGTCGCATGTTCAACATTTTTATACTCCGTGAAATGTTTAACCCAGAGAAATATCGCCCGGATCCCGGGGTTCCTCATCCTGCTGACTGATCTGGACAATCGGGATGAACCTTGACGCCAGCGTGAACAAAAGGCAGAATGTAGCCACACCTCCTGTAGTCAGAGCCCATTCAACCCATGTGGCTGAGTAGTACCGCCAGGCTTCCCTTGCATCCTGAATGGGGAGGTAGGGTGATTCAAGGGTGGGTACCACGATCAGATAACGGTTCATCCAAAGTGCAATAATCACGACAACCGCTGTAATGGTGATGTTGCGTATAGTTCTGAGCCTCTTGAAACCAACAACGATCAGGGGCATGAGAACTCCGACATAATTCGAGAAAATGAAGAAGAAGTAATACTCATTGAAAAGGATTTTAATGAGTTGCTCATCGTTTTTCTCGGCTCCATACCATTTTGTGAGGTACTCGCTAAAGGTGAAGTACCCGAAAAATGCAGCCAGTACCAGCATGATGACCCCTACATTCACAAAGTGTTTCTGAGTTATCAGATGCTCCAGGTGATACACCTTCCTGAAAAAGTACATGGCGACGATCAAAACGCCGGTACCTGAATACACTGCGGCTATTACGAAATAGGGGCCAAAGATCGTACTGTGCCAGCCTGGTTGCAGGGTGACGCTGAAGATCCAGGCTAATACCGAATAGACAATGATAGCTATAGCAATAACCATCCCTGCCATAACATCGGTGGCCTTTTTCAGCCTGAGCTGTTGTTCGGGTAACCCTCTGTAGCCAAGCGACAGAAATCTGTAGAGCTTCTTTCGCCATACTGGGACATTCAATTCCTCAAAATCTCTTAGCCTGCTCAGGTCACGCAACAGTGCGAGGTAAAGGAAAATGAAACATCCGACGATGTCGGTTGAAATGGCGATCACGTCCCAGGTAATAGGAGATTGAATCCTCCCGTGCAGGACCAGGTTAGGCAGTCGGTCAAGCCTTCCGATACAAAGCAGGATAAAAATGGGGCCAATGAGCAGGGAAATTACCGTAATGAACTCCGCCATCCGGATGATGGGTGCTCTCCATTGGGCATGAAAGAGATGAAGCGTTCCGGAGATCAGGGCACCGGCATAACTGATGCCCATAAAAAAGATGAAATTGACGATATATACGCCCCAAACAACATTGTCGCGCATCCCTGTGACGATATGTCCTTTCACCACCTGCCAGATAAAAGCAAAAAAGGCGAAAAGGATCAGGAAGACCAGAAATCCGACCCAGATTTTCCCTTTACGGCTCATTTTACCCAACTGCGGGGCAAACTCCCGGAGGAGTAACTCATCAGTCTGATTATTCATCGCCCGTATGGTTTTTCTTTCGGTTTATCACAAAGGGAGTCTCATCATACCTTTCCTGTATCTCTTTATCCAGCCCGTCGAAACCGCGTTCAACAGGGAATTGCCTGTCGACGGGGGGTAAGTAGTAAACATTCGGGCGGGTTCCCAGATTCTCGAGGTATCGGTATCCGGAGCGGTCCCTGATCAGCTCGCTGAATTTGTAAGTATCTGTGCCGTTAGTGACTACATCTTCATCTATATCTCCGAAATAGATCACTCCCATCGGGCATGCCTGAGCGCAATAGGGTAATTTGCCTTCACGCGCCAGATCAGGGCAGAAATCGCATTTTGAAACGGTTCCCTCAACACCGGGAACACTTCGTTCAGGAGAGTATGGCTCGTCGGAATCATACGATTTTTCATGTTTCCAGGCAAAGATCCGCGTCGAATACGGGCATCCCGTCATGCAAAATTTACAGCCGATACAGCGTTCGTTATCGATCAGCACGATCCCGTCGCTTCGTTTGTAAGTTGCCCCGACCGGGCA
Organism: uncultured Lentimicrobiaceae bacterium; assembly: GCA_964544545.1. GTDB lineage: Bacteria > Bacteroidota > Bacteroidia > Bacteroidales > UBA4417 > UBA4417. The sequence goes on along the minus strand of CAZJCG010000011.1, from coordinate 49,731 downwards.
CACGCTGACGCATTGCGGATTGTCGCAATGATAGCAGGGTTTGGGAAACCAATACGGAGCGGTCTTCTCTGAATCCTGCATCAGATAAACCTTCATGAATTCCTGATCTTTCGTAAGATTGTGACCTTTCTGGCAGGATTCAACGCACTTCCGCGCATTCTTACACCTGGCGAGATCGATCACCATTACAAACTTACGACCCGGAATACCTTGATGGGATTCATGTATTCCGACAGGAGCCAGGGTGAGGAAGTTTTTGTCAACTTCCATGATCTCCCCGCCGGTGGTGAGAACCCTGATCTTTTCACCTGATGCATCTTTCTTCCCGCACGAACTGAGCAGGCCACCTGTGGCTACTGTTCCTGCTCCGGCTATCAATCCAAGTTTTAAAAATTTCCTGCGGGAATTTTGATCCTGGTTGTTTCTTTCATTCATTCTTTCGCTGGATTTGGTACTCAGGTTAATAATGAATTGAAATCGGCCGGGGCCGGGAATCCATAAGGTCAATCAGGAAGGCTCCTAATGGGATTCATGATATCCGTTGATCATGCTTTTAAAATTGCTGGTGAAAGTGGCTCCTATCGTACAGAAATACACATGAATGAAAAGGAAGAATGACAACAGGAAGCCTATGATCACATGAATAAAGTCATATACTTTTAATCCTCCTGAACCCAGGATTTTAGTAAACATGAGTTCCGGGAACAGCAGTCCCCACCCCGTCAGGAAAACCAGGGGCACCAGAATATACATGGCAATCACATACGTAAATTGCTGCAACGGATTGAATTTTCTCTCTTTGGTCACCGGGAAAGGAGCCGGTTTGTGCTTGAATATCCCTATCGTGTAATAGGTGAACTGGGTCATCAGACGCTTCACCAAGCCTTTGAGACTCATTTTATAATAGCGGCCGTTGGGAGTGACCATGTTCCCGACAAAAAAGAAAACGTAATTGGCCGTCAGGACAATTCCGCAAATGTTGTGAATGGAAACTGCTATATCGAAGCGGATGAATTCCATTTCGGGAGTTGAGTATTGCATGCTGATTCCGGAGAGGATGAGCATCAGTATCAGAATGGCATTCAGCGCATGCCAGATACGGATCCAGACAGGATAGAGATATAGTTTTTCAGCCATTATTTCTTTCTTTTAATGATTCTTAAAGTAGCGTGGATGGCAATCCCGGCAATTACACAACCAAACATGATAAAGCTCAGAAGGCCGAGGTAATAATTACGGTTGGCGCCGATTACGTATGATTCGTTCATGATCACTCCGTTGTAGAACCCTGCCTTGCTGCGACCTTTCTTTACTTCATATTTGTAGAGCGAGCTAAGCAGCGTGGAACTGCTGGAATGGCATTCGACGCAACGTTTCACCGCTTTGGCCTTGGGCTGTATGTTATGAGCGACCAGCAACGAGTCGTTTGCACGGGCATGGCATTCAATGCACCTGACACTGCTGAAGTGCAGGGCCTGGTTCGGTAACCAGTCATGGCTCTTGATAATATTCGGATTTGTTTTGTTTGTGAGCAGCTGATATTGGGTGATGTCGCCATGACAATTGAGGCAAATGGCATTATCGTATGAAACAATGTCTTTTGTCCTGTTATCGCCACGGGCAAATGCTTTGTATGTGTGCGGATTATGGCACATCCAGCAGGTAAATACCTCACTGTGCTTGGTTGAATGCACACTTGCCTGGAATTCTGTTTCGATGGTCTCGAAATGATATTTTGCATACATGGGGTCGCCGCCATGGCAGTCGATGCATGCATACTGGCTTTCCATCCTCAGCCGGCCGGGATGCGGGAAAGTGTCATAATCTTCCGAATGACAGTCCGTGCATTTGAATTTTCCGTGCGTGGCGCCGTAGAACAGGTCCCGGTCGATTACAGCCTCCGTGTACATTTTGCGTGTCACCTTGCTGCCCGATTCGGGGTTGTCGTATGAGTATTTATGCTGACCGTGGCATTTCAGGCAGCTCTCATTGTTTTCGGCATTCTTGAATGCCTGTTTGGTCTTTTCATCCAGTTTGAAGCCCGAGGTCAGCAGGAAAACAAAACTGATCAAGACGATCTTTGTGTCAATATGCCTGAATAGCATAAAGGGAAAGTGATTCATAATACTTATTTGGACTACTATTAAATTAGTATCTCTGAAAAATAGAATTGGGTGTTTTCATAACAGAAAACACCCAATTCGGAAGTTGCATCATTTTACTTCTTCAGGGTCCGGATGAATGCTACCAACGCCCAACGGTCGGCTTCATCCGTGATTTTCTTTTCGTAGCTTGGCATTTCATCGCGGCCGATTATGCTCTTATAATAGATTTCACCGTCGGTTGCAGCCTGGAAAGCAGCTGATGAGAAATCTCCGGTCTGGGTTTTGAGGTTGGCAGCCTTAGGACCATCTCCCAGGCCTTTTGCACCGTGGCATGATTTGCAGTGCTTTGCCCAGAGTTCTTTGCCTGTTGCTACATCACCTTTACCTTTCATTGTCTTGTACTTGGCCGGGATCTGCCAGGGACCCGGTTTCTTCTGGGCCATCACGTTATTTGCAAATACAAACAGGATGGCCGCAAGCATGATTGCTGCAAGTGAAATGAATCGTTTTGTTTTCATGTAGATTGGTTTTTAAATTTCGACGAAGAGTAAGCAATATTTATTCCAAATCAGAAGTTCCACAACCGGGTGATATTCAGCCCTATAAGGAACTGTTTATTAAAAAAGTCGTTCTGGTTGCCCATCATGATCTCCTGGGGAAGGATTCCTTGGGATGTTCCAAAGTAAAGGTGAAAAGCGTGAGTGCTGGTGGAGATTTCGGCTCCGATGCAGACATTTGGCTTTGGAGGATCGGTAAACTCGCTGTATTCGGCAATACCCTGGATTTTCAGCGGCCAGTCGACGGCGGCGATAAATGAGGTCTGCGGACTTACTTTATACCGTCCGGCAAATGAGAGCCCGATTTTATCATGTTCGTAAAGTGAGTCCACCATATTATAGTGAGTGAAGCTGGGAGCCACCTGCAGAGAAATCCTGTTGGTAAACCTTCGGCTGATGATCACCTGACTGAAATAGGAGAAACGGTTGGTGAACTGATATTCTTCCCCGAAATAGCTGTCCTCCCTGCAGTCGATCTGCCAGTTGCCGTAGAGGGTTACGGTGACGGGCATGCTGTTGGAACGGGTTTGGCGGAACAGGTTATATTTTACCTGGAAGTCCTGCGCTTTTTTAAACTTGGTAGTTCCCCATCCGACCATCAGTTTTGGGAAAAGGGTATAGTTGAGGCCCAGGCGGATATTGGCCGCTCCCCAGATTCCGTAAAGGTCCTTCGACAAACCGTTTTCGACAGTACCAAACCTGTGTTGCATAACGAACTCCAGGGTGTTTGGCTGCTGCATGTTGGAGGTTTGCTGGTCGAAAAGCAGGCCGCTTTCAAAGGCGGGTTTAGCCGGACTGTTATCCGGGCCGGTTTCTTCCTCAGTTACATCCTGGGCAAGCAGGACAGGAGTGAAAGCAATGAAGAACGTTACCAGTGCTACAAGGGACCTTATCATTGTGCTGTTTCGTTTCATAACAGAATATTAAAGGATGATTGGAATGGTCTTAATTATTTTTCGCTCCTGCTTTGATCCACCTGTATAGTAATTCAAGGTTGGATGTGCTGGTATAAGCTGCCATGCTTCCGCCGGGCTTACACTTGATGTAGAGGGTACTGTTTTCAGGCTGGTTTGCCACTACGTAACCACCAAGCATCAGTGCAGAATAAGCCTTGTCGGCCCTCAGATCAGGTGGCACAGAGCCTTTGTGACAACTGGCGCATTTACTGGTGAAAAACGGAATGATATCCTGCGAAAAACTGATCGTGTCAACCGTTACTGTGGTGTCATTTCCGGTGGTGTCGTTGGAGGTGGTGTCATTGTCCTCTGGAAATGTCGGGTAAACAGTATTTTCGTATTCACAGGATGCAAGCATTACCAGGGCAGCGAATGCCAGCAACATGAGTTTTGAGGTCAGGTGTGTCATGGATTAATTATGTTATTGAGTAGTAAAAAAGTATGCGTGTTTAAATATATGTAGCTATTTGAATTTATGCCAGCAAAAAAACAGCATTTATCAAGACGGCTACTCATAAAGGTAGTGATTTATTGAGATAATTTTCATAGTATTTATCAATCTAGATATTGATATTTATCATTATTTTTGTGACCTGAATCATATCTATATATAAACATATGCAGAACAAACCTTTTATAAGCGAAGGTTGCGTACATTGCGGGGAGCATGCAGGCATTTTTGATTGTCTGTGCCACTCGGAGCTGGAAAGTATAAACCAAAACAGGATAGAGATACATTTCAAGGCCGGAGAACTGATTTTCAAGCAGGGAACGCCCAATCTTCATTTCCTTTGTCTTACCTCCGGAATGGTCAAGTTATACATTGAGGGATTTGACGGCAAGAATCTTGTCATCGGACTGGTGAAGCCGGTAGAATATATTCTCGGCCCGGGGATCTATGTTGATTCCAAGCATCATTACTCGGCCATGGCAATTGAAGATTCAACTGCCTGTCTGGTGGATGCATCCGTTTTCAAATCCCTGGTGCGGGGGAACCCGGATTTTGCCGAAGCATTTCTCAAAAAGGTCAGTCTGTTGTCGATCCAGAATTTTGAACAGGTGATCAGTCTTACCCAGAAGCAAATGCCGGGGCGGATCGCAGATGTCCTGATCATGCTAAAAGATCGGGTTTATGCAAGCAATCCCTTCCATACAACCCTCACCCGTCAGGATCTGGCCGATATGTCAGGCATGTCGAAAGAAAGCGCTATTCGCATCCTGAAGGACTTTAAAGATGAAGGTATTATCCGGGTGGAAGGAAATCAGTTTGAGGTGCTTAACGAAGATCAGCTCCATAAGATCAGTCAGACAGGATAGGCAGGAGAGCAGAGGGCGGAGTGCGAAGGGCCAAGGGCAGGGAGAGCTAGAATGGTCATTCATTGTCATTCGTGGTCATTCATAGCTATTCTTAGTAAGCTCTTTTATCTTTTTACTTTTATCTTTTGTCTTTAATTAGCAGAGAGCGCAGGGCGAAGGGCAGGGGGGAGATAGTCATTTCCGCCGGCTGGCGGATCATTCAGCGGTCATTCATAGCCATTCATAGCGTCTTGACTTTTATCTTGTCAAGGCAGAGAGCGTTGAGCTCAGGGCAAGGTGAAAGCAGGTTTATCGTCTTTTATCTTTTTCCTTTTATCTTTTGTCTTGTCTTAGTTCAAGCTTGTTTCTCGCAGATTTCGCAGAAAAGAACCGCAGATTCTCGCAGAAAGAATTTTCCAATCTGCGTTAATCTGCGTAAACATAAGCGTTATCTGCGAGAAATGAATTTGCCACGAAGACACGAATTGAGTTCGAAATAAACGTTGAAAGAGTTTCAAAGTTAATCGCCGAATCAGCTAATCACCGAATTAACTAATTCCTACATTCTAATATTCCTACATTTTCACATTCTCATCCCATCTTTTATCTTTTTACTTTTATCTTTTATCTTTTATCTCTGAACGTTTGTTAGCTTTGCATCCCTGAAAATGAATATCTGTTGATCTATGAAGCGTTCGATTCTTACCCGGACGATCCTGCTGGTTTCCTTTGTCAGTTTATTCACGGATGTGGCGAGTGAAATGCTTTATCCTGTGATGCCCGTGTATCTGAGGTCCATTGGTTTTTCGGTGGTCCTCATCGGGATATTGGAAGGGATGGCCGAAGCAACGGCAGGTATCAGCAAGGGCTATTTCGGCAATTATTCCGACAAGATTTCCCGCAGGGTTCCTTTTGTGCGGTGGGGGTACACGCTGTCGGCGATTTCAAAACCGCTGATGGCTGCCTTCACTTTTCCCATCTGGTTGTTCTTTGCCCGTACACTCGACCGCTTAGGGAAGGGTATCAGGACCGGTGCCCGTGATGCCATCCTGAGCGACGAAACCACTCCCGAACACAAGGGGAAGGTTTTCGGATTTCACAGGGCGCTGGATACAGTTGGCGCTGCCATTGGGCCCTTAGGTGCATTGTTGTTTCTTCATTATTACCCGGGTGAATACCGGTGGTTGTTCATTATAGCTATAGTCCCGGGACTCGTTGCAATTGCACTGACTTTTCTCCTGAAAGACAAGGAGGGGATGAAATCATCCAGGAGTTCGCCGGGATTCTTCTCCTATTTTTCTTACTGGAAGAAGGCAAGCCGGTATTACAGGATGCTGGTTGCAGGATTGCTGGCCTTTACCCTGTTTAACAGTTCGGACGCATTTCTGCTGCTGGCTATCAAGAACCAGGGTCTTTCGGATGAGGCGATGATTGGCATATATATTTTCTATAACCTTATCTATGCCTTGCTGGCTTTTCCGATCGGGATCCTAGCCGATAAATTCGGGCTTCACCGCACCCTGGTTGCCGGATTGCTCCTGTTTGCAATAGTATATACCTGCATGGGTTTTGCCATGGCGCTCTGGCAGTTCCTGGCAGTATTTGCAGGCTATGCGATCTATGCGGCTGCCACAGAGGGCGTGTCAAAAGCCTTGATCAGCAATGTGGCCGATAAAAAGGAGACTGCTACTGCCATTGGATTTTATACGAGTTTTGCCAGCATTTTCACTATGCTGGCAAGCAGCCTGGCCGGCCTGATGTGGTATTCACTCGGACCCAGGGCTATGTTTATCCTTTCCGGCTCGGGCGTTGCTTTAACTGCCCTTTACCTGGCTGTTGTGAGAAGAAAATTCGGACATGCCCATTGACAGGCGAAGCAGAGCCTGTTAAACCGGTAGCTTGTCATTTTCAACCGCAGGTAGTATGTTTGCACGAATGAAAAGTAACTTCCTTGTCTTCCTCTTCCTGTTCTTCTTCTGTTATTCGGGACTTGATGCCCAGATCGCTATTCCAAAGGATTACTTCGCCCCGCCGCTGGGTATTAAACTCTCTGTGACGGGAACCTTTGGTGAGGTCCGTCCGGATCATTTCCATTCCGGCGTTGATTTCAGTGTGATGAAGAAGGAGGGAATGCCGGTATATGCCGTGGCTGATGGCTGGGTGTCGAGGATCAAGATATCACCGGTAGGTTTTGGAAATGCATTGTACCTTGATCATCCCAACGGCTTTACTTCCGTCTACGGGCACCTGTCCGGATACATCGACACAGTCCGTGCTTATGCTCATCAGAAGCAATACCTGCAGAAATCCTTCGAAGTGGACCTGTTCCCGGCGCACGATCATGATACGATCTATGTGAAGAAAGGTGATGTGATAGGATATGCCGGCAATTCAGGCGGTTCTTTCGGCGCACACCTGCATTTCGAACTCCGGAATACAGTTACGGAACGGATCATCAACCCTTTACTTTTCGGTCTGACCTGTGCTGACCTTTACCCGCCCTATATCAGTTTTGCCAAAATCTACCCGGTGGATGAACTGAGTGTGGTATCAGGGTCTTCAGATCCCCTGAGGTTAAACATCAGGAAAGCGGACGACACATCCTACCAACTTACCGGTGGCGATACCCTCAATGCCTGGGGTAACTTCGCAATAGGGGTGGAGGCCTTCGATTTTCTATATAGCAACGAGGACCGCAATGGCTGGTATTCCCTTAGCATGTACTTCGATAATGCCCCGTTCTTTTCCATGCAGATTGACAGCTTTGCCTTCAGCGAATCGAAATGCGTAAACGGCAGCCTCGATTATGCTGCCATTTATTGGGACGGGAGACGGATCATCCGGTCGGTCCGGTTGCCCGGCAATACACTCGATATGCATCATGCCGGAGAGCCGGGAGGGATCATTTCATGCACCGACGGAAAGGTGCACGAGGTAGTAGTTATAGTTGCCGATGTTTCGGGAAGGAAGACCAATCTGAGGTTCTGGCTGAAAAGCCGGCGTCCCGGGCAACTGGTGATTGTTCCCGATCCGATTGTTGCCGATACCGCTACTTTCTTCAGATATGATCAGGCAAACGACTTTAATACTCCTGAGATCCATGTGAACCTTCCGGCAGGATCACTTTTTGAGAATACCTGGTTCACTTATTCTCGCTATCCGCGGACAACAAGGTTCTATTCAGCCCGTCATCAGCTTAACCAGCCCGATGTACCGCTTAACATGAGGATGAAGGTGTCGATCAGGGCTGACCAGCTACCTGTGAAGTTGCAACCGAAGGCCCTGCTGGCCCGGATCGACGTTAACGGAAGGGTACATCCCGCAGGAGGCGGCTATTCGAACGGATATGTCACAGGGGAAGTCAATCGTTTCGATACATACGCTATTACGGTTGACGTTACCCCGCCGGTTATCAGGGCCATACGCGACCGGTCGCGTCACAAAAAGTGCATCCGGTTCAAGGTGTCCGATAATTTCTCAGGGATAGATGATTATCATGCCGAGGTCAATGGAGAATGGGCACTGGTTGAGTGGGACCCCAAGAACAAGATGATGGTTTATTGGTATGATGAACAGATGAAGCACGGGAAAAACAGTTTCAGATTAAGCCTTACGGATGCGAAAGGCAACAGGGCAGTTTATTCGACGACGCTCACCCGCTGACAGTATGTGCTCAATATGAATTGCTTGCAGCAATTATCCCTGCAATTCCGGTCCCGGGGCATCGTGTTGCAGGCTTTTTTTGGCCGAGATAGCCGGATTCTGCCCAATTCCTATTAAATTTACAGCTTGAAATGATATTGTTGAACTTAATATTCAGGCTATGACATTCGAACTTCCAAAATTACCATATGCTCCCGATGCGCTTGAACCGTTTATCAGCGCAAAGACCATTGAATTCCATTACGGGAAGCACCATCAGACATACGTTAACAAGCTGAATGCCATGGTACAGGGCACACAGTTTGAAAACTCCAGCCTCGAAGATATTGTCTGCCAGGCAACCGGTGGTATCTTTAACAACGGGGCACAGGTCTGGAATCATACCTGCTACTGGGAAGGTTTTTCAGGTCGCAGGGGCACTGCTCCGCAGGGAGATCTTCTCACCCTCATCGAGCGTGATTTCGGTACCTTTGAGGAATTCAAGGCTAAGTTTACCGACGCCGCCATCAATCTGTTCGGATCAGGGTGGACCTGGTTCACCATGAAAACCGATAATTCACTGGCCATCGTGCAGACCGGAAATGCCGGTAACCCGATGCGTGAAGGCCAGGTGCCGCTTTTGACCTGTGATGTATGGGAACATGCATACTACCTGGATTTCCAGAACCGTCGTCCTGATTACCTGAATGCATTCTGGGAGCTGGTTGACTGGGATGTAGTAGCCTCCAGGCTGCCCTGACCCTTTTAGTATGAGCGAATTTATAGCCGGCTGATCTCGTAGCCGGCTTTTTTTACGCTTTCTTCCACGAGCAGGGTCACATCTGTACTGGCTTCTATCTCAAGCACCCGGTCGGGCGACTGCAAATCGACCTGCCATTTCTGTATATCCGGAATGGCATCCAGCCCGGGTTTTATGGCAGCGATACATCCATTGCATTTTAAGTTAGTCTTGAACGTGTATTTTTCCATGATGAATTGATTTTCAGAATTAAGTCATTTCAAAGGATCAGCAATGATCAAGGGCGCAGGCCTGTCCTTTCAGTTCGATCTCGATGGTCACATGCTCGATGCCGGATTCCATGAATACCTTTCGAACGATTTCTTTCACGGCTTCCGTTTCCGAAAGGTTCATCTCATGGTCGACCTCGAGGTGAAGGGTGGCTACATAGTAACTCCCGTCCATGGTCCAGATGTGGAGATCGTGCAGACCTGTGATGCCGTCGATATTTTCGATGCGGTTACGAAGTCTGGTCTCCAATTCAGGTCGGGGTGAACCCTGCAGCAGTATCCTGAAAGTTGCCCTCAGGCTTTGCTGAAGACGGAAAAGGATAAAGAGCGTAACGGTTACGGAAAGCAAGGGATCAAGCACCGGCAGGTCAAAGAAGAAAAGAACGACTGAAACGATCAGAATTGCGATCCATCCCATAACATCTTCCAGCAGGTGAAGCGAAATCACTTCTTCGTTGCGGGTTTCACCTTTCTTGACCCGGAACATGGCAAAGGAATTCACTGCAATTCCCAGAATTGCCAGGAAAAGCATACCTGTGTTGTGAACGGGTTGAGGATGGATGATCCTTGGAATGGACTCGTAGAGTATGATGCACGATCCCGAAAGCAGTATCAGGGAGTTGATGAGTGCCCCGAGTACCGAAAAACGCTTATAGCCGAATGAGTATGTTTCATCCCGTTTGCGCAGCGACAGCCGCTGGAAATACCAGGCAATCCCGATAGCCGCAGCATCACCTGCATCATGCAATGCATCCGAAATAACGGCCATGCTGTTGGTCATGATGCCGCCGGCAACTTCTACAACCGCAAAGGCGGCATTCAGCCAGAATGCTATCCGGAGTCCGGATTCAGCCTGATCGTGCCGGTGAATATGCGAATGCGACTGATCGTCCATGGATACAGTGAAAGTTATCGGTTCGGACAAAAGTAGAAAATTCTCCGGCAATGAATTCCCTGAATAAAGATACCGGGATCCGCCGGGAGAATGGCTGTTATTGCCCGTTTCTTCAGATTAACAACAGGCAGGCAGGTTTGTTTGCAGAAGGCCGGAAACAGGTCGGTTGCGGGCTGTTAAAGGATCAGGCTCATCAGGCTTTCAGCAACCAGATGGTTGCCTTTCTCATTCAGATGAACGCCGTCGGTAGTAAGAATACCTTTATCCAGGTTATCGGGATTATGGGAAAGATTGTACTCGAGGAAGATCTTCCTGAAGTCACACAGCTGACAGTTGTATTGTCTGGCAAGTGAGCGGATAATTCCCGAATATTTATTCAGGTCGCCATCCTGCTGGTTTGAAAAGTCGGTCTTTTCCCCGATGGTAGAAGGTGTGCACAAGATCACTTTAATGTTCCTGGCCTGCAACTTCCGGATGATCGCTTCATAGAATTTTAAGAATTTGTCGGCATCGGTTCCGGTACCGAAGGACGATTTGTGCCAGACATCATTCACGCCTACCCAGATGAAAACTTTGTCAGGCGATTTGGCCAGTACATCGTCATCCATTCGCAGATAAAGGTCATAGACCTTGTTCCCGCCGATTCCGGCGCCAATAAGTTCATAAGATGACGAGAGTCCTTTGGATGCAAGCATTTCCTGCATCAAAGTAATATATCCCCCTTTTTCTACGCCCATCTGCGTGATTGAGTCACCGAAAAATATAATCCTGACGGGCTTATCCTGCGTTATCGACATACAGATCACAACCATGACAATGAGAGCCAGAAATCTTTGTTTCATAATTCAGCCTGGTTTATCGTTTTATGATCTCAATGCACATCCTCGAGTTGTGATAGGGGCATTTCCAGAATCCCGCCTTGTCATCATCAAGGTTTACCGTACCATCGGCTCTTATTCCCCAGTACCATTCTCCGTTCGAAGGGTCGATCAGGTTCGTGCAAATATACTGGAAACAAGCTTGTGCCTGTTCCAGAAAGGCTGGTTTTCCTGTGATCCCATACGCATTCAGGTAACCGACCACGGCCTCCGACTGGGGCCACCAGTGCCTGTCGCGATCTTCGTGCCCCATTACGTTATCTTTTTCGTAGATGATGCTGCCATCGGGCTGGTACCCTTCATTCGCAGCCTCCACAACTGCCATGCACCTTGATTTTACCTCCGCAAGCAGAATGGCATCATTCAGAACTTCTGCAGCTTCAGTCAGGAGCCATGAACATTCGATATCGTGACCGTAAGAGGTCACGGCTGATTTGCATTTCCACTCTTCATCGAAAAACAGGTTCAGATGGGAGGTAACCGGATCGATGATCAGGTCGAGGAAGATCCGCACCAGGTTCTTCAGTTGCTTTTCGAGCCGCTGGTCTTTCCATACCCGGTAAAGGTTGGTATAGGCTTCCAGAATATGCAGATGCGTGTTCATGGTCTTTTTCTCGTTAGCATCCTTATCGCTCAGGCGCATATCCTCCAGCAACGACCATTCACGGGTGAAGGCTTCGAGATAGCCGTTGCGGACTTTATCGAAGCTGTGCTGCTCTATCAGGTCAAAGAGTGTGATTGCATACTCCAGCGACTGCCGGTCGCCGGATGCAAGGTAGTATTCAACGAGGGCATAGATGCAAAATGCCTGCGAATAGATCTGTTTCTTGGTGTCAAGCGGGTTGCCCGATGCATCCAGCGACCAGTATGTGCCACCGTATTGAGTGTCGGTAAAATGCGCGAACAGGTACTCCCGGGTATAGGTGGCCATATTCAGGTACTTTGTGTCGCCGAGGGTGTTGTAGGCCGAGGAGAAAGTCCAGAGTATCCTGGCATTGAGGATTCCACCCTTCGGGGCATCCTTAATCAGCCGGTTCATTCCGTCCATCCGGCCGTAGAAGCCTCCGTTCTCCTGATCGACCATTACGGAAGACCAGAAAGGAAGGATGTGGCCGGTGAGTTCCCGGCTTGCTTCTGTTTTAATCGTATTAAGGTCCATCAGGATTCAGATGATTGTTTTTCAAGACGGAGCCGGGTCAATTCCGAGGTGATCGTTTTCATCTTTGACTCGTTGAGGGGGTAAAGGGAGATGAACACAACAGAGAGTACCGTTCCGATAGCCGGGAGTATGCTCAGCATGAGCCTGATCCCGTAAAGGGCATTCTCCGACTGACCCACATTTGCCTTAAAGCCGTAGTATCCCAGCAGCCATCCGGTAAGGGCCCCGCCAAGGGTCCAGCCGAATTTTTGCGACATGGAGGAAGAAGAAAAGATCAGTCCTGTTGCCCTTCGTCCGGTTTTCCATTCGGAATAGTCGGTGATGTCGGCATACATCGACCAGAGCAACGGGAAGATGCTGCCGGCGCACATGCTGATGAGGCATTGCAGGATCATGATCAGGGCAATATTATCTTTTTGAAGCAGGAAAAAGAACAGGCTCAGTCCGGTGGCCACCAGCATGGCAGCCAGGTAGGTGCTTTTCTTTCCGAAGCGGTTTGATAAGGGTGTTACGGTGATGATCCCGACGATGTTAAATACCTGCCCAAGCACCAGGTAGAATGTGGTAAGCGTGAGGGACACATCCATAAAAGGCAGTTTTATTGGCACCTCATTCTGCACAAAGTACTTGAAATAATACACGGCAGCACCATCGCGGATCGAGTTGAATATCAGCGCGGCGATGCCGGCTCCTAGCAATATCCACCAGGGACGGTTGTTGAGCAGGTCCCTGATATCGTCTTTCAATGAGTCGTTGGCAGTGGTAATGGGCTGAACCCTCTCGCGTGTCAGCAGGAAACAGCCCAGGAAGAAAAGTACGCAAAGTATGGCAATGATCATCACTCCCAGTGTCCAGCCGGTCTGGATGTTGGTCATTGACGAGAAAAACCGCACCAGGGGATCGATGAGGATCAGGGCGACAAAACTGCCGATAAATGCGAACACCATTCTGAATGATGACAGGATATTGCGGTCCTTTACATCAGGCGACATCACACCCAGAAGGGAAGCGTATGGCACGTTGATCAGGGAGTAAACCATCATCATCAGCGAGTAGGTGAGGTAGGCATATACCAGTTTCCAGGTGGTGTTGAATCCCGGTGTAATGAACATCAGTGTGCCGATGATGCCGAAAGGGAGTGCAAACCAGAGCAGGTAAGGCCTGAATTTGCCCCACCGCGACCGGGTGCGGTCGGCTAGTACTCCGACTACCGGGTCGAACAGGGTGTCCCAGATGCGGGTGATGAGGAACATGGTCCCGACAGCGGCAGCCGGAAGTCCGAAGATATCGGTATAGAAGAAGAGCAGGTACATCCCGAAGATCTTCCAGAACATGGAGGAAGCCATGTCGCCGAAACCGTAACCGATCTTCTCACGGAGCCTGAGTTTTTCTGTAAGCAGGATCATAAATCGATATTGGGGAGTGAACTATTCAGTGAGCGCAGGAAGTGACCGGTCAGGGCATAGGTATGCCACTGGCAGCACAAAAGGCTGCATTTTTGTCGATGATCCTGCGTAGGTTTTCAACCGAAGCAGCCGAACGGTAACCGTCGGGAGCGGTGTTCATGCAGTAGTCGACAAGCCTATCAACGCTGGAGGTGGCCACATGCAAACGCGTGTCGGAAGATGCATAATAGATGAATACTTTACCATTATCTTCGATCCATCCGTTGCTGAAGACAACGTTGGATACGTCACCGGTTCGTTCGTCCCCTTCAGGGGCCAGGAAATAACCGGCCGGCATGGCGATCACCTGTGAAGGATCCCCGAGTTCGGTCATGTAAAGGTAAAGAACATACCGGAGTCCTGAAGCACACCCTCTTACGCCGTGCGCCAGATGCAGCCATCCTTTTGAGGTTTTGATCGGGGCCGGGCCTTCACCGTTTTTTAATTCCTTTACAGTATGATATTGCCTTGGATCAATGATCTTTTCATCCTTAATCACCGCATTGCTGATATCTTCCACCAGCGACCAGCCGATGGCTCCTCCTGTTCCGGCCTCGATGAATCCTTCCTGAGGGCGGGTGTAAAAAGCGTATTTGCCATCGACGAACTCGGGGTGAAGCACGACATTGCGCTGCTGATGGGTTGATTTAAGGTCGGGGAGGCGTTCCCAGACTTCCAGGTCACGCGTTCTTGCGATACCGGCAGCTGCCACAGCCATGGATTGATCACCTAAAGGAGCGGTGGGATCCTTTCTTTCGGTACAGAAAACACCGTAAATCCAGCCGTCCTCATGCCGGGTGAGCCTCATATCGTATACGTTCACATCGGGATTATCATTCTCCGGCATGAAGACCGGGTATTGCCTGAAACGGAATTTGTCGATACCGTTCGGGCTTTCGGCCAGAGCAAAAAAGGATTTCCGGTCGGCACCTTCCACCCTTACCATAAGGATATACCTGCCGTCATGCTTGATCGCCCCAGCATTGAATGCGGCATTGATGCCAAACCGTTCCATCAGGTAAGGGTTGGTTGCGGGATCGAGGTCGTACCTCCACGACAGCGGGGAATGCCCGGCAGTCAGCACAGGATTTTCGTACCGGTTAAAGATGCCATTGCCCGGCTCAATCATCTTGTTTTCGCGGTTCAGCAGCTCCTGGCAGGCAGCGGTAAGCAGCCCCAGTCTCGTTGTATATAGGTTGTTCATAGGGATCGTGGTGAAAATCTAGCGGAATGAATTGCTTTTACGGATGTCGTTCAGGAACAAGGTCTCCGGCAGGTTGTAAAAACGAACGAAGTCTTTTTCACTGATTTGTCCGGGATAAGGTGCATAGTAGTGATTCGGTCTGTTGGCAGCGTTTCGCCAGAACAACACGTAAGAGATCCGCGAGTCCTTGATGGCAGGCCATAGCACTTCGGTCCACCATTGGGCATAAGGGATCTGCTCGTAGCCTGTCTCGGTGAGGGCCGGTATTTTGCCGGTTTCAGCCGCTACTTCACTGAGTGTGGAGAGTTTGTTCCGGAGGTCTTTGGCAAAATGTTCGTTGCCGGTTTCTTTGCCCTGGTAAATGTCAAAGCCGATCATGTCGGCATAGGGGTTACCCGGATACCGTTCCAGAAATTCTTTTTTACCTGAGAAGTTGTCGGAGGTGGAAAATACGTAGATGAGGTTGTGGACCTGTTTCTTTTCGGAAAGGTATTGCATGGTAAATTGCCAGAGTTGGCTGAACTCTTTCGGTGTGCAGTGTGCGCGCCCCCACCAGAACCAATCACCCATTTGCTCATGGAAAGGCCTGAACAATATGGGGATGTTGTTTCCTTTCTTATCCCTGAGGCTCAGGAAGAAATCGGCTAAACGATCAAGCCATTGGCAGTAGGTGGCATTCAGATTGCCGCCAGGCAGTATGCTGGCCACAACGCCGGGTGTGGAAACGTCCCAGGCACTTCCGCCGGTGAGCGGATTATCGAGGTGCCAGCTGAACTGGTTTATCCCGCCGCTACGGTCAACCAGAATGGCAAACTCCCTGGTCTTTGCGAAAGGCACCGAGTCGAGGTTGTATGCAGAACCGTGTTCAAGATGCCCGAGGTCCCAGCCAAAAATAGCCGGCAGGTCCGATGTGATACTATAAATATCCGACTTCCGTTCGGGCGCGATCCAGCCTACACCATAAGCCAGGTCGTCCTGGTGGCCGATCATGATCCCCCGGTTTTGCAACGATTGGATCCGTTCCATCAGTTTAACGGTTCTGGCGGATGCAGCCTTATCGACCAGCGCATTTTGCCGGACTGTCTGTGTTTGACCCGGAAGGTAAAACAAGCCCAAGACCATGATGATCAGGAAGATTCGCTTCATAAGACTTATCTTAGGACTTTGCTTAATTTTTTATTTGTCTCCTTGATCAGCGGGATCGTCGAGTCGGTATTGAATACGCTGTTGAGTCCCTGTTCTTCGTTAGGCGGATCGCCGACATAATCGTCACCCTGTTTCCAGTAAAGGTTCCCTGGTTTTCCTTCGCCGCCATACCCCCAGAAATTGCAACCTGCAAGCACGTCCTGTTTCTTTGCATGGTCCACGATCTGTTTGAAGGCATTGCGGTAATATGTATCACGGCATTTGGTCGTTTCCGTAAGGGTATAACCATGATGATCGCGCGGAAGGCCGAATTCTTCGAGTACGATCGGCTTTTTCAGCCGGCGGGCGACCTGGAAGTGGCGGTCCATGTATGCATTCGTCTTATCGACAGATGAGCGGAGCGTACCTGAAATGTCATGAATGTCAAGCCATCCCCAGTTCTTGGGCCAGATATGCATGGTGAGGTAATCGATATTCCGGTCGGCATGGATCTGCTCGAAGAGTTCAAGCGATTGTTCGCAGCCGTGCTGCCCTTCAGTACCGGTAGTCACGAGGTGGTTGGGATCGATGGATTTGATCAGCCCGGCAACGTCGGAAAGCATAGCCTTGAATGCAGGAATGTTCTCGTTGGAGAAGGCGCGTGGCTCATTCCCGATCTCCCAGGTCATGATGGTTGGATCGTCAACATAGGCAACGCCGGTGTATCGGTTGGTGCGGTTCAGGATGAAGCGGATAAAGTCCCTGAACTGCTGCTTGCAGTTCTCACAGGTATGGAACTGTCCCGAAAAGCTCATGAACTGCGGCCAGGTATTGGGTTTGACCATGGGGTAGGGAATGGGTCCGTACCCGTTCCAGTTAAGGTACTGGGCATATCCGCCCGACCAGTCCCAACTGTTATTGAGATAGAGAATAGCCCGGAAGTTCCGTTTTGAGAGTTCAGCAAGCAGGAAATCCAGCCCGTCGAGCATAGCATCGTCGTATTCTCCCGGCGAAACCTGAAGTACGGGAGTGACCCGGAACGGTTCATTTGCAGGGCCTTCAGCTCCCACCTGGATACGCAGGTTGTCGATGCCGCACGACTGCATGAAGTCCAGCTCCCTGATCAGGCGTTCCCTGTTGCCAAAAGAAGTGGTTGAAGCCAGGATAACCCCGTACCAGTAATTAGCCCCGACATAGTAGTAGGATTTTCCGTTCAGCTCGAACCTGCCGTCTTTCACCTTGACAAATGGATTGATTTGGGCGGCCAACTGGCTTGAGGTGACAATCAGGATGGCAAGCAACAGCAGAATTCGGATGCGCATGTATCAATAATTTGGGTGTTTAAATCGAATCCGGAAAGGTCCCGGATGTTTTTTACAGAGGTAATTCCGGTGGTCACAATTGCGAATTCAAAGATACATACAAGACCAGGGGCAGGATTGTATCTTTTTTTTCAATCATGGTATTATAATGACTAGTTTCTGTTAGTTGTGCTCCTGACAGGCATAAACTGAACCCCATAGCACCTGTACTATATTTGCTGTGTTACTTTTTGGGACGGCCGGAGGTTCTGCAGATTGTTTCAGGGGTATAACACTATCAGATGGCTTGTACTTAAATAGCTTTTATTAATACTATTTTGATAAATATATTACTTTCCATGAGATGTATTCGGTTATCAACTGATATAAGTGAAACAGAAACAAGCAATTATTAATTGGAGTTAGCGTTGATATAAGTTTGCCGATTATAAAAGATTTGTAATATTCGTTTGACATGTTTATATTTGAATCAGAATTTTAATTCAGCAGGTATGCGCGACAACATACTCCGCGAAATAACGCCTCTGACCCAGGAAGATTGTTTTACCATCTTTACGCGGAAGAAGTGCGATTTCGATTTTCCTCTCCATTACCATGATGATATCGAATTGAATTATATCCTGAATGGGAAAGGAGCCAGGAGGGTCATCGGGGACCATATCGAAGAGATCGGCGACCAGGAATTGGTGCTGATCGGTCCGAACCTTCAGCATGCCTGGTTTGGGGATAATTTCAAAGAGGATCAGATCACCGAGATCACCATACAGTTCTCAAAAGATTTTTTTGGAGATAACTTCTTGCTGAAGAATCAGTTGCGATATATTCGTGTAATGCTTGAGAAGGCCAACAGGGGCATTCTGTTTTCGCAACAAACCACCCGGCAGTTGGGGCCCAGGATCATGGAACTGGGAAAGCGTCAGGGATTTGACTCTGTGCTGGAACTCCTGTCCATCCTGCACGATCTTTCCACTTCCCGCAATTACCGGCTTTTATCCGACAGTACCTTCAACATACTGGATAAACCTTCCTACAACAGCCGCAGGATCGAGAAAGTGATGGCGTATTCCAGGCTGAATTTTCACAAGCAGATCACCCTGGCTGAAGTCGCCAGGCTCACGAACATGACGGAGTCGGCATTCAGCAGGTTCTTCAAGTTAAGGACAGGGATGACTTTTATCGACAGCCTGATAGAGATCCGTCTGGGGCATGCATCCAGGAAACTGATCGAGACAACGGATTCCATATCCGAGATAGCTTATACCTGCGGATTCAATAACATCTCCAATTTCAACCGCATTTTCAAGAAGAAAAAAGGCTGTACGCCCAAGGACCTTCGCGACAGTTACGACCAGGGCAGCCGGGTTTTCATCTGACTCCGGCGAAAATCCCAATCAGCACTTGATTATCTTACAGGAAGCACTTCCATGGGGTGTTGTGAGGCGACACAGGTAGATGCCGCCGGCCATTTCAGGACTGCCAATACCGGGATTCCAGGCAAGACTGTGCATGCCGGAGGTCTGGAAGCCCTGAAAAATCGAACATATTTCCTTTCCAGCAGCCGAATACAGCGCGATGGATATTTCTCCACTTTCAGGAAGGTTGTATGCAATCATTGCTTCGGATTGAACCGGGTTAGGCCTGATCTGCAATCCAAGGGCATTCGAAGCTGTTAATAGCGGAATACTCAGTGTGCCGGTCTCCCTGACAATGGCCGTATCAAGATTTGTGATCAGGATATTGTCGAACCAGACCTTGTTCCCGCTCGTTCCGGTATACTCGGTAGAGAATTCAAACCGGTCGATCGCAGTCCAGTCGAATAATCCGCCGGCATTATACCAGGAACCGTTATCCCAGGAGCCACGTTCATCAAACTGTGAAAGCGGAATGTGCACATGATGCCAGCGGTTGTCCCAGGGAGCAACCGAAGCATCTATGGTGAATCCCATCCTCCACGGGTGGTCGTTGGGATCTTCTGTTTTGGTATCCATAAAGCGGGCGTCGAATTTAATGTCAGCCTCATTGCCCCTTGCCATGAAATCTAGGGCATAGCCTTCGGCGACCAGTTGTGAAAAATCCCGGTCCGGGCTAAAATCAAATCCAATGGTGTTGTACTGACTGAATCCTGTCCAATAAAGGCAAAAATCGTCGTTGTCGGGCAAGGTCGTCGAATAGAAATCGGTTGTGCCGGTGCCGTAACCCGCATCCGACAGTCCTGATTCGATGAAATCAGAATACATTTTCACTCCTGAAGTATCGGGAACTATGGAAAACGTTGTCTGGGGCGGTACATTGAAATCGAGGGCCTCCAGCAAGGGGATGTTGAGGTCGTGGTTGAACAGCTGGTTGGAGCCTTTCTTGAATAATCCGAAACCTCCCTGATAGTCCCACGTCGTCCAGGCAATACCTTTTTCCTCCAGATAATCTTTAACTATCTGGTACCAGTAAACCCGGTCAGCCGTATCGCTGTTCGGGATATAGACGCCGAACTCCCCGCAATATACATCCACGTTGCGGGATGCTTTAAAGTCAACGGCAATATCGATCAGTGATTTGACATGCTCAACCGTGCCATCCTGCGGGTAATTGTTCAATGCGTTCTCCACCCAGGTGCCAAGCAGGTCGACAGGGCAGGGAGGCATGGTAGCAGGATCGTACGGGAACGGCACACCTGAGAGTGAGGCCATGGAGGGCGTGTTCCAGGTTGCGCCCTGATGTGTGAACATGAAGGGATCGTAGAAATGAAAGGTATAGATGAGGTCCGGGTCGGTATAAACCGGCAGGTTTTGCAATTCGGTGTATGTATTATAGCCCGATCCGCCAACGATGATCTTATGCTTTGTGTCCACCGACCGGATGGCATCGATCACATGCTGCTGGATTGTAGACCAGGTGGAGGTTGAAATTCCGTGAGGTTCATTGAGAATTTCGTAGATGATGTAATTGCTCCGCTCCTTGTAATGAGTGGCCATCTGGGGCCATACCTTCTTGAGCACCGTTTCGACCTGGGGATTGGTGCTAACGCTCGGGTCAAAGCTATGGTCGTCGAGGATCAGATAAATATTGAGTTGTTCGCTCCAGTTAACTACCGAATCGAGGAACCTGAAGAAAAGCGGGTCAAGGATGTAGTCGGGCGAACCCGAGGACATTTCATGGAGGCTTATTGGAAGGCGTATTACGTCGCATCCAAGGCTCTTTATGTTCACCAGGTCCTGGCGTGTGTATTTGGTAAACTGTATCTTGGTCGGGCTGCTGACCTGAAACCAACCGGTGAGGTTAATCCCTTTTGTAAAAGGGATCTCAGCGAGGCCTGTACCGGTGCATAGCAGCAGCAATCCGGCTATCAGTATCGAACTAATCTTTTTCATAGCTGTAGTTGGGTTATACTGCGGCTGAACAGGTATGTAAAAATGTTTCTTAGGAAACATGCTCAGTATACATCGTGCAAAGCACTTCGCTTATCTGGAAAGCCGCAGCAGAATTACATCATGGGCCGGCACAACGGTTTTAAAGTTTACAGATGTCGTGCCAGCAGGTTTATGGAGCCATAGGTCGCGGATTTTGTAGTCAGTTTTTGTGAAGTCGAAATTCTTACCGGACAAAGCATCCGTTACCGGATTTTCTTTCCAGTTGAAATCCAGTTGCCTGCTGTTTTCTCCGCGATTCAGAAAACAGATAGCAACCTCATCGCCGGCCAGAGGCTTGGCGTACACTTCGAGGTCGCCGTAATCGAGGCATTTGAAGCCCTGGATTCCCAGTTCATCCTGGTCGATGGCAATCACCTCCTTGTTTGTGAGTATTTCCAGTGTTTCTTTCGGCATGGAGCGCAGGTCGTTACCGGCGATCAGCGGGGCGGCAAGCATACACCAAAGTGAAAAGTGCGCACGGTCTTCGTTGATCGTCATGCCATTTCCCACTTCCAGCATGTCGGGATCATTCCAATGCCCCGGTCCGGCATATTTGCGAAGGTCTTTCTGCTTGTCGAGGATCTGAAGCACACCCAGGCTTGACCATCCCCCGAATCCTTTTTCACAGTCGAAGCAGTTGGTGATATCTCCGGTAGTGCGCCACAGATGGCCGACCTCTTTCGCCCAGAGCCAGGGACTGTTGGTACCCCATTCGCAGATGCTGAACACAACAGGATGTCCGGCTTTGCGGATCGCGTCGCGCATGGTGATGTATGCATTTTCGGCATTGATGCCGGTTGAACTGCACCAGTCATATTTCAGGTAATCGATGCCCCAGGAGGCGTAGGTTATTGCATCCTGATATTCATACCCGTGGCTGCCGGGACGGCCTCCGCAGGTCATTGTTCCGGCATCGGAATAGATGCCTAATCTGAGCCCTTTGGAATGCACATAATCAGCCAGTTTTTTCATGCCCGAAGGGAACCTGACCGGGTCGGGATGAATAAATCCCAGGCTGTCGCGGGACCCATGCCAGCAATCATCGATGTTGATATAGAGGTAACCGGCATCTTTCATCCCGTTCATAACCATTGCATCGGCCGTTTGCCGTATCAGTTCTTCGCTGATATCACAGCCGAACTTATTCCAGCTGTTCCAGCCCATTGGCGGCGTTTTTGCCAGGTCGAATTTCTGGGCATACAGGCTGATACCGGCCAGGATCACCAAAATCGAAAGCGAAAATTTCTTCATATTACTTGTTTGTAATCGTTGCAGTTCCGGTTTTAAGTCCTTTAGAAGTGGCGGTAACGGTTATCATTCCTGCTGATTTTCCTGTCTGCACCACCACAAGGCATTTGCCGTTGAAGGCTTTACGCTGGTTGCTTTTAAAAGGTTCAAGGCTGACCGGGTTGCCATTGTCGACGCCTGCGATCTGTGCATCCCCTTCGATGGTGAATTTCACCAGGTTGGCGGCATTGGGCACAGGAACATTATCCTTGTCCAGCACCTGAACTGTACAATACACCAGGTCGCTCCCGGAAGCAACGGAGGTAGTCCTGTCTGGAGTGATTGAAATCCTGGCAGCTTTTCCGGCGGTTTTTATTTCCTCCCGGGCGACCTCTTTCCCGTTGGTTCTGGCAATAGCGAGCAGTGTCCCGGGTTCGAAAGGTACGGACCACGAAAGGTGGATGTGGTCTTTATCCTTGATCCGCGTTCCAAGAGATCTGCCGTTCAGGAATAATTCAACTTCGCTGCAGTTGGTGTATGCCCACACATCGACTTTCTTACCTGCCGGCCAGTTCCAGTGCGGCAGCAGATGCAGCATCGGTTTTGTAGTCCATTCACTCTGATACATATAAAATGCATCTTTAGGGAAACCGCAAAGATCGAGAATGCCGAAATAGGAGCTATGGGCAGGCCATCCGTAGGGCGTCGGTTCTCCCAGATAATCGAATCCTGTCCAGATATACATTCCCGAGAGGTAATCGTAATCACGGATCAATTTCCAGGAATCTTCATGTGTCGATCCCCAGGGAGCACAGCAGTTATCGAAGGCTGAACATGAATAGTCGGGATTGCCTTCCGTGAAAGGGATATCCCAGCGGATCGGCCAGCGCCTTACCGAATCGGCAGGGAAATCGTAACTGCCCCGGGTGGCAAGCGAAGAGGTCGTTTCCGAAGCAATGAACTTCTGTCCCGGGAACACTTTCGGGAAATCGGCATAGGTTTTTTCATGGTAGTTATAGCCAATCAGGTCCAGTTTTCCGGAACGGATAATGGAACTGCCAGGTTCAGGGAAGTTGCAGGCGGAGGTCACAGGCCTGGTATCGTCGAGCTGTTTTACACATGCAACCAGTTCAGCGGCAATCCTGCTTCCCGAAGTATCCCACTGTTCGGGGATTTCATTCCCGATGCTCCACATAAAAATGGAGGGATGGTTCCGGTCTCTCAGCACCATATCCTGGATGTCTCTTTTATGCCAGTTGTCCCAGTCGAGGCTGTAGTCAAAGTCGGTCTTCTTCATTTTCCACATGTCGAAGGCTTCGTCCATCACGATGAACCCCATTTTGTCGCAAAGGTCAAGCAGTTCCGGAGCAGGCGGATTATGGGAGGTGCGGATGCCGTTGCAGCCCATCGATTTCAGCAGTTCAAGCTGACGCTCGAGTGCGCGGATGTTGATGGCAGCCCCGAGGCAACCCAGGTCGTGGTGATTGCATACGCCCCTGATCTTGACCTGCTTCCCGTTCAGGATGAAACCTTTCGCTGCATCAAAAGTAAAACTGCGGATGCCGATAGTGGTCCTGTACCAGTCCGTTTCAATACCATCCCGGATGATCCGGGTCAGGACGGTGTAAAGGTTTGGTGATTCGTCGGACCAGAGTTTGGGCTCTTTCACCATGGTTTCCCTGACAACGTCAGTGAGTGTGTCGGTAAGTACCAGGGTAAGGGGAGAAGAGGCGACCAGTTTGTTGCTGTTGTCGTACACCTCGTTCCGGAGCAGGATGGTGCAGGGTTTCCCGGTGCTGTTCCTGATCCGGGTACGGATGAGCAGACGGGCCTGTTCGTCGGTAACATATGGGGTAGTTATATACGTTCCCCAATGGTCAATGGCAGTTTTGGCTGTTTTTACCAGCCATACATTCCGGTATATTCCGGAACCGGAATACCAGCGGCTGTTCGGTTGGGCGGAGTTGTCCACCCGGACAGCAATCAGGTTTGATGTGCCGGTTTTTATGTAAGGAGTGATATCGTAACGGAAGGAACTGTATCCGTATGGTCTTTTCCCCAGGTATTGTCCGTTGATCCAGACCTCCGCGTTGCGGTAAATACCGTCGAATTCCACGTAGATCATTTTTTCTCCGTCGGAAGCCGGCAGGGTGAAACTTTTCCGGTACCAGCCTATGCCTCCCGGGAGTGCACCGCCTGAAAATGTTGCAGGATTCTGTTCGCTGAAGCTGCCTTCAATGCTCCAATCGTGAGGAAGGTCCAGCTGCCTCCATTTTGTATCATCCACACCGGTGGAATATCCGTCTTTTACATCTCCCGGGAAGAATTTCCAACCTTCGTTGAAGGAGGACTTCCCCATGGAAGATGCCGCTGATTGCGCGCTGACCCCGAGTGCCAGTGAGGCGCCCAAAAGGAACAGGATGGCTTTACACAAGTTCATGGCTACATTCTCTTAGGTTACAATTCAATAGTTTTCTGAAGGCTGACCGAATCCGAGGAAGGCCCGACCAGCAACTCGAATTTCCCGGGTTCCAGCACCCAGTCTTTCTTTTCCGGGTCATAATACTGGAAAGCCCGCTTGTTGAGGGTTACTTCCACAGTCTTGCTTTCACCGGGTTTCAGATTCACCTTGGTGAATCCTTTCAGCTCTCTGGATGGTCTTTCGAGCTTTGATTCCAGGTCTCTGACATAGACTTCCGCGATCTCTTTCCCTTCCACTTTGCCGGTATTGGTGATGGTGAACCGGAGGGTGCAGTTTACGGGTTCTTTGTCAGCCTTCACTTCAAGGTTGCTGTATGCAAAGGTAGTATATGACAGCCCGAAGCCAAAGGGGAACAGGGGCTTCACGGATTTTGTATCGTAATACCGGTACCCTACCCAGATATCGTCTTTGTAAACCACCTTGCCGTTGGTTCCCGGGTATTCGCCGAAGTGGTGGGCAGGTGAGTCTTCAAGTTTCATCGGCAGCGTATAAGGAAGTTTTCCCGAGGGATTAACGTCGCCCACGAGCACTCCGGCGAGTGCGGTTCCGGTCTCCATACCCAGATAGCTGGTGTACAGCAGCCCTTTTGCATCCGGCAACCAGGTGTCCATCCCTACGGGAGTTCCGGCGATCATCACGACGACGGTATTGGGATTGGCTTTGATGACTGCTTTGATGAGTTCATTCTGTCCATAGGGCAGATCCATATCGGGTTTGTCATCGCCTTCGCAGTCGAGTCCGGGTTGATGGTTCAGCCCGCCGAAAATGATCACCGCGTCGGCTGAAGCGGCCGTCGTCACAGCCTGATCGATAAGTTGCCGGTCGATGGCTTTCAGGTCTTTCGAAACCGCATAACCCTGTGAAAAATTGATCTTTACGGTTCCGCCAATCCTTTTCTGCAATCCCTCAAGCGGTGTGATCTCATATTTTGCCTTGATGGTGGTGCTGTTACCGCCATAAGCATGTTTACGGGTCGCATTGTCGCCGATTACTGCAATAGTCCTGATCTTTTTGACATCCAGCGGAAGGATGTTATCATTTTTCAGAAGGATCACCGCCTCTTCAGCGATGCGCAAGGCAGTGGCAGCCCTTTCGGGGGTGCCGAGCTTCGCAGCCATGCCGGTGGTATCGGGTTCCGGCTTTCCGAAGAGGTCCAGTTGTGCCATCACATACAGGATGCGTCTTACTTTCTCATCGATCAGTTTTTCATCCACCTTACCTGACTTTACCGCATCGATCATGGGTTGTCCCATGTAATAGTTGTTCCCTTTCCCGTCGATCGGCCACATTTCAAGGTCCAGTCCGTTGTTGGCGGCTTCCAGGGTATTGTGCGCAGCGCCCCAGTCGGTCATCACCAGCCCTTTGAATCCCCATTCTCCTTTCAGGATGGTATTCAACAGGTAAGCATTGTGGCTGGCATGCTGTCCGCGAAGCTTGTTATATGCGCCCATGACGGTGAGGACTCCGGCATCTTTCACGGCCGCCTCGAAAGCAGGGAGATAGATTTCGCGAAGGGCCCTTTCGGAGACTTCCACGTCGATAGTTCCCCTTTCAAATTCCTGGTTGTTCAGTGCAAAATGCTTGGCACAGAGAGCAATTCCCATTTTTTGTGCTGATTGGATATAAGGCGTTGCGATCCTGCCTGTCAGGAACGGGTCTTCGCTCATGTACTCCCAGTTCCTGCCGTTCAGCGGGGTTCGGTGGATATTTAGCCCGGCGGCCAGCATGATGTTCTTTCCGCGGATGACGGCTTCTTCCCCGAGCCGGGTACCGAATTCGGAGGCCAGTTCTGTATTCCAGGTGGCTGAAAGAGAGGTAAGCGCGGGGAAATATGCTGTGGCATCGTTGGTCCATCCTGCTGTATTCCAGCTGTCGGGAGCCATTTCTTCCCTGACGCCGCAGGGACCGTCGGAGAGGTGCAAGGCCGGAATCCCGAGACGCGGGATTGCAGGGGTAGTGAAATAGGTATTTCCGTGGATCAGTGATACTTTCTCTTCCAGGGTCATTTGCGACAGCAACTTTTCTACTTTTTGATCCATCGTCTCTTGGGTTTTGCAGGAAGTCGGGAGGCTGAAGAAGACTGCCGACAGGATGAATAATGCGATTCGGTTCATTCGAAAGGATTGATTATGTTGAGTAAATTATTTCATTTTCAGTTCCTTGCGGATCCATTCCATCTTTTTCACATAGAAGTCTTGCGGTACTCCGTGCCCTGCCAGCGGATAGGCAATGTAGGATTTTTTACCCGGTACGTTGTTAAAGGCAGCGAAGTTGATAGGAGGAGGACACACTTCATCGCAAAGGCCAACGCTCATCAGCATGGGAGCCTTGATCCAGGGTGCAAGATTTTTGATGTCAAAGTAGCTGAGCGTCCTGAAAACCTCGTCCCAGGTTTCCTTTTTCTCGACTTCAACATAGTTGTAGAATTCATTCCCGGGCCAGCTGGCGACCTTGAAGTAGTGGGGAAAATCGGAGAGGAAAGGAACCTGTGGTACACAAAGCCGGATGCGGTCGTTATTGAGGGCTGCAGTGGCAAAAGTGAGAGCTCCGCCCTGGCTGGCGCCTTCCACAACGATCTTGTCCAGGTCGGCCTGGGGAAGGGTGCAGATGAAATCGACGGCTCGCACGCAGTCCATGTATGCTCCCCGGTAAATGTATTTGTCCTTGTTAGCCAGATTGTACAGAATATAGCCGGGGAAACCGGGATTCACGTCATCGCAGCTGTTGCCATGTCCGCGGATGTTCAGACCGAAACCGATGAAGTCGTCGCCGTAATTGATCCAGGTCGGGAGGATGTTTGTAGAATAACCGGGCACCTGCATGATCACCGGGTATTTACCGGGAGCCTTGGGCATCGACAGCCATCCGCGGATCAGGGCATCACGCAAGGAGTACATCTCTACAAGGTAAAGGTCTTTCGTAGCCGTGCACAGGGAATCAACTTTTATCATCCGGTATCTGGGGTCGACCTGTTTCAATTCTGCCTTTGCAGCGGCCCAGAACTCTTCAAAATCGGGTTGGCGGTCGGTGGGTACGATGTATTTTTCCGGCTCATAACCGAAGTTAAAGTTGACCTGTTTCCTGAAGAGGCCCGATTCGAGAATGGCTACGCCCTTGTAAAATCCCGGCTTCAGATCGTTCAGAGCCACTTCTGTCTTCATCGATCCTTTCTTGCGAAGGGATACAGACTGGCTTCCGGAAAAGATCTCTTTGTTCACATCATTCAGCACCCTGAGTGTAAGCGTACCGTCGAGGGCTTTTCTGACATGGTTGTCAAGCTCAATGGGTATGGATATATCCTTTTTCCCAAGGATGATCCTGTTTTCCTGTTTGAACTGAGGCGTGATAATGACATTCTCGAACAATTCCCTGATCACCAGAGCAGGAGGCCCGGCGAAGATTCCCCCGTTCCCGCTTAGGTCAAATACCCTGACAGCGATCGTATTAGGCTTGTTCCAGCGGATCTTTCCGGAGGGTATTGTATAAGTTCTGAATTCATCGCATTTCGTAACGAAGTGCGGTGGCAGTTCACCGGTTTGCCCGATCAGCTCTCCGTTGAAGTAAGTGAAATCCACATCGTCGATCTTGCCAAGCTGAAGAAGAAATCCTCCGTATTTTTTAGCATCTTTCTTCAGGGAAGAAGGTATCACAACCGTGACCCTGTACCAGGCATATCCGTCATAAGATGGATAACCATTCTGTTCCCAAACAGCGGTAACAGGGATTATTTTCCAGTCGGCATCGTTATAATTATTCTGTGCCCATTCCGGGTTGTCGCCCGTCCTGAACTTCCAGTCGGGTGGCAACAGATTCTGGCTCGTCCCGTAAAGGCACAGACAGAGCAGCAGGATGAGGAGATTGACTTTCTTCATGGTTTGGATATTTTACAGTTTTATGGTCATTGCTTTTCCTGAATATCTGATGGATGCATCGGGTTTGAATGATCCGGCAGGATTTGCTGACTTGCCTTTTTTTACGAGTACGATCTGGAAGATCCTCTCTTTCTGCATGCCCGGGAATTCGCCTGCGCGATCGCCGATGGTAAGGGAGTGGCTGGCATCGTCATAGGAGAAGGATATCTTTGAATAGATCCCTTTTTCGTAGTTATAGTTTATGGCCTCATCTTCGTACAGCGTGAAATTACCGTTTTTCCCTGCATATACGAACAGTGTTACCGGGGATTCCGACGGCTGGGTTGCGTATTGAATATCCGGGCCGACCGGGAGGATAGCTCCTTCCCTGACAAAAACAGGGATATGGTTCAACGGCGCCTCTGCTTTGATCTCTTTTCCGCCTTCGGAGTAACTTCCGGTGAAAAGATCGTACCATCCGTTGCCGGCCGGCAGGTAGACCTGCCGCGACCGTGCTTTGTATTCGCATACCGGGTTAATGAGCAGTTGCGGTCCGAACATGAACTGATCCTTGATGTTATTCACAGCCTTATCGTTGCTAAAGTCCATGATGAGAGGGCGCATCATGGTGTAGTTATCGAAGTAGGTTGAAGCAGCAATAGAATATATATAAGGCATGAGCCGGTAACGGAGCTTGTCGGCGGCCACCATGGCCTGATAGGCAGGATGGTTTTCCGGGGCTACATTAAATATCTCCCTGAATGGGTATTGTCCGTGTACCCTGAAAAGCGGGCAGAAGGCGCCGAACTGCAGCCAGCGGGTCATTTGTTCGCGCCATTCTTCAAGCGTTTCGCCTTTCGCATCATAGTAGCGGCTTTCGACGGCAAATCCGCCGATATCCATTGTCCAGTAAGGCATACCGGAGATGCTGAAACTTAATCCGGCAGGGATTTGCGTTTTCATATCATGCCAGGTGGCTGCAATATCCCCGCTCCAGGTAGCGGCGGCATAGCGTTGCATCCCGGCAAATGCGGAACGGGTAAGGATGAATACCCTTTGGTCGGGATTTACCTTCCTTTGCCCGTCGTATACACCACCGGCATGCACCAGCGGGTAAGCATTGAAATAGCTTGCAGCGGGTCCCAGGGCGGTAGGATGCATCAGAGCTTTACGCTCTTCAGGGGCCATGTTCGACAGTATGTCCGGTTCGCTGGCATCCAGCCACCAGGCATCAACGCCCTTGCTGAAGAGTTTCTTGTTGATATCGCCCCAGTAAAACTCTCTTGCATCGGCATTAAAGGCATCATAGAAGGTGGATACATATCCGGGTCCCACCCAGTCTTTCTGGTTGTTTTCAACATTTTTCCTGTACAGCCAGCCTTTGCTGTCCATGGCCTTATAATTCTCCGTGCCTACATAGAACTTCGGCCAGACGGAGATCATGAAATGAGCGTTGAGTGAATCGTGCAGGATACGGATCATCTTATCCGGGTCCGGGAAACGTTTGGGATCAAACTTATGATCGCCCCATTTGTCTTCTTCCCAGTAAAACCAGTCGAGGACGATATTATCGATCGGGATACCTCTTTTTCTGAATTCTGCTACGGTACTGATGATCTCATCCTGGGTTTTGTACCGTTCGCGGCTTTGCCAGAAGCCCATGGCCCATTTAGGCATCAGGTTGGCTTTTCCTGTCAGGGTCCTGTATCCGCTGATCACATCATCCATATTCTTTCCATAAATAAAGTAATAATTGAGCATATCTGCCGATTCGGATGCAAAGGATATCTTTCCCTGTTCGCCTGCAGGCATGGGATTCAGGTGTTTAAGCGCTATGTACGATTCATCGCCGTCGGGTTTCCATTCTATCTTTACAGGGTATTTTTTGCCGGCTTCCATAGGTAAATAGAGACGGGTAGTAATGGTGTTCCAGCATTGCCGCCAGCGGTCGGCGACCAGTTTGCCGTCGATCCACAGTCTGGCATAACCGGCTGAGGTGAACAGTAACTTCTGATCACCGGTTGTATCAGCCTCCAGGAAACCTTCCCAGGTGATCAGCTCCTGACTCAGTTTGAAACCCTGAGGGAACTTCTTCATGTCTCTCAGAAACTGATAGGATACCTCTTTCTCGGTCCGGGTGAAAAGCACTTTAGCCGTGTCGTCCTTAAGCCGGTAGGTGGCTGTAAGTCCGCCGGGCTGGCCGTTCCGGTCATATACTTTCATCGTGGAGAGCTCTTCAAATTCGCGGGGATCACCAAATTTCGTCTGGGAGTTGTTGTCCCAGAGGATTCCGAAATTCCTGTCCGACACGATAAAAGGGATCACGGCAACAGTATTGTATTGGAAAAGATCAGCATCCCGGCCTTTCAGGTTCAGGAACGATGTCTGGTTTTCTCCCAACCCGTAGAGCGATTCGTTATCGGGTGATTCAAACACCTGTCGGATTGCCTTACTTTTCTTATCGCTGATGGTTACAGGGGTAAAAGTCTTTCCTCCGCCTTTATTTTCAGCCAGGATAAGCTTTCCGGTGCTGTCGCTGAAGGTTATCTCACCGGTTTTCAGGCTTATATGCATGCGAAGTGCAGGCGTGCTCACCAGAAGCCTGTCATCCTCCTGCTTGCAGGTGAAGTCCTGACTTTCTTCCGGACGTTCAACTGCCATCAGGCTTTTGACATCAGGGATTTTATTTCCGTCGGTAGCCGATACGCGGATGATCCGGTCGTTCACGATCTGCACCATCATGGTCTTTGCCTGTCCTTTGGCCGGTGACTTGATACGGACAGTGATCCGGTTGCCTGTAACTGAGTAAGGTTTGAACTGGCAGGCTGTCAGGATCAGCAACAGGATAGCAGCCAGGGAGATGATTCGTTTCATAGCGGGAAAAATGAAGGAATGAACAGGATGATTGATTGTTGTTTCATGGTAAATGAGAAAAAACCGGCATGGAAGAAACTTTTCTTTCCCGCCGGTTTTTTCGTCATACAAACCTCAACCACAAGATTAAACCAACCAAATGATCAAAACCAGCTAATCATTTGATAAGTTCTTCAATGTTATTATTCTTTGTAGAAAATGATGTTATCGAAGTAGAGGGTTTTGCCTTCATCTTCAATCTGGAAGGTAACGTTGTTTACGGCGGTTTTATCTACCGACGGGAAATCGGTGAGCATGTCGTAAACATAGTGTGTCCAAACGTTAGCAGGGACTTTCACGTTGGTCTTCTGGTCAGCCCAGTTGATCCAGAACTGCATTTCCTTGTCAGTATCGGCACCTTTCACCCAGAAGGAGAAGTAGCGGCAGGCGCTGACATCGATAACGCCGGGATTCCCGAGTTGGAGACCTCCCCATGTGCCCGCAGGATCGTAGGCTGCTTTGAGGGATATACCGCCGGTAACATAATCATCGGTGCTGGGATCGAACGCTCCGCCCCATGACCAGCTTTCGAAGCCGTTATTTAAGCCATCGGTAAAGACCTTGACGGATTTGTCGACATTAACGAACACCTGCGAGCCGACATTGGAGCCGGAAAGATTGGTAACCTTTAGTTTTCCGGTATTCACATTCGAGGCGGGCATATCGATCACAAGTGATTTACGGGCCTTTGAAACGATGGTGGCAGCGTCGGTAGTTCCATCGATCACAACATCGGTAACATCGTCGAGGTTATTGCCGGTGATTGTCACCCTGGATCCGGCCTGGAAGTCGCTAGGCCAAGCCGTGGTGATGATCGGAAGGGCAATTACCTTGAATGGAACCGTGAGTGTTTTGCCTTCGCTGTTGGTCAGGATGATGTTCTGGTTTCCGCCGTAGGCTGTATCCGGCACCCTGAAAAGAATATGGGTATCGGTATTCAGCGTGGAGGTGAAACTGGCGGGTACATTGTTATTATCGAACACAATGCTGCGGATATCACCAAGACCGGTTCCCGAGAGGGTAATAACGGTCCCGCCGGAGGCTTCAGTTGGCGAAATACTCTGCAATACAGGAGTGCCGGCTTTTATATCGGGACTACCGTCGTTGTCTTTTTTGCATGCGCTGAAAGCTACAATTACTGCAAGAAAGAGAAGCGGCAGAAACGAATTTTTGGCTGTCAGTATATTTTTCATGTTCATCAGATATTTAATGGATTATTTATAGTAAGGAACCGGATCTTCAGCCAGTTTGGGATCCTGCAGGATTTCGCTGGCAGGGATGGGCAGATACATGTAGTTCTCCGTGAAGGTTACATGGAGAGGTGAACCAACCTGTCCGCGGTCCTGTGCTTCAATGATGGCTTTGGCCTTGGCATAGCCCTGGCGCTGGACATCGTACCAGTAATCCCCTTCAAACGCAAACTCATAGCGACGTTCGTGCAGGATATCGTCTATGTTGATGGTTGTTTTGGCAGAAAGTCCGGCCCGGGTGCGGACGCGATTGAACGCTGCCAGTGCTTCACCGTCGCTTGTGGAGGGATTGCCGGCAAGGATTGCTTCGGCATAGACCAGGAGCACATCGGCATAACGCATCATCATGAAATTCTGGCCGGTATTCATTCCCAGAACCTGTTCACCGCCGAATGAGAGTCCGGGGCCTACAACATACTTAGCTATATTGGCTCCTGTGCCGCTTCCTGCACGTGCACTGGAAGGTGCGCTGGCGGAAGTGTCGTACACATATCCGTTTGCCATGAAAGCATTGTAAGCATCATCGGAGGTTGTGGGTTTCCAGTTGGGCATTTTCCAGCCGTGTTCCATCACGGTAGCGGGGCGACGCAGGTCACCTGCTTCCCAGTTAGCCATGAAGTCCATCGACGGCCTGAAAAGTTCCCACATGCTCGATTCGGAAGTCTGCAGGTTGCTGGGACCACGGTCGCACTGCAACTGGCAGCCGGCGCCCCAGGGATTCTGCGTAAGCTGGTACTGGATGGCGAAGATCGACTCGATATTGTTATTCATCGAACTGCTGTTGAACATGGTCTGGTAGCTTGATGTAGGCACCAGGTCATACTTGCCTGAGTTGATCACTTCCTTGGCCTTGGTAGCAGCATTGGTGTAATCCTTCTGGTAGAGGTACATCTTGGCAAGATAAGCCTTTGCAGCATACTTGGTAGCACGGCCGGGAACATCGCTTTCCGGAAGGCCGGCTTCTGCAAGCGTCATCTGCTCAATGGCATAGCGGAGTACATCTTCCTTGTTGTAACGGGGGATGTTGGTATTGCCGCTACGGGCGATCTCACCCGGATCATCCACGATGGGAGCTGCGCCAAAGGCACGGGCAATATAGAAATAGGTGACACCCAGCATGAAACGGCATTCTGCAATACCGGGATCGAGGATAGCAGGGTCGCCGCCAAGGGTTTTCTTCAATTCGAAGGATTTGAGGTACGATGCGGCCCAACCTCCTACTTTATAAAAGGAGGCCCAGCAATAACCCACCAGTGCAGTGGTTCCCGATTGCGAGAACACCACAAAAGCGCGGTAGTCGCCGTTTCCTTCGTATGAGTGGGCATTGCCCGACATTACATCGCCGATATCATCAAGGCCGCGGCTCATGAAGCCGGCCCACGGCAGACCACTGTATAGGGTGCTGGTAGTGGCGCGTACTTCGTCAGCAGTATTCCAGGTATTGTTGATATCGACATTGGTAAGAGAGCTTCTTTCAGTAAAGTCCTTCGAACAGGACACTACTGTTATGGCCAGGATTGCTAAGGCGTATATGATCTTGTTTTTCATTTTCTTTAGGTTTTAAGTGTTTCCAATGAAATGGCATCAGAATTCTACGTTAACACCAAAAGTAACAGTACGTGGATTGGGATAGTGGCCCTGGTCCACATTCATCAGCAGGATGCCGTTGTCGTAAGATCCGATTTCCGGGTCATATCCTGAATACTTGGTGAAAGTGAGAAGATTCTGTGCCGACATGTACAGCCTCAGGTTGGTCATCTTGACATGCTTAATGATACTTTCCGGAAGCCTGTATCCAATGGTCAGGTTCTGGATGCGGAGGTATGATCCGTCTTCAACGTAACGGTCGGAAACATAGGTGTTATTCGAGTTGGTGGTGGTGAAACGGGGCAGACTGCCGTCGGTGTTCTCGGCTGTATAGCGGTCGAGAACGGTCGTCATCTGGTTCAGATAGGTGTTATCCATCTTTTCGAGCTGCCATTTCAGGAAGTTGTAGATTTCGGCACCATAACTGCCCTGGAGGAAGATCGACAGGTCAAAGTTCTTATAGGACACGGTGTTGGTGAAACCAAAGGTGAAGTCGGGAATCGGGCTGCCGATATAGGTCAGGTCGGCTTCATCAATCTTTCCGTCCGGTTTACCGGTGAGCTTGCCGTTTTCATCTTTACCGTTGATATCCTTGTACTTCACGTCGCCAAGCCATGTATGGGTTTCATCCTTGCTGTAACCGAACTGGGTGAGCGAATTGTCCAGATCATCCTGGGTGCGGATAATCCCGTCGTAAACGAGTCCGTAGAAAGAACCAAGCGGATGACCGGGAGAACTATAGGTAATATTATAGCCTGCATAATATACGGAACCTGTAAGAGAGAAGGTTTCGTTAAGAAGACGGTCAAGGACGTTATTGTAATGTGAGAAGACCAGGGAGGTTGTCCAGTTGAAATCGTTCTTCACGATGTTGTGGGTGGTCAGGCTGATATCGATCCCTTTGTTGGTCATCTCTCCGACATTGGCGATCGGAGCTTTCAGGTCGTTCCATGCGGAACCGATACCCAGGAAGGTGGAACCTGCGGAGTACATCAGCATTCCGGTAGTGGTCTTCTTATAAAGATCGAGGGTGAATTCGATTCTGCTGTTCAGGAAACTCATATCAACACCGGCATTGGTTGTGACAACCTCTTCCCAGCCAAGGTCAGGATTGGGAATGCCATTCACAAAGTTTGTTGATACACCGTTGATGGAACCGAATCCGGCAGGGCCGGGCCAGTTGCCTACAGTGGTGGAATATGGAGGTGATGGAGCTCCGCTGGGGAGGTTCTGGTTACCGACGCCGCCGTAACCTAACCTGATCTTCATATAATTCACCACATTCTTGATCGGCTCGGTGAAGCTTTCGTTGGTTACTGTCCATCCGAGGGATACACCTGGGAAGTAGCCCCATTTGTTGTTGGGACCGAAGTTCGAGGATGCATCAGCCCTGTAGCTGAAGGATACAGAGTAGCGGTTGTCGAACATATAATTGGCGCGGGCAAAATAGGATTCCATACCCCAGTCACCCTTGCCACCGTTGAGTTCCCAGGTGGTCTGGGTGGTACTGCCTGCGTTCAGGTCGAGGATGTTATTGGTGAGGTCGAGCTTGGTGCCGGAAATCTGTTCCCAGTAAGAGAACTGTGCTTCGTGACCGGCAGTAAATCCGATATAGTGCTTGCCGACAGTCTTGTTGTAGTTCAGGTAATTGCGGAGAGCATAATAGTAACTGTTATTCCTGCTGTCGATCAGCTTGCTCTGCAATGTGCGGGGGCCGATATCGACGCCGAGCTGGTAAGCCTTGGTGTTACGATTACCTAAACTGTAGGACACTTCATTCCGGAATGAGAAATCTTTCAGGAATTTAATGTCAGCGTATATGTTTCCGAAGATCTGGTTCTGGACCACTTCATTTCCCCTGTTCTTGCTGTTGGCAACCGGGTTATCGGTGGAATAATTGGTTCCTCCGACAGTCTCGCCGCCGCCCCAGGTTCCGTCGAGATTATGAACGGGAATGAGAGGGTTCTGGATGCACGCCAGCCAGATGGTTCCCGAAGGAGCGTTATCGGCAAGAGCGACATTCTGGATACTGCGCATGATGTTGGAGCTGACGCCGAAATTCAGCCAGCTTTTCACCTGGTGGTCGAGGTTGAAGCGGGTTGAGTAACGTTTATAATCGGAACCTTCGATCGTACCGGTCTGGTCGAGATAACCGGCGGATGCATAGTAGGAGGTTTTGTCTTTTGCTCCTGAGAAACTCAGGGAGTGGTTCTTTGTGTATCCGTTTTTGAAGATGGCTTCCTGCCAGTCGGTACCTTCACCTAAGATGGAAGGATCGGCAAATTCAGGGGTTGTAGCCTGTCCGGTTTGTGTGAGAACCTCATTCTGGTATTTTGCAAACTGGCTCAGGTTCATCACATCGAGCCGCTGGGTTATCTGCGACATCCCGAAGCTGCCGTCGTAGGTTACTTTACCGTCGGCTGCACGGCCTTTCTTGGTGGTGATCATGATGACCCCGTTGGCAGCCTGCGATCCGTAGATAGCCTGGGCGGATGCGTCTTTCAGCACGTCGATCGACTCAATGTCGTTAGGGTTGATGTTCGACAGGAAACTGTTGCCGGTTTGTCCACGGCCTCCGCCAAGGCCGTCATATCCTGAACTGGAAACGGTATTGGTGGTGAATGGAACCCCGTCGATCACGATGAGCGGGTCGTTGCTGTTGATGGTTGTGAGCCCCCTTACACGAAGAGCAACACCGCCACCGGGCTGACCACTGTTGTTGGTTACGGTAACCCCGGCCAGCTTTCCTTGCAGGGCCTGGTCAACACCAGTTACCTGAAGGTTCTTCAGTTCTTTCTGGCTGACTGATGAGATAGCGGAAGTTACTTCGTTCCTCCTCACCGTACCATACCCGATCACAACAACTTCACTGAGTGCAGTTGTAGTCGACGACAGGGTGATTTTCAGGGGAGCACCTGTTATGGCTACTTCCTGCGATTCCATCCCCATGTAAGAAACTACCAGGGTAGTAGCGCTTGCCGGGACCTGAAGCGAGAATTTGCCATCTATACCGGAAATGGTTCCGGTGGTTGTACCCTTTACCTTAATGGTAGCTCCGGGCAGTGATGCATTGTTGTCGCCGTACACAGTCCCTGTAACAGTCTTCGTCTGCTGGGCAAATACCTGTGTATTGAACGCAAATGCAATCACGAAAAGAAAAGCAATAGCTTTGAGTAATTTTTTTTGCATAGCATTACAATTTTATTACTCAAAATTATAGCCGGAAGGAGAAGAATAGTAATACTATATTATCTCTTTATTGTGAATATTTGACGGTACGCTAACATACCAGTCTTTATAACCTATTGAAAATAGAGCATAAAGCGCAGCATGAAAAGCTATTTTGAATATAATGATTCATTGACAGTTTCAAAACTTTCCAGGGTGAATGGCTCCTGCCCTGAAGGCCCGCAATGCTACAATCCGGCTGGTGATCATAGAATTCATGCGGACATATATCATCAGATAATATTCATGGTTCTCAGCCTTAAACTGTTCGTGACAACAGTAACCGAACTCATAGCCATGGCGGCTCCCGCCAGCATCGGATTCAGCATGAAACCCGTCAGGGGGATCAGAATCCCGGCAGCAACCGGGATGGTAATGATATTATAGATGAAAGCCCAGAAGAGGTTCTGGCGGATGATCTTCCGCACCGACACCGACAACCTGAGGGCCTTCACTGCCTGCATCAGGTCGGGGCGTGAGAGGACAATGCCGGCACTTTCGATTGCTACGTCGGTTCCGTTACCCATGGCTATTCCGAGGTTGGATTGTGCCAGGGCGTAAGCGTCATTGATCCCGTCGCCTACCATGCACACTTTATGTCCCTGCTCCTGTAATTGTTTGACAAGATTTCCTTTAGCGTCAGGGAGCACAGGAGCATATACCTCTTTAATGCCTGCTTTCCCGGCAACAACAGAAGCTGCGTCAAAGGTGTCGCCGCTCACCATGGCCACGTTGAGCCCGTGCCTGTTGAAGCTGGCAACAGCTTCCGCGGATCCTTTCTTCACTTCATCCGTCAGGAGAATGGTGGCCAGAAGTTGCTTCTGTCGCGCAAAATATATGCAGGTGCCTTCTGAAGCAGTCGGCCCCGCGATGTTATTATATATTATAGGTATACCATTTTCAGCCATAAAGAGATTGCTGCCGGCAAACCATACTTCTCCGTTCAGATGTGCTTCGAGCCCTTTGCCGCCTTTTTCGGTAAGCGAATCGTACGGATGGCCTGCCTTTATTCCTTGTAAGGCAAGGAACTTAACGGCAGCGGTTGCCAGGGGATGGTTTGATGCGGTTTCCATGGTTGCCAGCATGCTCCTGTCGGATGCATCTGCCGCTTCGCTCCAGACAATTTCTTTCACAGAGGGTTTGCCCTTTGTGATGGTACCGGTCTTGTCGAGCAGGATGGTATCCACATTGCCCGCCGTTTCCAGCACTGCGGCATTCCGGATGAGTATCCCTTCTGCCGCCCCTCTTCCCAGGCCGGATATAAGCGCAGTTGGCGTTGCGAGCCCCAGGGCGCACGGACAGGCGATGATCAGCACACTGATGGATGTTACGATGGCCGTGGCGGGTGAGCCGGCCAGCATCCAGATGATGAAGGTGAGGGCTGAAAGCGCGAAAACCACCGGGACGAAAACCCCAGTGATCCTGTCAACGATCTTCTGAACAGGCGGCTTGGTCGACTGGGCTTCTTCCACCAGGCGGATGATCTGCGACAGCAAGGTCTCATTTCCCGCTTTGACGGCTTCTACCGTCATGACTCCTGTCCCGCTGATAGTCCCAGCGAAAACAGGGTCACCGGTTTTCCGGTTTACGGGCATCGGCTCTCCGGTAATACTGCTCTCATCCACCATCGATTCACCTGACAGGATTGATCCGTCGACAGGGATCTTATCACCGGGCCTGACAACAATCCGGTCACCCGGGATCACCAGGACAGGGGATAGGTCAAAGGTTTCCCCGTCGCGTTCCACGGTTACCATTTTGGGCTGCAGACCGGTAAGTTTCCGGATGGCCGACGAGGCTGATTTTTTTGCCTTTTCCTCCAGAAATCGTCCCAGGAGGATGAAAGAAATTACGATGACGGCCGATTCGAAATAGACGTCGGGATGCATTCCAAAGCCGGAAAGAACTTCAGGGAAAAAGGTGTTGAAGGTGCTATAGAGAAAAGCTGCACCAGTTCCCGTAGCTACCAGCGAATCCATGGCAAAAACGCGGTAGCGTATCTGCCGGAAGGCCGACAGGTAGAACTCCGATCCGGAATAGAGGATCACCGGCAGCGACAGGCCGAACAGCAGGTCATTCTGATAGGCAATGGCATGATGAAAGAACATTGACAGAATGAACACCGGGAGACTGAACAGTATGGCAACGACCAGCCTGCGGGATAGCAAGATATACCTCTTGTGCTCTAGCGCTTCGAGCCGGGCCACTTTGTCTTCTTCATCCAGGAACAGGTCATATCCGATGCCCTGAAGGGTCTTTTTCAGTTCCTGAAGTTCCACGGTTTCAGGATCGTATTCCAGCCTGACAGTCTTGTTGCCGTAATTTACCGAAGCCGAGATGACGCCGTTTTTCGACTGAAGCATGGACTGGACGCTGACTGCGCATGCGGCGCAGGACATGCCAAGGACGGGGATTGATATTTTTGTGGGGACTGACAAGGTCGAAAAGACAAAAGATAAAAGTAAAAAGAAAAAAGAACTTGCTAGGGATAACTATGAATGACCAAGAATGACTAAGAATGACATTTCTCAACCTCTTAGCCCCAAGCCCTATGCTCTAAGCTTAACAACAGATGGTTCTCGCAGATTACGCTGATGGTTTCGCAGATTGCGCTGATGTTTCAATACTTTCTGCGATGATCTGCCAACTTTTCTGTGCTTTCCGAGGGAATCTATATCTAACGTTGAAAGAATCAAAGGTGAAAATCACGGTTGGACTTTACGCTATAACGGATATGCAGCCTGATTGTTTGTTCCGGAAGAACCGAAAATTAACAGTGGCCTAATAAGAGTTCAATCTCCCCTAACGACCAACGGTAGAGAATAAGAGAATAATGGATGATGATTAACGAGATGAATAAAGAATGGCCATGAATGATTAAGAATGGCTACGAATGGCTACGAATGGCTACGAATGGCTACGAATGACTATGAATGACTATGAATGACTACGAATGACTACGAATGACTATGAATGACTATGAATGACTATGAATGACAATGAATGACAACGAATGACAATGAATGACAATGAATGACAATTCCCTCCCCGCCCTTCGCTCTCTGCTCCCTACCGTGTGAACCTCACAAACGTGCCGAGCGGCAGCTTTTTGGAATAGTTGTCCTGAAGGTAGAGCTCGCCGGACTCATGGTCTTTCAGGTCACTGAAATAGGATTGGATGAGGTTGTCGGCAACGAGTGCGGAGAAACCGATGGAATACATATTGAGCAGGAAAAAGGCATTTTCTCCTGCCAGCAATTCGCTGCAGAGCCGGATCATCTCATTGATGTTCTCCTCAAGGATCCATTTTTCCCCGTCAGCGCCCCGTCCGTAAGCCGGAGGATCCAGGATGATGCCCTGATAAGTGCTGCCACGCCGCACCTCTCGTTTAACAAATTTGAGGGCATCTTCCACTACCCAGCGGATATCGCTCAGGTTGCTGCCTTCCATGTTCTCCCTTGCCCAGGTGATTACCGGCTTGACCGAATCGACATGCATCACATCAGCTCCCGCTGCTTTTGCGGCAAGCGAGGCGCCGCCGGTATATGCAAACAGGTTAAGGACCCGGGGATTCACATTTCCGGACTTCCGGATCAGCGAGTAGATGTAATCCCAGTTTTCGGCTTGTTCCGGAAACACTCCGATGTGTCTGAATGACGTGAGCCCCAGCCTGAAACGAATATCCAGACCGCCATGGACATAGCGCAGCCACCATTGCTCCGGCATGCCACGCTTCAATATCCACTTTCCTTTTTCCGGATCGTTCTTCTCAATCCTGAATTCCGCATTCGAGCGTTTCTCCCATTCCTGTCTGCTTAACGACCTGTTCCACACCGCCTGTGGCTCCGGACGGATAAGATAGTATTGCCCGAAGCGTTCGAGTTTTTCAAACTCGCCACTGTCGATCAGTTCATAATCTTTCCAATGTTGCGGGGTAAGCAGGATCATCTTTTAAGCAGATGGTTTTAGCAGAGGTTATTCTTCAGAGAGGGCAAAGTGTATATGCAACAGGAATTGTGAATGATATGAAACAGATGGCAGCTGTTCACCATTCATTGCTCACATCTTGACTTCCCGATGATCTGTTCACGGTCTTTACAGTCTTCCGTCGATCTTTTCCTTGTCAACGAATCCCTTGATGTCGAAGAGTATCGTGTTTTCCTTTTTCAGGGCTGTAAAGTTCATCTCCCTGAACTCATTGTGCGCAACGGCAAAGACGATGGCATCGTAGGCGCCGTTACCATCAAGCGATGGGGTCATATCCACACCATATTCGTGCTTAACCTCTTTGGGATCAGCCCAGGGATCGTATACATCCACATGGCAACCAAAATCCTTCAGCTCGCTGATCACGTCTATAACCCTGGAGTTGCGGATGTCGGGGCAGTTTTCTTTAAACGTGATCCCCAGTACAAGGATCCTGCTGCCTGCAATCTTATGACCTTTGTTGATCATCAGTTTGATGGTGCGGTTGGCGGCATAGAATCCCATATTGTCGTTCAGACGGCGGCCGGCCAGGATGATCTCCGGATTGTAGCCTACTTCCTGGGCTTTATGGGTAAGGTAATACGGGTCAACCCCGATGCAGTGCCCTCCTACCAGTCCGGGACTGAATGGCAGAAAGTTCCACTTCGTGCCGGCAGCTTCCAGCACTTCATGGGTGTCGATGCCCAGTTTGTTGAAGATCAGGGCCAGTTCGTTCACGAACGCAATATTGATATCACGCTGGGAGTTCTCGATCACCTTGGCGGCTTCGGCAACCTTGATGCTGGAGGCCATATGTGTGCCGGCGACGATGATCATCTTATAAAGGTCGTCCACCTTTTTGGCAAC
The DNA here is from genome assembly GCA_964544545.1 of uncultured Lentimicrobiaceae bacterium. Classification (GTDB taxonomy): domain Bacteria; phylum Bacteroidota; class Bacteroidia; order Bacteroidales; family UBA4417; genus UBA4417. Next base: position 7,343 of record CAZJCG010000011.1, on the reverse strand, counting down.
TTCCGGGGTTGAACCTGAGGTTACCTTCCGTATCTTGGTGACAGTGTGCACCTTGTCGCCCGGGTTGATGCGCTCGGGAGAATAACCGCAGTAAAAGTCCGCGTTAAATTTCAGTCCGCTGAACTTTTCAAGAACCGGAACGCATTCTTCTTCGGTGGCTCCCGGATATACCGTAGATTCATAAATCACGATGTCGCCACGCTTCAATACTTTTCCGACAGTTTCCGAGGCCTTTATCAGCGGGGTAAGGTCAGGGCGTTTGAACCGGTCGATGGGGGTCGGGACGGTCACAATGAAATAGTTGCAGGTCCGGAGGGTGTCGAGCGAGGAGGTATAGACCAGTTGTCTGGCAGCCTGTAAATCCTCGGTTGAGGTCTCCAGCGTGTGGTCAACACCGTTTTCCAACTCCTTGATCCGCTGGAGGTTGATGTCGAAGCCGACGACCGGCATGATCTTTCCGAATTCTACAGCTAGCGGAAGCCCTACATAACCCAGACCTATGATGGCCAATTTACTGTCGTTCATGTTTTTTACGTTAAAGAATGGTAACCAGGTGAGTTGAAAATAACTAAACTACTCTGTTTTATTGCGGTTTCTGCAAAATGTAATTATTCCAGGCGAACATCCTCCGGCTTCACGGTCTGCCGGTTCCGGTATTGAGGGCTCAGGTTGAACTTTTCCGGGTATCTTGCAGTCTTGTCAAGATAAAATGCTTCGATCCGTTTCATGTCTTCGCCATAGTCGCCGGTAATATGGATAAGCGGGCCAAGCCCTCCTGTTTTTCTCTTGTAGTCAAGAAAGCCGAGTACCAACGGTACTTTAGCATGACGTGCCAGGGAATAGAACCCCTTTTTCCAATGCATCACCAGGCTGCGGGTGCCCTCCGGGGTGATGGTCAGCACCAGGGAATCCTGTTTATTAAAAAGCTCGCCTACCTGCAGCGCAACGCTGTTCCCTCGGTCCCTGTCGACCGGGATACCACCCAGCGCTTTGATCACGCCTCCGAGGGGGAAGAAGAACATCTCCTTCTTGATGAGGTATTTGGAATTGATTCCCAATGCACTGTATCCCAGCCATCCCAGCACAAAATCCCAGTTGCTGGTATGCGGGGCCATCACGACAATGCATTTTTTAACATCCCCGGGTAATCTGCCCGAAATTTTCCAACCTGACAGCCTGAGAATGAGATAGGCAAAGTGTCGCTTCATCGGGTGATTCTTTACTAAATAGGAAAGAGGACTTGAGGATAACAGGATGATTATACGTCAAGTTCAAGGTTCAGCTGATCGGTAAGGGTTGCGATTTCGGGATTTTTTAATTTCATGGCTTCCAGTTTATCTTTGTCGCTCATGAAACGTTTGTTTTCAACGGGTTGGTTGCTTACCACCGTTTCCATCCGGATCAGGTCATTCTTTAATTCGTCTTTCAGAAAGCTCAGGAGTTCGTTCCAGGAATCATTGATCTCTTTTTGCAGGATGGCATTGTCGAGCTTGATTACTATGGTGCTGTTATCCTGCAGTTCCGGCTGATGAGCGGTGAGTGCAGTGAACAGCATGGCCGAGTCTTCCTTCACCGTTTCGCCAAATGCAAGGAAAGCGCTTTGCAGCTGTTCGGCAGTGAATGGCTCTTCACGCAGAACGACGGGGCCGCTTTCCGATACCTTGGGTGTGACCCGGGCGCCCTGGCTCATCAGATCCTTGATGGAATGCATGGAAGTGGAAGGATACCGGGTGGCAGGTTCAGTGCTTAAAGGGCCGTTCGATTCCGGTGCCGGCTTTGGTTGTTCTTCTTTGGCCGGCTCAGTTGGCACTGGTGTTTTACCTGCCGGTTCCGGGGCCGGTATGCCAACAGGTTTAGTTTCCGGCGTAGCGGCCGGGGCCGTCGTTGCCTGAACAGTTGAAGGCTGAGGTGCCATTACAACCGGTTCCGGTTTGCTTGCAGGAACGGTGGCTGCCGGAGCTGCCTGAACTGGCTGCGTCGGCGTAACGGTCGCCTGCACAGGATTTCCTGCCTGGCAGATCTGGATAAGGGAAATTTCGAGCGAGAGCCTTTTATGGCTGGCCGAACGGTAGGTGGTGTCGCACTTGTTGTTGAGATCCAGGGCGTTGATCAGGAAAAGAAGCGGTGCGGATTTAGCCTGTTTCAGGTATTTGGCCCTCACGGCATCGCTGGCTTCGATCAGCTTGACAGTTGCCGGATCAATACACATCAGCAGGTTCCGGAAGTGCTCGCCCAGACCGGTAATGAAATGTTGTCCGTCGAAGCCCTTGTCGATGATCTCATTCAGGATCAGCAGGGTATCACGGATATTACCGGCAACCATGCAGTCTGTGATCCGGAAATAATAGTCATAGTCCAGCAGATTGAGGTTTTCGAGGACCAGTTCCCGGGTGATGTTCCGGTTGCCGAGGTTTACCATCTGGTCGAAGATCGACAAAGCATCACGCAGGGCGCCGTCAGCTTTCTGGGCAATGATGTGCAGGGCTTCCTTGTCGGCCATAACCCCTTCTTTATCGGCTACGTAAGCCAGGTGTGCGGCAATGTCCTGAATGGTAATGCGCTTGAAGTCGAAGATCTGGCAACGGGAGAGGATCGTCGGGATGATCTTGTGCTTTTCGGTGGTCGCCAGGATGAACTTGGCATAAGCCGGCGGCTCTTCCAGCGTTTTCAGGAAGGCATTGAATGCCGACGATGAAAGCATGTGAACTTCATCGATGATATAGACCTTGTACTTCCCCATCTGCGGCGGTATCCTTACTTGTTCCACCAGATTTCGGATATCATCTACCGAATTGTTGGATGCGGCATCCAGTTCATGAATATTGAACGATGATGAATCGTTGAAGGTGAGACATGAAGTGCAGGCATTACAAGGTTCCAAATTGGATGTAGGGTGCTCGCAGTTGATCGTTTTTGCCAGAATGCGCGCACAGGTAGTCTTACCAACACCTCTGGGGCCGCAAAACAGAAAAGCCTGAGCCAACTGGTTGTTCAGGATTGCGTTTTTCAGGGTATTGGTGATGGATTGCTGGCCCACGACCGTGTCGAAGGTTACGGGACGGTATTTTCTGGCCGATACGATGAAATTGTCCATTATGCTGTTCTCAGGCTTAGTGTCGATTAGGATTATAACGATTCCGGTGATTGCTGATGGTTCCGCAGATAAACGGATGCAAGCCCAAAAGTAAGACATTTCAGGGAAATATTGCCGGCGGGCTCCGATCTGATCTTGTTTTTATATCCTTCCTGATTTGGGCTGCCTCAGCAAATTTTCGTACTTTCGGCAACCACGCCGATGGCGTGCAGTCAACGCCTGTATCCGATATGCTGCTGGTACTCACTAAAAAATCCTCTGCCAGGGTTACCTATACCATGGAACTCATTTTCCGGGACCATCTGGGAATCCCGGTACGTGTGATTCAGGATGCCGGAGAGTATCTGGGTTATGAAGGACCGAAATTAGCCTATGGCGTTGAGCCTCCGGACACCGGATTGTATTTTGCTTCCGACGGGCTGCTTTTTGAATCGGGTATTGCCGCCAGACGAATGAACTACCTTGAGTTCAAGGGGAAAAAAGCCTTTTTTGCCGTCTTTGACCAGGCATCCTTATGGCCGTTTGATCTGTTTGCGGCGATCTTCTTCCTGGTTACACGTTACGAAGAGTATCTTCCACATATCCTCGATGCCCATGGACGGTTCTCGGCCTCATCGGGTGAAGGCTCACGGAATGGATTCCTTCGGAAACCATTGGTAAATCACTGGATCATTGAGCTGGGAACCGTGCTGAAGGATCATTTTCCCGGTGTAAAATTCAGGACGCAGAAGTATTCTTTTGTGCCGACATTCGACATCGACACTGCCTGGGCTTACCGGCACAAAGGAATGACAAGGACTCTGGGAGGTTTGTTGAAATCGATGCGGTACGGCATGAATGCCGATACCATGCAGCGCATCCGCGTGTTGCTTGGCCGGGAGAAAGATCCCTTTGATACATTTGATTACCTTTTCAGGATACAGAAGGAATATGCGCTGAATCCGATCTATTTCATTCTGATGGCGGATTATGGAGAAAATGACAAGAACATTCCGGTAAACAACCGGCATTTTATCCGGCTGATCAGGCAACTGTCGGATTATGCCCAGGTTGGGATACATCCTTCCTATGCGTCATCCGGAGACCCTGCCCGGCTTGGCATGGAGATCGCTAGGCTCGCCAAAGTGCTGCGGCAGGATGTCACCATGAGCCGGCAGCACTTTCTTCGTCTCAGCTTCCCGACAACCTACCGAAACCTGATCAACCAGGATATTACCGACGATTATACCATGGGTTTTGCTGAAGAGCCCGGTTTCAGGGCGTCCATCTGCACGCCTTACCGTTATTACGATATTGACCTCGACAGAGAAACTCCGTTATGGATACATCCGTTTGCTGTAATGGACGGCACCCTCAGTGAATATATGAAGCTCAGTCCCGGCCAGGCAATTGAGGTTGTCACCTCCCTCATACGGGAAGTGAAGGCTGTAAACGGGGTCTTCACACCACTATGGCATAATCAGGCTCTCAACGACCAGAATGAATGGAAGGGCTGGAAGGAGGTATTCGAAAAAACGGTCAAACTGGCTGTATCATAATCCCAATCCTTCATTCACATGATCCGATACATCCAACATGATCAAATCGATTTTGAAGCATGGGACAGGTGTATCCGGGACGCATTCAACGGGAATATGTACGGCTATTCATGGTATCTGGATCTGGTTTGTCCCGGGTGGAGCGCCCTTGTTGAAGATGAATACAAACAGGTGATGCCGCTTCCTTCCTGGGAAAAGGCAGGTATCCGTTATCTGGCCCAGCCCTATTTTACCCAGCAGCTGGGTCTCTTTTCGCAGAGCGCTCTGTCGCCTGCAACGATGGAATTGTTTCTGGCAGAAGCCAGGGACCAGTTCAGGTACATCGATATAAACCTGAATACCTATAATTGTCCGGATACTGAAGAGGAGGGATACAGCCCGCAGACAAACTACGAGCTGGACCTGATCCATCCTTATGATAAGCTGGAGGCTGGTTACTCCGATAACCTCAGACGCAATCTCCGGAAAGCAGGCAACGGGAAGCTATCCCTGGTGAAGAACATGCGGCCCGAAGTCATCATAGAGCTTTTCCGGAAAAACAGAGGCCGCTCGCTGCAGAAACTAGGTGATGAGCAGTATGCGCTGCTTACCCGGCTGGTGTATACAATGATCGGGAAAGGAAGGTGCCAGGTTTGGGGAACGGTCGATGAACGGAACGAAGTGGTAGCCGGCATTATCTGGGGCTTCAGTCACAATAAGGCGATATTTCTGTTCAGCGCGGTCGCGGAAGAGGGAAAACGGGTGGCAGCCATGCCCTGGATGATCGACAGGTTCATCCGGGAAAATGCGGGGACTTCGTCGACCCTCGATTTTGAGGGTTCTAACGATACGAACCTGGGCCGCTTCTATGCAGGCTTCGGATCAGCCAGGGTAACCTATTACCGTTACCGCCGGAACAACCTGCCGTTTCTTCTGAAAGTCGCCCTCAGCTTTTACCGTTGGTTAAGGTCGGAATTGAAATAAAGTACGTTAAGCGGGTGCACAGCTTTTTTCGATACCTTTGCCAGAACTCATGGTTTCCCTGGGTCGGTTTTTCACTAGTCGCAAATTAATCCATGCATTATGGTTATCAACCTCGGTGCTCAGAATTCGCTGGTCAACCAGTTTATTGCAGAAATGCGTGATGCTTCTGTCCAGTCATATAGCCTGCGTTTCCGCAGGAATATGGAAAGGCTGGGGGAAATATTTGCTTATGAGATAAGCAAAAAGCTGGAGTACCAGAGCACAGAAGTGGTTACCTCGCTGGGCACTGCCGTGATCCCGGTCATCAAACAGATGCCCGTACTGGCCACCATTCTGCGTGCCGGCTTGCCATTGCACCAGGGATTGCTGAATTTCTTTGACCGCTGCGATAATGCTTTCGTATCGGCTTACCGCGAACATCGCAAGGATGATGAGTTTGCTGTGGAGATCGAATATACCTCCTGCCCGGATATCACCGATAAGGTCCTCATCCTGTGTGACCCGATGCTGGCAACCGGACATTCCATGTTCTCCTCATACAAGGAGTTGCTTTTACAGGGTAAACCTTCACATACGCACGTAGTATCGATCCTGGCCAGCATCCAGGGCATTGAATACCTGAAGAGGGTAATGCCCAAGAAAGGCGTGACCATCTGGGTGGGTGCCATCGACGATGAACTCACGGCCCAGGGGTATATCGTTCCGGGCCTGGGGGATGCCGGCGACCTCGCTTACGGCAAAAAAGCCTGATTCCTGAACATCACTTTCATTTTCCGGTTACTTTAATGCAACCCCTGCAATAAGAATGGGGACAATGCGTTATAGTTTCGTATCCCTCTCTTCCATGACTGCTTTCCTGAAACTGCTGATTATCTTTGTGCTGAGTAGCGTCAAATTCCTCCTGGCACCTCCCTTGTCGTTCGGTATGGGGCTTTCGTATATTCAAACACTGGCCTCCACCTCGGCAGGCGGTATCATGGGCGTTATTCTTTTCTTTTACCTGAGCCGTGTTATCATTGGTTTATATGATAAATACGTCCGCAAATATGTTCATGCAGGCATCCACTCACTTGCCGGACGCCTTCAGGTCAAGCACCTGGCTGACCGTTATTTCCCGCTGCATCGGAAAAAGAAGGTATTCACCTTCCAGAACAGGCTGTTTGTAAGGATCAGAAAGAATTACGGTTTCTTCGGGATCGTCCTGCTGACCCCGGTGCTCCTTTCAATACCCATTGGTACTTTTCTGGCCGCCCGCTTCTATCCGAAGAGGAAATACACCCTTCTGTATCTTTCAGCCTCGGTGATCATCTGGTCGTTCATCATGTCGTCGGCTATTGCCATCTTCTGATTATTCTTCAGCTGAACAGGTGTGCGGATCACTTTTGTGGTAACATACTTATTGGCTGTCTAAATACAATATCCGAAGATAAAATCATCATTCGTTAATCCATTAAAGTCAAAATGCTGATTAGCGATTTCTGATTTTTGAAGTGGATTTTGAAGGAAAATACTTCATCATTTTTCATTCGTTAACCGACATTCGTCATTTCTTGACCAAGAAAGTAAAAATACTGATTAGCGATTTCTGATTTTTGAAGTGAATCCTCAAGAAAGACACTTCATTATTTTTCATCTGTTAATCGACATTCGTCATTTCTTGACCAGGAAAGTAAAAATGCTGATTAGCGATTTTTGGTTTTAGAAGTAAATTTTGACAGTTTCTCAGTATAACCGTCCCCTGCATGCTT
>CAZJCG010000010.1:19987-93743 GCA_964544545.1 uncultured Lentimicrobiaceae bacterium | reverse complement strand
TACCTGCCTTGCATAGTCAACCATTTCCTGGAACCTGGCGATCATCGCGGAAGACGAAAGGTTGTCAATTTTAAAGTCGAAGGTCCTGCTGCCTTTTTTACCCTGAATTGTTGCCTTGACCAGTCCGTTCCCGGCATCGGCAAAGCGGGCGGAGATCTCTTCCGGGATGATCCGGGCTGCCGTTGCCGTTTCCCCGATTACCAGTCCGGAGGCGGATAATTCATTCTCTTCTTCTATCAGTTTCATTATTTTCGATGAACGGGATACCTGCACGATGCCGGGCAGTTTGGCCGTAAACAGGAAGAACTGCTGCGAAATGAAACTGGCAGTTTCGCTCTCCGGACAATCGTAAACCCCGAGCAGGAATCCGCCGGCATCCGCCAGACAGCTCCTGCGGGAGGAAAAGAGCAGTCCGAACTTTTCTCCCAGGCCGTCCACCGGACTTTCATACGTCCAGCCTTCCTTCGTATACGCATTCACCGTTCTTGCGATGTCGCCGTATACATCTTTATTTCCTCCTACCACCCCCATCCGGTTGATCAGATAGCTGCAGAAGATCTTCTGGTTCACGGTCGGCCCCATAGCCAGCTTGTAGATGGTTGGAGAGCGGAAATTCACACTGTTCATCTGGAGAGGAATGGCCCCGAAACTCCAGCCGAGCAATCCCAGCATGGTTGAGGAGCTTGCCGCGCCGTCGGACGACTGGGCAGTGGTAATAAGGTATTCCCAGGTTTCGGTCGATCCGGCCGGTTTCTTGAAGAAATGCTTGTTCCGGATGATGGCGACAATGTCCCAGCCTTTGGCGCCCATCTCATTCAGCATCGATTCGACCTCTTCGCGGTTGGCGGCCAGGTCTTTCTCATTCGTGGCATAATCGGGTGTGGCAAGTACCGTGCACTCCCATTTCTGCCGGGCTGCCGGATCAGCCGGACGGCTGAAGATGGCCCCGGCTGCGAAATAATGGGTCATCTCCCATCCCTGTTGTCCCAGCTCATTTCCGGCAGCAACAGGATCAGAGTTCCTGCCGGTGATCACCATCTTATGTTCCCATTTATCGGTGGCATTAGCATCTTTATAAAGCCATATTCCTCCCAGATCGCCCTTCAGACGCCAGCAGGCCTCGCCCTCTTTTGACAGGAGAGCGTTGGCATTGGCCAGGCCATCGGGCTTCTGCAATACATCCGTTAGTTCCAGTCTCTTATATTCGGTTTTGCTGCACTTCAAAGGGACCACCTTGTTCGGAATGGAAGTGGTATCGTTTCCCTCACCGGACTTTCCCGCAGTCGTTCCTTTGTTGTTATTCGACGGATCTGTCCCGTTGTTTGGTTTAGGCGCCGGGGCGGGTTGGGAACTGCTGTTACCGTTGCCACTCTTCATAGGGTCTTTAGCGGATCCTGACTGTGCCGACAGGTCGGGTGAGACGGCAGGATTTTCCGTTGGCGTTACCTGCCCGGTCGTGGTTGGGACAGGCGTGCCTCCCTGTCCGGGCGCCTCAGGCGTTTTTGTGCCCGCGGTATCAGGATCACCAGCTTTCATATCCGTTTCGAATGACCAGTTGGCAAGCAGCTTGATATGAATATCCGAAAGGGCTATGTCGTAGATCCGGAGATCATCCATCCGGCCGTAAAAGTTGCTTTCACCTTCAAAATTGCTCTTGCCGATCAGGCAAACCGGACGGCTGATGTTTCCGGGTTTATAGAAGTTCTCAGCTTTCTGCACTTCGATACCATTGATATAGAGACGGGTGGTTGTACCTTGGAGTGTGGCTGCCAGGTGGTACCACTGGCCTTCCTTCAGACGGTTGGGTTCCGTGCCGCGAAGCTGCGTGATATCCGAGCCTTCTCCCCGATAGATGGCCAGGCCGGGGATGCCGCTCATGGAGGCGGAGTTTGAAAAGACGATATTGGAATTGTTCGGGCCAATGCCGAAGTCGATGATCCGGCTCCATTTGCTGACACTCTCAATGTTTACCCAAACGGAGATCGTAAAGTCGCCTTCGAAATAATTACCCGGTTTAGCCTGGAGTCCCTGGTTGCCAAAGTTGAATGCCAGTGCATGCTCCTTATTTTTAAACCGGTCCTCTCCAAATACGGCACTCTGTCCCGGATTCAGGTTTGCATCCCAGCCGGGGACCTGGTCACAGGGGAGGTTGAATACTACGTTCTGGTTCGATGCCAGGAATTGCCTTGCCTGATCCATCAGCAGGAACTGTTCATTGGTGAGTTTCACCGGGTGAGCCGGATCCTGGGCGATGACGGAGAATGTGAGAAGAAGACAGGCGAATACTAAAATGATATTTCTCATGCTTCATTGTCTATTGTATCAAAATTAGTAAACTATATAATTGATATGTGGATAGTGTGATTTATTTATACTGCGGCTGAAAAGGTTTGCTCTCCTTCGGAGGGACCCTTGGGACCAAAATATTTTTTGTGGAGCACGCTCAGTAAACAGTGCGGACTCCGGGAAATTCACGGGATTCCGGATGGTAGTCGTCTATTGCTTATCTTTTTTGGCGCTTGTCATCCAGGGACAGTCATCCCTGATCTGGCAATTCCTGCAGCCAACCAGCTTGGAGATCAGGGGAATGATAATAAATCCGATGACGGAGAACAGGATGGTCAGGATCATTACCCCGGTCGTGTACTGTGTAAGCAAAAGGTAAACAGCGATACCGAAAGGAACGAACCAGTTCGGGAATTGAATAAGGATATTTCGCCTGAATACTTTCCGGAATGACCTGGTATCTTTCTTTTTGAACAGTTTGGGCGAGATAGCTCCGTACCCGCAGGGGCAGGCATGGGTGTCGTAATGATGGCAATACGGGCAGATCTTCCCCCAGAACCAGACGATGCTGAACAGGGTATATATCCCATAGGCGACAGCGCCCGCGACTGATACTGTCCGGATGATTAAAAAGCCCAGGATGAAGAGGAGCAGGGTGGGAACATTGTCGAGCAGGACCAGCGACAGAGGAATTCGTTTCAGGTGGCAGGGGCTTGCGGCTTCATTTTTTAGGATCGGTGCAGATGCCAGTGTATCTTGTTGAGGTTTATCGGTATTCATCTGTGAGTTTATCGTTTGCCAGGTGCAATGTTAACGAGAAATTTACAATAAGCTCCCGGAGTTGCTTATGATTTCCCGGGGAGGATCGATCCTGTGACGGATACTAACGATTTTCCTGAGATCCTTGACATGGGTTACATTGGAATTCTTGCAGATGGTATGTACAGGCAGCACCTGAAGCACAGCCATTTCCGGCTGACGTGGTAAAAATCCGAGATAATAACCGGATTGCCGGTATATTTCCCTGATCGCATCAGAAAATGCGTATATTAGCAACTTTAAGTGTTAAAATTACACTTCTTAAAGAACCTGATTACCAACTTGTAAGTTGAGATATGACCCGTTATTACAGGGAATATGACCGGCATCTTGTAGCACTTGACTGCATCATCTTCGGCTTTGATGAAGAGGGATTGAAACTTTTGTTGCTGAAAAGGCAGTTTGAGCCTGCAAAAGGGGAGTGGTCGCTGATGGGAGGATTTCTTAAAGAGTCGGAAAGCCTGGATGAAGCGGCCTATCGTATACTCAACCAGCTTACAGGCCTCTCCGATATTTTTATGCAGCAATTGTATGCTTTTGGGGAAGTAGATCGTGATCCGGGAGCCAGGACCATCTCAATTGCATATTATGCTTTGATAAAGATTGATGAAAATGACCGGAAACTTGCCGAGCAACACGGAGCCGGGTGGGTTTCGGTGAATCAGTTGCCGGCCCTGATCTTTGACCATTCCCGGATGGTGGACACAGCGCTGAAAGCTTTACAACGTAAGATCACGCGCGAACCGATCGGTTTTGAGTTGTTGCCCGAGAAATTTACGCTGCCGCAACTGCAGTTGCTGTATGAAAGCATTTGCAGGGTGCCGCTCGACAAGCGGAATTTCAGAAAGCAAATACTCGACACGGGTCTCTTGATCAAACTCAATGAAAAAGAAAAAGAATCCTCGAAAAAAGGAGCCTTTTACTACAAGTTTGATCACAGAAAGTATGAACTGTATGCCCGCAGGGGATTCCTTTTCCAACTGAAAGTCAGGAAAGAGCAGTTGATCAGGGAGACAGGCGGGTCAATGAAATAAATCCGTTAGCAAAGCCACAATCCAATCCATCTCAAATGAAAAGCATATCAAAAGGTATAGGCTTACTTCTTCTTTTCCTGACCGCCGCCACCTGGGCCATGGCGCAGGAAAACAAGGTGACCCTGCAGCCTGACAAGGCAACTGCCGTGATCAACAAGAACATTTACGGTCATTTTGCCGAGCATCTCGGTCACTGTATTTATGGCGGAATATGGGTCGGAGAGAATTCACCCATCCCCAATACCAGAGGAATCCGCAACGATGTTGTTAAAGCATTGCGGGAGATGAGCATCCCGAATCTCCGCTGGCCGGGCGGATGCTTTGCCGACGAGTACCACTGGAAAAACGGGATCGGCCCGCGCAATCAGCGGCCATCCATGATCAACACCAACTGGGGAGGGGTAACTGAAGACAACAGTTTCGGTACGCACGAATTTATGGACCTCTGCGAGCAGCTGGGATGTGAGCCGGTGGTCACAGCCAATTTAGGGAGCGGAACCGTAGAAGAGATGTCGCAGTGGGTTGAATACCTGAACTCGGACAACATCAGTCCGATGACCGATCTGAGGAAAAGGAACGGGCGCGAAAAACCCTGGAATGTCCGCTTCTGGGGAGTGGGGAATGAGTCATGGGGATGTGGCGGCGCCATGACCCCTGAGTTTTATTTCAACCAGGAAATGCGGTATTCCAACTTCTGCAGGAACTACGGAGGTAATGAGCTCTATCGCATCGCGTCGGGCGCCAATGTGGATGACTACAACTGGACCGAAGTCATGATGCGTGAATGGTCGAAGAAATCTCCCTGGGACCAGCGGCTGATGAACGGCATTTCCCTGCATTATTATACCCTTTGCCACGGATGGGACAACAAGGGATCGGCAACGGTTTTCGATGAGGCTGACTGGTTCTCCACCCTGAAGAATACCATGTATATGGATGAACTGATCAACAAGCACCTGGCAATTATGGATAAATACGATCCTGAACATAAAGTAGGCCTTGTGGTGGATGAATGGGGTGACTGGTTTCTGGTTGAACCCGAAACAAATCCGGGATTCCTGTTCCAGCAGAATACGCTTCGCGACGCCATGGTTGCCGGTATCAACCTGAACATTTTCAACTCGCACGCCGACCGGGTGGTGATGGCTAACATTGCCCAGATGATCAACGTGCTCCAGGCCGTGATCCTCACCAAAGACGATCAGATGGTGCTTACACCGACATACTATGTGTTCAGAATGTATAAAGGACATCAGGGCGCTACCCTGATCCCGGTTCAGGTAAGCTGCAGGAGTTACACCTTCGGAGCGGAATCGGTACCTGCTTTGAGCGTTTCCGCATCGAAAGATGCAAATGGGAAGATACTGGTGACCCTGGTGAATATAGATCCAAAAATGGGCAATACCGTTACGGTGGATCTCGGGGGAACAGCCAGATTTACTGTTAAGGGAGAAGTGCTCACATCAAAGAACATGAACGATTACAATGATTTCGGCAAGCCTGCCGTCGTAGTGCCGGCTCCTTTCAACAATTACAGGATCTCAGGATCGAAACTGGAGGTTACGATGCCGGCAAAATCGGTTGTCAGCCTGGAGGTGAAATCAAATTAGACTGTTCAGGCGAAGTACAGAAAAGCAGTTTCAATCGATCAATAATTTAAAATTCCATTATGGCAACACTTGACTGGATTGTTCTGGGAGTCTTTTTCCTTGGTCTGATCGGGATCATCGTTTGGGTACTCCGCCAAAAAGAGAAAGACACGACCGATTATTTCCTTGCCGGGAAAGATGCCGGCTGGTTGTCGATCGGGTCATCCATATTCGCATCCAATATTGGATCGGAGCACCTGGTAGGACTGGCAGGAGCGGGTTTTATCAGTGGAATGGCCATGGCCCACTGGGAAATGCATGCATGGTGGATTATCATACTTGGCTGGGTATTCGTCCCGTTTTACGACAGGATCAATATCTTTACGATGCCTGAATTCCTGGAGCACAGGTTTTCGTCGGGCTCCCGGTCGGTGTTGTCAGCCATTTCCCTGGTTTCGTATGTGCTCACCAAAGTGGCCGTTACGGTTTATGCCGGTGGTGTAGTATTTAAGACTGTTTTCGGCATTGAATCGATGTGGGGCATCGATTTCTTCTGGATCAGCGCCATCGGGCTTGTGGTGATCACCGGCCTTTACACCATTTTCGGCGGCATGAAAGCCATCATGTACACTTCTGTGCTTCAGACGCCTGTATTGCTGATCGGTTCCATTGTGATCCTTGTTGTGGGCCTTCTCAAGGTTGGCGGATGGGCAGAAGTGGAAAGGCTTGCCGGTCCCAACATGCATTTGATTCGTTCTGCTGCCGACCCGGAATTTCCATGGACAGGCGTTCTCTTTGCTTCAGCGATCATCGGTTTCTGGTATTGGTGTACCGATCAGTATATCGTGCAGCGGGTTCTTTCAGGCCGCGACATGAAACAGGCACGCCGCGGAACGATCCTGGCCGGTTATTTCAAACTCCTTCCGGTTTTCATTTTCCTTATTCCCGGCATGATCGCCTTTGCTCTGAACCAGAAAGGTCTGCTGCACGTAGGCTCAAGCGATTCAGCTTTTGCCTCCATGGTCGCCCAGCTACTCCCGGCAGGCGTTACGGGCGTGGTTGTTTGTGGACTGCTGGCGGCGCTCATGAGTTCGCTTGCATCGCTGTTCAATTCTTCGGCTATGCTCTTCACCGAGGACTTCTATAAAAAATACTGGCCGGGGAAATCGGAACACCATTACCTGAAGGTAGGCCAGATTGCTACAGCTTCGGTGGTCATCCTGGGTGTGCTTTGGATCCCGGTGATGCTGGGATTGGGTAAGGTATTGTATGATTACCTGCAGGGGGTGCAGGGGTTGCTGGCTCCGGCTATTGCATCGGTTTTCTTCCTCGGGGTTTTCTGGAAACGGGCAACGGCCAAAGGAGCCTTCTGGGGAATGATCACAGGTTTCGGAATAGGTATGTTCCGGCTGGTGCTGAACACCATCATGGGCGCCAAGGTAGCGCTGGTCGTTGAGACCCAGAAATACAGTATGAAGATCGGCACCATGACCGAATCCCTGAGAGAACAAGTCGGGAGCGGAATTTCCGGCATCAGTGGAAAAATTACGGAGACGCTTGGTTCCGGCGGTCAGCAGTTCACCTCCATCACCGACCAGGCTTCGGCCGCTTTCCAGGCAGGGAATTACACGGAATCGGCTTCGCTGCTCAACCAGGCCGGTCAGGCCATGCAAAGTTCTTTCACCGGTCAGTATGGATGGTTGTTCAATATTGCCTCCATCAACCAGTATCATTTCTGTGTGATCCTGTTCATCATCTGCCTGTTGACCATCATAGGCATCAGTCTCCTTACACCCAAACCCGTTACCTCACAGTTGGAATATACCTTCAACATGAAGACCCCTGAACACAAGCTGCAAACCAGAGCCAGCTGGAACGGGTGGGACATAATCCATACAGTGATCATTCTCGGAATAGTGATCCTGTTTTACATCTATTTCTGGTAAACAGATAATAATCAGCCGGTCATGCTCACCGGGATCGATACGACCTGGTTTGCTCCGGCAATCAGATATAATATTAAAAATCAATAAGATGAAAAAAACGTTCAACGGCCTGGAGGTTTGGTTTATTACCGGAAGCCAGCACCTCTACGGTCCCGAAACCCTGAATAAGGTTGCAGAAGATTCGCAGATCATAGCCAAAGCCTTTCATAAAGCGCCCGATATGCCGGTGAATATCGTCTGTAAACCCGTGCTTACCACACCCGATGCTATAAAAGAACTTTGTATAGATGCCAATTCTGCCGCGAACTGTATCGGGCTGATAACCTGGTGTCATACCTTCTCGCCGTCGAAGATGTGGATCAACGGTCTGAAGATCTTACAGAAGCCTTTATTGCACCTGCACACCCAGTTCAACCGCGACCTTCCGTGGGGAGAGATCGACATGGACTTTATGAACCTGAACCAGTCGGCTCATGGCGACAGGGAGCACGGATTCATCATGACCCGGCTTCGGCTTAACCGGAAAGTGGTAGTCGGGCATTGGCAGGATACAGAAGTTCTTCAGAAGATCATAACCTGGACGCGGGCTGCTGCAGGATGGAATGATTTTCAGAATTTGAAACTTGCCCGCTTCGGTGATAACATGCGTGAGGTTGCCGTTACGGAAGGTGATAAAGTTGCTGCACAGATCCAGTTCGGACTCTCGGTGAACGGTTATGGTGTCGGCGACCTGGTAAAGGTCATCAATGAAGTATACGAATCCGATATTAATGCCCTGGTGAGAGAATACAACAATCTCTACCGGGTTGCTGCCGATGGGAAAGCCGGAGGCAATTGTTATGAAAATGTTCGCTATCAGGCACGTATCGAGTTAGGATTGAGGCAGTTCCTGGATAATGGAGAGTTTAAGGCGTTCACCACCACTTTTGAAGATCTTCATGGTTTGAATCAGTTGCCCGGACTGGCTGTTCAACGGCTCATGGCTTCAGGTTACGGATTTGGAGCCGAAGGCGACTGGAAACATGCTGCACTGGTGAGGGCAGCTAAGGTAATGGGGAAAGGGTTGAAGGGCGGATGCTCTTTCATGGAAGATTACACCTATCACCTGAATCCGGAAGGTATGAGGGCGCTGGGTGCGCACATGCTGGAGGTATGCCCGACCATCGGCGACGGAATAAACAAGCTGGAAGTCCATCCGCTTGGGATTGGCAACAAGGAAGCCCCGGCCAGACTTGTGTTCAGTGTGCCGGCAGGCCCTGCAATCAATGCCAGCCTGATCGACATGGGCAACCGTTTCCGGATGATCGTAAATTCGGTGGACTGTGTTGTACCGGAAGCGGATCTTCCCAAACTACCTGTCGCCCGCGCGCTCTGGATACCCCAGCCTGATCTGAAAGTTGGTGCCGGTGCCTGGATCTATGCGGGCGGAGCACATCACACGGCATTCAGCCAGAATCTGGATGCAGAGTGCATGCAGGATTTCTGCGAGATGGCCGGGATCGAATTCCTTCATATCGGGAAGGATACCTGTCTCGATAGTTTCAGGAAAGAGCTTAAATGGAATGAAATCTACTATCATCTGGCCAACGGTCTAAAAGGGATGTAATACATTTGCAGGAGGCAAACGCTTATGCTTGAAGAACTGAAAGACAGGGTCTATCGTGCTAACCTGGAACTGGTTACGCATAAACTGGTGGTTTATACCTGGGGCAATGTGAGTGGATTCGACAGTGAAAGGAAGCTCCTGGTAATTAAACCAAGCGGGGTATCATACAATAGTATGACTCCCGGCGATATGGTTATTGTGGACCTTGACGGAAATGTTGTTGAAGGAACGAACAGGCCCTCTTCCGACACCGATACGCACATTGAGCTGTACAAAGCCTTTCCGGCGATCGGCGGCATTGTTCATACACATTCAACCTATGCAGTTGCTTGGGCACAGGCCTTGCAGCCGATCCCTCCTTTCGGGACCACCCATGCCGATCATTTTTACGGAGAGATCCCTTGTACCCGTGTACTTTCGCAGGAAGAAGTGGAAGCCGGGTATGAAAAGGAGACGGGAAAAGTGATCGTGGAGACATTCAGGGAACTGGATCCTGTGAGTATACCCGGTGTGCTGGTGGGAAACCACGGGCCCTTCTCGTGGGGGGCATCGCCGGAGAAAGCCGTTTACAATGCTGTGGTGCTCGAAGAGATTGCCCGTATGGCCCTGTTGACGCTTCAGCTCGGCAATCCCGGACCGATCAGGCAATACCTGCTGGATAAGCACTTCAACCGGAAGCATGGGAAGAATGCCTATTACGGTCAGTAAATTATTAATAAATTATAACTAACTCTCCAATCCTGATTATGGGAAAAGACATCACCAACCTAGCTGCCGACAACATCCGCATCCTTGCTGCAGCCATGGTCGAAAAAGCAAAGTCCGGTCATCCGGGCGGCGCAATGGGCGGAGCCGATTTTATCAATATACTGTACACGGAGTTTCTCAGGTACGATCCGGAAGAAATGGGATGGCACATGCGCGACCGGTTCTTCCTCGATCCGGGGCACATGTCACCTATGCTTTACTCAGTATTGGCGTTATCGGGTATGTATACCTCCGACGACCTGAAAAACTTCCGGCAGTGGGGCAGCTGCACTCCCGGTCATCCTGAGGTTGACAAATTGCGGGGCGTTGAAAATACGTCAGGTCCGTTAGGCCAGGGGCATACCATGGCTATCGGGGCAGCCATTGCTGAGCGGTTCCTGTGTGCCCGCTTCGGAGAATGGATGTCGCACAAAACATACGCTTATATATCCGATGGAGGCATCCAGGAAGAGATATCCCAGTCGGCAGGGCGCATTGCCGGTCACCTGGGGCTGAGCAACCTGATCATGTTCTTCGATTCGAACGACATACAGCTTTCTACCCAGACTTCGGTGGTTACCTCCGAAAATACCGCCATGAAATATGAAGCCTGGGGGTGGAAGGTGATCACGATCAACGGCAACGATGCTGACGCTATCCGCGCTGCCCTTCATACGGCGGTTGCTGAAACTGAGAAGCCTACCCTTATCATTGGCAAGACCATCATGGGTAAAGGCGCTGTGAAAGAAGACGGAAGCAGTTTCGAACGCAACTGTGCCACCCATGGTATGCCGCTTGGTGAATCCGGCGCCTCATTCTGGAAAAGCATTGAGGGGCTTGGCGGAAATGCTGACGATCCATTCTATATTTTCCCGGAAGTAAAGGAACTCTATGAAAAGGCGAAAGCTGCCAAAGTGAAAGAAGCAGCCGTAAGAAAGGCCAATGAGCAGGCATGGGCAAAAGCAAACCCCGAGCTTGCAGCAAAATTGAATTTATTCCTTTCAGGTAAACTGCCTGAGCTGGATTTTGCATCTGTCGCCCAGAAGGAAGGGATTGCCACCCGCGCCGCATCGGCTGCGGTACTTTCCTACCTGGCCGGAAAGGTGGAAAACATGATCGTTTCATCTGCCGACCTGGCCAACAGCGACAAGACCGACGGCTTCCTGAAATGCACGCAGCCTCTGAAGAAAGGCGATTTCACCGGAGCCTTCCTCCAGGCCGGGGTGAGCGAACTCACCATGGCAGCCATCTGCAACGGTATTGCATTGCATGGCGGCGTCTGGGCCGCCTGCGCTACTTTCTTTGTCTTCAGCGACTATATGAAGCCTGCCGTCAGGCTATCCGCCCTGATGGGACTTCCCGTGAAATTCATCTGGACGCACGATGCTTTCAGAGTGGGAGAGGACGGCCCTACCCATCAACCGGTAGAACAGGAGGCACAAATCCGGCTGCTTGAACATCTGAAGAACCATCACGGCAAAATGAGCCTGCTGGCACTTCGTCCAGCCGATGCAGCTGAGACATCCGTAGCCTGGAAAATGGCCATGGAGAATACCGATGCACCTACGGCGCTGATCTTTTCGCGGCAGAATATCAAAGATTTGCCTGCAAAACAGGGAAGTACCAGGTTTCAGGATGCGCTTCAGTCGGAAAAAGGAGCCTACATTGTGCTGGATTGTGAAGGCAAACCCGATGTGATCCTCGTGGCAAGCGGTTCAGAAGTATCCACCCTGATTGATGGCGCTGCCCTGCTTTCATCAGAAAAGAAAATTAAGGCAAGGGTCGTTTCCGTTATTTCCGAGGGACTGTTTCGTCAGCAGGATCAGCAATACCGCAACAGCATTATTCCGCAGGGTGTTCCCGTATTTGGTCTAACTGCCGGTCTGCCGGTTACCCTGGCAGGCATAACCGGAAGCATTGATTCAGTCTGGGGCCTCGATCACTTCGGATATTCCGCCCCGGCGAAAGTTCTGGACGAGAAATTCGGATTCACTGCTCAGAACGTAGTAGAGCAGGTAAAAAGATTATTATCGAGATAGAAAGATACTGATCAGTCATGCCGAAATACACCCTCGGGGTTGATTACGGAACCGATTCGGTTCGTACCATACTGGTTGATGCATCCAATGGCAATGAGATTGCCGGCAGTGTATTTTATTACCCCCGCTGGAAAGCCGGTAAATACTGCGATCCTTTGCGGAACAGGTTCCGTCAGCATCCGCTGGATTATATCGAAGGCCTGGAGACAACGGTGCGGGAAGTGCTGGGAAAAGCCCCCGCGGGGGTTGCCGGAGATGTTGTGGCAATTTCGGTGGACACAACCGGCTCAACTCCGGTTGCTGTTGACAGGAACGGGACTCCACTTTCATTGGTTCCGGAATTTGCCGAGAATCCGAATGCGATGTTCGTGCTCTGGAAAGATCACACGGCAACAGCCGAAGCGGATCGGATCAACCAGGTATCCAAAAACTGGGGAGGAATTGACTATACCAGATATGAAGGAGGTATCTATTCTTCCGAATGGTTCTGGGCAAAGATCCTCCATATTATTCGCGAAGATAAGGCTGTGAGGGATGCTGCCTGGTCGTGGGTGGAACATTGCGACTGGATCCCGGCGCTGCTTTCGGGGACGACAGATCCGTTGAAAATGAAACGCAGCCGTTGTGCAGCAGGCCATAAAGCCATGTGGCACGAGGAGTTTGGCGGTCTTCCGTCCGAAGAATTCCTGGTAAAACTGGATCCACAGCTGGCAGGTTTGCGGTCACGGTTGTTCAGCGAAACCTTTACCTGTGATGTGGCTGTCGGGCATCTGACTCCGGAATGGGCCGGCCGTCTTGGTCTGCCTGAATCGGTAGTTGTCGGAGCCGGTTCTTTTGATGCCCACCTGGGAGCCTTGGGCGGAGAGATCAAGCCTTACTATCTGAGTAAAGTAATGGGAACCTCCACCTGCGACATGATGGTTGCACCTATGGATGAAGTGGGAGATAAGCTGGTACATGGCATCTGCGGACAGGTTGACGGATCGATCGTCCCGGGCATGCTGGGACTGGAAGCCGGACAGTCGGCATTTGGCGACGTCTATGCCTGGTTCAAATCGTTGTTGATGTGGCCTGTCGAAAACCTGATAGCAGGTTCGGAGCTGCTGGATGATGGCCTGAAAGCAAAGTTGATCGATGAAACAGCCGGGAGGATCATACCTGAACTTACCAAAGCAGCCCGGAAGATCGATATCGGCGAATCGGGTATCCTGGCTCTCGACTGGATGAACGGACGCCGTACACCCGACGCTAACCAGCTTCTGAAAGGGGCAATTCTGGGACTAAACATGGGATCGGATGCACCGCGCATATTCAGGGCGCTGATCGAAGCTACTGCATTCGGCGCCAAAAAGATCGTCGACCGGTTTATCGATGAAGGAATTCCTATCGAAGGTGTCATTGCTCTGGGTGGCGTGGCTAAAAAGTCGCCGTTTGTGATGCAGGTGGTTGCGGATGTGATCAATAAGCCGATCCTCGTGGCAAAGAGTGAGCAGGCCTGCGCCCTGGGTGCTGCGATGGCTGCTGCCGTGGCGGGTGGATTATATCCAACTGTTCTCGATGCCCAGAAAGCAATGGGAAATGGTTATGAGACTGAGTACCTCCCGGATGAAAACAACGCATTGAAATACAGGGAACTCTATGAGAACTATTCCCGTTACGGGGCCGTGATCGAAACAGAGATCCTGAAAAATAATTCAATCAATAAAAACGAATGATCATGAATGTACGATCCGTTTTAACCCTGTTGCTTGTTATATCGGGTATGGTGTTGATCCTCCCGTCGTGCAACACAAAAAAGGAAGCCATGCAGGAACCAGGAACCATAATAAAACAGCCGTTCGGAATATTGCCCGACTCAACCGAAGTGAGCCTTTACACCTTGGTGAATCACTCGGGCGTGATCATGAAAGTGACCAACTACGGAGGGATCATCACCTCCCTGCAGGTGCCGGATAAGAACGGTAAACCGGCTGATATCGTGCTGGGCTATGACAGCCTTTCAGGATACCTCGCCAAAACGCCTTATTTCGGAGCCTTGATAGGAAGGTATGGGAACCGTATTGCCAAAGGAACCTTCACCATCGACGGAACAGCCTATACTCTTGCCCTGAACGACGGTCCAAACCATCTGCACGGCGGAGTAAAGGGCTTCGACAAGGTGGTATGGGATGCAGAAGAATTCAGGAGCGACAGTGCTGTCGGACTTAAGCTGCATTACCTCAGCAAGGATGGTGAAGAAGGTTATCCCGGCAATCTTGACATTACCGTAACTTACACCCTGAACGACGACAACAGTCTGGTTTTCGATTATACTGCCACCACCGACAAGGCAACTCCCGTAAACCTGACGCAGCACAGCTACTTCAACCTGGCCGGCAGCGGGGATATCAAGTCGCATGAACTCATGATCGCTGCCTCCCGGTACAATGTTGTCGACAGTACGCTGATCCCGACAGGGGAGATGCGGGAGGTGAAAGGCAATCCGTTTGATTTCACCGTATCCAAGCCCATCGGCAAGGATCTGGCTGCTACCGGTGGCAATCCTGTCGGCTATGATCACAATTTCATCCTGGATACAAAGAGCATCGGCGAAATTGCAGCTAAAGTCATTGAACCTGCATCAGGAAGGGTATTGGAAGTCTTTACTGATCAGCCGGGGGTACAGTTCTATTCAGGGAATTTTCTCGACGGGACAATTACCGGCAAAGCCGGACAGGTGTATAACCAGTATGCAGGTTTCTGCCTCGAAACACAGCATTTCCCCGATTCACCCAATCATCCGGACTTTCCGGGTACCATTCTGAAACCGGGCGAAAAGTATCATACTACCACCATCTACAAATTCTCGACACGTTAAGCGATGCAGTTAAGGCTTTTCAGGCAGGGGATGAAAGATACTAACAGCAGGAGATTGCGTCAGAATTTGCCTTATTTTCGCAACGTTTAATTTAATATCAATCTTATGGAAATCACTGGTAAAGTAATCAGGGTACTGCCGACGGAAACAGGTCAGGGGCGTAATGGTGAATGGAAAAAGCAGCAGTTTGTCATTGAAATTGAAGCGGGACAGTTTCCGAAGAAGGTCTGTTTCGTTCTCTGGGGTTCTGATAAGATCGACCAGGCTGCGTTGACCGAAGGTGAGACTGTTAAAGTATTTTTTGATATTGAAAGCCGCGAATACAATGGCCGTTGGTACACCGATGTGAAAGCATGGCGGATCGATAAAGGATTGAGTGCTGCCACTCCGGCTGCCACCACATCTGCACCTGTCGAAGAGCCTTATAATCCGACGTTGGAAACAGCCTCACCTGCTGATGATCTTCCTTTCTGAGGTAAAAGATAAATGATGGGAAACCGGGGCAACCCGGTTTTTTCATTTTACAGAGGTAAAAACAATAGAACTGGCCTTCCGGAAGCTCTTCACGCTGATCCGCTCCTTTGTAAGGTTCACAATCGCATAGCTGCTGTTTTCGGGGCCGATTCCTTCTATCATTGCCTTCAGGGTGTAATAATGAATCCCGTTCAACAGCCGGTATTGCCCTTCATGATAATGCCCCTGGAAAACGGCTGCCACCTTGCCCGAACGTTCCAGAATTTTTCGGACCGCTTGAGCATTGTTTACATAATACGGGCCTTCACCATCAAGTTGCTGATGGATGAAAACGATCGTTGTGCCGCGTGCTTTCCGCAGATCCTTTTTAAGCCAGGTAAGTTCATGCTCAGGGATATTGGAATCACCCCAGTCGAAATGACCCTTGCTGAAACTCCTTCCGGTGCTGTCATAGTCAGCATCAAGAACTATGAAATGAAAGCCTTTTTTGTCGAAGGAATAGTAAGTCTTGTCTTTGGGAATACCGGAATTGGAAACCACCGACAGGAATTGCTCCTTGCTGATGCAATCGACATCGTGATTTCCGAATACATGAAATATTGGCCCTTTGAAGAAAGAGAATACCTTCTCTGCCCTGTACAGGTATATCAGTGCTTTTTCCTCTGATTCCGAAGCAGGCATATCCTTGAAATCCCCGAGTTCCACAAGGAAATCCACCCCGAAACGATTCATGGTATCCACGCACTCTTCAAGCTTATCGAGTGACTGGCTGTAAGTACGCTGCCCGTTGTCGGGTATATCGGCATAGTGGACATCGGTAACTATCCCGAAGCTCAGCGAGGCGTCAGGAGACTGTGCCGTGCAGGCAATGCTCCAGATCGCCAGAGCAGAGGTTAACCAAACTAAAGCAAGAGGGTTTTTCATGGTCACTCGTTGTCACTTATAGTCATTCTTAGTAATTCATTGTCATTCGTAGTCATTCATGGCCATTCCTAGCAAGTTCTTTTGTCTTTTTCCTTTTGTCTTCAAGCAGCTTAGGGCATAGGGCGGGGAGATGGAGACTTCTGGTCTTTTATCTTTTTCCCTGCCTGACTGCCAGGTAAGGCTTGAGTGGTCATCATCTGAGTCAGGCAGGCAGGCTTTTATCTTTTGTCTTTATAAAGTCTTTTCTGTTTCTCGCAGATTTCGCAGAAAAAGCCCGCAGATCATCGCAGAGGGTTCATATTTATCCGCGTTAATCTGCGTTTCAATCTGCGTTATCTGCGAGGACCCTTTTTTGCCGCTGAGAGCGAAGGGCTAAGGGCTGGGGGTAAGTTGTCATTTCCGCCGGCTGGCGGATCATTCGTAGTCATTCATGGCCATTCTTAGCAAGTTCTTTTATCTTTTTCCTTTTATCTTTTGTCTTTAAACAGCTAAGGTCGGAGAGCAAAGGGTACAGTTAAAATTCAATCGTCGGATTGTCGAATCAGCTAATTGTCGAATTAACTAATTCTCACATTTTTACATTCCCAAATTCCTAAATTCTTTTATCTTTTTCCTTTTATCTTTTATCTTTAATCCTATTGATTCCTTCATCTCTAAATCTGTAATCTCAGATACAGTATCCCAAACGACAGTGCCAGTGTCAGGATGGTGATGATCAGACCGGATTTCATGAATTCAATGAAGCGGATCCTGATCCCTTCGCGTTCGGCCGATTCGATGACGATCAGGTTGGCCATGGCCCCGATGATGGTTGCATTTCCGGCCAGGGTGGATGCGGAAGCCAGCGCAAGCCACAGGGTATCGCTTCCCGCTGTTTTCATCACCGGCAACATGACAACCGTAAAAGGCACATTGCTGACGACCTGTGAAAGCACAAGGCTGATCAGGTGAATGCCTCCCAGTCCGGCTGCATTCTCGCCCAGACTGATCCCGTTTATCATCCTATCCATCAGGCCTACCTTCTCAATACCGCGAACCACAATGAAAAGAGAGGCAAAGAAAAGAAGCAGCACCCAGTCGACCTGCCTGATCACTTTCGAAGGCTTGACCCTTCCCAGGATCAGGATGAGCGAAGCACCAAGCAAGGCGATGAGGGGTATGGAAATTCCGAGTAAATGACTGAAAAAGAACAACAGTACTACCAGTATGAAAATGGGCACGGAGGTCCGCATCGACCTGAAATCATATTCAAATGAAACGCTTCCGTTTGGACGGCTGTCAGTTGCCGGACTAAAACGTCTTGGCTTTATATCGGAAGGATACATCAACCGTATGACCAGCACGATCATGGCAAGCCCTATCAGTGAAATGGGCAGCAGGGTCAGCAGAAATTGACTGTACGGGATTCCGGAATTGATTCCTATCAGCATATTCTGCGGGTTGCCCGTGATCGTCATGGCGCTGCCGACATTGGAGGCAAGGATTTCGGCTATCAGGTAGGGAAGAGGATTCAATTTTGCCGAACGGCAGATCAGGATGATAACCGGTGTGAAAAGCAATACCACCGCGTCATTCACCAGAAATGCGCTGGCAATCCCGGTGATAAATGTAAGAATAGCGAGCAGGCGGAGTGGTGTGGTAGAGTATGACAGCGCTTTGGAGGCGATGAAGGAGAAAAAACCATCAATTTCCAGCGTGGAAATGATGATCATCATGCCCAGAAGCAGTGCAATTGTGTTGAAATCGATGGATTGGATAGCTTCTTTGAAATCCAGCACCCCGAAGATCATCATGGCTACGGCGCCGAAAAAGGCAGCCGATGGCCGGTCGATGTTCATCTTCGGCAGACGGGTAAAGATGATCCCCGTGTACGTGATAAGAAAAATGACCAGAGCTGTCCAGTAAAGCGACATATCATTTGTTTCCGGTCTTCGCCGGAGCTTGTTGTTGCGAAGATAGAACTTTTCAATGGCTGAAAACGACTGCTTACCGCTGAAAATTGATTTAGGTCTCCTGAATTCATAGAAAACAAGGAAGGTGGAAATTGCATGAATGCTGCCGCTTCTCCTTCCTGACCATTATTACCCATTAACTATTTTTAACAGTTCTTAACCTTTAATAACCAAGGGTATAGCCATACCTGCGTTACATTTGTTCCAGCCAATCCACCTGTCATTTAATCATTCAAACCATCCAATTCCATGAAAAAGATCAGTCTAAATTCAGGAAAGATCAAATTTCTGTCGTTAATACCTCTGATGCTGCTGTTTTTTGTTGCCGGAACTGCATCCGGACAGGAAAAACAGGAACCATCCAAAAGCGGCAAACGCCTGGTCACCATTCATATCGTGAAGGAGTCGAACGGGGAGAGAACCGTTATCGATACCACCTTTGAGGAAAGCAGTGATTTCGACGAAGATGCCTGGATTCGTGACAGAAGCCGGCAGGAAGATATGGAACCGCCGATGCGGGATATGGAACGCCGGATGAAGATCACCATTCCGGACCTGGACCTGGGCGAACTCAGCATGAAAGCCGACACGATCATCGTGAATGGTGATACGATTTTCCTTGACAGGATCGGCAAGGACCTGAATCTGGCTTTCCGCGATTTCCCCGACTTCAGGGACCTGGAGATAGAAAAATATTTCGATCCTTCAGGTAAGGACTTCCGGGAGCATCAGTGCCCCAAAATGGAAAAGAAACCCGGTTGCTGTCCCGGTTACAGGCATTTCAGCATGCCCTCCATGCCTGAGTTCAGGGATTTTGATATCCCGGAACTGCGTGAATTCATGCCTTACGGCAATCCTGACCAGATCATCATCAAGAAGAAAAGGCACGGGAAAAAGATCATCATCAAATACGAAAAGGATGACGATGATGTCATCATTCTGAAAAAAGACCGGAGAGATTGACGCGGTTAACAAATGAAAGAGGCTGCCTCAATATCTCTGTGTAACTCATTATTTTGCTCGGTGTTTCCGATAACCATCGGAACTGTGAAATTCTTAAATAGCAGTTACACAGAGTTTCACAGAGAAAACACGGAGAGCCACAGAGAAATAAGGCTTAATAACCGACTTTTAATGCGGCTTCTTTTCTAGTTGATTCCAGAGAGATTGACGTGGTTACCAAATGAAAGAGGCTGCCTTTTTGAGACAGCCTCTCTTATTTATGGCCCGAATACTATTTGGATGCAACAGCACCTCCAAGCAGTTCGTCAAGCTTTTTCATCAGGTCTTCGCCCCGCAGATTGCTACCCAGGATCTTGCCATCCGGATCGAGCAGGAAATTCGAGGGGATTGCCAATATTCCATACTGCTTTGCAGCTGAACAATTCCATCCCTGCACTTCGCTCACGTGGTTCCAGGTCAGTCCGTCGCTGGCAATTGCCTGCAGCCATTTAGCCTTGTCGCTGTCGAGTGATACGCCCAGTACGGTAAATCCTTTGGCACTGTATTTCTTATAAGCAGCCACCACATTCGGATTTTCGGCACGGCAGGGGCCACACCACGATGCCCAGAAATCGACCAACACGTACTTGCCCCGTAAGGATGACAGGCTGATGGATTTTCCGGTTGTATCGGCCATGGCGAAATCAGGTGCCACGTTCCCGGGTTGCAGTTTGGCAAGGATTTCCTCACGCTCTTTCAGTTTCTTAACATAATTGGAAGCGGCGATGGAAGGATCGAATGCTTTGTTGATCTCCTTCAGGGTGGCGAGATCATAATTGTAGGCGTTGCTGAGCGCCAGATAGGCAGCCACGACGCTCTTCCCGTTTTCCTTGATGAACTTCTGCGTTGCTTCACTCTGTTCCTTCTCGATGGCATCGAAACCGCTTTCCATTCCCTTAGCCTTTATGCTGTCGTTGGCTTCTTTAGCCTGCATGTATTCGCCATACAGTTGTTCCATCTTTTTGTTGAACAGATCGTCCTTGGCCAGGAAGCTTTTATACAGGTCGTGCGTAGCGGATCCTGTTACGTCTGATTTGTGCAGGCTGTCGGCATAGACTTTCATGGTCAGGTCCGAATTTTCAAGGAAGAAAGGCAAATAACCTTCGCGGCCCTGAAGAGAGAGGTAATACATTTCCGGCATCTCTATCTTTCCGGTGAATTTGAATTTTCCTTCTTTCAGCTGGATGGAATCCGCCGTGATCCATTTGCCTTCTTCACGTTTCTTCAGTAACACCCATCCGGTATCGGCTCCGCTGAGAGTCCCGTTGATCGTAAATCCTTCTTTATTCTTGTTGCATGCGACAAGAGAAATGAGCAGCACAGTCACAAGGCTGCCGATAAAGAGATTCTTCATGGTATTAGGTTTAGTTAGGATTTGTAGGGGGATTGTTTTTAAATCAACTTCTTTCCTTACGGGATGTAAAGATATACTGAATGATCAATATAAACAGCAAGGTGAAAACGGAACTCAGGATAACCCTTAAGAAGGTCTGCCAGAATTCGCGGAAGCTGAAGACATCGATGAAATT
The DNA here is from genome assembly GCA_964544545.1 of uncultured Lentimicrobiaceae bacterium. GTDB lineage: Bacteria > Bacteroidota > Bacteroidia > Bacteroidales > UBA4417 > UBA4417. The sequence goes on along the minus strand of CAZJCG010000010.1, from coordinate 72,939 downwards.
AAGCGCAAGGTGGTGAAGGAAAGTCAGGGTGGCGGCATACGCCAGGAACCATTTGAAACCCATCTCTCGCAGGGTGGGCTGGGTAGTGATATCGTAATCCGGTTTTTCGCCTACCAGTTTAACAATAGCCGGTCTGGCAAACCCGGCAAATACAGATGCAGCAGCATGCAGTCCGAGAGTTCCGTTGAACAGGTCAACAGAAAATCCGGTGATAAATGAGAGCAGTAACAGCAGCCAGCCCGGAGTTTCGAAGGGGAGCAGTAAAATGAACAGGATGTATATGTATGGATTGAGAAAACCGTAAAAATCGATCCGGTTGAAGACCAATATTTGCAGCATCAGCAGCAACACAAAACGCGCAATATTTGCCAGTACGATCCTACTCATTGGTTGCTTCGGTTGATTTCTCGAGTTGTTCCTGTTCCTTTTTCATCAGGTTGCGCACAACATACACGTAGTCGAGGCTGTTGAAGTCGACGCTGAACCTGAAAGGTATGACATAAAAATGCTCCCCGTGTTCCACCCGGAAGTCCTCGATGGTTCCGAGCATAAGGTTGGCAGGGAAGATATAGGAAAAGCCGCTGGTCGTTATGGTGTCGCCTTTGGCGATCTTTACATGTGCCGGGATATCGGTGAGTGTACCGATGCGGTGGTCCATGCCGGTCCAGACGACTGTCCCCATCTGGTTATTCTTGACTATGCGGGCGCTGATGCGGGTTTGCTTGTTAAGCACGCTCATCACCCAGGAAAAGTTTTCGGAGGCGTTCACTACGGTGCCCACAACTCCGTTGGAGGTGATCACGGCCATGTCCTTGTCGATCCCGTGCCGTTTTCCCTTATTCAGCATGATGTAGTTATTCCTCTTCCCGACCGTGTTGTTGATGACCCTGGCAACGATATACTGGTAGCGCTGTTTGTAAAGGGTATCGTCAACCCAGAAAGTGTTGGTATCGGTCTTCAGGTATGAAACGCTCTTCATCTGTCTGAGCATGGAATTCTCCATTGCCAGGAGCTCATTGGTCCGGCGCAGCTTCAGGTATTCCGAAATATTGCTGACAGAGGAGTAAAACCGTCCGCTGATGCTGTTGCCGGCGGTCTGGATCACGGAGCGCTGGTAATAGGTTGAGTTAACCAGCAACACCAGGGCCAGCGATTCGAAAAGCAGGAAAAGCAGCAGGAAGTTATACCGAATAATGAAAGCGATAAGGTTGCGCATGCCGGGATCCGGTATAGGTTCTTTCCGATACTATTTGATAAGGAAGGTGAACTTATCGAAGTTCTTCAGGGCGATGCCGGTACCTCTGGCCACGGCATGAAGAGGGTCGTCGGCAACATGCACGGGAAGCTTGGTCTTAAGATGAAGCCGCTTGTCGAGGCCGCGAAGCAGTGAGCCGCCACCTGCAAGGTATATACCGGTCTTGAAAATATCGGCCGAAAGTTCGGGAGGGGTCATTTCAAGGGCATTCAGCACGGCAGCTTCTATCTTGGAGATCGATTTGTCGAGGGCATGGGCAATTTCGGCATAGTTCACATAGATCTCTTTCGGGATACCAGTGAGCATATCGCGTCCATGAACAGCATAGTCAGGCGGCGGATTGTCGATCTCGGTCATGGCGGCGCCCACCTCGATCTTGATCATTTCTGCCGACCGTTCACCGATGTTGATATTGTGCTGTTTCCGCATGTATTCTTCGATATCGGTATTGAAATCATCACCGGCAATGCGGATCGACTTGTTGTTCACGATACCACCGAGAGCGATGACTGCGATTTCGCTGGTCCCGCCACCTATGTCGATGATCATGTTTCCGGTAGGCTCCAGTACGTCGATGCCGATCCCGATGGCGGCAGCCATAGGTTCATGGATAAGCCTGACTTCCTTGGCTCCGGCCTGTTCGGCCGAATCTTTAACGGCGCGTTCTTCCACCTCGGTAATACCCGAAGGGATGCAGATCACCATGCGGAGTGCAGGGGGGAACAGGCTGCGGCTGGGGCCGATCATCTTGATAAGTTCCCGGATCATGTATTCGGCCGATTGGAAGTCGGCGATAACACCATCCCGCAAAGGGCGGATCGTCTTGATATTTTCGTGCGTCTTACCATGCATCATCATGGCTTTCTTGCCAACTGCCAGAACTTTGCCGGTAGTCCGCTCTATCGCGATGATGGACGGTTCGTCCACAACAACTTTATCGTTATATATGATGATGGTGTTGGCAGTGCCAAGGTCCATCGCTATTTCCTTGGTGAGAAAGGAGAAAATTCCCATGTAATTCGATATTTTCGGGTAGTGTAAGCTGTATTACGTTTGTATCTCAGTTAGTGCTTAAAATGTCGTGTTCCGGTAAAAACCATCGCCAGGCCGTTATCATCGCAATACCGGATCGAATCAGCATCCCTCACGGATCCGCCGGGTTGTATTACAGCCCGGATTCCTGCTTTATGGGCTATCTCAACGGAGTCGGCAAACGGGAAGTACGCATCGGAAGCCATCACAGCCCCCTCAAGGTTCAGTCCGAATTCACCCGCTTTGTCGATAGCATGCTTCAAAGCGTCCACCCGCGAAGTCATCCCGCAACCGGAACCAAGCAGCTGACCATTTCTGGCTAGCACGATAGCGTTGCTTTTCAGGTGTTTAACAATGATATTGGCAAAAATCAGGTCGTCAACCTGCTGACTGTCAGGTGCAATCCGGGTAACAACCTGCAGGTCGGCAGGGGTTTCGGTCTTCAGATCCTTGCCTTGCAACAATACACCGTTAAGTACTGACTTAAATTGTTTTGCCTGAAAATCAGCCGGTTTCCGGCGCAAAATTATTCTATTTTTCTTTGATTTCAGGATTTCCAGCGTATTTTTTTCATAATCCGGAGCAATGATCAACTCAAAGAATAACTTGTTGATCTCCACGGCGGTTTCTTCATCAATAGTCCGGTTGCAGGCAATTACCCCGCCGTAAGCCGACACAGGATCCCCGGCCAGAGCATCCGTCCAGGCCTGTTGCAGGCTGCTCCGGGTGGCAAGTCCGCAGGCATTGGTATGCTTGATGATGGCAAATGCCGGGTCATTGAACTCGTCGATCAGCGATACTGCAGCTTCAAGATCGACAAGGTTATTATAGGAGATAGCCTTTCCGTGAAGTTGTTCAAACAGGCCGGACAGGTCTCCGTAAAAAGCTCCTTCCTGATGCGGGTTTTCACCGTAGCGCATGGTCTCGGAATGCAGAATGCTTTGTTTGAAGGCAGGAATGCCGGCTTCTCTATTGAAGTAATTGAAAATGGCTGTATCGTAATGCGACGAAACATTGAACGCCTGGGCAGCAAAATGATATCGTTCGCTGAGGGTGCTGAAACCTTTCTTCTCTTCCAGCAGGCTGATCAGAAGGTCGTACTGAGCTGCCGATGGCACGATGATCACGTCGCGGTAATTCTTGGCAGCGGCCCTGATCAGTGAAATGCCGCCGATATCAATCTTCTCGATGATCTCTTCCTGGCTTGCACCCGAAGCAACAGTTGACTCAAAAGGATAGAGATCAACGATCACCAGGTCGACCGGCGGAATCCCGTATTCGGAGATCTGCTGCAGGTCGCTTTCCACCTCCCGCCGGTAGAGAATACCTCCGAAAACCTTTGGATGCAGGGTCTTTACCCGGCCGCCCAAGATGGAGGGATAAGAGGTTATGCTTTCGACCGTCGTGGCAGGAATGCCAAGGGAACGGATAAAATCGTAGGTGCCTCCGGTTGAATACAGGACTATGCCAAGCTCATGAAGCATCCGTGCGATGACATCAACCCTGTCCTTATGATAAACCGAAATCAGCGCCGATCGTATGGGTTTCAGTTCTTCCATGCAGTTTCTTTGAAAAGGTGCAAGTTTACTAAAAAAACAGGCACCCTTGCGGATAAATAATACGTATTTATACCGTTACTTTCGCTTTTGGCGAAACTATCAAAACTGCCTGCATCAGGGAATGCTTTGCATCGCTAATAACCTTTAGAAAAGGGGGGCGAGCCAATTACCGTAGCAGGGTAACAACGCCTGAATTCTTCTTTGTTTCCCCAGCCGAGTTGCTGTAATTGATGATGTAAGTATAAACTCCCAGCGGTGCGGGATTTCCATTTATTTTACCGTTCCAGCCAGCTCCCAGATCCTTTGTTGCAAAAATCTGCCTTCCCCAACGATCAAAAATGTACATCGAAAATGATTCCACCTTTTCCGGCACGGTCACCGGACGAAACACATCGTTGATCCCGTCCCCGTCCGGAGTAAAGGCATTGGGCATGGTGAACGGAGCAAAGGAATAGAGCATCATCAAAGAATCGGCGGAAGTACAGCCTTCTTCTGTCTGCATAATCACCTTGTACCAGCCTTCTGAAGTTACCAGGATAGAAGAGGTGCTGTCGCCGGTATTCCAGCGGTAGGAGGCATAGCCCGGAAGCGCCTCCAGGCGGGTCATTTCATCAAACCAAAGGGTATCCTTATCGGCAGGGAAGCCGGAAACCGGAAGGGGAATGATGTTCACCTCAACAGAAGTTGAACTCTGGCAGTGGTTGGTGTCACTCACGGTTAAAGTCCAGTTGCCGGCCTGTGAAGACTGCATTTTATCGAGGTAAAACAGGGGATCACTCCCGGTAGTTCCGTCCGGGCCTGTCCACTGATAGCTGATGGTTCCGTTACCGGTTCCATGCTGGTATTGGGCGAGAAGCAACAAATCACTGCCCTCGCAAACCGGACCGGGATCGTTGATGGTTGCCTCAGGAATGCTGTACACCCTGACCAGCCCCTGCTTAAACTCAGGAGTTATGCTGTTCCCCAGGCTATCCAGGAAGGTGCAGATCCCCGGGGAAATATCCCACTTGAGCGAGTCCTGACCGTTGTTCAGTGAAGCAAAGCTCAGTTCGACCAGGGTAGAGCCATCCGCAAGGTTTACAGGATTTTTACCTTTCCAGGTCAGGGAAAGTTCTCCCAATGCTGAAAACATATCTACCTGAAGACTGTCGGCAAGAGCAGGGTTGGCATTAAGGTAGTTCTGACAGATGACGAGGTTTTTGTTGTATTTAAGCCGTGACTCAAAAGCGCTCACGTAGCTGAAATGATCAGCAAGCAAAGGAAGAACAGCAACATTCCCCAGACATGATGAACCGTCACTGGCGATAACTTTAATTTTCTGAGAAATTATTTGCTCAACTTCTATAGTGAAAGTAGTATCGCAGCCTTTGGCAGAGTATACATGAAAGATATAGGTGCCTGCAGAAAGTCCGGTAAACAGGCCATTACCTAACTGAGTATTACTTCCGTTAATTGAACTGTATACACTGTCGCCGATTGTAACAATCAGAATACTTCCATCTTTATTTGTCCCGGTTTCAGGTGAAGTGTACGTTTCTTTAACCAGCAACAGGTTTTGGTTCGCGATTATTAGCGGATTTCCTGGCCAGCTGATGCCACATCCGCTGCTGTCACGGACCCTGATTTGGTAAGTACCTGGTAAAACTCCATGGAATATGCCTTGGTTCATATACCAATTGTTTCCGTCGTCAATGGAGTAATACAAGCGTCCTGCCAGATCAACCGGACTAACAATATGTATGTATCCATCATTGCTATCGCATATTGCATCCTGTTGGATGACATTATTAATCAATTGATTTGAATCAGCAGATTCTACGATGAATTCCATAATTGGCAAAGGACAACCCTCGCTGTCGGAAACCTCTAACAAATATCTGCCGGATGATATGCTATCAATGTTAAGACTTTCTCCTACAATAGTTCCGGTTGAATCTCTCCACACCACTGTATAGGAATTTGTCCCAATAATTTTCAAACCTGTTATAGCTCCATTCTGTGAGTTACAGGTGCATCTCATAATATTCAGACTGTCGGTATTAATCAATGTCTTAGATATGCAGGCAACCAGATTCACGCGATAATCTTCAACCTCTCCGTCAGGAGCTAATCCGCTGTATGAAAGACCGGCCATACTCGAGAATCTGAATCTGCAGAAACTGTATCCTTCTTGAAGTCCTGCAGGTACATTGATTACTAAAAGGTTAGTGCCTGGATTTAGAAAAGTGTCTGTAAAAATATGCTCATCAAGGTCAGCCCAATCTCCATCCTGGTTCCAATCCATCCAACCATTAAGGAATCCGGTACCTTGAGCTACAATTTTCAATTCTGCCTGTGTACCCATTTTCAGATTTTGGTCCTGCAGAGGAGTAGTGCCCAGGAAAACTCCATCATCGTCGTTTCCTAAAGCATCATTATCATCTCCTGTCGCATCCGGTGTAGGCTGGCCATCATTTTCTGAATCCACCTGCACACCCATTCTGATTGTCGGTTTGATGAGATGCAACGCACCTGCTAATGAATCATAAGTGGGGTAATAATCCGGGGCATCACCATAATCAAAACTAGAATTCCCAAAAGACTCGGCTTTGGAAGTTGCACCATTCAAAAATCCTGCCTGTAAACAAGTATATATCAGCGTATTTGGAATTATAGTTACTGGATCTGGCGGAGGTATAACGGAATAGACCCGTCCGTCCCTTGTAACACAAAACAATTGTGAGGTGCCATCGGAGGACATTCCATATGTGTATGAAGGAAGTTTCCCCAAACTTCTGTGGGAGATATAATTATGGTTAGCATCAACGGTCACCTCATAGAGGTAATCGTTATCAGTTCCATGATCATTCACTTTCCAGGCAATGTACATTTTCCCTTTAAGAAAAATAAAATCACCTGAAGAGTTTCCCACTCCGAAATCATGCCAAATACCACTTGTTATAGGGGTACTGTTCAAGTCGATCCAGCCGACTTTTGATTCAATGGTGGAACCTACATATGCCTTTCCAAGGTTGTCGAAGGAAAGAGCATTAGGGCTGGAAACAGGCAGTAGAAAAATAACTGTATCGTTTCCGGTTAGTGTATCGATTAACCGAAGATCATGAGTGCTAAGCCTAACGGCATATAATTTTCCATCAGGCGAAAATCCGATATCTCCCATAGCAGCAGAAGTTGTACATACTACTTGCTCTGACGGATTCTCCAAAATATTATTGATTCTGACAACAGGTCCAAGGCTGTTGTTGACCCAGAGATCACCATCGAAGAGTTGTGCCCTTGAACTTATGGCAGTTATAAATAAAAGACACGTAAGTATAAAACTCCTTGTATGTATAATGAGATTCATATCTGGCCAAAGAAGTCATAAATTTATTAATTATTTAAATATCTAAACTGCGATTCAGTGCTACTTCAGGGAAAATGCATCAAAGTATATCAGGTTTCAAACCTGACAAGGCATAAAACCTGATTCAACGCTTTAACGTCACCATCCACGTCTTCTTCCTCGCTTTCCCGGCTGAATTGCTGTATCTGATGATATGAGTTTAACCTCTGAGTGGTGCATCTCTGCTGCCGCGTGAATCCTTTCGCGTGATACAGCTGTCTTTCAATAAAAATGTTAAAAATTGTCCGTATCCACAAATTCTGATTAATTTTACCGTTAAGACCGTTGACTGTTCCCGGAAGGAAAAATGTGGCGGGATTCCTGAAATCCATAATTATGCTTTTCTTCAGGCTTTTTCATGAGAGTTACCTGTTCGCTCTGCGGGCACTTGTGGTGAACAAGGTCAGGACGATGCTGTCGTTGCTCGGGATCACCATTGGGATATTTTCCGTGATCTCCGTTCTCACGGTGTTCGACAGCATCGAATATACTCTGAAGAAAGATATCGAATCTCTCGGCAGCAACGTGTTATTTATCCAGAAATGGCCCTTTATCGGCGGTCCCGATTTGCCCTGGTGGGAATATTACAAAAGACCGGAAACACGGCTTTCCGAAATGGAAGAGATCCAGCGCCGGAGCACCCTCAGCGATGCTGCTGGCTATTATGTCGGAACAAACCGGAATGTGAAACACTCAGGCATTACCTATGAAAATGCCACTATTGTTGCTGTGTCACATGACTATTATAAGGTTGACGCTTTTGAGATTGCTGAAGGAAGGTATTTTACCCAGGCGGAATCGCAGGGTGGCAGACCGGTAGCCGTTATCGGGGCGGAGATTGCATCCAAACTGCTTCCGAACCTGGATCCGGTTGGCCAACAGGTGACGGTTTTCGGACGGAAAGTAGAGATTATCGGACAGTTCAAGAAGACCGGCAGCAATACTTTCGGGCGCTCTTTTGATGACTGGCTGCTCGTCCCGGTGAATTTCGGACGCAATTTCATTGACCTGAACAGCGATAATATTGGTTCGGCCATCCTGGTGAGGGGTGCTAAAAATGTGACCAATGAACAACTGCGGGACGAACTTACCGGCATCATGCGCTCGGTGAGGAAACTGAAACCGGGGGTTAAAGATAATTTCGAGATCAACGAAACCAGCGTGATCAACAATGCTTTTGATCAGGTTTTCGGAGTAATAGCCATCGTCGGATGGATAGTGGGAGGCTTCTCCTTGCTGGTAGGCGGATTCGGCATTGCCAATATCATGTTTGTTTCGGTTAAAGAACGGACCGTGCAAATTGGCATCCAGAAATCTCTTGGTGCGCGAAATTCATTCATTCTTCAACAATTCCTTTTCGAAGCCGTCTTCCTTTCGTTGCTGGGAGGGACTGTGGGACTGCTGATTATTTACCTGGGCACGGTCATCGCGTCCAACATGGCCAATATGGACCTTTTCCTGAATACCAAAAACATCGTGATCGGATTGTCGGTGTCGGGGCTTATCGGCCTGATATCGGGGCTCTTCCCGGCATGGTCCGCATCCCGGCTGGATCCTGTTGAAGCTATGCGCTCAACTTTTTAGGATTTCTGCATTTTATCGTCCTGGTATTATTTTCCAACAGTTGCATACCTTGAATCCTTTTCCCTATTTTTGCGGAAAGGAGGGTTTGTTTCATGCAAAAACGCTGGGTGTTAAAAGACAGGGGAAACAAGCAACTGGTGGCAGACCTTGCCAGCCAGCTAGGTGTGGAACCTGTACTTGCTGACCTGCTAGTTCAGCGTGGAATAAGGTCCTTTGATGAAGCCAAAGCATTCTTTCGTCCCGAGATCAGGAACCTGCACGACCCGTTCCTGCTCAACGATATGGACAAGGCTATTGCCCGCATCGAAGTAGCGAAATCGCGGGATGAAAAAGTCCTGGTTTACGGCGATTACGATGTTGACGGCACTACGGCTGTTGCTCTGGTTTATACATTTCTGAAGGAACAGGGCTTCAAATCACTTGATTTCTATATCCCCGACCGTTACGGGGAAGGGTACGGCATTTCTTACAAAGGAATTGATTTTGCCAGTGAACAGGGTTTCTCCCTGGTGATAGCCCTTGATTGCGGTATCAAGGCTGTGGATAAGATCAGTTTTGCCAACGAAAGGGGTATCGATTTCATCATCTGTGATCATCACCGTCCCGGTGATGAGCTTCCTGCCGCTGTTGCCGTTCTTGATCCGAAAAGGGAAGATTCCGCTTATCCCTTTGATGAACTTTCGGGATGTGGTGTTGGATTCAAGCTAATACAGGCTTATGCTCAAAAGAACAAAGTGCCTTTTGAATCGCTTATTCGTTACCTGGATCTGGTAGCTGTAAGCATAGCCTCCGATATTGTGCCTATCATCGGCGAAAACCGTATCCTGAGCTATTACGGCCTTAAGCTGATCAACAGTAATCCCCGTCCCGGAATAGAAGCGATTCTCAATATCGCCAACATCAACCGAAAGATAGTATCCGAAACGCTTGTCGAAAGTGACCAGGAGCTGAACTTCTCCCGCGAGCTTACCGTAAATGAACTGGTCTTTGTACTGGGTCCCCGCATCAATGCAGCGGGACGGATCGAAAGCGGCCGCAACTCAGTGTTGCTGCTTATCAGTCCCGACATGGCCCATGCCGAGAGCATTGCCAGGCAAATCAATGACTTTAACATCGAACGCCGCAACCTTGATTCACAGATCACGCAGGAAGCCCTCGACATGATCGCAGCTGATCCTGTCATGAGAGGATCCTGCTCAACGGTGGTTTTCAACCCCGACTGGCACAAAGGAGTGATCGGCATTGTTGCCTCGCGACTTACTGAGACCTATTACCGCCCGACTATCGTGCTTACCTTGTCAAATGGATTGATAACGGGTTCTGCACGTTCGGTAAAGGATTTTGATATCTACGATGCCATAGATGCCTGCAGCGACCTGCTGGAGCACTTTGGCGGCCATACCTTTGCGGCAGGGCTCTCCCTGAGACCCGAAAACCTGGATAAGTTCAGTAAGAAGTTTGAAGAGGTAGTAGCCTCTACCATCAAGGAAGATATGCTCGTCCCGGAAGTGGAGATCGACCTGGAGATCAACCTCAACCAGATCACGCCGAAATTTATGCGCATCCTGAAACAGTTTGCGCCCTTTGGCCCCGGCAACATGTCACCGGTTTTTGTAACTCCGGATACACATGATACCGGCTATGCACGGATCGTTGGGAAGAATCATGTAAAAATGACCGTGTTCCAGAACGAGGTGCGTTCCGATCCCTTCTCGGCAATCGCCTTCCAGCAGGGCGACAAGTTCTCCGCCATACAAAAGGGGCAGTTCATGGATATATGCTACCATCTGGAAGAAAATGAATGGAACGGTGTGAAGAGCATTCAGCTCAATGTGAAGGACATCCGTTTCAGTGAAGAGTAGCCTTCCGGCTGAACCCGCGAAGTTTATAGCTGCAAAAATACGCGGACGATCAGGAAAATCCCGAAAAACACCAGCAGTATTCCGACGATATGATTAACCCGGATGAGCATCCCCGGTTTCATATATCGCTTCAGCTTATTGGCAAGGAATACCTTGAAAATGTCGGTACTTAAGATCGTTGCCAGTGTCCCGGCAAAAAATACCGCCACGCCGTGTTTATCGTCCCCGTAATTGGCGCTTACCCCTACCATGGCTGAAATCCAGAAGAACCAAACAAAGGGGTTCATGATGTTCAGGAAGTAGCCTTTGAGGATGTAAGTGAGAGGCCCCGGGACTTTTATCTCGATTAGGTTGTTGTTCTCATCGATATGGACCTTGCGCAGGAATGTATAGATGCCGAAGCCGATCAGTATAAGGCCCCCGATAATGCCGGCAATAAAGTAATTGTTCTTTTCATTAATAAGCTGCAGAGCGCCAAGGTACGTCAGGTACACCACGCTGAGATCGCTCAGGAAGATACCCCCGGCAAGGAATATCCCGGATTTCAGTCCCCTGTGGATACTGGTCTGTATCAATGTAAATAATGCGGGACCAAGCAGTACCGAAAGGGTAAATCCAAGTATCACGCCTTGTACGAAGGGAGACATCTTTAATCTATAGTAGGATAAGCACTTACATGATAAATTATATCAGCCGTAAGGATGGTAGCGTATCTACAACTTGCCGGCTGATTCTTTCCAGTTGGCCACAAAGGTTTCCCAGTCTTCAAGCTTGCCCTTTTTCATCACCCTGGGAAACTTAAAGGAACCGCCAATCTTACCTTGTTCTTTCATCCAGTCGTAAAATACCTGTGACGGCAACGGAGTTACGGTCACGCTGCGAATGGCATGTAACCGTTCGGTCCGGTAATCGTCGTTCAGTATTTTCAGGTTTTCATCCAGTTTCCGGCTGGCTAGTTCGGCATCGAACGGTTCGTCCACACCCAGGTACCAACGATGAGAAAACATACTTTCGTATGGGATGCCTGCCACAGTAAATTCCCTGACGGAAATATTCATCTGGTGTTCAAGCATTTCAACTGCACGGTTCATATTCTCCTGCGACAGATGTTCTCCGCATATGCTCAGGTAATGTTTCGTGCGGCCGGTGATCACAATCTCCGACAATGGTTTGGAGGTGAAACGGATCGTATCGCCGATCAGGTACCTCCAGGCTCCTGCGCAACTTGAGAGCAACAGGGCATAATCCCTGCCTTCCTCCACATCACGGATGGTAATAGCTCTGGCCCCGGGTTTCAGGTTGCTGTCTTCGTCGAAATTCTCAGAAGTAAAAGGAACGAACTCGAAGAAAATGCCGTTATCCAGCACTAACTGCATCGAATTGGTCCCTGGCCTGCTCTGGTAAGCGATGAACCCTTCCGAGGCAAGATAAGTCTCCATATAGGTCAAAGGCCTGGCCAGCAGTTTCTCAAATCCCTTAATATAGGGTGCAAACGACACTCCGCCGTGAACATAGATCGACAGGTTCGGCCAGATATCGTGAATAGTGTTCAGCTTATAGGTTTCGATGATCCGTTCCATGAGGATCTGCAACCAGGCCGGCACACCGACAATAACGCCAATATCCCATTCAGGTGCCTTCTTGACGATTTCATCCAGCTTGTTTGTCCAGTTCCGTTCTTTCGATATCCTGTTGCCGGGCTTATAGAAATGCTGGAACCAAAAGGGGAGGTTCCCGGTAGTAATACCCGACAGGTCCCCTTCGTAATAGGTGCCGTTAAACTCAAGCTGTGTGCTGCCTCCAAGCATCAGTATGCCTTTCTCGTAAAATTCCACCGGGAAATCGTACTTCGAAAGCGTAAGCAGCTGCATGATGCTGGTTTTCTGGATAGCCCTGAGCATATCCTGCGTCACGGGAATATATTTGCTCGAAGCCTCGGATGTTCCCGAACTCAACGCAAAATACTTCACCTGGCCGGGCCAGCATACATAAGATTCTCCATTCAGCGTTCTGTGCCACCACTTCCGGTGTATTAAATTATAGTCGAAAAGCGGAACCCGCTTCTGGAACTCGATGACCGGATCCTGATGCCTGAGTATCTCCTGGAACCCATACTCTTCGCCAAGAGATGTGATCTGCGCCTTTCGAAGCAGCTTTCTCAGCGTTCGCGACTGAGCCTTGTAAGGATCCTGGGTCTTCAGACTTTCAATCGGAATCTTGCTGCGAAACTCGATAGCACTTTTTATGATCGTTCCTAAAAGAGGCATGAGGCAACTTCTTTTGTTAATTAGGTGGCTAAATTAACGAAAAAAATTAAATACGTAGGTCTGAGGCCGGATTGTGCCGGTTGGTCTCCCGACTTGCGCCGGTTGTATTCATTTAGCATTCGTTAATTCATCAAGTATAAATGTCGATCAGCGATTTTTGATTTTTGAAGTGGGAATAATGGCACGATCTAAAGACTCTTCAGATGCAACACGCCCGGATAGAAGGTTGGCATTGGTCTTTGATCTTTTCAGACTGATGAGCCGTTTCGATAATGAGCCACATCGAAAGGGTTGAAATCAAACTGCCCTGATTGATTTACTGATCAGATCTTCCAAAGGTCAACTCAGAAAACTGGAAACCCCGAAGACGGGATTCGCCGATCCGGATCTTCTGCCCTGGCAGGATGTTTTTTATCCTTACACCCTGAACAGCTCTGCTGCTATGCCGTCGGCCTGGAACTTGCCTTTCCGGGTGAGATAAAGTTTTTTATCGCTGATGATGACCAGCCCTTCCTTCAGGTAGTTCTGGATATCCTTGTGAATCTGTTCCAGCCACTCCTTGCCGAATTTTTGCTCGATCAGCCGCAGGTCACAGCCCCACATGGTCCGGAGAGAGGTCATCACATACTCATTGAACTGCTGAGAGATGGTCAGGTTTTCTTCTTCCGAAGGAATCGTGTTCTGATGGATTGACTCAATGTACCGGGTCAGGTTCGATACGTTCCATTGACGGGAGATGCCATTGTATGAATGTGCCGACGGACCTGCTCCCAGGTAAGGGGTACCGTTCCAGTAAGCTGAATTATGCCTCGAATAATAGGTGGGACGGCAAAAATTGGAAATCTCATAATGGAAATATCCATTGCTGTTCATCATGTCGAGGAGTATGTCAAAATGCCTGAGCTGGGCTTCTTCATCTGTGCCAGGTGCTGTGCCGCGACGGATCATCAACGACAGAGGCGTTTTTTCCTCTATGGTAAGTGCATAGGCTGAAATATGGGGGATCTTGAATTTCAGTGCGGTCATCAGGTTCGACTCCCATGAATAATGATTGAGAGTGGGTATTCCGTATATCAGGTCGATGCTGATATTGTTAAAGCCGGCAACCCTGGCAAAATCGATGCAATCGTATGATTGAGCGACCGTATGAACACGGTTAAGGAATTCTAGGTCACGTTGGTTGAAGGATTGGATGCCGATGCTAAGACGGTTGATCCCGATTTCTCTGTACTGGCGCAGCCTGTCGACAGTAAGATCGTCAGGATTGGCTTCCAGTGTGATCTCCGGTTCCTGAATGGGCTGGTAATTGCTTCGGATGGTCTCCAGCAATTGGGCAATCTCTTCCGGCTCAATCAGGGAAGGAGTCCCTCCGCCAAAATATACGGAATGAATGGTCGGATCCGGCAGATAATCCTTTCGAAGTTCAAGTTCTTTGCCGATTGCCGGAACCAGCTCATCCCGGTAACGTTTCGAAGCCAGCGAAAAGAAATTGCAATAGTTGCATTTTTGCCTGCAATACGGAATATGAATATAAATGCCTGACATAGGAGATGAAATGATGATATCCGACAGAACTGGATGATGACGCCTACTAAGTTAGTTATTTCAAAGGAGATTTGCAATATGTCGTCAGGATCATCCGGATAGCAGGCAACAGATCCTTGTTGTGAAAAGAAGCTTTATAATCTGTCTCCGGATTTTAATTGGTTTTGTCGTCCTTTTTTATCCTGCTTTGTGAAGAGTGTACCGAATTGTAGTTTTATGCTGCTCGCAGTCCCGAAAGATGGGGCATCGGCTTAGGTGCTGTTTTTCAGATTGTCTGGAGGGTCAGAATGGTAATCCTGAATGATGTAAGTCTGTTTTATCCTGTATCCGGATCACTTTTTCAGGATGATCCTGAAGGTGGTCCCTTTACCAAGCGTGGAACTTTTAACGAAGATCTTGCCGCGGTGGTATTCGCGGATGATCCGTCGCGACAAAGAGAGGCCAAGTCCCCAACCCCTCTGTTTGCTGGTATATCCCGGATTGAAGATCGTCTTGAACATCTTTCGCGGGATACCCTTTCCGCTATCGGTCACATCCACGATCACATGCTTTTCCTCGTCAATGATGTCAATCGTAATGGAACCGGCCCGCGACATGGCGTCCACGGCATTTTTCACTAGATTTTCGATCACCCAGTCGAAGAGCTGGTAGTTGACCGGCACCATAATTTGTTCCCGTGCCGGCGAAATATTCACAATGAATTGGATCTTCTGGGAAGTCCGTGTCTTGAGGTAGGCAACCGACTGGTTGATCAATCCGATGATCTCTTCCGGCTTGAGCACAGGGTTTGATCCGATTTTTGAGAACCGGTCGGTTACGGTCTTCAGGCGGTTGACATCCTTATGAAGTTCCAGGATGGTTTCTTCCGCCACGCCTTTTGTTTCCAGATAATCCACCCAGGCCATCATCGACGAGAGCGGAGTGCCCAGCTGATGGGCCGTTTCCTTGGCAAGTCCCACCCATACCTGGTTCTGTTCTGCCCGTCGGGCAGTGCTGAATATCAGGTAGGATACCAGCAGAAAGATCCCGATAATCGCCAACTGGATATAGGGGAAAAACCGCAACTGGGTAAGAACGTATGAGTCCTTGTAAAATATATAATTCTTTCCCCGGTCGGCAACTTCGATTACCACCGGATCGTTCTGAGAGGTCATATCCTCAATCAGATGCTGAAGGTAGGCAGAATCGCGCAGCCTTACCGTATCAACATGCCCGGAATAGATCACCTGGGTCCGGGTGCTGTCGGTGATCACCACAGGGACAGAAGCCGAATTGTTGACCACCTCGCTGAAAAAGGAATTGACCAGGTCGTTGAGCACACGCTGAACTTCGGTGAAAAGCTTGGAATCCTTGTAATATACATAGTTGATCACTCCGAAGTTGGAAATCCTGATCGGAGGATAGGCCGAAAACTGCCTGAAAATCTTTGGGGGCATTACAACCCCTGTATCCACAGCAAAATCCAGATTGCGCGTATTCTGGACTTTCCCCTGCGCATCTGTCAGGACTACCGGGATGGTTGTGTTATTTTCGATAATTTCCAGATAGAGCCCCAGGTCTTCCGTTTCACCGGCATTAGCTACACTTTTCTGGGCTTTGGCATAGAGTTCAACCCGTTTCCGTTCTTCTTCCTGTATCTGCCTGAAAAATTCCCGGGTGGAATTCACCAGTTGTGCCCGGTGCTGGATCGCATTTGCCCAGGTCCTGATCTTATTGCGCTCATCCTGGGCGATCTTATGCACCAGTACGTTGGAATACCATAGCGAAACGCTTACGATCACCAGCGCGAATAGCATCAGAAAGATCTTCCACAGTTTTTTCTGCCTGTAAAAGGTGAATTTGTTAAATAACCCCGTCGTGGATGCCATATCTTTCTGCCTGTTGTTCCTGAATATCAGTTGACTGAGTCAAAGTTCGCCCCATTATTTCTCATTGCCAGTTGTGCCGAACCTGTTTTATGGCAACCCGATCCTAAACTGCCGGATGAAAAAGTAATGAACGGATGGATTTCAGATTCCGT
The DNA here is from genome assembly GCA_964544545.1 of uncultured Lentimicrobiaceae bacterium. Classification (GTDB taxonomy): domain Bacteria; phylum Bacteroidota; class Bacteroidia; order Bacteroidales; family UBA4417; genus UBA4417. The sequence continues at coordinate 56,430 of CAZJCG010000010.1, read as the reverse complement.
ATGCAAGTATAATAAATATCGGGATAATGGGAATGAATGACAGGCGACCGGGAACTGCAACCTACTCCATGCTCTTTGCCCTTAGCCCTCAGCTGTTTAAAGATAAAAGACAAAAGTAAAAAGATAAAAGACCCTACCATGAATGACTATGAATGACCAAGTATGACTACGAATGACTACGAATGACAACCAGCTCTTTGCCCTCAGCCCTTAGCCCTCTGCTGCTTGACGAAAAATTCTGTAGTCATTTAACAGTCAGGAGGATCAGCCGGTTTGGCCTTATTTCTTGTCATCATCCCACTCGATCACAAACTTGCCTTCTTCCTGCTTTTTGAGGGTGGTCTTATCTTTTTCATTTTTGGCTTTCCTGAGGCTGTCGCCCTGGAAGCTGCCAAACTCCTTTCTGAATGCTTCTTTGAGTTCTGATTTCTGGTTCCGGATCTCGTTGGCCAGTTTTTCCTTGACGGCTCTCTTATCATAGCTGAACTCGGGATTATCAACAGTCCCGGTCATTGACACGTAGATCATTGTCCTGCCCCGGCCGTCATCCTCCACAGGCCCGAATTCAGACTGCCGGTTATAGCCGGGATTTTTCCTGTGGAACTTTGCAGCGATCAGGTCAGCAAGGGCAATACCGAAATGATATTCGATCTCATTATTGAATGTATGGGTTCCCATCAGGTTCAGGTCGATGGCACTCGACCGGATCTTCATATCCGGGATATAAATGATCTGATTTGCAATATCAACCTGGTTTTGAAGTGTTTCGAAGCGGATGTCGGCAAGATCCTCCACGCGCAGGAATTTCGACAGGCCTTTCATGGGTTCATAATTGACCAGCCTGCCATTGTCGACGCGGATGTCGGCATGGGCTTTCACCGACGACAGATCCATTTCAAGGTTTGGGAACATGGTGGAAGCATAAACCACATCGGCTGTCACGGATCCGTCGAGGTTGTCGGAGGTAAGGTCAGTATTGCCAAAGTTGTTGAACTCATAGAACAGGCTCCTGAGATTCACTTTGCTGAAAGTGGCTTTGCACTGGATCAGGGAGTGGGCCGGACTGGCGGCATTGATGGAGCCCTGGCCGCTGACAACGCCTTTCATCGATTGCATCAGGATATTGTTGGCGGTCAGCACTTTATTGCTCATCCTGAGGTCGGCTGAGAAATTGCTGGCGGCGAACTTGCCGAAAGTGAAGTCCTTCACGTTCATGTGAAGCCTGTAAATATCAAGAAACCCGGGGAGCTGGAAATTATATTCTCCGCTGCCGGAGCTGCTTCCTGAAAGCTCGTCCCAGTCAATTTTCGAGGAGGCAATTACGCCGGTAACTGCCAGCTTGTGTTCCTTCAGAAGGATCCAGCCCATCAGGTTTTCAACCTGGCCTTTCAGGGCAAAATCGCTCTTCCCGTACCTGAAGGTCAGGTTCTTCAACAGAAGATTGTTGTTGTCGAAGTTAACCCTGCCGTCGATGCTGTTTACCGGTAGTTTGTATCCTTTAAGCCCTAGTTCCCCTTTTGCCACCTGCGCCTGACCTGTCAGACGGCAATTGACAAGGTCTTCCTTCACCGGCTTGTTCAGATCGGCCAGCCTGCCTTCAAACTTCCCGTCGATCGACAACTGTCCGTGGAGAGAAGTGATTGTGTCGGAATTCAACAATTCACCCAGGTCACTGAGATCAAGGTTGGCTTTGAGTGAGGCAACAAGATGGGTGGAAGTGAATCCTTTCATCGTCATTGAGCCGCTGATGGTTCCGCTCTTCAGTCTGGCATTCAGTCCGGTGATCGCAAACAGTTCGTTTTTCCGGTCCTGTTGTGCCGAATATACTGCAACCATGTGAACCTCTTCCAAAGCGACATCAGAGTGTTTCCGTCCGATCGTTCCTTCGTTCAGGGTCATTTCTGCCTTTATGGCCGGAGTCTGGTTTTCTCTGAGCATGCCTTTCAGACTAACGGAAACCTTAGCGCGCCCTTTAAAGTCGTAAGGTTCGAGAGCTTTCAGATAACGTGACGGCACGATCGATATCAATTCCGCAAGCGTAGCTTCGGATGAAACCACCTGCAGATCCATCGAATACGCATCATTTACTTCAGTTACCCAACCCTGTGTCGATAAGCGAAGGTCGTTCAGTTCCAGTTCTCCTTTCTGCAAAGTGTATTTTCCTTCTTTTCCGGCTACCTTGAGGCTAAGATCAACCTTTGCCTGTTTGTCGCTGATGTAGTTCAGATTCCCCGTGGAGAACTGTTCAATCTTCAGGTCGCCGGTGACCTGCATCAGGTAGTTGTCGGAAGCGAAATTGCCTTTCATCTGCGATTGTTTCAGCAGGAAACGCATATCCTGTCCGGCAGGCTCATTACGATAGCTGATGAGGGTTTTATGCAGAAGGATCTTTTGCAGGTCGATGCTGAATTCCTTTCCCGGAGCACCGGCCGATTTCTTCCAGAAATGGAAATTGTCGGTCCCGTCGCTGAACACATGCAGGTTCACCTTTGCATCCCTCACCAGCACATTTGTGACGGTGATCTTATTTTTCAGCAGGTCCAGCAGTCCAAAGCGCAGGGAAACGAGGCGGGCCTTCATCAGCACGCCTTTCTTAGGGGCCTTGATGGCTTCTTTGAGCGTAATGTCAGAGAAACGCACGGACGCATAGGGGAAGTCGCGGAATAGCGAGAATTTTACTTCTCTGACTGCGACTTCGGTGCAAAGCTGTTTATTCAGTTCCCTCACAAACAGGTTTTTGATCTGGTTGTTGAGGTAGCCCTGCAGCAAAACCGCTGTCAACCCGGTAAGCAGGATGAATGCCAGGAAGTACAGCAGAAACCGGTATCTTCTTTTTAAACGGGCCATGTTCCGATAACGCAAAAGTACTACTTCTCATATATTCAACCGGCAGAAAAGCCGTTTTACAGATCAATGTCGGGCAGCTATCGATTATCAGTCGTAAGGCATTGAGCAGGAAGGTACAATCACTTACATTTGTTCTAATATTCGAACCTTAAACCTTTTCCTTCATGAAAAAAGCAACTTTTTATCTTCCTTTGTTGTTCATAGCCGGATTTATGACAATGATCGGATGCAATAAGAAAGAAATCGCTCCTGCAAAACAGTATGCGGTAGAGGACTTCTTCAAAAACCCTGAAAAATCGGGATTTCAGCTTTCCCCCGACGGCAAGTATTACGCCTATATGGCTCCGTATATGCGCCGGATGAATATCTTCGTCCAGGAGATCGGCAAGGAAAACGCCACTCGTCTTACCAGTGACACTGCAAGGGACATTGCAGGCTTTTTCTGGGGCAACAACGACAGGATCCTTTATCTGAAAGATACCGGAGGCGATGAGAACTACAAACTCTTCGGGGTCAACATCGACGGATCGAACCTGATCGGACTCACCGATTTTGATAAGGTCAGGACCGAGATCATTGACGATCTTCCGGAAATTGATGATTATGTGATCGTCGGCCTGAATAAGCGCAATCCTCAGGTATTCGATCCTTATCGCCTGAACATCAATACGGGTGAACTTACCATGCTTGCCGAAAACCCCGGCAATATCCAGGCCTGGATGACCGACCACGACGGGAAACTCCGCGTAGCCATGGCCATCGTCGACGGTGTGAACACTTCCTTACTCTATCGGGAGACTGAGAACGACGAATTCAAAACCGTTCTGACAACCAGTTTCAAGGAATCGATGTCGCCCCAGTTCTTTACTTTCGACAATAAAAACCTGTATGCCTCATCCAACCTGGGCCGCGACAAGGCAGCCATCGTTGAGTTTGATCCGAGGACCGGTAAAGAGGTGAAGGTGCTTTACGAAAACAAAGATTATGACGTGGACGGGCTGTTCTACTCCAAAGCCCGTAAAGTGCTGACAGCTGCGCGCTATACTTCCTGGAAGCGGGAACGCCATTTCTTCGACAAGGATTTTGAAACCATGGTCGATAATTTGAAGAAACTGCTGGGAGACATTGATTTTGGTTTCGTTTCGAACAACAAAGCAGAAGATAAATTCATCGTCTATTCGTTCAGTGATAAGTCTCTGGGATCCTATTACCTCTATGATAAGAAGGACAACAAGCTCGATAAGATCACGGACGTTGCTCCCTGGCTGGATGAAAAGGAGATGGCCAGCATGGTCCCTGTGGAGTACAAGAGCCGCGACGGCCTGGTGATCAACGGCTACCTGACACTGCCCAAAGGTTATACGATGGATAATGCCAAAAATCTGCCGGTAGTGGTAAATCCCCATGGCGGTCCATGGTATCGCGACAGCTGGGGCTTCAATCCCGAAATTCAGTTTCTCGCTAACCGTGGTTATGCTGTATTCCAGATGAACTTCCGCGGATCAACCGGTTATGGCCGTAAGTTCTGGGAAGCTTCCTTCAAGGAGTGGGGCAAAAAGATGCAGGACGATATCACCGACGGTGTGAACTGGCTTATCGATAAGGGCATTGCTGATAAATCCAGGATTGCCATCTATGGCGGCAGTTATGGAGGCTATGCCACCCTTGCCGGCGTTACCTTTACACCTGATCTCTATGCCGCCGCCGTGGATTATGTAGGCGTCAGCAACCTGTTTACCTTCATGAACACCATCCCGCCCTACTGGAAGCCGATGCTCGACATGATGTATGAAATGGTCGGCGATCCGGTAAAGGACAGCGTGTTGATGAAAGAAGCCTCTCCGGTATTCCATGTGGATAAGATAAAGACCCCGTTGTTCGTCGCCCAGGGAGCCAACGACCCCCGCGTCAACAAGGCTGAATCCGATCAGATGGTGGAAGCACTGAAAAAGCGCGGCGTTGAGGTACAGTACATGGTCAAGGATAACGAAGGCCATGGCTTTGCCAACGAAGAAAACCGCTATGACTTCTACCGTGCCATGGAGAAGTTCCTGGGAGAGCACCTGATGAAAAAGGAAGCTACAGCAGGGAAATGATCTGTTGACGGATTTTAATCCGATACAATTAAAAGGCCGCCGATCCTTCAGGACCGGCGGCTTTTTTTAGGGAGATACCGCTGCCTTGACGATCAGCCGGAGAGGAATCCTTCAGCGGCTTTTAAGATGCATAATCATATGGTGCCTCTCCAGAGAAAAGGTAGATCCTGATTCCTCCAGGTACTCCAGTATTGCCACTATTCTTTCATTCAGCCGGTTTCTGTAACCCTCCCTTGATTCCGCCAGGCTGTTATCAGCTGCAATCAACAGGATATCGGAAAGCTGTTCAAGGTTATGTTCGCTGAAATGTTTTTCATCGATGAGGTACTGAACAACCTGATCAGCGGGCATTTCCAGCAGACTGTCAATGTCGAGGTCCAGCTCGTCTTTCAGGGTCTGCATGCCGCCCTGGATGCCTTCGGTCAGGTCACCCTGCTCTTTGAGGCCGGGCAACTTAGCCAGTATCTTTCCCATGACCCGGCCGAGTAAATCAAATTGTCTGAGGAGATAATCGGAACTTGTCATAAAATTTATTTCCTGTTTTTCATTGCTTTAACTTTCACGATATCCGGGTTCCCAGTAAATTCCTGATATTCGATTGTTTCCCGGCCAAAAAGCGCAATCTTTCCTTCGGAATTGCTGTGGATACCCCATCCGTAACGTTTAGTCAGGGGTGACGATCGGAGGCATGCCTGTCCGCGGGAAAAGAAGCGGGTTCTGGCTGCTTCCCGCTCTGCCGGTCTTATTTCATTTTTCTCAACAAATACCTGGAAAAGTACATCATCGGATGTGAATTGGTAAGGATTCCGGCTGATCAGATCATACTGCATGTAAGCCACAGATGGCACGGCCCTGCCCGAAGGCGGTATTTCCCCGGCTGTTGCCGGGCAATCAGATGCCACTTCAATAAATGTGTTCCGGTAATTGGTTGTATGGATACTGGCAGGATTCATGGTTGTTTTAAATGACAGATTATCCCTGTAACAATTTCCGGAAGTAAGAGTTTGGGGAAACATCTATCGGCTGTTAGCTTTTTCCAGAAGCTGTAAATCGATCTGTTTCCGTCGGATCTCGTAACGGTCTGATTCCGGGCCGTATCTCTTCAGTCGTTTTTCGATAAGCCCGGCAGCGTACTTAATTTCATGAATGGCAAGCGACGGCTCGCATTCATTCAAGGCGTACAAGGAGTAAAAATAAGGAAATCCCTGCCACCTGCCATTGTTATCCCTGTATTTCCCCAGCAATTCAAGTCCTGCTGCCAGCATGCCACCTCCACTATCAGGAAATCCGGATGACAGGTTCAGCCACAGCGCAACCGAACATGATTTGCAGCAGTACATCCCGAACGGATACCTCGACATTGGCTGGTACGCCTGGATTTGTTGCATAAGTGCAGCATCAGCCAGCCGTAGCGCGGCCTTTATAGTTTCGGCTTCTGATCCCAGTTTTCGAAGCACCCTCGATGCCTCTTCGGCGATCATATGGCACTTGCCGACCCGGGAGGTGATCCTTTCACCTGTGAACAAGGTCAGATCCCTGTTCATATCTGTGTCGGAGGGCGCAAACATACCGGCGTACGATCCGGGTTTCCCCAGACGGCTGGCAATAAATTCAGCAGTTTCTGCCTTTTCTTTGGCGCTGATATCCCGACCAAACAGAAATGCTTCGGATACCTGGTCAATCGTTTTCGAAAGGCTGGTGATATCCGGAATACTCATTGGACCATGATGTTTTGGGGTGACTTGTCACTGGTTATTTCAGGCTCTTTTTATATTCGATCACCTTGAGCAGTTCAGGGATCTGATCCTTATGCCTCATCTCAAAAACAAGCGGCAGTAATTTGCCTGCCGGTTTGTCGTTCCTGATACTGTCCTTCAGTTCTTTGCTGATGCTCAGATCCTCAATTCCGGCAGCAGCTTTCTCAGTAAAGAAAAACGAGATCCTGAAGTACTGATCCCAGGCCGAAAGCCAGAAGACCGTTTTCTTTTTGAAAACCACCTTGCATAACCAGGCCTTTCCGTCATTATAATATCTCCATTCATGAACCAGTCCGACAGACGGCGCCGTTATGTTGTCTATCATCTCCCTGAAAACCGGGTAGCTTTCACCCAGTATATCTTCAAGAATCTTATCGGTTGGAGGGACCAATGGGTCTCTAAGGGCAATCGTTTCCATGAGTCAAGTATTTTTTTGTTAACCGGTCAATCCAATTTAAAGACCTTTAAAGCCTTAGTCCAGTCTGCTGTCTGAATATGGATAAGATATATGCCTTCTTCCAATCCGGACAGATCGACACTGGGTTCGGCGGGATCTTCAATAAATCGGACCTGCCTGCCTGCCGCATCAGTAACGCGTATTTGTCTGACCAGCCATTGCCGGTCGCAGCGGAGATGAACGACCCCGTTTGCCGGATTAGGGAAGAGCGTTATTTCAGGAAGTGAGGATTCCGGCTCTTCCTGGCCGGAGATCAGCCCATATCTGAGCAGAGTCCGGTTATTACCGGTCACATATACTTCCTGGCTGTTTACAACCCATATCCCATAGAGCATTTCATTGGTGAGACCTTCCGCTTCCCTGATCCAGGTTTGCCCGCCATCGGTTGTATGAAGGATGACCCCGGATGTGCCTGCGATCCAGACTTCCTGGTCGTTCAGCACCTTAACGGCCATAAGCGTTCCATGTTTTCCCTTAACCGGATTCACCTGTTCCACCCAGTTGTGGCCATCGTCGGTCCGGATGATCATGCAGCCTGCACTGTCCCATGATCCGGCAGCCGTTGGTGAACCGACGCACCATCCGGTAAGGGTATCCAGCATATCGATTGCATAGATGCCATCGGTGCCGGGGTAAGATTGATCAATCTGCAACACACCGTCGATTACAGGCGCTATTATTTCACCCCCTGCAATAAAGGCGTGGCGCCGGTCGATACATGAAACGGATGAAATATTGGAAACATATCCCATGCTGTTGATGGTTTGGAGCCCTGAAGCGCTCAGGTAACGGATCGCTCCCTGAAACCCTGTGCAAATGCCTGTATCCGCACCGGGAGGAAAATCTATGTCGAGCAGGGTTCTGCTAAGTGAGAAACGGCGAACCCATGTGGCTCCGCCATCAGTGGTCTGATATATTTGTCCCTCGACACCTCCGCACCAGCCATTTAACGCATCTTTCATAAAGATGGCATGTGTCCCGTAAAGAGTGCTCTGGATCGTGAAGGTAGCACCCCGGTCGGTTGAAAAGTAGATCTCGCCGGGGACCTGGTTCAGGTAAGTCCCATAACCAGATGTAATCCACATCGTATCGCCCGACATGGCAATATCGGAAATGGTGGCTGTGGATACCGTATTCGGCAGATTGTTTCCGATATTCTTCCAGCCGTATTGCTGGGCATATGTACCTGAGGTTATGAAGACCACAGACAGCAGGAGAAAGGGCATGAACTTATACATCTGATGGATTTTATAAGATATATTCTGATAGTAAAACAGCCTTCCGATCTGTTTCACATTCAAATATACATCATATCTGAATAAAAACTTGCCTATCAGCAAATCTGCCCAGCTGCAATTTACCGCATGCGAGCTGCTGAAAAATCATTTTCTTTTCGTGCAAGTGATTCTAAATCTATTATTAGTTAAAATCAAAGAGTCATTTCTGGTAATGAATTTATAATTTCCGTAAAAGTTTCCTTTAGACGTGTACTTTGTTTCCATTTTGCTTATCCCTGAGGAATAAATAATTCTTATTCCGAAGAAAGGTTCATAGCGATAATGCAAATAATAATTTTTGTTAAAAAATGCGCTTGTGTCTTCAGTGAAATTGTTTTTTAGGCCAAAATAGTTTGGATTATATTTTTCTGGATCCATTTTTATATTGTCTTTTCTAATTTCAACAATTTGCCACTCAACTTTAGTGTTGTGAACGAATTTGTTAAGATAAAATGAGTTCAATTTCCATAATTGAAATAAAACAGATAAGCATAAAAATGAAATAATAATTATTTTTGAAAATATGCTTTTCTTCCTTGACTTTAAGGTTATTAAATCCTCAAATTCTTGTATCTCACTTAATTCATATTTGATAACAAATAGCTTTTTTACAAATGATTTTTCAATTTTCAAAGGTGAACGAATAAATAAAAATTCATTTTTGATTGCCATACGGCAGTCCTTCAAAGTAAAGGTATTAAATTCCTCTTTTTTTTTAATTTGCAATGAGCTGTCATTAAAAGTTATTTCATTTTTACCAATCAATTCAGTGGTTTGTTGATATTTTCTGGCAAGAAATTTCCTGCTAAAATGAAAGACATATATGAACAGTCCTGCATTAATAATAAAGTACACTAAGATATTGAAATCAAGATGAAAATCTATAAAGAAGACTATTAGGGAAGATATGAAAATTGGATATGAATAGATCCACAACTTGTTGATTCTTATATAACTGTTAAAAGAGTATTCAAGTTCGGATTTTGCTTTCTTTTCTGTCTTCATGTAATTAAATTTATTTGCACCTGACGTTCAGCAGGCCAGCGATGCGACCTTTTCATACGTCGTCAACGGGGGCTATAACGCCAGCCCACTGTTAGGCACAGAATGCTAATATATTTCTTCTTTTGGTATCTCTAAATCTGTTAGTTCCAATAGGTAAAGGCAGCAATCTAATCTTCCCCAATTTGTAATCACATGATATTTTAAAGAATTTGCGCCTTCTAATATCCATTCTGCTCCATCACAGCCAGAGAATTCTCTACCTATAGGAAAATCCCAAAAATTCAGCTTATTAATCTTTAAAAGGAAAACGTCCCAGTTGGCTTTATTAATACTTTTTGATTTATCTATTATTAATTCGCCAGGGCTGTATCCGCCCTCGCCACTGCATACTTTCCAATACAAATAGTATTTTTCGCTATCTTTTTCTATTCGAATGGCAATTGGATTATCGAATGTCCTTAACCAAGTGAAGCGAAATACTTCTTTATTGATCCTTTTGTTGAATAAGAGCGGTTCTCTTAGTGCAAACAATTGTCCAGAATACCAACTAAGAACAAATTCATTATATTCATTTTTCTTGACACGTCCTTTAATATCTAGTTCTGGAAATAATTTTAAGGGGAAATAATATTGGCTTTTAAGGAGTGGAAGATTATTGCTATCCACTAATATTTTGCTATCATAAAATGAACTTGCAGAGTATTTATTTAACCTGTTATCCTTGTTTATAACAACCTTTTCATTTTTTGCTGGATGAAATGTTGTATCACCTATGGTGTTAGGAAATTTGACTCTTACGGAGTCTGTGGTTTTTGGAATATCATTATTCTCTTTCTTTGTTTCAGTTTGACATCTAAACAAAAGAAGAGTAATTATTATACAGCAAACGAGCCGAAAGTTCATGTTTCTTTATTTTGTGCCTAACTATGGTATAATGGCCGGAATAAGACCAGTACTGTATGATCCCGAGGGAATTGAGACCTACCTCACTGGTTCCACTGCTGCCGGCAGGGATGGCCTTATGACCTTGTTGTTCAGGTATTTTTTCGATAATCCGTCGTAGACTTTCATCAGTGGAGTTGCATTGCCCTGACGATCGAAAAGCCCGCTGCGGTGATTCAGCGGTTCCCAGATACAGGCGCCCTTGCCTGAGCCGTCGGGAATAGAAAATACAATATCATGCACTTCCTGCTTGAAATCGGAATATTCGACCACGTTCAACGGTTTGTGATACCGCTTCAGCAGGTCTTCCAGATTGGATTTCAGATCATCCAGCGTCCCATGCCAGCGGGGATAATAGGAAAGGCCGATAATGTCGAACTTCACCCCGCGGGCAAGCATGTTGTCAAGCCAGAAGACAGCTTCGTCGTTCTGTCCGCCCAAAGCGATATGCATCATTACCGGAAGATCGGGATTTACGGCCGACACTCCTTCAATCCCGGCTTTTAACAGTTCTGCCAATTGATCAGGGTTGCTGATATGCCCTTCGGGCCATAACAGACCGTGATTGATTTCGTTGCCAACCTGCACCATGTCGGGCAGGGTGCCCTGTTTTTTTAATGCGTACAGCACATTTTCCGTATAAGCCTTTACGGAATCTTTCAGTACGTTGAAACCAAGGTTTTGCCATGCCTGGGGCTTGAATTGCTGTTGCGGGTCAGCCCAATAATCGCTGTAGTGAAAGTCGAGCAGCAGTTTTAATCCGGCAGCCTTCACCCGTTTTGCCATCGCCAGGGTGGATGACAAACCGCAATAGCCTTTACCGGGCGAGTATCCATCCTTATTCTCCGGATTGACGAAGATCCGCAGCCGGATATAATTGAGGCCATGTTCTTTCAACAGCCGGATGGCATCCATCTCTTTTCCGCCTTCCAGGAATTTTTCGCCGGATTCTTCCAACTGGGGAAGGAAAGAGATATCCGCCCCGATCATCCGGTCGATGGTTTTGGTTACAGTTGGCAATTGTTCCGGTGAGGGATGCAGGGATTTGAACCCGGCAGGAAGGGTGTGGATTTCATGCGAACCCGGCCACAACTTTCCGGAACGGGCTTCTACCTTCACCTTTCCCGGCTGTGTGCCGGCAACAAATACCAGATTGCATATTCCGTTTTCCAGACTGCACTCTACATATCCTGATCCGGTTGAATCCTCCAGCATACGTAACTCTTTGCCATCCGGGCCGGTCACCTTCCCGTTGCCTGTGATGTAAAGCCTGACAACACCCGTGGCCGAAGGTACTTCCCGGCTGACACTGTCGGCGAAGGCAATCCTTAACCGGGTATGATCTGTTCCGTTGGCTATCAGGGTTGTGCTGTATGCCGTAAGCATCACTGAAACAGGACGGACCGGTTCGGTAATGGAAGCAACAGAACCTGCATGGGTAGGGACAGCGGAGGTCAGAATGAAAATTCCGGCCAGGAATAATAAATGAATCTTTTTCATGCTGATGGAATCAAAGAGGATAGTTGTATTAGGATAGTCCGGCAACTCTTTTGCCTGAATAAAAGTACAAAATTGAACAAACTGTTGATGGAAGAAAGTATATCCACCGGCAATGGAATGACATTTTACTCAGGAATAGGGGGATTGTCACATTTTAATCTAATCAATACATAGCCGGCCCTAATGCTTTTAGAAACCAGTTCGGCATTCCAGTAGGGAATCAGGCAAAAAGTTGGAGAATCCGATTGTATCCTGTCAGTAACCAGCATTGTAAATATCAAAAAATCAATCAGATACCAATTTGTTTAAATTTATTTTGTTTCAAAACTAAAACATTAGTTGAATAACTAAGAATTTAGTTGTATATTTGTCAGGAAATATTGAGAAGACCATGTCAGAAAAGAAGAATCAGTTGCATTTGCCGGAGTTAACCCGGGCCGAAGAAGAGATCATGCAGCATCTGTGGAAGATGGAAAAGGGATTTGTCAACGATGTGCTGGCAGCTTTTCCTGAACCCAGGCCTGCCTACAACACGGTATCGACCATTATCCGAATACTGGAGCGTAAGGGATTCGTGGGGCACAACTCCTTCGGTAAGACTCATGAATATTATCCGCTTGTATCGAAGCAGGAATATACCAGAATGTTCATGGGCAATGTGGTCAGGGGATATTTTGACAACAGTCTCCGCAAAATGGTTTCTTTCTTTACCGGCGACGGTAACATGTCGATGAAGGAGATGGAGGAGATCAGGCAGATCATTGACCGGCAGATCGAACAACAAAAATCCAGGCAAAATGAATGAATTGGTTTTATACCTTGTAAAAAGCCTTGTGGCCGGAGCGTTATTCTTCACGGTCTATCAACTGGTGATCAGGCGTGAATCCTACCTTCATTTCAGCAGGATCTACCTGCTGGCTTCCGTGCTGCTGATGGTGATTCTGCCTTTCGCAGGCAGCATTCTCCCCATGAGCTTGATTCACGGCGCGAAACAACCCACGTTACCATTGATTACCCTTCCCGAGGTTGTGATCACAGGTGGACGATTGATCACGCCGGAGCAGGAGCAGCAGTTCCTTGGATGGGCATCCGTTGGTTACCTGATTATCACCCTGGCGATGCTGACCGGATTGATGATGAGTATCATTCGTATCCTGCGATTCTACCGGTCGGTTGACCGGGCAGAGAAGCTCAGGAACAACATTTACCTGATCCCGGAGGCCGGGAGCCCGTTTTCATTCCTGGGTAAGATCTTCGTTTCGCCTAATTATGCAGATCATCCCTCATTAGAAAGCATACTCATCCACGAAAACGCCCATATACGCCAGCGACATGGCATCGACCTGATATTCCTCGAACTGCTTTCCTGCATTTTCTGGTTCAATCCTTTCTTTTTCCTGATAAAAAGGGCAATGCGGGAAGTACATGAGTATCTGGCCGACCGTGAAGTGATCCGTGAAGGGAAAGAGCCGGTCGCCTACCAGCAGCTCTTATTCAGTGAAGTTTCCGGAAACCCGCAATATATCATTGCAAACAATTTCAATTTACTAACTAAAAAACGAATCATCATGTTACTAAAAAAGTCTTCCAGGGCAGCCGCATGGAGGATTGGCGCACTTGTGCCGCTGGTCCTTGCGACAGCCTTGTCAATTACGCTGCTTCAGAGCGAGGTAACAGGTCAGACTGTTGATCAGAAAGCTGTTCCTGCCACTCAGGCAGTTCCGGCCGCAGATTTGGCCGTTGCTCCTGTGCCTCCCATACCCCCAACACCGCCTGTACCACCGGTTGAACCACAGGATCCGGTTCCTCCGGTCAAAAAGGTGAAACCGCAAAAGGAAGTATCTGATAAAGCTAAGGACAAATCAGGCAAAGAAGTGTTCACCGTGGTGGAAGATCCGCCTAAGTTTCCCGGAGGTGAAGAAGCAAGGGTCGATTACATGGTCCATGCAATTAAATATCCTGAAGAAGCCCGTAAGAAAGGAGTGCAGGGAACAGTCTATATCACTTTTGTGATTGAAGAGGACGGATCCATCACCGACGCGAAAGTGTTAAGAGGTATCGGCAGTGGCTGTGATGAAGAAGCCCTGCGTGTGATCCGCGAAATGCCTAAGTGGACTCCCGGAAAACAGAAGGGTAAGCCGGTTCGTGTCCAGTTCAACACCCCGATCAAATTCACCTTGTCGGAAGGCAAAGGAAAGAAGTAGATCAGATTTTTCAACCGGCAATCCGCTCACGGCTTGCTGTCGGCATGAATCTCCGGTAGTGATAAGGAATGTTCCTGAAATGGTTAATGGCTGAAGGTCAAGAGGGTGTAACAGTTTACAGTATGCTGATTATTTCCGGAGACCTGACAACCATTAACCATTTTCATTTGTCAACCTGTTGTCAATACAGAAAGTTGTTGTAAGGATACCGGAGAATATGCAGTTTTTTAACTTCTTCATACAGCAACTTCCTGAATTCCTCGATATTTAGTTTTTGTTTGGCAGAGATAAAGATTGCCGGCGAATTGGCCTTTGCCATCCAGGTATTCTGAAGCTCTTCCAGCGTCAGGTTCTCTTTGGTTGACGGGGTAAGGTCGAAAGCATCCTTTTCAACATGGGTGTAAGCATCGATCTTATTGAAGACCATGATGGCAGGCTTGTCGGAGCAGCCGATCTCCGCCAGCGTCTGCCGTGCCACTTCCACCTGCTCCTCAAAGGCAGGATGTGAAATGTCCACGATATGCAGCAGCAGGTCTGCCTCCCGGACCTCATCCAGTGTCGACTTGAACGATTCCACCAGGCTGTGGGGCAGTTTCCGGATAAAGCCGACTGTATCGGTAAGCAGAAACGGCAGGTTCCCGATCACCACTTTCCTGACGGTAGTATCCAGTGTGGCAAAGAGCTTATTCTCGGCAAACACGTCGCTCTTGCTCAACATGTTCATGGTTGTGCTTTTCCCGGCATTGGTATAGCCCACCAGGGCAACGCGGATAAGCTCTTCGCGGCTTTTTCGCTGGGTCACCTTCTGCTTGTCGATATCCTTCAGCTTTTCTTTCAACTGGCTGATCTTATCCCGGATGATACGCCGGTCGGTCTCGATCTCTTTTTCACCCGGGCCGCGCATACCGATGCCCCCGCGCTGTTTCTCCAGGTGGGTCCACATACGGGTAAGTCGTGGCAGGAGATACTGGTATTGCGCCAGCTCTACCTGAGTCCTTGCGACGGTGGTCCGGGCCCTTTTAGCAAAAATATCCAGGATCAGCAGGGGCCGGTCCAGCACACGGCAGCCTAAAGCCCTCTCGATGTTCCTCGTCTGGGAGCCGTTCAGCTCATCATCAAAGACGGCTACATCGATCCCGGCAGCTTTCACATATTCGGCGATCTCTTCAAGCTTTCCTGTTCCTACAAAAGTGCGTGAATCAGGCATGGACAGCTTCTGGACGAACCGTTTGTCGGGAACGGCACCAGCCGTGTCAAGCAAAAATTCCAACTCATCCAGATAGTCATGGACATTTGCTTCATCTGTTTTGTCGGTTACAAGGCCGATCAGTACTGCTTTTTCAGGTTGTATGGCGGAGGATGGCATAAATCGGATTGAGGCTGCAAAAGTAAAGTAATCTGGTGTTTTTCAATGTCTGTTTGAATGCTATTGAGTTGATAGACCTGAAAGGGTAAAATTGATTTCATAACAGATAGTATATTCCTGATTTGAGTTTCATGTATAAGTTCCAATTGAGGTATCAATACGTAATTTTGTAAATAGTAATTCATCTCTTCCATGAAAACCATATCTGTTTTTCTGATCCTACTGATCGGCTGCAACTCTTTTGCACAATCCTTTGCAGATTTTTTATCCGGATTGCCACAATCGGGAAGCAAACAAAGGAACTCCTCTATTGCCGACTACCTTTCATCGCACGGCGGCGTACCGCTGGTTGAAGGGAAATCATCGGTATATTTTGTTTACAAAGGAGAGGCCGGTAAAGTAGCCATAGCAAGCGATGCCACAGGCTGGAGTCCCTCCCTTACCATGACCCGAATTGAATCATCGGACTATTGGTACTGCAACGCGATGTATGAGCCTGATGCAAGGCTCGAATATAAGATCGTTATCAATGATGACAACTGGATTCTTGATCCGTTGAATGAGCGTGTGGTAACCGGTGGGGTAGCACAGAACTCGGAACTGATCATGCCGGATTATCAGCCGCCGTTGTACACACAGGAAAGGGATGTGGTGCCGTGGGGAACATACTCCGACACCGTGATCTACAGTAAATATCTGAAGGAGAACAGGCCGTTGCGCATCTATCTTCCGCCACGCTATGAGGTTACGGATGCCCTCTATCCCTTGATCATTTTTCAGGATGGTTTTGAAATGTTTGACCGGATGGACCTCAGGGATATTATGGATAATATGTCGTATGAACATAAGATGAGATCTTTGATCGCGGTTTACGTGCAGCCGGTCCATCGCGACCGCGAATACTCAGGCAAGCTGCAGAAACGGTATACCCTGTTCATCACGAAAGAATTGCTTCCTTTTATCGACGCCGGGTATCGCACCATCCGAGATCCGGAACGAAGAGCCTTGGCCGGAATCTCGAATGGCGGCAATATCTCTCTATGGATAGCTGCAACCCATCCCGGTCTCTTCGGTAAGGTTGCGGCTCAATCGAGCAATGTAGAAAACAATGTATTGAATGCTTTCAGGAATAACGACCTGTCGAACCTGAAGGTCTATCTGGATTTCGGGAAATACGACCTGCCCGTGCTTGTTCCGAAGGTCAGGGCTTTAAAGGAAATACTGGAAGAACGATCCATCCCTCATCTCTATCGTGAAGTCCCTGAAGGGCATAATTGGGAATCCTGGAAGAAACATGTCCCGGATGCACTGGAGTATCTTTTCCCCGACTGAAAAATATGAGAAGCTAAGTACCTTAGGAATGTAAAATTTGTGTATATTTGAAGTGGAACTTCGATATTACACAAAATGAATTATTTCAACCGTTCTCTTGAACAGGAATTGACCATTCTCGAAAAGCAATTTCCTGTTATCACGATAACCGGCCCGCGTCAGTCCGGCAAAACGACCTTAGCAAGGTATAAATATCCGGAGTTGCCTTATTTCAATCTGGAATCCCCTGATATTCGCCAGCATGCATTGACTGATCCCCGGGATTTTCTTTCCAGGATCCCGAACGGGGCCATTTTGGATGAAATTCAAAACGCCCCGGAGATTTTATCTTATCTTTTGCAATTGACGGATGAAAACAGAGAAAGCATCCGTTTTATCCTGACCGGAAGCAATCAGTTCTTACTGATGAATAAGGTAACTCAATCTCTGGCAGGACGTACAGCTCTGCTGAAGTTGCTTCCTTTCAGCCTCGATGAAGTGCCGGATTCCAAGCTTGAAGAAACCGAAACCCTGTTATACAAAGGTTTATATCCGGCAATAATAGCAGGGAATTCGGATCCGGTCCGTTTTTATCGCAATTACCTGGAGACATACCTGGAACGTGACTTACATCAGTTATTACTGGTTAAAGACCTTACACAATTCCATAAGTTTGTGAGGTTATGTGCCGGCCGGATTGGAAGCATTTTCAATGCTGTTTCCCTTGCAAATGAAGTTGGAGTGTCTTCAAATACAATTCAGTCCTGGATGTCCATTCTCCAGGCATCCTATGTTGTTTACCTGCTTCAGCCTTACTATGGTAATGTTGGGAAGCGGCTGATCAAATCACCCAAGATCTATTTTTTTGATACAGGATTGGCTTCGTATCTGCTTGGTATCGAGAATGAGATCCAGATGTCCAGGGATCCTTTGCGAGGTTTTTTGTTCGAAAACCTGGTCATAATGGAACTTATCAAATACCGGCTGAACAAGGGATTGGAACCCCGTCTGTACTACTACCGTGATAGTCACCAGAATGAAATAGATGTTGTATTTGAAACAGCAGGTAATCTTGTTCCGGTTGAAATAAAATCAGCCAAAACTTTTCACCTGGACTTCCTGAAAGGTTTCAGACATTTCAATAAAGTATTCAGTGATAAGATAACACGGAGAGTGCTTGTGTACGACGGGAAACAGGAAATGACGATCAGTGAGACAGAATTGGGAAACTTCAGAAATGTTACCCGGCTGGTCTTTGAGCCTGAAGCAAACAGGACTTCAATCAGAAATGCTTGAATCCGATAATCTCCCTTACTTCCTGAATTGTTTTGGATGCACTGGCATGAGCCTTTTCCCGGCCCATTGTCACCACTTTGTGCAGGTATTCGTCATTTCCGAGTAATTCGAGTATCCGTTCCCTGAAAGGAGTTGTAAAACGGATCACATCCTCGGCAAGTTGTTTTTTCAGATCCCCGTAACGGATTGTGCATTTGTTGTACTGTTCATCAAAGAAACCTAAAGTTTCAGGAGCCGACAGGGCTCTCATCAGGTTGAAGAGGTTCTCGATCGCCTGTGGCTTTGGCTGGTTGGGTTCAGTAGGACCGCTGTCGGTTACTGCCCGCATCACCTTTTTGCGGATCACTTCCGGTGCATCGAACAGGAATATGGCATTGCCTTCGCCTTCACTCTTGCCCATCTTGGTGCTGCCGTCGAGCCCCGGGATCTTGATGAGCTGCTCCCCGAAGTTATAAGCAACCGGTTCCGGGAAATAATCCACCTTGTACATCCGGTTGAACCGGTTGGCAAAGGTGCGCGTCATCTCCAGGTGCTGCTCCTGATCTTTTCCGACAGGTACCTTGTGCGCTTTATGGATGATAATATCAGCGGCCATCAGGGTGGGATAGGTGAGGAGTCCGGCGTTGATGTTCTCCGGCTGGCTCCGCGCTTTGTCCTTGAAGGAGGTGCAGCGTTCCAGTTCCCCCATATAGGCATTCATATTCAGGAAAAGATATAGCTCCGCCGTTTCCGGGATGTCACTCTGCAGGTACAAAGTAGCTTTCTCAGGATCCAATCCGCAGGCCAGGTATTCCACCAGCACCTGTTTCACATTCCCATGCAGGTCGGCAGGAGTGGGATGTGTGGTAAGAGAGTGATAATCAGCAATAAAGAAGAAACACTGATTGGTTTCCTGCATCTTCACAAAATTCTGCATCGCACCAAAGTAATTGCCCAGGTGCAGGTTGCCTGTCGGACGAATGCCACTTACTACAATATCCATGAATGATAGGTTTCTGGGGATTTCTTTCTCTTGAAGGGTACAAAAATACGGATTTTGATTGAACTGCAGGATTGTAAGCGGGAGGGAGGTCGAGAGTGAGGTTGTTCTAAAAAATAGAAGCCACGAATGAACGAATAACTGCAAATATGTATTGTGAAGGGTAAGTCTAAAAGGCTCAGTCAGCTGAAGATAACATTCGGTTTTCATTCGTGAATTCGTGGCTATTTTTCGATTTGAAAAAGAATAGATCTTAGTATGTAATTCGGGGAAAGAGGATTATAAAATTGTCCGGAATTATAAAATGAAAATTAGACAACATTTAAATCTTTGTATCATGATTGCACGTCATTTTTCAAATAGATTTGAAAATTATCGCCTATATTTGCAGATCAATCTGAAAATAGATGGTTAATAGAATTCTGGAAGAAACGATTACACGCGTAAATCAGGCCAAAAAAGCTGTGGTAGTCATTGGCCCCCGGCAGGTGGGAAAAACCACCCTGCTTCATCATATGATCACTGATGCGCTCTGGTTGGATGGTGATGAACCGGATGATCGCCAATTTCTGAGGAATGTTACTTCAACAGAATTGAAAGCCAGGTTTGGCTCGCATCAGGTAGTTATTATTGATGAAGCGCAGCGTATTGAAAACATAGGTCTTACATTAAAACTGATCGTTGACAAGATACCTGAAGTCCAGATTATTGCATCAGGGTCTTCTGCGTTTGAACTTGCCAATAAAGTGAATGAGCCTTTAACGGGTCGAAAATGGGAGTTTATCCTGCTTCCTCTCAGTTTTGAAGAAATGTCGGATCATCATGGGTTACAGAATGAGACCCGATTGATAGAACATCGGATGATTTATGGATATTATCCTGAAGTAGTTATGAATCCGGGAAATGAAGTCAACCTGCTCAGACAATTATCAAGCAATTATTTATACAAAGATATTCTTACCTGGGAGCGGATTCAGAGTCCTGATAAGCTGGAAAGGCTGGTTCAGGCACTTGCTCTGCAGATTGGGAACCTGGTTTCTTACCATGAGTTGGGGAAAATTGTCGGATTATCTGGTGAAACAGTTGAAAAGTATATACAACTTCTGGAGAAAGCGTATGTTATTTTCAGGCTGAACGGTTTTTCGCGAAATCTGCGGAAAGAGCTATCAAAGAGCAGAAAGATCTATTTTTACGATACCGGCCTCCGGAATGCCGTAATCAATCAGTTCAGCCCATTGTCCTTAAGGAATGATACCGGAGCTTTATGGGAGAATTTTATTATAGCTGAAAGAATAAAGTACTTACGGAACCATTATCTGTTCCCCAATTACTATTTCTGGCGATCAAAGGATCAGGCTGAAATCGATTATCTGGAAGAAGAAAACGGGGAAATTTCAGCCTATGAGGTTAAGTTCAGTCCGGGAAAGTCTGTCCGTTTTCCGCGAAGCTTCCTGGAGGAATACAAACCCTCGGAAACCAGGGTGATTCACAGGGAGAACTTTCAGGATTGGATAAAGTCTTTTCCCGGACAGCGTGAATAACTGATTATCGCAACACTGTTGTCCGGAAAACAATATAAAGTTATTGATAATCAGGTTCCACCTCACTCCCAACCCCTCTTCCCGATAAATCGGGACGGGCTCTGAAGGAGAGGGGCTTAATCAGCAGATTATCATTGTCATATGCACATTAAGCCAGTATTAACCGGACAAAAGTGATTTCCAAATTCTCAAATTTCATTGTCGAATCGCCGAATCAGCTAATCATCAAATCAGCTAATTCTCACATTTCTAAATTCCTAAATTTCTAAATTCCCCAATTGGCTATTCAGCTAATCATCGAATCAGCTAATCATCTTGTCTTTTTTCTTTTATCTTTAAACAGAAGAGGGCTAAGGGTAGGGAGTAGGTTGTCATTTCCGCCGGCTGGCGGATCATTCGTAGTCATTCTTAGCATACAAAGCAGGTTCTTTTATCTTTTTACTTTTATCTTTTGTCTTTAATCAGCTGAGAGCATAGGGCAAAGAGCATTGGGTACAGCATAAATTCAATTGTCGAATCGCCGAATCAGCTAATCATCAAATCAACTAATTCTCACATTTCTAAATTCCTAAATTTCTAAATTCCCCAATTGGCTAATCAGCTAATCATCTAATCAGCTAATCATCTTATCTTTTATCTTTTTACTTTTATCTTTTATCTTTTATCTTAATTTCTTATCCTGCAAACGATTGCATAAATTCTCACTGTTCGGGCAGGCATCTTTTCTTTTATATTTGCATCATCACTAACCGGAAATCCAATGAAAAAGCTCAGCCTGATCCTCTTTTCGATCCTTTTAACGCTGTTCAGTTATAGTCAGGTTTTGATCGACCGGGTTGAGCCGCCCAACTGGTGGGTGGGGATGAAGAATTCATCCCTGCAACTCATGATCCACGGGAAAAACATCGGGAAAACAGATCCTGCGGTCGATTGTAAAGGAGTGAAGATCAAAAAATACCGGAAAGCCGGGCCGGATTATCTGTTCGTCGACCTGCAGCTTAAAAAGGATCTCAAACCCTGTACATTAAGGTTTGAATTCAAGGACGAGTATAAAACGATCGCCACTTACGATTATGAGCTTAAAGGCAGGGAGAATGGTTCGGCTCAGCGAACAAGTTTTACAACGGCCGACAACCTGTACCTGATCATGCCCGACCGCTTCGCCAACGGTGATCCTTCGAACGACAACATGCCCGGTATGAAGGAGAAAGCCGACCGTTCCAACCCGAACGGGAGGCACGGAGGCGACATCAAAGGAATCTACGACCATCTTGGATATATCCGCGATAATGGTTTCACGGCGATATGGTGTACCCCTTTGCTTGAAAACAACATGCCGGCATATTCCTATCATGGCTATGCCATCACTGACCTGTATAAGATCGATCCACGGTTCGGAACGAATGATTCATACCGTGAACTGATTGCCGAAGCGCACCGGAAAGGCATTAAGGTCATTATGGATATGGTCTTCAACCATTTTGGAACAGACCACTGGTGGATGGAGGATTTGCCACAGAAGGACTGGGTCAATCAATGGCCCGAATTCACCCGTTCCAACTTCAGGGGCGTTGTCAATATAGATCCGCATGCTTCTGACTACGACCGCAACAAGATGGTGAAGGGATGGTTCGACAATACCATGGCTGATTTCAACCAGCAGAATCCGTTTGTTGCCAACTATCTGATCCAGAACAGTATCTGGTGGGTGGAGTATGCAGGTCTGGACGGCATCCGCCAGGATACCTATCCTTATCCCGATCAGGCATTCATGGCCGAATGGATGAAGAGGCTGCGGGAAGAATATCCCAACCTGAACGTAGTGGGAGAAGTCTGGCTGAACAATCCGCCGCAGGTGGCATACTGGCTGGATGGCTCTCCCAATAAAAACGGATACCGTTCCAATCTTACCAACGTATTTGACTTTCCTCTGATGTTCGCGATCCAAAAGGCCTTCACCGAAAATGAAGGCTGGGATACCGGACTAGCCCGTCTGTATGATATTCTCAGTCAGGATTTCCTTTATTCCGATCCCAACCGGCTGGTCCTGTTTGCCGATAACCATGATATTGAGCGCATCACCCAGGTAGTGAAAACCGCCGAAAACGTAAAGATGGCTCTGGCATTTCTTGCCACAACCAGGGGGATACCGATGGTTTATTATGGAACTGAGGCGTTGAGCGACCGCGGAAACCTGGAAGGTGATGCCGGCAAACGCAGGGATTTTCCCGGAGGATGGTCGGGTGATGAAGTGAACCTGTTCACCGGGACGAACCTTTCGCGCGATCAGAAGGATGTGTCGGAGTACCTGCCGAAATTGCTGAACTGGAGAAAAACAAACACTGCTGTGCAACAGGGGAGCCTTATCCATTACATCCCTGAAGATGGTATTTACGTTTATTTCAGGGTGCTAGACAAACAATCGGTCATGGTGATCATGAATAACAACAGCAAGGAACGGAAGGTGACGACTGAGCGATTCAAGGAGAACCTGTCAGGTTTTAAGCGCGGCATGGATGTTTTGAGTGGAGAAACCCTGAAAGACCTGGATAAGATCACGGTTCCCGGAAAATCTGTACTGATACTGGAATTGTCCCGTTAAACTTCCATCCGGTCACCCACGAACTTAAAGGTTCTATAAACATGACATCTTAACTGCCGGCACACTCACCCGGATTCAAACACAGTTTATGGCGGCATCCCTTATGGGGCAAACCAGTTTTCGGGTGTAACCGGTTACATGTTAAAGCAGTAAGAACATCACCGCGAGCGCAATTTCTCTGAAGAACAGATGATCTCATGTAAGAACCAGATGTTGAATGTGATAAACAATATTTTTACAGAACCGGCATAGCCGCCAGGCACAGATTAAGAATTCATACCACGAATGATGATATATAAAAGTCAGAAGAAGATATTTGTCCTTTTACTCTTACTGGGGACGGCCATTCATACATTCGCCCAGGTCGTCAGGCTGCAGCCTGCAAACCCGGCGGTGGATGCAGAGGTTACAGTCTATTTCAATGCTGCCGAAGGAAATAAGACACTCATGGGTTATACCGGCGATGTGTACCTCCATACAGGCGTGATTACCAACAAGAGTATCGACGGGCATGACTGGAAATATGTGGTTGGCAACTGGGGCAAGGCCGATCCGGCAGTCCTGATGCAAAGGGAGGGTCCTGACCTGTACTCCTTCAGGATGCAGATACGGTCGTTCTATAAATTAAAAGATGAAGATGTCGCTCAGCAGCTGGCATTTGTCTTCCGGAATGCAGATGGAACCATAGCGGCCAAGACTGCCGGAAACGAGGACATCACCGTTCCTGTCAACGGATACAAGCCTCCTGAAAAGATAACGGAGAAAATAGAGAATCCGGAGCGCAAAATTATCAGGATCGAAAAGAGAATCACCGGGTGGATGGTCTACACGGATCAGGGGAGCGTGCTCATTGAGCCATATTCCGGAGCCGTAATGGGGATTACTTTTATTCCTGATGATGAACCTGCTGTCGACAGTTCCTATGCGGTCATTCAGAAGCCGGGGCAGGCGGATCTTCACACACAATCATTTCCGGGCGGACAATTGC
The DNA here is from genome assembly GCA_964544545.1 of uncultured Lentimicrobiaceae bacterium. GTDB lineage: Bacteria > Bacteroidota > Bacteroidia > Bacteroidales > UBA4417 > UBA4417. The sequence continues at coordinate 32,262 of CAZJCG010000010.1, read as the reverse complement.
TCAGCAGCGGTGAGTTGTCGGTGTTTGCCCATTACGATCCCTATCGTCTTGCATTCATTTATCAGGGTGACACAATCCTTCGGGAAGAAGACGGCTTTTTCGAACAACCCGGAAATCGGGGTGTGCGCTTTCAGTTGGGGAAGGATGAGGCAATCTATGGAGCCGGTGAGAGGGCAGTATCCCTTGACCGGCGCGGTTACCGCTTTCCGCTGTACAATCGTCCGTTTTACGGGTATGAGATGGGTGCGACCATGCTGAACTACTCCATGCCGCTCACTTTCTCGTCGGAGAAGTATGCCCTGCTGTTCGACAATCCACAGAAGGGCTATGTCGATATAGGGAAGACCGAACCGGATATTATGGAATGGGGAACCCTGGGCGGAACGTTGCGATACTTTGTTGTTGCAGGCGGCGATTGGCCATCTGTTCTGAAATCCTATACAGAACTAACCGGGCGCCAGCCGTTACCGCCCCGGTGGGCATTGGGCAACCTGCAAAGCCGCATGGCTTATCGCAACCAGGCTGAAACAGATAGCATCGTGAAACTGATGCAGCAGAAGCATTTTCCGATGGATGCCATTATTCTTGACTTTTATTGGTTTGGCGACAGCATTCAGGGGCATCTCGGCAACCTCGACTGGTACAGGAAAGCCTGGCCTGATCCGGAGGGTATGATCTCCAGGTTCAGAAAGCTGGGTGTGAAGACGATTCTGATTACAGAACCTTATGTGATCGATACGGTTGCCAACTGGAATGATGCTGCTGAAAAGGGAGTATTTGTCACCGACAGCCTGGGCCGACCGTACCTGGATAAACAGTTCTATTTTGGAACCGGCAGCCTGATCGATATTTTCAAACCTGAAGCCAGGGACTGGTTCTGGAGTAAATACAAGAAACAGGTGGAAAATGGCGTGGCAGGGTGGTGGGGCGACCTGGGCGAGCCTGAAAGCCATCCCTCCGATATACATCATGTGAATGGCAAAGCCGATGAGGTACATAATATTTACGGGCATTACTGGGACAAGATGCTTTTTGAGAAATATACCCGCGAATATCCCGGCACGCGCTTATTCCACCTGCAGCGTTCCGGATTTGCCGGTACGCAGCGTTACTCTGCCTATCCATGGACCGGAGACGTATCGCGCAGTTGGGGAGGGTTTCAGGCACAACTGCCTCTTCTGCTGACCATGAGCCTCAGCGGACTTGGATACATCCATTCGGATGCGGGAGGTTTCGCCCAGGGTGTTGCGGATGATGAACTCTATACACGCTGGTTGCAGTTTGCCATATTCACTCCGATTCTGAGGCCTCACGGTTCTGACATTCCCAGTGAACCGGTTTACTGGAGCGAAAAGACTCAGGAAATCGTGAGGAACTATATGGAACTGCGGTACCGCATGCTTCCTTATAATTATTCGCTGGCCTGGCAGAATGCCACTACCGGGGCGCCCCTGATGCGGCCACTCTTCTATGAGTATCCATCCGACAGCATTGCTGCAGCCATCAACGACCAATACCTCTGGGGCGACCGGATCCTCATTGCGCCGGTAACAGAGAAAGGGCTGAAATCAAGAAAGGTTTATCTGCCGGAAGGAAACTGGTTCGACTTCAGGACGGGAATGGAATATAACGGCAGGCAATGGATCGTGTACCCGCTGACCATCGAAGATATCCCTGTATTTGTAGAGGCCGGGAGTTTCATCCCCATGACCCGTGCGATCACTACGACAGATCATTACAAGGCGGATGAATATTGTATCCGGTACTATCCTTCCGGGAAGTCGTCGTTTACGCAGTACGAAGATGACGGGCTTGATAATAGAGCCCTCGGGAATAATAACTTCGAACTCATTGAGTACCAGGGTGAGAAACAGGGCGCCGTGACTACGATCCAGCTGTCGCATCACGGAAAGTGGAAAGGGATGCCCTCGGCCAGGATGATAACTTTTAAGGTAAGGAGAAACAGCATCCCCGGAAGGGTATTGGTCGACCATCGGGAGATAAAGGAGGACAATGGGACTAGCAGGAAACGATCATGTTATCGTTACGAGGATGGATGGCTGGAGATCTTTTTCCGGTGGAACGGAAAGCCTGTTACCATCGAAATTCAGGAACCCCGTAACCTTTGATTACTTCATTCTCGTAAGAACTATGATCTTTAATAGTAATTTTCATACAACACCACACACACTTAAACAATAAAACCATGAAAAAGAGCCACCTGATTATTGGGGTGATTGCCGGTGTAATGGCGATCCTCACGTCGTGCAAAACACAACCCACTGAGCAGATCAAGGCCAGGTATCCCGATTGGGTTAAAAGTGCCGTGATCTATGAGGTGAACACCCGCCAGTTCACTCCCGAAGGCACTTTCAAAGCCTTTGAAACCCATCTGCCCCGACTAAAAGACCTTGGAGTTGACATCCTGTGGTTCATGCCGATCCATCCCATCGGACTGGAAAAACGTAAAGTCCCGGAAGGAATGACCACAAGCCTTGGCAGTTATTATTCGGTTCAGGATTATCAGGCAGTAAATCCTGAATTCGGAACGGAAGCTGACTTTAAAGCTGTTGTTGTCAAAGCCCATGAACTGGGTATGAAGGTGATCCTCGACTGGGTGGCCAATCATACCGCCTGGGACAATCCCTGGATCAAGGAACACCCGGACTGGTACATGCAGGACAGCCTCGGGAACATCCTTTCCGCCTTCGATTGGACGGATGTGGCCAAGTTGAATTATGCCAACCAGGACATGCGAAAGGCTATGATCGCATCAATGAAATACTGGATTGAAAAGTGCGATATAGATGGTTTCCGCTGCGATGTGGCAGGTGAAGTCCCGGCAGATTTCTGGAATGAAGCCCGTGCAGAGCTGGAGAAGGTAAAACCCGTTTTCATGCTGGCCGAAAATGAAGATAAGCCTGAACTATATACCAAAGCCTTTGATGCTGCTTACAACTGGAGTATGTGCAACGATGCCATGGTGAAGATCGCCAAGGGTACCGGAGATGTCCAGTCACTTATCAGGATGCAGCAAAAAGCAGATTCGGTGATGCCGAAGGATGCTTTCAAGATGAACTTCATTACCAATCACGATGAAAATTCATGGAACGGAACGGTGACAGAGAAATTTGGCGCCGGACAGAATGCTTTCGCTGTCCTGACCTATGTACTTCCCGGGATGCCGCTCATATACAGCGGACAGGAGGCCGGGCTGAACCACCGGCTCCAGTTCTTCATCAAGGATAGTATCGACTGGAAGTATCAGGATCTTTCACCATTCTATAAAACCCTGAATACGCTGAAGCACGAAAACGAAGCCCTCTGGAATCCTCCCTATGGCGGGACCTTCACTCCGCTGGAGAATACCATGCCGGCCAGCGTCCTTTCATTTATGCGTGAAAAAGGCAAACATCGTGTGGTTGTCATTGTGAACCTCAGCCCGGAAAAAGTGACGCTAAATCTGAAGAGTTCCAAAGCCGACGGGGAATATACGGATGTATTCAGCAAGAAGGAGTTCACGCTGAACAGCAGTAACCTCGACCTGACATTGCCTGCCTGGGGCTACTGGGTAATGGAGTCGAACTAAACATAACCCCCAACCGGATATCAAATCCTGTCAGGGGTTCACGCTAATATATTTCGAGCCGTCCGGCATTCCTGATCAAATCTCTCACGAAGCCATTGAAGCCGGTTTGCAGGATGAGATCTTCCAGGTCGATATGGAGGCGGTACCGCCAGTAATGGGTTGGATTACCCGGATTGTTGATGCGTTCGGCATGCGGATCGCGGAGACGGAGAATCTCATCCATGCCCAGCAGGTCCTGGATGGGGAAGACGGCCCACATGCTCGGGGAATACAGGTGTTGAACGATGATTTGTTTCACGATGTCGGCAGAGCATTCGTAGGGAGCGGGACCGTGATTTCCAAGGATCTCGTAATAAAACTTCTGTGAACGTTGCGGGTCCTCTTCCCACCAGCCCCTGATCGTGGATGTGTCGTGAGATGAGGGCGTGGCAACCGAGAGATAGGGGTAATAGGCAGGATGGCCGAAACTGGTCTTGGGGTCTTTGGGCATCCGCTGCACTTCCAGACTCAGGATGCCCAACTCGTTCATGACACTGGGAACACAGGCCGGGACCATTCCAAGATCTTCGCCGCACAGCAGCATGTTGGTGGCCTTCTTGATAACCGGCAGTTTGGCCATGGCTTGTCCGCGCCAGAATTCTTCATTGCGCTCGTAGAAGTATTCCAGGTAGAGCTGGTTGATGATGTGTTTGGCGTGACCGTCGAGTTCCTGATACGAACGGGTGAAGTGCAGAGCATTCCGGGGATAGAATCCGTTTCCGCCGGTGCCGGGGGCAGGAAGGAAGAGCACTTCCGCAATCAGTGAATACAAACCCTGGATGATCCTTTCAGTACGGTTACGTATCCAGGCACTGGCATCCGGCTCCACCACCAGTTGCTTCTCTACCTTGCTTTGGGTGTTGAATTCCTCTTTCAGGTTGTAACAGCCGGGAGCGTATTCCTCCAGGTAATGGTATTTCACATGTTCGGTAAGGTCCCCGAACCGTTCATACAGGAAGTGTTCCCGGATATATGGCTGGCAAAGCCGGTTTTCGTCGAACCAGAGTCCCCGGTTCTGCAATTCATCCCGGTAATAGGGGATGCTGGGATTAAAATAGCCCAGTAATCCTTCTACCTGGGTTGAAGGAATCTCCCAGATACGGAAAAAGCCCAGGATATGATCGATCCGGAAGGCGTCGAAATATCCCGAAAGCTGGCGCAGGCGTTGTTGCCACCAGCCATAGTTATCCATGGCCATTTCCTGCCAGTTATAGGTGGGGAAACGCCAGTTCTGGCCCTTGGCCGAAAAATCGTCAGGCGGTGCACCGGCCTGGCGGTCCATGTGATACAGCTGGGGCTGCAGCCAGGCATCCACGCTGTTGCGGAAGATCCCGATCGGGATATCGCCTTTCAGCAGAATTCCTTTAGAGCGCGCGTATTCAGCAGCTTCATGCAACTGTTTATACGCATGGTACTGAATAAAATAATGCACCGCAATATCATCATAATGGGCTGCTTCCGGATCGGTGAGGTGCGTAAGCAGTTCGGCGGAAGGCTGGCTGTACTCTCCCCAGCGACTGAAATCGGGCGTATTGAAGAGATCGCGGAGATAGGAGAAGGCTGCATAGGGCTTCAGCCAGTATTCGTTTTCGTTGAAGAATGTGATAAATGCCGGATCGCGCAGGAATTTCTTCTTGCTCTGATCATAGATCAGCTTGAAAAACCTGGATTTTAGCGCCATCACTGCCTCATAATCAATCTTATCAAGCGAGTTCAGGTACTTGCCCTGGGCCTCGATGATTTCCTGGTTGATCACGGAATTTAATTTACCGATCTTCAGAAGATTAATATAGATGGGATGCAGGGCATATACCGAGATGGCGGCATACGGGTAGGAATCCTGCCAGGAGTGTTTGGCAACCGTATCATTCACAGGCAGGATCTGGATCATACGGATACCCACCTCCGAAGCCCAGTCGACGAGCAGCGATATGTCCGAGAACTCGCCGACCCCAAATCCATCCTTCCGGCGAAGCGAGAAAACAGGTATGGCAACTCCGGTTCCTTTCCAGGGAAACCGCGGGAAGTCAAATTGTTCATCGCCTGTCTCGATCACATCCGGCAGATCTCCTTCCGGCAGGGAAACGGAACGGTTCGCTGCCTTTTCCCAAAACTGAGTATTGCCTTTATCGTCCTGGATGAGGTATTTGTATGAGAGAGGGAAGTCGCTTACAGGAACGCTGACTTCACCTTCCCACTGAGGGTGGTTTGGATTGCCGAGAACCAGTGCCTTGTTTTCTTTCCACGAGCCAATGCTTTTAGAACTCCCGGCAACAGCAACCCTGTGGCCGGACTTGATCCGGATCACCGTCGGTTTGAAACAGACGGTAACGTACCCCTCTTTTCCGGCAGTTTTCACCCGGGGAGCATCAAAAGAAGTTACCTCCCTGAAAATGGCACGGGTAAAGGCTGAGGTATGTAAGGCGAATTCCGGGTCAGAAAGAGAACGCCAACGATCGGACAGGACAGTGATTCCGGCGCTTCGACCTTCATGCCTGAATACGCGGTCAGGTCCCCACTCTTCCAGATTGGTGTTGAAGTTTTCGTCTTTTACGAAATACCGATAGGTGAAATCCTGGCTATCTGTTTGAATTCTGGCTGTCCACAGACCGGAAGAGATATTTTTCATCTCCATCTTCCGGGCCTTTTCATAATTACCATTTCCAAGGGCCGGGACCGAACCTGTGATCATGAGTTGTTGCCCGGGATGTGTTTTATAATGTATCTCGAAATTGATTATCATAGCCCTGCAGATTAAAATCGTTGAAACCGGGAGATTATATTGAATAAGGAAATGAAGTTAATGGATTTTTTTTAACCGTTGTTCAATCAATCCCCAAAAAATCGGACAGTTTCCGGAATGGCGCAATCAGGTATCTTTGTAATAAAAAGCATTTCAGAGACTAAAGAACAGATTCGGGAAGTCATGCTGCCGATCAGGATAAATAACCAGCCGCTGCTTTTAAGGCGACTTGAACCGGGAGATATTGGCCTGCTTTGTGAATATCTGGCTGATTTGGGTGAAGCGACCAGGAAACGTTTCGGGCCTCATCCTGCTGACAGGAAAAGCCTGGAAGAAATTTACGGGAACAGGGATGACATTCTGGGCTACATTGCTTTGAATATCGACTCCGGAGCTATTATTGCTTATTCGGTAATAAAGAAAGGATACCTGGAACATGATGCATTCCGTTTCCGTTCATACGGTTTGGAACCGGATCCCTTTACCGATTGCACGTTTGCCCCTTCTGTTGCCGACAACTGGCAGGGATACGGACTGGGTAGTGCCTTGTTTCTGTTTATGCTGGACGATCTTGTGATGAAGGGATTCAAACGTATCATCCTCTGGGGAGGCGTTCAATGCAATAACCTCCCGGCCCTGAACTATTACAGGAAATTCGGATTTGTCATCCCGGGTGAGTTCGAATACTATGGGATGAATTATGATATGATCCGTATTCTTGAATAAGATTGAAGTCCGTTCTCAGGCTTGTTTTTTTTCTTTGATGATAAGAGCAAAAACAGCCCCAAGTATCATGGAACAACCGGCCATCATGATGCAGAGCATTGAGTTCTCATGAAACAGGTATTTCAGGATCAGTCCCGTGAACACTCCGCTGATGATCTGCGGAATAGTGATTGACATATTAAATAATCCCATATAAACACCCATCCTTTTTGCAGGAATGCTGCTGGCAAGCATGGCATAAGGCATAGCCAGAATGCTTCCCCAGGCAATTCCGATCCCGATCATCGGGATAATGAGCATTTTGGCAGTGGGAATAATGAAGAACGAAAGGAATGAAAGCCCTCCGATGCAGAGTGCAATAGAATGAGTGTATTTTTTTCCTATCCGCTTGGCCAGGACCGGCAGCAACAATGCTACCATTGCCGAAACACCATTGTAGATACCGAATAAAATTCCGACCCAGTTACCTGCTTCCTGGTATCCTGTTGAATTTGGATCCGGGCTGTTGTAAAAATGATCCGCGATGGCCGGAGTGGTATAAACCCACATCGAAAACAGTGCAAACCATGAGAAGAACTGCACCAGCAAAAGCTGCATCATAATTTTCGGGATAGTCACCTTTTTCGGCTTCTCCTCTTCAATCTCCTTGTCGTAGTATTCAGGGGGGTATTCGGAAGTAGTAAATACAGTGATAAGTATGGATGTCAGTAAAACAGCGGCGCCTGTATAAAAGGAATATACCACATTGGGAGGGACCAGTCCTTGTCCTGTGGCTACCTTTGAGACTCCGAAAATGTTTCCCAGGATGTATGGCAGCCATGACCCTACAACAGCACCAATGCCGATAAGGAAGGTCTGAACAGAGAATCCGAGAGTATGCTGCTCTTCGGGGAGTTTATCGGCTACCAGGGCCCTGAAAGGTTCCATGGAAATGTTGATAGAGGCATCCATGATCATCAGCATTCCACCGCCTATGAACATCGGTGCTATGAAACTGGCAAGATGAGGTGCATTGGGCATCAGGATCAGAGCGGTGCTTGTGAGAATAGCCCCTGCGAGAAAATAGGGCCGCCTCCTGCCGAGCCTGTTCCAGGTTCTGTCGCTCGAATAACCTATGATCGGCTGAATGATCATGCCGGTGATTGGGGCTACCAGCCAGAACCAGCTGAGGTGGTCAACTTCAGCTCCAAAAGTTTGAAGTATCCTGGAAGCATTTGCATTTTGAAGGGCAAAACCAAACTGGATACCCAGAAATCCGAAACTCATATTCCAGATCTGCCAAAAACTTAATCGGGGACGTTTTGCCATAGAGCGTGACTTTAAAAAGAATTGGTTCAGACAAATGTATGATTTCAACCGAAAATTCCTTTAAAATTCCGAATTAATTCATCCAAGCCATCTGTGAGAACCATTTCGTGCTTGAACAGCAAAGGGCTGAGGGCTGAGAGCAGGGAGAGAGGTGTCATTTCCGCCGGCTGGCGGATCATTCATAGTCATTCATAGTCACTCATGGTCATTCATAGTCATTCGTAGTCACTCACTGTCATTCCTCGTAAGTTCTTTTATCTTTTGCCTTTTATCTTTTGTCTTTCAACAGCATAGGGCGAAGGGCAGAGGAGAACTCACATGTCATTCATGGTTATTCATAGTCATTCATGGCCATTCATAGTAAGTTCTTTTATCTTTTTACTTTTATCTTTTGTCTTTTATACTTCATTAACTAATCAGCTTTGCTTCGCAAACCTGTTAAGATTCAGTATACTTTTGTATTAACCCAATATCTAAGCCGATGAAAAAGACCATTGCCCTTTCCGTTGTTGTGCTATTTCTTTCCTTACTCTCCAAAGCACAGCTCATCACAGTCACACCGGCCTTGCCTACCGATCTGGATGGCGTTGAGGTCATCTTTGATGCAACCCAGGGAAACGGTGGACTGGCAGGCTATACGGGAGATGTTTATGCTCACACCGGAGTGCTCACAAACCTGAGCACGGGATCGTCGAACTGGAGATATGTGAAAGCCGACTGGGGCGTGAACATACCTGATTGCAAACTGACCAGTCTGGGCAACGATAAATGGAAACTGACAATCACCCCTTCCATCCGGGAATATTATGGTGTTCCGGCCGATGAGACGATTCTGCAGCTGGCTTTCGTCTTCCGTTCCGGAGTTAAGGTGAACGGCAGCTGGCTCGAAGGCAAGACTGCCACCGGCGGCGATATCTTTTATGATGTTTACCCGGCAGGATTGAGTGTCAAAATCACAAATCCAGATCAGAACCTGATCTTCGCCCAAATCAACCAGCCATTTGCAGTATCCGTTACCTCCTCGTTTGCCGATACCACGAAACTCTATTCCAATGGCGCACTGATTGCCTCCACCACCGGAAATACAATTGACCAGTCGATCACCCCTGACGCTTATGGCCGGTTTCTCGTAAAAGCCGTCGCTTTGAACGATACCGGTATGGTTGCCGACTCTTTCTATTTTTACGTGCGACCCGACGTCACCGTCGCCGGTCTGCCTGCCGGCATCACCGACGGGATCAACTATATCGCGAACGACAGCGTAGTGCTCTGTCTTTATGCCCCTCTTAAGGAATACGCCTTTGTGATCGGCGACTTCAATAACTGGCTTCCGGATGAGGAGTTTTATATGTACCGGACGCCCGATGGCGATCGTTACTGGTGCCCCATCGGAAGACTGATACCCGGTAAGGAATATATCTATCAGTACCTCGTTGACGGTTCCGTCCGGATTGGTGATCCATACGCTGCCAAGGTAAGTGACCCCTGGAACGACACGTATATCGACGAAGCAACCTATCCCGGACTGATCGGTTATCCTGCCGGTAAAACAAGCGGCATAGCAACCGTCCTGCAGACAGATAAACCGCAATACTCCTGGCAAACCGGCGGATTTGCCCCGCCTTCAGTCACCGACCTGGTGATTTATGAGCTGCTGATCCGCGATTTCACTACCGAACATAGCTTCCAGTCGGTGATCGATACGCTCGGATACCTGAAACGAATGGGTGTTAACGCCATCGAACTGATGCCGGTCAGCGAATTCGAAGGGAATCTGAGCTGGGGCTACAATCCGAACTATTATTTTGCCGTGGATAAGTATTACGGAACGGAGAACAAATTTAAGGAACTGATAGATGCCTGTCACCAGCAGGGGATATCCGTGATCATGGATATTGTCCTGAACCATGCCTTCGGCACTTCGCCCTATGTGATGCTCTACTGGGATGCCGCCAACAACCGGCCTTCTGCCGAAAGCCCGTTCTATAATCCTATAGCTAAGCACGACTTTAATGTTGGTTTTGACATGAACCATGAATCGGCTGCCACAAAGGAATATGTAAGCCGTATCCTCAAATACTGGCTGACCGAATTCAGGGTGGATGGCTTCCGCTTCGACCTGTCGAAGGGATTCACACAAAACAACACCCTTGGCAACACTACCGCCTGGGGATATTATGATCCTTCCCGTATCAGCATCCTTTCGGCATACAACGATACGATCCAGGCGACAAACCCGGCCGCCGTCCTCATTCTGGAACACTTTGCCGACAATACCGAAGAGAATGAACTTTCGACCAAAGGGATGTTGCTCTGGGGGAATATGAACTATCAGTATGGAAACGCCGCTAAAGGAAATACAGCGGCAAGCAACTTTTCCAATTGCTCCTATGCAAGCCGGGGCTGGATGCAGCCTCATCTGGTCGGCTACATGGAAAGCCACGACGAAGAACGGCAAATGTTTATGTGCATTTCCGAAGGCGTTGTGAATGGAGACTATTCGGTGAAGGATACATCGACAGCCCTTAAACGTGCTGCCCTTGCAGCAACCTTCTTTTTTACGATCCCCGGACCGAAGATGATCTGGCAGTTTGGCGAGCAGGGATATGATTATTCAATCAACTATCCCAGCGGAACCTCCGCTTCACGCCTCGACAATAAACCGCCCCGCTGGGATTACCTTTCACAATACAGGAGGATGCGCCTTTATAATACATTTACTTCGCTCATCAAGCTCCGGACTGAAAACCCGCTTTTCGAAACCCGCACTTTCAGCCTCGATGTTTCAGGGGCCATGAAAAAGATCAAACTTCGCAACGATACTTTAGCGGCTGTAGTACTTGGCAATTTCGGGACCGCTTCCGGCAACATGATAGCCGGTTTCTACTCTGCCGGCACCTGGTACGATTACCTGACAGGCGATTCCCTCACCGTCCAAAATCCGGATACCACGCTGACGCTTGCTGCCGGAGAGGCCAGGCTGTATATGACCCGCAAGGTCGAAAACCCCTATGGCATCCAAACCACTCCTGCCAGGAATTTGCAGGTTTCGATCGCCCCCAATCCGGTAACAGATCAAAGCAGGATAGTCATTACGTACCCATCGAGGGTCCTTTACACAGTATCGGTTTATGACCTTCAGGGAAGACAAAATTGTGACTCTTTTGAGGGTAAAATGGATGGAACTGCGGAAATCATCTGGTATCCGAAGCACACCGGTGTATACCTCGTGCGTGTGCAGGCAGGGAAAGAGGTTGTGATAAAGAAGGTGATAGCACTTTGACAAGATAAAAGATAAAAGTAAAAAGATAAAGGATGATATGGGAATTTGGGAATTTAGAAATTTAAGAATTTAAGAATGTGATGATTAGCTGATTCGGTGATTAGCTAATTGAGAATTTAAGAATGTAAAAATTTAAGAATTTAAAAATGTGATGATTAGCTGATTCGGCGATTTGATGATTATAATTGTCAATAACTTGTCGCAGCCGGTGTGCTCAGCAGAAGATAAAAGCAGCGTTCACCTGTAATGGGGTGACACTTCCAATAATTATTTCGGACTTAATTCGTGCATTCGTGGCAAATTTATTTTCCTGGTTTTCGTAACCAGTAATAGATCTGCGGTGATCTGCGACCTTTTCTGCGGGATCAGCGAGAAACAAAACCGGAAAAGGGAGATGATTTTGAGAATTTGGGAATGTAAGAATTTAAGAATGTGATGATTAGCTGATTCGGTGATTAGCCAATGAGAATTTGGGAAGATAAAAATTAGATAATTAGCTGATTCGGCGATTCGGCGATTAAAATTGTCCACGACTTGTCGCAGCCGGTGTGCTCAGCAGAAGATAAAAGCAGCGTTCACCTGTAATG